>NZ_JBQSVB010000005.1:0-353203 GCF_052376015.1 Ewingella sp. AOP8-B2-18
AAATTACTGACCGTTCTTTTTTTCAACAAACATCGCAAAAACGGACAACAATCACCCAGTTTTCTACACAAAATGGCCTTTTCGACCCGTAACACTGGGGTAAACTCTTTTCTATAATAAGACCACTGAATCTCAGGATGCCCTTTTAATGCCCCTTAACGCCCAACAACAAGCCGCCCAGCGCAATCTTTCTTATCTATTGGCGGAGAAAATCGCCCAGCGCATCTTATCTGCTGAATATGCCGAGGGCAGCATCTTGCCCGGTGAAATTGAATTGGGTGATATTTTCGGGGTAAGCCGGACGGCGGTACGCGAAGCAGTGAAAACGCTGGCCGCCAAAGGGATGCTGTTACCCCGCCCACGGATTGGGACGCGGGTGATGCCGCAATCAAACTGGAACTTCCTCGATCAGGAGCTGTTGAACTGGTGGATGACCCGCGAGAACTTCGATCAGGTGATGGCGCACTTTGTGATTTTGCGCCGCGCGCTCGAACCCCAGGCTTGCGCACTGGCCGCCACTACGGCGACGAAGGAACAGAAGGAACTTCTTTCTTTATATATGGCGGAGATGAAGGAGCTGCATTATCGCTTTGACCGCGAGCGCTGGATAAAAGTCGACACCCAATTCCACCAGCTTATCTATGAAGCCGGAAAGAACCCCTTCCTGACCTCATTCTCCAATTTGTTCAGCTCGGTTTATCAAAGCTACTTTAGAGCCATCACCGGGAATGAGGTGATTAAGCTGGAATACCATCAGGCCCTGGTTGATGCCATTCTGGCCAGTGATCCCGAGGGTGCTCTGCTGGCATGCCAAAACCTGCTGTTAGCGGTGGATTGAGCCAACCGAGCCGCGCACCACTAGCTCTGGCGTTAAGACCAGAACCTGAGGCTCAGCTTCAGGTTCTTTCAAACGATGCAAAAGCGCATCGATGGCCAGTTCCCCCAGTGAATCTTTCGGCTGATGAATGGTGGTCAGCGGCGGCGTCATATATTGCGCCAGCTGAATGTCATCATAGCCAATGACCGCGATGTCATCCGGCACGCGCAGCCCTTCTTTATATAGTGCCTGATAAACTCCAACCGCCATCGCGTCGTTGCTGGCGAAAACCGCCTCGGGGCGCTGCGGCAGGGCGAGCAACTGCTCCATGGCGGGCAGGCCGCTGGCAAACTCGAAATCCCCAATCACTTCATAACCCGGTAACACCGGCAGTCCCGCCTGCTGCATGGCCTGACGATAACCATCCAGTCGCTGTACGGCGGTGGTTTTATCCAGCGGGCCGGTGATACAGGCGATGCGCTGGTACCCTTGGCTAATCAGATACTCCGTCGCCATCACGCCGCCGAGCAGAGCGTTATCCTGAATGACATCGTTCGCCGCGCCAAAAGGTGCCCAGTCCATCATCACAATAGGTAATGACGGATAGCGGCTGATGGCGTCCTGCGACGGCCGATGATTCTCGGTACACATTAATAGCAAACCGTCGACGCGCTTTTGCAGCAGGGTTTCCATACTGCGGTTCATGCGCTCAGCGTCGCCGTCGGTGTTGCAGAGGATCAGGCTGTAGCCGCGTTCATAGCAGCTGCGCTCCACGCCGCGCACTACTTCCGCATAGAAGGGGTTGCTGCTGGCGGTGAGCAGCATGCCAATCGTCCGAGTTTGGTTCAGTTTAAGGCTACGGGCGAGGGCGGAAGGCGCATAGTTGAGGCTGTCTATCGCCGCGGTGACTTTTTCGCGGATAGCCTCGCTGACAAAGCGATTGTTGTTGATGACATGAGAGACGGTGGAGGTTGAGACGCCCGCGACGCGGGCGACATCTTTCATGGTGGCCAATCAGGACTCCTGACGCGCAAGGAAGTCGTCGATTTCATTACGCCAAGGCACAGAAGGCTGCGCCCCCGGGCGAGTCACGGCAATGGCGGCGGCGGCGTGAGCAAAACGCACGGCTTTGTCCATGGCTGCGCCTTCGAGCAGGGCGGTGACCAGTGCGCCGTTGAAGGTGTCCCCGGCCGCAATGGTGTCCACGGCTTTGACGCGGAAACCGCTGACCTGCTTGCCTTCGCCGTGCTGGCTTAGCCACACACCTTTGCTGCCCAGCGTGATAATCACGGTTTCGATGCCTTTATCATGCAGCGCTTTCGCGGCGCGTTGGGCATCTTCATTATTATTCACCTGAATGCCGGTCAGGCGCTCGGCCTCGGTTTCGTTCGGCGTGATCATGTCCACCAGCGACAAGAGTTCATCGGGCAGTTCACAGGCCGGAGCAGGATTGAGGATAACCTGAGTATCGTGCTGCTTCGCCAGCTTAGCCGCAGCGATCACGGTTTCTAGCGGAGACTCTAATTGCATCAGCAACGCCGAGGCGTCGACAATATTCTGTTGATAACGATTCAGGTAGTCAGGCGTCACGGCTTTATTCGCACCGGCATCAATACCGATAACATTCTCGCCTTCGGCATTAACGAAGATCAGCGCCACGCCGGTAGTGGTGTCGGCGATTGCCTCAACGGGAGAAGTATCGATGTTGTCACTGGCCAACTGCTGACGAACGCGCTCACCAATATCATCATCACCGACGCAGGCGATAAAGGAAATATCCGCGCCCGCGCGCCCGGCGGCGACCGCCTGGTTAGCTCCCTTACCGCCAAAAGCCACGGTATATTGTTTACCGATCACCGTTTCGCCAGGCTGAGGGAATTGATTGATATTGAGAATATGGTCGGCATTGATACTGCCGAGAACCACCAGTTTACCTGTATCCATTTGCGTTCCCTGAGTCATGTTGCGCCGCCCAACAGGAGCGGCGCAGAGTCTGTCAATTACGGCTGTGCAACCAGTTTCAGATCTACTGGAATAACAGCAGGCACTTTTTCGCCTTTCAGCACTTTATCAGCAGTCTGAACGCCAATCACACCAATCTGGTCTGGACGCTGGGCCACGGTTGCGCCCATCTTGCCACTGTTAACCGCTTTGATGCCATCTTCGGTGCCGTCAAAACCTACCACCAGAACGTCGGTTTTACCCGCGGTCTGCAAGGCACGCAGCGCGCCTAACGCCATTTCGTCATTCTGAGCAAATACCGCCTGCACGTCTGGGTGTGCAGTCAGCAGGTTCTGCATTACGTTCAGACCTTTAGTACGGTCGAAGTCTGCCGGCTGGCTAGCCAGAATAGTGAAGTGGTGCTTTTCAGCCGCCTGAGCGAAGCCTTTGCCGCGTTCGCGGGCAACGGAAGTCCCGGCAATGCCTTCCAGTTCAATAACTTTGGCGTTTTCGCCGACTTTCTTGGCGATGTAATCACCGGCCATTTTGCCGCCGAAGGCGTTATCAGAGGCCACGTGGCTTGCCACTTCGCCTTTGCTTGCCTGACGGTCAAGGGTGATCACTGGGATCTTAGCCTGGTTCGCCATGGCAACGGCGTTACCCACGGCGTCGGAGTCAGTCGGGTTGATCAGCATCAGCTTGGTGCCGCGAACCGTCAGGTCCTGCACGTTTGCCAGCTCTTTCGCCGGGTTGTTCTGGGAATCCAGCACCACCAGGTTGTAGCCCAGCTTGTCAGCTTCTTTCTGCGCGCCGTCTTTCATGGAAACGAAGAACGGGTTGTTCAGCGTAGAAACCACCAGCGCGATGGTGTCTTTAGCCAATACGTTGGCGCTGAAAGAGGCGGTAATTGCTGCTGCGGAAACCCAAACTGCCAGTTTTTTCATATTCATGGTCATAATTCCTGTAGGGGAGGTTATTTGTTGCTTTTGTTATCTACCAGAACAGCCAGCAATATCACGACTGCTTTGACTATCATTTGGTAGTAGGAGGAGACGCCTAATAAATTCAAACCGTTATTTAGGAAACCGAGGATCAGCGCGCCGATCAACGTTCCTACAATACGTCCTTTACCACCCGACAGGCTGGTTCCTCCCAACACCACAGCGGCAATTGCGTCCAGCTCATAACCGGTACCGGCAGTCGGTTGCGCAGAGGACAAACGCGCCACTTCGATAATGCCGGCTAAAGCCGCTAATAAACCACACAGGGAGTAGACGATAATTTTAACTTTATCAACGCTGATACCTGACAGACGCGTCGCGGACTCATTGCCGCCCAGCGCGTAGATATAACGTCCTAAACGGGTGTGATGCAGCATGTACCACGCCAGCGCAAACACCACCACCATCAGCCAGACCGGCGTCGGGATGCCCAGCGGGCGACCGATACCAAACCAGCCAAATGTATCAGCAACATCGGTGAATCCAGTGCTGATTGGACTACCGTTGGTGTACACCATGGTGACACCGCGCAGCAGGAGCATCATCACCAGTGTGGCAATAAACGCCTGAACCTTGCCTTTAGCGACAATCACCCCGGTGACGGCACCTACCGCCGCCCCCAAGGCCAGCGCACCGGCGACGGCCACCAGCGCATTCACTTCTAAACCGACAATCGACGCAGCCACCGCGCCCGTTAAGGCCAGCAGCGAACCGACGGATAAGTCGATCCCCGACGTCAGGATAACCAGCGTCATGCCCACGGCCATAATGGCGTTGACCGAGGTTTGTTGAAGAATGTTAAACAGGTTGTTCAGTGTGAAGAAATTCGGGCTCATGGAAGAGACCACGGCAATCAGCACCAGCAGCGCAATCAGCGATTTCTGCTCTAACAACCATTCTTTTGTGAACCAGCCCTTTTTGGCTGGCATAGTCTGAGAACTCATAGTTGATTACTCCTGCGTCACGCCGTATTGCTTGCCGACAGCGGCTGCCATCAACACTTCTTGCGTAGCCTGTTCTATCGGGAATTCACCGCTTAAATGGCCTTCGTGCATCACCATGATTCGGTCACTCATGCCGATAACTTCTGGCATTTCTGACGAAATCAAAATGATGCTCAAACCTTCGCGCTTGAACTGGTTAATAAGCTGGTAAATCTCTTTCTTGGCGCCGACGTCAACGCCGCGCGTTGGTTCGTCGAGGATCAGAACTTTTGGACGCGTCATCAGCCCGCGAGCAATCGCCACTTTCTGCTGGTTACCCCCGGAGAGCAGGCCGATAGGCTGCATCATGGATGGTGTTTTGATGTTGAACATGCGAATGAAATCGCCGACCGCCTGCTGCTCATCAGCATGTTTCAGGCTGCCACCCGCGCGGCTGAAGTAGCGCAGCGCGGTCAGCGACATGTTCTCTTTGACTGACATGCCGAGCACCAGGCCGTCGCGCTTACGATCCTCAGAGATATAAACGATGCCGTTCGCCAACCCGTCCTGTGGGGAATGGGTGACAACTTCGCGGCCATCAAGGGCGACATAACCCGCTTTACGCGGCAGCGCGCCGTAGAGAATCTTCATCAACTCGGTACGACCGGCGCCCATCAGTCCGGAGACACCGAGAATTTCGCCAGCATATAAGTTGAAGCTGACATCTTTGACGCCCGGCCCGGAGACATTGCGCACTTGCAGGCGCAGCGCGCCGCGCTCTTGCTTGAGGCGCGGGTATTGCTCTTCAAGGCGGCGGCCAACCATCATTTCGATCAGCGTGTCTTCCTGCAATTCGCTTACTGGGCGCTCGGCGATAAACTGGCCATCGCGGAACACGGTGACGTCATCGCAAATTTCAAAGATTTCCTTCATGCGGTGCGAGATGTAGACCACGCCGCAACCCGCCGCTTTCAGCTCGCGGATGACGTTAAATAAAGAGGCGGTTTCGGTATCGGTTAAGGCGTCGGTCGGCTCATCCATGATGATGACCTTGGACTCGAAGCTCAGCACCTTGGCGATTTCCACCATTTGCTGGTCACCAATCGATAACTCGCCCACCAGACGATGGCTGCTGTAACGCAGGTTCAGGCGCGCCAGCAGTTTGTCGGCTTCGGCGTACATCTTCTTCCAATTGATGCGGCCAAACCCATTAACAAACTCGCGGCCAAGAAAGATGTTTTCCGCGATAGTCAGCTGGGGGATCAGGTTCAATTCCTGATGAATAATGCCGATGCCGGCTTCCTGAGAATCTTTAGGCCCGTTAAAAGAGGCCTCTTTTCCCAGAAAACGCAGTGAACCGGCATCCTTTTGATAGATGCCGGTGAGCACTTTCATCATGGTGGACTTACCGGCGCCGTTTTCACCCACCAGCGCCATCACGCGGCCCGGATAGACGCTTAGCGCCGCGCCGGAGAGCGCTTTAACGCCGGGAAACGCTTTATCAATCCCTGAGAGTTGCAGCAAAGGTTGCATAAAGGCCTCAGAAGGTTACGCCAGCACAAAGAATAACGTTCGCGTACGGCGAACATTCCCCGCTACGGACCACGGCCCGGCTGTGTTCGGTTTGCACCTTGAATGACTCATGGCTGATGTACTCAAGGCTGATGGTGTTTCCCTGGTGTTGCTCAAGCTGTTTCAACTGCGCGAGTAACGCTTCATGGAGTTGAGGATTTTTTTCGACGATCTCCTCGGCGAGAATCGCGCGCTCAACCTGCATCTCATGGGTCACTACCTTGAAAACTTGCAAGAAAGTAGGAACACCGGCAGTTAGCGCCAGATCGATGCGTTGGGAAGATACGGGTACCGGTAAACCGGCATCGGCAATAACCAGCTGATCGGTATGACCTAACCTGGCAATGACATAGGAGATTTCGGCATTTAAAAGCGGTGATTTCTTCATTGTGAACTCCGACAGCGAAACGTTTCGCTCACTGCTGAGTTTATGACGATGCTAGAAACTGGCAATCGCCTTGTGATGAAATTGTGATCGCCGTCGAAACGTTTCGCTACGCGTTTTTGAAAGCCGCGCTAAATTTGAGTTAATGACTTTTCACGGCGTTTAGAAAAGCAAAAGGGCACTCGAAAGTGCCCTTTGTTCACCACAGGCGAATTAGATTTCCACCTGCGTCCCTAGCTCGATAACGCGGTTAGGCGGGATCTCGAACTGGTCCGGCGCGCGCAGCGCGTTGCGGCTGAGAGCCATAAACAGCTTGCCGCGGAAGTAGAGATACCAAGGCCGCTTGGTGAGGATTAGCGACTCGTGGGACATAAAGAACGAAGTTTCCATCATGCGGCACGGCAGACCTTCCAGCCCGCAGCGGTGGAACACTTCCTCAACGTTTGGCGTCTCTTTGAAACCGTAGCTCGCCACCACGCGCCAGAAGGTCGGTGAGAGCTGCTCGATAGTTACCCGGCGAACATTGTGCACATAAGGCGCGTCTTCGGTGCGCAGCGTCAGCAGCACCACGCGCTCGTGCAGCACTTTGTTGTGCTTGAGGTTGTGCAGCAGGGCAAACGGAATGACGTTAGTGGCGCGGGACATATAAACCGCAGTGCCCGGCACGCGCACCGGCGGCGATTTCTCCAGCGAGGCGATCATGGCTTCCAGCGAGTTGCCGTGTTCGTGCATCCGGCGCATAAGGCGGAAACGCTCGCTTTTCCACGTGGTCATCACGATAAACATGCACAGGCCGAGGGTCAGAGGCAGCCAGCCGCCGGAGAACAGCTTGGTGGCGTTCGCCGCGAACATCGGCACGTCGATAAACAGCAGAACCACCAGCAGAATGCCGACCAGGAAAGCTTTCCAGTGCCAGTTTTTCAGCGCCACGGTGCAGGAGAGAATCGAGGTCAGCACCATGGTGCCGGTCACGGCAATACCATAGGCGGCGGCCAAATTACTCGAATGCTCGAAGCTGGCGATGACGATAACCACTGCGAAATAGAGCGTCCAGTTAATGGCGGGAATGTAGATCTGCCCGGCTTCCATTTCTGAGGTGTGGATGATGCGCATTGGCGGCAGATAGCCCAAACGAACGGCCTGACGAGTCAGGGAGAACACGCCGGAGATCACCGCCTGCGAGGCGATAATGGTGGCGAGGGTCGCCAGAATCAGCAGCGGGATCAGCGCCCAGTCAGGTGCCAGCAGGAAGAACGGGTTTTTAATCGCCTCGGGGTTTTTGAGCAGCAGTGCGCCTTGCCCGAAGTAGTTCAGCACCAGCGAAGGTAGCACCACGGTGAACCACGCCAGACGAATAGGGAATTTACCGAAGTGGCCCATATCGGCATACAGCGCCTCAACACCCGTGATGGAAAGCACCACCGCGCCGAGCGCAAAGAAGGAGAAGGATTTATGCTCAATAAAGAAGTTCACCGCCCACATCGGGTTCATGGCCCGCAGCACTTCTGGGTTTTGAGCAATACTGTTAATACCTAGCACCGCCAGCGTCAGGAACCACAGCAGCATCACCGGGGCAAACAGCTTGCCGACAATGCCGGTGCCGTGCTTCTGGATGATGAACAGTAACGTCAGGACGGTAATAGAAAGCGGCACGATATAAGGGTCGAGCGACGGGGCGGCAATCTCTAAGCCTTCCATCGCCGACAGCACCGAAATCGCCGGGGTGATCACCACTTCGCCATAGAAGAAGCTGCCGCCGATAAGCCCGAGGATCACTAATACCGCCGTGGTTCGCGCCGAGGTGTTACGGCCCGCGAGGGACATCAGGGTCAAGATCCCGCCTTCACCGGCGTTGTCTGCGCGCATCACGTAAGTGAGGTATTTCAGCGAGACAATAAGTATAAGCATCCAGAAAATCAGGGAAAGGAAACCAAAGACAACGCTGGGTTCAACGTTAAAGCCGTAGTGGCCTGAAAAACACTCTCTCAAGGTGTAGAGAGGGCTGGTGCCAATGTCACCATAAACCACACCAATGGCGGCCAGGGTTACTGCGGGGAGTGACCGTTTATGTTCTGTGCTCATAATTGGTTTCTTTTTGCTGCTCTTTTATGCAAAGAATTCCGTAAGCGAAAGATGCGCTCAGGGCTGAATGCCCACTAAACGGCGCACAGTATGCACGAATAAATCCAATTGCCTACCCCTATATAAACAAGGAATTGGCGATTAACGCAGATAAACCCACAGTATCTATAATAGAAAGATTTGTGTAATCAACAATCTATATCCGTAAGCTATATCAATAAAAATAGGCCATGGTTTATTATCATTCCCAGCCCAGTAATTTCACTGATCTCATTTACTCACGGAAACCGGAAGATTCAGTATGGCGCATTCTCCTTTACTTGCAGAACGGATTGCCCGTCTTGCCAATGCTTTAGAACACGGACTGTACGAGCGTCAGGAAGCCATCCGGTTGTGCCTGCTGGCCGCGCTGTGCGGCGAAAGCGTGTTTCTGCTCGGGCCGCCCGGCATCGCTAAAAGCCTGATTGCCCGCCGCCTTAAGTTTGCCTTCCGCCACGCCCGCGCTTTTGAATACCTGATGACGCGCTTTTCCACTCCAGAAGAGGTTTTTGGCCCGCTGTCAATTCAAGCCCTGAAAGACGAAGGCCGCTATCTACGCCTGACTTCCGGCTATTTGCCCGAGGCGGAGATTGTTTTTCTGGATGAGATTTGGAAAGCCGGCCCGGCCATCCTCAATACCCTGCTGACCGCCATTAACGAGCGACGCTTTCGTAACGGCGAGCGCGAGGATGCTATCCCGATGCGGCTGCTGGTAAGCGCCTCCAATGAACTGCCTGAGGCCGACGGCAGCCTTGAGGCACTCTATGACCGTATGCTAATCCGCCTATGGCTGGACAAGGTGCAGGATAAACAGAATTTCCGCTCTTTGCTGACTTCCCGGCCAAACGAAAGCGCCAATCTGGTGCCGGAAGCCCTGAGCATTAGCGATGAAGAGTATCAGCAGTGGCAGCCTGAAATAGATAAGGTGACTTTGCCGGAATCCTGTTTCGAGCTGATTTTCCAACTGCGCCAGCGTCTGGATGCGCTGGACACCGCGCCTTATGTTTCGGACCGCCGCTGGAAGAAAGCCCTGCGCCTGCTGCAAGCCTGCGCCTTCTTCAGCGGCCGTCAGGCCATCACGCCTATCGACCTGATTTTGCTGAAAGATTGCCTGTGGCACGACCTGAACACTTATCACCTGCTGCAAACCCAAATCGAGCAGATGATCACCGAACAGGCTTACCAACAGCAGACGCTATTAATGAAGCTGCGCCAGCTGAATCAGGAATGGATGCAGTATCAGCAGCAGCAAAGCTCCAGACAGTCGATCAAAGTGCTCAAAAAGGCGGGTATTTTTAGCCGTAAGCCACAATACAGCCTGCCGGATACGCTGGCGGCTAGCAGCCTAACCCTACTGCTGCAAACTCCTCTCCATCTGCACGATATTCAGGTTTCCCATCTGCTGGTGGAAAGAAGCGTGCTCGACGAGTGGCTTAATAAAGGAGGGGTTCTGAAGGTGAAGCTCAACGGCATGGGATTCGCGCAGAACATTGAGGCGGAGGTGGATGACAAGCTGCAGCTGCTGGTGCTGGATATCAGCCGCCAGTCGACGCCCCTGACCTTACCGGGCAAAGAGCAGATTGCCGTTCCCGATGAGATGAAAAGCACGCTGGAAGGGCTGAATGCCAAATTTAACCAGCAGCGCCACGAGTTCAGCCAGCATCAAAACTGCCTGTTTGTCGCCGCCGAGTGGGCCGCGAAGATTGAAGCCAGCCTGCTGGCGGTGTCGGAGCAACTCCGCCACCAGCAAGACTTGTTCAGCGGGCACTGATCCATGCTCAGTCTGGAATCCCTCGATCTCTTATTGTCGATCAGCGAAGGTGAGCTGATCGAGGAGCTGATCATCGGCCTGCTGGCCACGCCGCAGCTGGCGATTTTCTTCGAAAAGTTCCCACGACTGAAGCGCGCGCTGACCAAAGACCTGCCCGAGTGGAAGTTCAGACTGCGCCAGCGCATCCACGATACGCCGGTGCCGCCGGACCTCGCCAAAGAGTTCTACCTTTATCAGCACTGCCAGCAGATTGACGCCGCCACCTTTCAGGCCGAGCTGCCTGAGCTGATTGAGCAGCTTGAGTCGCTAAACTCTCCCTTTATTACCGAGGCGCGCTCGTTGCAGCAAAACGCCGAGGAGACGCGAGGCCCGAAAACCGGCAATAGCTTCCACACTCTGTTTCTCCAGCGCTGGCGGCTGAATCTTACTTTCCAGACGGTGACCGTTCATCATCAGCTGCTCGAGCAGGAACAGGAGCAGTTGCAGGAAGAGCTACAGCAGCGGCTGGAACTCAGCGGCGAGCTCTCTCCTTTATTAGCAGAGAACGATGCCGCCGCCGGACGGCTGTGGGATATGAGCAAGGGCCAGCGGCAGCGTGGCGAAGTGCAGTCGCTGTCGCGCTACGGCGCTTTTTTGCAGCAGCAGCCTGAGTTGCAGAGGCTCGCCGAGCAGCTGGGTCGCAGTCAGAAAGCCAAAACCAGCCCGCACGAAGATGCCAAGATGGAAGAACATCGGCTGATGGTGCGCGAGCCCGCCACGGTGCCCGAAGAGGTGAACGGCATTCATCAGAGCGACGATATTTTGCGCCTGATGCCCACCGAGCTGGGGACGTTGGGGATCCCCGAGCTGGAGTATGAGTTTTACCGACGCCTGCTGGAAAAGCGCCTAATGACCTACCGACTGCAAGGCGACGTGTGGCGCGAAAAAGTGGTCAAACGCCCGGTGGTGCATCAGCAGCAAGAACCCCAGCCGCGCGGGCCTTTTGTCATCTGCGTGGATACTTCGGGTTCAATGGGAGGATTTAATGAGCAGTGCGCCAAAGCGTTCTGCCTGGCGCTGCTGAGAATTGCGCTGGCCGACAACCGCCGCTGCTACATCATGCTGTTCGCCAGTCAGGTGATTCATTACGAGTTGACCTCTTCCAACGGGTTGGATCAGGCTTTGCGCTTTCTCGGCCAGCATTTCAGGGGCGGTACCGACTTGGCTGCCTGCCTGACCGCCACCTTAGATAAGCTGTCATCACCCGAGTGGCAGGACGCCGACGCGGTGATCATCTCGGATTTCATCGCCCAGCGGCTGCCAGAAGAAGTTAAGAAGAGAGTGAAGCATTTACAGCAGGATAAACATCACCGTTTCCATGCTCTGGCGATGTCGCAATACGGCAAGCCCGGCATCATGCGCATCTTCGACCACATTTGGCGCTTTGATACCGGGATGAAAAGCCGCGTCCAGCGTCGCTGGCAGCGGCCTTAATCAGTAGATTTAGAGCACGCCTTCAACGCTGTCGTGCAGCAGTGGCGACCAAACGCCGCACTGTACCTGCGCGATATGCGGCTTTTGCAGCAACAGCATCACCAAACGAGACTGACCAATGCCGCCGCCGATGGTCTGTGGCATTTCACCGCGCAACAGCGCCTGATGCCAGTCGAGCTGCAAACGAGCTTCGTCATCAGTTAGCGCCAACTGGTGCTTCAGGGTTGCCGCATCAACGCGAATGCCCATAGATGAAAGCTCAATGGCATCTTCCAATACTGGGTTCCACACCAAAATATCGCCGTTGAGGCCTGACAGCCCGGCTTCGCCCACGCTGCTCCAATCATCATAGTCCGGCGCGCGAACGTCATGATATTTACCGTGAGACAGTTTGCCGCCAATGCCCATCAGGAACACCGCGCCCAGCTCTTTAGCAATGGCGCGCTCGCGCTGCTTGGCGTCCAGCTCCGGAAAGCGCTGTAGTAGAGTTTCGCTGTGGACAAAGTGGATCTCCTCCGGCAAGAACGGCGTCAGGCCAAACTCACGGCTCACCGCCGCTTCGGTTTCCTTTATACCGGCGTAGATCTTACGCACCGTGGCTTTAAGAAACTCAGGCGTTCGTTCGCCATCGCCCATCACCTGTTCCCAATCCCACTGATCGACACAGACAGAGTGTACCGGCGACAGACGATCTTCATCTGGGCGCAAAGCCTTCATGTGGGTATACAGCCCTTCGCCCGCGCTGAAGTCGTGCTGGCCGAGAGTTTTGCGCTTCCACTTCGCCAGAGAGTGAACCACTTCAAAGGTCGAGTCTGGCAAGGATTTCACATGCACCTGAACCGCCTTCTCGCTGCCGGAGAGGTTGTCCTGCGTGCCGTCGCCCAGCTGGCTTAATAAAGGTGCCTGCACTTCAATCAGGCCTAGCTGCTTTTCCAGCTGCTGGGAGAAGGTGGATTTCACAAAGCTAATTTGACGCTGTTTCTCGATAAATTGGGTTTTCATTGTTGTTTTCTCATTCCCTTGTCTTCAATAGAACTGATTAAGCAACAAAGTAAGAGATAGATTCAATATCCAACAATAAATATTGCCTTAAGGCTTTTAATCCCTCATTTTTAGGCAGCATAAATTGTTGATACGAGAATATGAGAGGAAAAAAATGACCGAAATTTATCAGATCGATAATCTCGATCGCGCCATCCTAAACGCCCTGATGGTTAACGCGCGCACGGCCTATGCCGAACTGGCGAAGGTTTTCGCCGTCAGCCCCGGCACCATCCATGTTCGCGTTGAGAAGATGAAACAGGCAGGAATCATCACCGGTGCCAATATCACCGTCAGCCCAAAGCAGCTAGGTTACGACGTCTGCTGCTTTATCGGCATCATTCTCAAGAGCGCCAAAGACTACCCCTCCGCGCTGGCTAAGCTTGAAAGCATTGAAGAGGTGGTCGAAGCCTATTACACCACCGGCCACTACAGCATCTTCATCAAGATCATGTGCCGCTCGATTGATTCGCTGCAACACGTACTTATCAACAAGATCCAGACCATTGATGAGATTCAGTCCACGGAGACGCTGATCTCCCTGCAGAACCCCATTATGCGCACCATCAAGCCATAAGGCCGAATTTATATACCCCTATTATCCACAGGTAGATCCCAGCTGATTCACAGCGTACAATGTCGTTTCTTTTATCAGGTGAGAGCATTATGTCTACCATTACCCTGATCAGTGGCAGTACGCTTGGCAGTGCCGAATATGTAGCGGAACACGTTGCAGAAAAGCTGGAAGAAGCCGGTTTTAGTACTCAGACATTGCATGGTCCAGAGCTGTATGAAGTCCCGGCCGAAGGTATTTGGCTGGTGGTGTGTTCAACACATGGTGCAGGAGATCTTCCTGACAACCTTCAACCTTTCCTGGAACAGCTGGAAGAGCAGCAGCCGGATCTGTCTAAAGTACAGTTCGGGGCATTGGGTCTTGGCAGCAGCGAATACGATACTTTTTGTGGCGCGATCCGTTCATTGGATCAAAAACTGACAGCGTTGGGCGCAAAAAGAATTGGCGATCGCATGGAAATCGATGTGACCCAACATGAAATTCCTGAAGATCCCGCTGAGATTTGGGTGATCAATTGGATTAATTTGCTCAAATAAGTGTAAATATTCAGCGATCAGATGTGGATAACTAGGCTGTAAAGCAGGGTAAAACCGGTAGTTATCCCTCTAACAACCTTAGGTCGCATTTCATGCTGTGCATAACTCTCTATTCTGATCCCAGCTTATACTGAACAGGATCACCGATCATTCACAGCATTCGATCGTGCTTAGCTTGTTGATCTTCATCGACAATAAAGACTTATGCACAGAGGATCGTGATCCTAATAGAAGTATTAATAAGAGATCTTTAAATAAAAAAGATCTTCTTTTAATTAGTGACGATCCCCCGGGACTTGTGGAACCTCAAAACTTGAGTAGAATCCCTCCTCCCAACACCACACACCCTTTCATCGCATGAACTCCGAGGTGCAGTACCATGTTTTATCCGGAACAATTTGACGTCATCATCATCGGTGGTGGCCATGCAGGCACCGAAGCCGCTATGGCTTCAGCCAGAATGGGACGTCAAACCCTGTTATTGACCCACAATATCGACACGCTAGGACAAATGTCGTGTAACCCAGCGATTGGTGGGATCGGGAAAGGACATCTGGTTAAAGAAGTGGACGCACTGGGCGGTTTGATGGCCACGGCGATCGATCATGCGGGGATTCAGTTTAGGATACTAAACGCCAGTAAAGGTCCAGCCGTTCGGGCCACTCGTGCTCAGGCAGACCGCGTTTTGTATCGCCAAGCCGTTCGCACAGCATTGGAAAACCAGCCAAACCTGATGATCTTCCAGCAGTCTGTTGAAGATTTGATTGTTGAGAATGGCACAGTGGTTGGCGCCGTGACCAAAATGGGCCTTAAATTCCGTGCTAAGTCTGTCGTTCTGACCGTAGGCACCTTCCTGGATGGAAAAATCCACATTGGTCTGGAGAACTACAGCGGCGGTCGTGCGGGGGATCCACCAGCAATCTCATTGTCACAGCGCCTGCGTGAACTGCCACTGCGTGTAAATCGCCTTAAAACCGGTACGCCTCCGCGTATCGATGCACGCTCTATCGACTTCAGCGCATTAGCGCCTCAGCACGGTGACAACCCGGCGCCGGTTTTCTCATTCATGGGTAACGCGGCACAGCATCCGCGTCAGATCCCTTGCTACATGACCTACACCAATGAGAAAACCCATGATGTGATCCGCAATAATTTGGATCGTAGCCCGATGTACGCAGGGATCATCGAAGGGATCGGCCCGCGTTACTGCCCGTCGATCGAAGATAAGGTCATGCGTTTCGCAGATCGTAACTCGCATCAGATCTTCCTTGAGCCTGAAGGGCTGACCAGCAACGAAGTCTATCCAAACGGTATCTCCACCAGCCTGCCGTTTGACGTGCAGATGCAGATCGTTCGTTCCATGCAGGGTCTGGAGAACGCCGTTATCGTGCGTCCGGGCTATGCCATCGAATACGATTTCTTCGATCCGCGTGATTTGAAGCCGACGCTGGAAAGCAAATTCATTCCAGGCCTGTTCTTCGCCGGACAGATCAACGGCACCACCGGTTACGAAGAAGCAGCAGCGCAAGGCTTATTGGCGGGCATGAACGCTGCGCGCTACGCCTTTGAGCAAGAAGGTTGGGCGCCGCGTCGCGATCAGGCTTACCTTGGCGTGTTGGTTGACGACCTGTGCACTCTGGGCACCAAAGAGCCGTACCGCATGTTTACCTCGCGTGCTGAATATCGCCTGATGCTGCGTGAAGACAATGCCGATTTACGCCTGACTGAAAAAGGCCGTGAACTGGGCTTGGTTGATGACGCTCGCTGGGCTCGCTTCAACCAAAAATTAGAGATGATCGAGCTTGAACGCCAGCGCCTGCGCGGCATTTGGGTGAACCCACGCTCTGAGCAAGTTGAATTGGTTAACGCGCATCTGTCCGCGCCGCTGTCGAAAGAAGCCAGTGCCGAAGAGTTGCTGCGTCGTCCTGAGATGACATACGAGCTGCTGACCAGCCTTACGCCGTTTGGCCCTTCAGTGCCGGACGTTCAGGCTGCCGAGCAGGTTGAAATTCAGGTCAAATACGAAGGTTATATCGCTCGTCAGCAGGATGAGATCGAAAAACAGCAGCGCAACGAGAATACCCTGTTGCCGCTGGATCTCGATTATCGTCAGGTGAATGGCTTATCGAACGAAGTGATCGCCAAACTTAACGATCACAAACCGACGTCGATCGGTCAGGCGACCCGTATTTCGGGTATCACACCGGCGGCTATCTCGATTCTGCTTATCTGGTTGAAAAAGCAAGGTCTGCTGCGCCGCAGCGCCTAATTTCCTCTCGTTCTGGCCGCCAGATGATTTCAGTCTGGTGGCCAAATCTCGCTTTTCCCGCTCCATCAGCTGATTTATCATTCTTCACCAATTCGAACGGACATGTTTTTTGTCAGAGGACCTCATTGTGCATAAGAAATTAGACTCGCTGCTGGCTGCGGCTGGATTATCGCTACCCGATCAGCAAAAACAGCAGTTAGTGGCCTATGTCGAGATGCTGCACAAATGGAATAAAGCCTACAACCTGACTTCGGTTCGTGACCCTATGCAGATGCTGGTTCGCCATATCATGGACAGCATCGTGGTGAATAAGCACCTGACCGGCTCGCGCTTTATTGACGTCGGCACGGGGCCTGGCCTGCCGGGCATCCCGCTGGCTATCGTTCGCCCTGACTCCCACTTCACTCTGCTCGATAGCCTTGGCAAGCGCGTGCGTTTCTTACGCCAGGTGCAGCATGAGCTGGGGCTGACGAACGTCGAGCCGGTACAGAGCCGCGTGGAAGAGTTTATCCCCGAGCCGCCATTTGACGGCGTGATTAGCCGCGCCTTCGCCTCGCTGCAAGATATGCTGTCGTGGTGTCACCATTTGCCGGCGAAAGGGCAGGGGCGTTTCTACGCGTTGAAGGGCGTGCGTCCGGATGATGAGCTAGACTCGTTACCAGATGGGGTTACTCTGGAAGAGATCGTAAAATTAAAGGTTCCGGAACTGGAAGGCGAGCGTCATTTAGTTGTCCTTAAGGCAAACTAAATTTGCGATGAGTCAATAAATCGTCAAAATTTCAAATGTGTATGAAAGGTAAAATAAGCAGGCTAATTAAATCAATGCCGTCCGTTTGAGTTTTACCTCATTTTTACACTCTGATAGCAGTTGTATGACCTTTCAGATCTAATCAGGCAGGAAATAGTTACGGTTGAAAATAAAAAGTGGCACTGGCTAAGATAAAACTCATGTAATGAAAATGTTGTTATTTGTTGGGTTATTGTTTCAGGGAAGTGCAGTTATTTTGCATTCCGTTTTAATTAAGGCTACCAAATAACCATCCTATTGATTTTTATTACTTTTAAAAGGCCAGAATAGCTAAGGATTAGCTTTACCGATGATGTATTAGCAGCTGAAAATAGTAATTATGTGATCGGGCGCACGCTTCTTTGTTAAGCAATGGAATACTCGTACAAATGCCGAAAGGCCATTTACGACTATAGTTTGCTTATGAAAATAGCCATAAAGCTTAAAATTTAAATAATTGTTCACCTTTTCGCTACTTATCCATTGAATTCGTTTGAGTGGCCCGTATAATTTGCTCGTTTTTTGCTGCTTGACTCAAAACCGTAAAGGCTATGATATACGGCACTCAGCATACCTCCAGCTAGGTACTTAGTACGGAGAGAACAAACGTCATGTCTGTATCAGGTATTTTGTACAGCAAGAACGGCGCGAAGGTGGCCAGAAAGCTGTTAATACTGCAGTTACTGACCTTTGTTCTGCTCAGTGCTGCATTTGGCTTTAAAAGCCTGACGTGGACCACTTCTGGCTTAATGGGCGGAATGGCCGCATGGCTACCGAATGTATTGTTCACGCTTTTCGCAATGCGTCAGCAGGGGCAAACAGCGGTTTCTGGACGAGTTGCCTGGACTTTTGCCATCGGAGAAGCGCTGAAGGTTCTGATAACGATTATCTTGATGATTATCGCGCTGGGCCTGTTTAAGGCGGTTTTTGCTCCGCTTGGTTTGGCTTATTTATCGGTGTTGATGACTCAGATTTTAGCACCGGCCGTCATTAACAGTTACCGTACTTAACTACTAAAGGGTAAGAGGCATCATGTCTGCATCAGGAGAAATCTCTACTCCACAAGAGTATATCGGTCACCATCTGACACAGCTTCAGGTAGGGACGGGATTCTGGTCGATTAACATCGATTCGATGTTTTTCTCCGTGGTCCTCGGGGTACTCTTTCTGGTTATTTTCCATCGCGTCGCTAAAAAGGCCACCAGTGGTGTCCCAGGAAAAATGCAAACGGCCATCGAGCTGGTTGTAGGTTTCGTCGATAGCAACGTGCGTGACATGTATCACGGCAAAAGCAAAGTCATCGCCCCTTTGGCTCTGACTGTCTTCGTCTGGGTGTTCTTAATGAACATGATGGATTTGCTGCCAATCGACCTGCTGCCATTCATTGGTGAAAAGGTTCTTGGTTTGCCTGCTCTGCGTGTTGTACCAACGGCCGACGTGAACATCACGTTGTCGATGGCGCTTGGCGTATTCATTCTGATTCTTTTCTATAGCATTAAGATGAAAGGCGTTGGCGGTTTCGTTAAGGAACTGACAATGCAGCCATTCAATCATCCGGTTTTCATTCCGATTAACCTGATTCTTGAAGGTGTCAGCCTGCTGTCCAAACCAGTTTCACTGGGTCTGCGACTGTTTGGCAATATGTATGCGGGTGAGTTGATCTTCATCCTTATTGCTGGCCTGCTGCCGTGGTGGTCACAGTGGATTCTGAGTGTGCCTTGGGCCATTTTCCACATCCTGATCATTACGCTGCAAGCTTTTATCTTCATGGTTCTGACGATTGTCTATCTCTCGATGGCATCTGAAAAACACTGATTTTCTTTCAACACTACTGCGTTTTAACTGAAACAAACTGGAGACTGTCATGGAAAACCTGAGTATGGATCTGCTGTACATGGCTGCCGCATTGATGATGGGCCTGGCGGCAATCGGTGCTGCAATCGGTATCGGCATCTTGGGTGGTAAATTCTTGGAAGGTGCTGCACGTCAGCCTGACCTGATCCCTCTGTTGCGTACACAGTTCTTTATCGTTATGGGTCTGGTCGATGCAATCCCAATGATTGCTGTTGGTCTGGGTCTGTACGTGATGTTTGCTGTCGCGTAACACTGAGCTCGCTCACTGTTATTCGAACTACATCAAATAATTCACTTTGAAAGAGGCATTGTGCTGTGAATCTTAACGCAACAATCCTCGGCCAGGCTATCGCGTTTGTCCTGTTTGTCTGGTTCTGCATGAAGTACGTATGGCCGCCAATTATGGCTGCCATCGAAAAACGTCAGAAAGAGATTTCTGAAGGTTTGTCTTCCGCAGAACGTGCAAAAAAAGAGCTGGACTTAGCGCAAGCCGATGCGACCGACCAACTGAAAAAAGCTAAAGCTGAAGCTCAGGTAATCATCGAACAGGCGAACAAGCGTAAATCGCAGATCGTCGACGAAGCGAAAGCCGAAGCCGAGCAGGAACGTAACAAGATCGTGACGCAAGCTAAGGCAGAGATCGACGCCGAACGCCAACGCGCCCGTGAAGAGTTGCGTAAGCAAGTCGGGATTTTGGCCATTGCTGGCGCCGAGAAGATCATCGAACGTTCCGTGGATGAAGCTGCTAACAGCGACATCGTTGATAAACTGGTCGCTGAACTGTAAGGAGGGAGGGGCTGATGTCTGAATTTGTAACTGTAGCTCGCCCCTACGCCAAAGCAGCTTTTGACTTTGCCGTTGAGCACCAAAGCTTAGATCGCTGGCAGTCCATGCTGGCGTTCACGGCTGAAGTCACACGCAATGAACAAATTGAAGAACTGCTTTCCGGGGCTTTAGCACCAGAAACTCTGTCTCAAACGTTTATCGCGGTATGTGGTGAACAACTCGACGACGCAGGCCAAAATCTGATTAAGGTTATGGCTGAAAATGGACGTTTACGCGTTCTTCCGGAAGTGCTGCAACAGTTCATCGAACTGCGTGCCTCTTTAGAGGCCATTGCCGAAGTAGAAGTTACTTCAGCAACTCCACTGTCCGAAGATCAGCAGGCTAAGATTGCTGCTGCGATGGAAAAACGTCTGTCTCGCAAAGTTAAGCTGAATTGCAAAATTGACAAGTCTGTTCTTGCCGGTGTCGTAATCCGTGCAGGTGATATGGTGATTGATGGCAGCGTTCGCAGTCGTCTTGAACGCCTGGCAGACGTCTTGCAGTCTTAAGGGGACTGGAGCATGCAACTGAATTCCACCGAAATCAGCGAACTGATCAAGCAGCGCATTGCTCAGTTCAATGTGGTGAGCGAAGCTCACAATGAAGGTACTATCGTTTCCGTCAGTGACGGGATCATCCGCGTGCACGGCTTAGCCGATGTCATGCAAGGCGAAATGATTGCGTTGCCGGGTAACCGTTACGCTATCGCCCTGAACCTGGAGCGCGACTCCGTAGGTGCCGTTGTAATGGGCCCTTACGCTGACCTCGCCGAAGGTATGAAAGTTAAATGTACTGGCCGTATCCTGGAAGTTCCAGTTGGCCGTGGCCTGCTGGGTCGCGTTGTTAACACCCTGGGTGCGCCAATCGACGGTAAAGGTCCGGTAGAACACGACGGCTTCTCAGCTGTTGAAGCTATCGCACCGGGCGTTATCGAACGTCAATCCGTAGACCAACCTGTGCAGACAGGCTACAAATCCGTTGATGCCATGATCCCAATCGGTCGTGGTCAGCGTGAATTGGTCATCGGTGACCGTCAAACCGGTAAAACTGCTCTGGCAATTGATGCGATCATCAACCAGCGCGATTCCGGCATCAAATGTATCTATGTGGCTATCGGCCAGAAAGCGTCCACCATTTCTAACGTGGTTCGTAAACTGGAAGAGCACGGCGCACTGGAAAATACCATCGTTGTTGTTGCGACTGCATCAGAATCTGCTGCACTGCAATACCTGGCACCGTACTCCGGCTGCGCAATGGGTGAATACTTCCGTGACCGCGGTGAAGACGCACTGATCGTTTATGATGACCTGTCTAAACAGGCTGTTGCTTACCGTCAGATTTCCCTGCTGCTTCGTCGTCCACCAGGTCGTGAAGCTTACCCAGGCGACGTTTTCTATCTCCACTCCCGTCTGCTGGAGCGTGCTGCGCGTGTTAACGCCGAGTACGTTGAAGCATTCACCAAGGGTGAAGTGAAAGGCAAAACCGGTTCCCTGACTGCGCTTCCAATCATCGAAACGCAAGCGGGCGACGTTTCAGCGTTCGTTCCAACCAACGTAATCTCGATTACCGATGGTCAGATCTTCCTGGAATCAAACCTGTTCAACGCCGGTATCCGTCCTGCGGTAAACCCAGGGATTTCCGTATCCCGTGTTGGTGGTGCAGCTCAGACCAAGATCATGAAAAAACTGTCCGGTGGTATTCGTACCGCGTTGGCACAGTATCGTGAACTGGCTGCGTTCTCCCAGTTTGCATCCGATCTGGATGAAGCAACGCGTAAACAGTTGAACCACGGTCAGAAAGTGACTGAATTGCTGAAACAGAAACAGTACGCGCCGATGTCAATCGTAGCGCAGTCACTGATTATCTTCGCAGCAGAACGTGGTTACCTGGAAGACGTTGAATTGTCTAAAGTCGGTAGCTTTGAAGCTGCGCTGTTGGCTTACGCTGACCGCGAGCACGCAGAGCTTCTGCAACAAATCAACCAAACTGGTGCGTACAACGATGAGATCGAGGGGAAATTCAAAAATATCCTCGATACCTTCAAAGCAACCCAGTCCTGGTAACACTAAGCGGTCCTGCTGCCCTGCTTTAGCAGACCAGCAGCAGGCCGTTTGGTAATGAGGAGAAGCAGAGATGGCCGGCGGAAAAGAGATACGTAGTAAGATCAGCAGCGTGCAAAACACGCAAAAGATCACTAAAGCGATGGAGATGGTCGCCGCCTCCAAAATGCGTAAAACGCAGGATCGCATGGCGGCCAGCCGTCCTTATGCAGAAACCATTCGTGAAGTGATCGGTCACCTCGCGTTAGGTAATCTGGAATACAAGCACCCGTACCTGGATGAGCGTGAAATTAAACGCGTTGGGTATCTGGTGGTGTCTACCGACCGTGGTCTTTGTGGCGGCTTGAACATTAACTTGTTCAAAAAACTGCTGGCAGAGATGAAAGGCTGGTCCGAGAAAGGCGTTGAGGTTGACTTAGCCCTGATCGGTTCCAAAGCAGCCTCTTTCTTCGGTTCCGTAGGTGGCAACGTTGTTGCCCAAGTGACTGGCATGGGGGATAACCCTTCTCTGTCAGAACTTATCGGACCGGTAAAAGTGATGTTGCAGGCTTACGATGAAGGTCGTTTAGACAAGTTATGCGTTGTTAGCAACAAATTCGTCAATACCATGTCTCAGGAACCACGCATCGTTCAGCTGTTGCCTCTGCCACCGGCAGAAGATGGCGAACTGGCGAAGAAATCCTGGGATTACCTGTATGAGCCAGATCCTAAAGCACTGCTGGATACCCTCCTGCGTCGCTATGTGGAATCTCAGGTTTATCAGGGCGTCGTAGAAAACCTGGCCAGCGAACAGGCCGCGCGAATGGTAGCGATGAAAGCCGCAACCGATAACGGCGGCAGCCTGATCAAAGAGCTGCAGTTGGTATACAACAAAGCTCGTCAGGCCAGCATCACTCAGGAACTCACCGAGATCGTCGGGGGAGCCTCCGCGGTTTAAGCTAGGTTTACGAATTACGTAGAGGATTCAAGATGGCTACTGGAAAGATTATCCAGGTAATCGGCGCCGTGGTGGACGTCGAGTTCCCTCAGGATGCAGTACCGAACGTGTACAATGCTCTTGAGGTAGAAAACGGTGCCTCCAAACTGGTTCTGGAAGTTCAGCAACAGTTAGGCGGCGGCGTTGTTCGTTGTATCGCAATGGGTACCTCAGACGGCCTTCGTCGCGGTCTGAAAGTGAACAACCTGGAACACCCAATTGAAGTTCCGGTTGGTAAAGCGACTCTGGGTCGTATCATGAACGTATTGGGTGAACCAATCGACATGAAAGGTGAAATCGGCGAAGAAGAACGTCGTGCAATTCACCGTCCAGCACCTTCTTACGAAGAGCTGGCTAACTCCCAAGAATTGCTGGAAACCGGTATCAAAGTTATGGACCTGATGTGTCCGTTCGCTAAGGGCGGTAAAGTCGGTCTGTTCGGTGGTGCGGGTGTTGGTAAAACTGTAAACATGATGGAGCTGATCCGTAACATCGCGATCGAGCACTCCGGTTACTCCGTGTTTGCAGGCGTGGGTGAACGTACTCGTGAGGGTAACGACTTCTACCACGAAATGACTGACTCCAACGTTATCGACAAAGTTTCCCTGGTCTACGGTCAGATGAATGAGCCACCAGGTAACCGTCTGCGCGTTGCACTGACCGGCCTGACCATGGCGGAGAAATTCCGTGATGAAGGTCGTGACGTACTGCTGTTCGTTGACAACATTTACCGTTACACCCTGGCAGGTACCGAAGTGTCCGCACTTCTGGGCCGTATGCCATCGGCGGTAGGTTATCAGCCAACGCTGGCGGAAGAGATGGGTGCTCTGCAAGAGCGTATCACCTCGACCAAAAGTGGTTCTATCACCTCCGTTCAGGCCGTTTACGTCCCTGCGGATGACTTGACTGACCCATCTCCAGCCACCACCTTCGCCCACTTGGATGCGACCGTGGTACTGAGCCGTCAGATCGCGTCACTGGGTATCTACCCAGCGGTTGACCCACTGGATTCTACCAGCCGTCAGCTGGATCCACTGGTTGTTGGTCAGGAACACTATGATGTGGCTCGTGGCGTGCAGTCTATTCTGCAACGTTACCAGGAACTGAAAGACATCATCGCGATTCTGGGTATGGACGAGCTGTCAGAAGACGACAAGCTGGTTGTATCCCGTGCGCGTAAGATTCAGCGCTTCCTGTCCCAGCCGTTCTTCGTGGCCGAAGTCTTCACCGGTTCTCCGGGCAAGTTCGTATCGCTGAAAGATACCATTCGTGGTTTCAAAGGCATTATGGACGGCGACTACGATCACCTGCCGGAACAAGCGTTCTACATGGTTGGCACCATTGAAGAAGCAGTGGAAAAAGCCAAGAAACTGTAACGCTAGCTTGTTGTGAGAGAGGATGACATGGCTGAAAAAGCTTACCATCTGGATGTTGTCAGTGCGGAAAAGAGAATGTTTTCTGGCATGGTACAAAAGATCCAGGTGACGGGTAGCGAAGGCGAACTGGGTATTTTCCCGGGGCATGCTCCGCTGCTCACCGCCATCAAGCCTGGTATGGTGCGCATTGTTAAAGAACACGGTGAAGAAGAGTATATCTATCTTTCCGGCGGCATCCTTGAGGTGCAACCGAGCGCAACGACCGTGTTGGCTGACACTGCAATCCGTGGGCAAGACCTCGACGAAGCGCGAGCGCTTGAAGCTAAGCGTAAAGCGGAAGAACACATCAGTGGTTCTCACGGCGACGTCGACTACGCTCAGGCGTCTGCGGAACTGGCTAAAGCGATCGCGAAACTTCGCGTTATCGAGTTGACCAGAAAAGCGATGTAACGACATCAGTTGAAAAGGCGACCTTCGGGTCGCTTTTTTTTTGGCTATCTTTTTTTTGGGCAATAAATAAGGGGGGTTTTGCATCTTATTCTTATGACAAGGCCCGCCATTAAATGGAATACTACTGCGTAAATCAGGCATTTTATCGCCGATTTCATTTATATTGGCTATGCCCTGCTCAGGCCTTGCGGGCTGCGGCTTGCGGGCATTTTTCAAAGCGAAATATGTAGTAATTCTGTTGCTTAACAGGTTACTTTTGTCCCTCAAATTGGATTTGTCAGGTTACCTATGTCTAACAGCGCATTGAGTGTTGTGATCCTTGCCGCAGGCAAGGGGACTCGCATGTACTCCAACCTTCCTAAAGTTCTTCATCCTCTGGCTGGTAAGCCGATGGTTCAGCACGTAATCGATGCTGCGACCCATCTAGGTGCGAATAACGTTCATCTGGTTTATGGCCACGGTGGCGATTTGCTGAAGCAGTCGCTGGCCGAAGAGGGGCTGAATTGGGTGCTTCAGGCCGAGCAGCTGGGCACCGGGCACGCGATGCAGCAAGCCGCGTCGCACTTTGCCGATGATGAAAACGTGTTGATGCTGTATGGCGATGTCCCGCTGATTTCTGTTGAAACGCTGGATAATCTGCTGAAAGCCAAACCGGACGGTGGCATTGGTTTACTGACAGTGGTGCTGGATGACCCAACGGGCTATGGCCGCATCGTGCGTGAAAATGGCACGGTGACTGGCATCGTTGAGCAGAAAGACTCCAACGCCGAGCAGTTGAAAATCAAAGAAATTAACACCGGTATTCTGGTGGCTGAAGGCGCATCGCTAAAACGCTGGCTGGGGCAACTCAACAACAATAATGCGCAGGGTGAGTATTACATCACCGACATTATTGCCATGGCCCATGCAGAAGGGCACCAGATTGCCACGGTTCACCCAGCCCGTAATAGCGAAGTGGATGGTGTGAACAACCGCCTCCAGCTCTCCCGCCTTGAGCGCGTTTATCAGAGTGAGCAGGCCGAGCGCCTATTATTGGCGGGCGTCATGCTATTAGACCCATCCCGCTTTGATTTGCGCGGCGAGTTGTCGCACGGCATTGATGTGCAGATCGACGCCAACGTGATCATTGAAGGCAACGTTAAGCTTGGCGATCGCGTGAAAATCGGCGCGGGCTGCGTGCTGAAAAACTGCGTGATTGGCGATGACTGCGAAATCAGCCCGTACAGCGTGTTCGAAAACGCCGTGCTGGAAGCTGAATGTACCGTGGGGCCATTCGCCCGCCTACGCCCGGGTGCCGAGCTGGCGCAGGGCGCGCACGTCGGTAACTTTGTCGAAGTGAAAAAAGCGCGACTGGGCAAAGGCTCAAAAGCTGGCCATCTCTCCTATCTTGGCGACGCGGAAATTGGCGATAACGTGAATATCGGCGCGGGCACCATTACCTGCAACTATGACGGCGTAAACAAGTTTAAAACGGTGATTGGCAACGACGTCTTTGTTGGCTCAGACACCCAGCTGGTGGCGCCCGTTACCGTCGGCAACAACGTGACTATCGCCGCAGGCACTACGGTGACTCGCGACGTGCCAGAAAACGGTTTGGTTATCAGCCGCGTACAGCAGGTGCATAAGCCTGACTGGCAACGCCCGGTGAAGAAGAAGTAACGCGTTTAACCGCTATAGTTAATTCAGAAAGGCACGTTTCGGCGTGCTTTTCTGATACCAGAGTTGTGTTTTGGTCTGCGTTTTCACAGGAAATGCAGACCAAAACATAATAATCCCCAACTTCTACAAGGCTCGGGGAACCCGGAAAAAATCCGGATATCAATCAGGTCAGGCGACAAAAATAAGGTCTGTGAACAGGCTTTAAATAGGAATAAAACTGATGTGTGGAATTGTTGGCGCAGTAGCGCAACGTGATATTGCAGAAATTCTGTTAGAAGGTTTACGCCGCCTCGAGTATCGCGGTTATGACTCAGCGGGTCTGGCGGTGGTCGATGCCGATGGCAAGCTGAACCGTCTGCGTCGCGTAGGTAAAGTGCAAATGCTGGCTGATGCTCTGGCACAAACGCCTTTGAGCGGCGGCACCGGCATTGCGCACACCCGCTGGGCGACCCACGGCGAGCCTTCTGAAGCGAATGCCCACCCGCATGTGTCTGATTACATTGCCGTGGTGCATAACGGTATTATCGAAAACCACGAACCTCTGCGTGCTCTGTTGATCGAACGCGGTTATCGCTTTGATTCTGAAACAGATACCGAAGTTATCGCCCATCTGGTTCATTGGGAGCAATTGCAGGGCGGCACGCTGCTGGAAGTGGTTCAGCGCGTTATTCCTCAACTGCGTGGCGCTTATGGCACGGTGGTGATGGACCGTCGCGATCCGTCCGTGCTGGTGGCCGCGCGCTCCGGAAGCCCGCTGGTGATTGGTCTGGGCGTGGGTGAAAACTTCATCGCGTCTGACCAGCTTGCCCTGTTGCCTGTCACTCGCCGCTTCATGTTCCTTGAAGAAGGCGACGTGGCGGAAATTACCCGCCGCACGGTGAACGTCTTTGACAACAAGGGTCACGCGGTACATCGCGCTGAAATCGAATCTAACGTGCAGTATGACGCCGGTGATAAAGGCGTTTACCGTCACTACATGCAAAAAGAGATTTACGAGCAACCTCTGGCGATTAAAAACACGCTGGAAGGTCGCTTCAGCCAGGGTCAGGTGAATCTGAGCGAACTGGGTGAGAAAGCCGACGAGATCTTGTCTCGCGTGCAGCATGTGCAGATTATTGCCTGCGGGACCTCTTACAACTCCGGCATGGTGGCGCGCTACTGGTTTGAATCTCTGGCTGGCATGCCTTGTGATGTCGAAATCGCCTCTGAATTCCGCTACCGCAAATCCGCCGTGCGCCCGAACAGCCTGATCATCACCCTGTCGCAATCCGGCGAGACGGCTGACACGCTGGCAGCGCTGCGCCTGTCCAAAGAGCTGGGTTATCTGGGCTCGCTGGCCGTGTGTAACGTGGCGGGTTCTTCGCTGGTGCGTGAGTCGGATCTGGCACTGATGACCAAGGCGGGCACCGAAATCGGCGTGGCATCCACCAAAGCGTTCACCACCCAGTTAACCGTTCTGCTGATGCTGGTGGCGCGTATGGGCCGCCTGAAAGGGATGGACGCTCAGGTCGAACACGACATCGTGCACGCGCTGCAGGCCTTACCTGCGCGTATCGAACAGATGCTGTCGCTGGATAAAACTATCGAATCTCTGGCTGAAGGCTTCTCTGACAAGCATCACGCCCTGTTCTTGGGCCGTGGCGACCAATATCCGATCGCGATGGAAGGTGCGCTGAAGCTGAAAGAGATTTCTTATATTCACGCTGAAGCCTATGCCGCGGGTGAGTTGAAACACGGCCCGCTGGCGCTGATTGATGCTGATATGCCAGTAATCGTTGTAGCACCTAACAACGAATTGCTGGAAAAGCTGAAGTCGAACATTGAAGAAGTGCGCGCGCGCGGCGGCTTGTTGTACGTCTTCGCCGATCAGGATGCGGGTTTCACCGACTCAGACGGCATGAAGATTATCCAACTGCCACACGTGGAAGAAATCGTTGCCCCTATCTTCTACACCGTGCCGTTACAGCTGCTTTCCTACTATGTTGCCCTGATCAAAGGTACCGACGTCGATCAGCCACGTAACCTAGCGAAGTCTGTCACCGTCGAATAAATACCCGTCATCTTTCGCGCTACAACGCGAATGATTTAGGGTATTACTGGAATGTGACAGCTTAAGCCGACCTCCGGGTCGGCTTTTTACCCTCCAAATCTCAAGAACCTGCCCGCATCGGCTATTTTGTGACCTTTGTCATAAAACTGTCATATAACGTACATTTTACTGTCACCAAACTGTCCTATTTTCCTCCTGTGCCAAACACTTTAAGTAGCCTCGAGCTGGGTCGAACCCAAGATCGAACAAATAAGAAACCACTAGGAGTGGAACATGAAATTGATGCGTAACACCGTCGCCGGTATTGTGGCAGCGACTTTCTCCCTCACAGCAATGTCTGCTTTCGCTGCTAGTAACTTGACTGGCGCTGGCGGCACCTTCCCTGCACCTGTGTATGCCAAATGGGCTGACGCTTATCAAAAAGCTACTGGTAATCAGGTTAACTATCAGGGTATCGGTTCTTCCGGCGGCGTTAAGCAAATCATCGCTAAAACTGTCGACTTCGGTGCTTCTGATGCGCCAATGAAAGAAGAAGACCTGCAAAAGAACGGTCTGTTCCAATTCCCAACCGTGATCGGTGGCGTGGTACTGGCTGTTAACATCCCGGGCATCAAATCAGGTCAGTTGACGCTGGATGGCGCAACGCTGGGTGATATCTACCTGGGCAAAATCAAAAAATGGAATGACGCGGCAATCACTAAGCTGAACCCAGGCGTGAAACTGCCAGACACCAACATCGCGGTTGTGCGCCGTGCTGACGGTTCAGGTACCTCTTTCGTGTTCACCAGCTACCTGACAAAAGTTAGCTCTGAGTGGAAAGACAAGATTGGCGCAGGTTCAACGGTAAACTGGCCTGTCGGTCTGGGCGGCAAGGGTAACGACGGCGTTGCTGCTTTCGTTCAACGTCTGCCGGGCTCAATCGGTTATGTTGAATACGCTTACGCTAAACAAAACAATCTGGCATACACCAAGCTGGTGGATGCAGACGGTAAGTCAATCAGCCCAACTGAAGCCTCTTTCAGCGCGGCAGCTAAAGGCGCTGACTGGAAGAAAACCTTTGCTCAGGACCTGACTAACCAGAAAGGCGACAACGCGTGGCCAATCAGCTCTACCACCTTCATTCTGGTTTACAAAGAGCAGGCTAACGCAGCCAACGGCGCTGAAGTGCTGAAGTTCTTTGACTGGTCTTATAAAAACGGCGGCAAGCTGACTACTGATTTGGATTACGCCACTCTGCCAGAATCTGTTGTTGAACAAGTTCGCGCAGCATGGAAATCCAATATCAAAGACAGCAGCGGTAAAGCTCTTTACTAATCAATCATCTTTAAGTTGTCTCGGCGTTGGTCGCCTTGATGGAACTTAAATGATTTTGAGTTAGAGTACAGGTCTTCTGCCTCATTCCCTCTCCGTCCGGAGAGGGAATTAAATCTGAACAAGAAGAGAGTGGTATGGCTGAATACAAGCCGTCTATCAAAGCACCAAGTAAAAACGGTGACATCATCTTCGGCGCGCTAGTTAAGCTGGCAGCGCTGATTGTGCTATTGCTGCTGGGCGGTATTATCGTCTCGCTGTTTATTGCCTCATTACCAAGCATCGAGAAATTTGGTTTCTCTTTCCTGTGGACGAAAACCTGGGACGCACCGAACGAACAATTCGGCGCACTGGTGCCAATTTACGGCACGGTTGTCACCTCGATTATCGCCTTGCTGATTGCTGTTCCGGTCAGCTTTGGTATCGCACTGTTCCTCACCGAGCTGGCACCTAACTGGTTGCGCCGCCCGCTGGGGATTGCGATTGAACTGCTGGCGGCTATCCCCAGCATTGTTTACGGCATGTGGGGCCTGTTTATCTTCGCGCCGCTGTTTGCTACCTATTTCCAGACTCCCGTTGGCGAAGTCCTTTCCGGTATTCCTATCGTTGGCGCCCTGTTCGCAGGCCCGGGCTTTGGTATCGGTATTCTGGCCGCTGGCGTGATCCTCGCCATCATGATCATCCCTTATATCGCCTCCGTGATGCGTGACGTGTTTGAGCAGACGCCGGTGATGATGAAAGAGTCCGCGTACGGCATCGGCTGTACGACGTGGGAAGTTATCTGGCGCATCGTGCTACCTTTCACCAAAAACGGCGTTATCGGCGGCATCATGCTGGGTCTTGGCCGTGCGCTGGGTGAAACCATGGCGGTGACCTTTATCATCGGTAACACCTACCAGCTCGACAGCGCATCGCTGTATATGCCGGGCAACAGTATTACCTCCGCGTTGGCGAATGAGTTTGCCGAAGCCGAAGCTGGCCTGCACACCTCGGCGCTGATGGAACTCGGTCTGATTCTGTTTGTTATCACCTTCATCGTTCTGGCCTTGTCCAAAGTGATGATTCTGCGTCTTGCTAAGAAAGAGGGCCGCTAAATGACCACGATGGAAATGCAAAGCAACGAAGCTTTATTACAGTCACGCCGTAAACGTCAGGCGTGGCGCCGTCAAAAGAACCGCGTTGCCCTGCTGTTGTCGATGGCAACCATGGCTTTCGGCCTCTTCTGGCTGGTGTGGATCTTATTCACCACCGTAGTGAAAGGTGTCGACGGCATGTCCTTGGCGCTGTTCACCGAAAACACCCCTCCGCCGAACACCGCGGGTGGTGGTTTGGCGAACGCCATTGCCGGTAGCGGCCTGTTGATCCTGTGGGCGACCGTGATTGGTACCCCGCTCGGCGTGATGGCGGGTGTTTATCTGGCTGAATATGGCCGTAAATCGCCGCTGGCCGAAGTGATTCGCTTCATCAATGACATTCTGCTCTCCGCGCCTTCCATCGTGGTTGGCCTGTTCGTTTACACCATCGTGGTGGCGAAAATGGGTCACTTCTCCGGTTGGGCTGGCGTGCTGGCACTGGCATTGCTGCAAATACCTATTGTTATCCGTACCACGGAAAACATGCTCAAACTGGTGCCGGACAGCCTGCGTGAAGCGGCCTACGCGCTGGGTACGCCAAAGTGGAAGATGATTTCTGCTATTACGCTGAAAGCGTCGGTGTCGGGGATCATGACCGGTATCCTGCTGGCGATTGCCCGTATTGCCGGTGAAACCGCACCGCTGCTGTTTACGTCGCTCTCCAACCAGTTCTGGAGCACCGACATGATGCAGCCGATTGCCAACTTGCCAGTGACCATCTTCAAATTCGCGATGAGTCCGTTTAGCGAGTGGCAAGAGCTGGCTTGGGCAGGTGTATTGCTGATCACCGTCTGCGTCCTGCTGCTGAATATTCTGGCGCGTGTGATTTTCGCCAAGAAAAAACAGTAAGTTAGAGCAAAATAACATTTATTGAGGGTGGCTCCGGCCGCCATCACAGTTACCCGGCGTCGCAGCTGCGGCGCGCGAAAGATAAAAGAGAGATGTCTTAATGAGTCGAATGACTGACGCATCCAACAGCAAAATCCAGGTTCGCGACCTGAACTTTTATTACGGCAAATTCCATGCGCTGAAAAATATCTCCCTGGATATCGCCAAGAATGAAGTCACCGCCTTTATCGGCCCATCCGGCTGCGGTAAATCGACGCTGCTGCGCACATTCAACAAAATGTACCAGCTCTACCCAGAACAGCGCGCGGAAGGTGAAATCCTGCTCGACGGCGAAAACATTCTGGTGGATAAGCAGGACATCGCGCTGCTGCGCGCCAAAGTCGGCATGGTATTCCAGAAGCCAACGCCATTCCCGATGTCGATTTATGACAACATCGCCTTCGGCGTTCGCCTGTTTGAGAAGCTGTCTCGCACCGACATGGACGAGCGCGTTCAGTGGGCGTTGACCAAAGCCGCGCTGTGGAACGAATCCAAAGATAAACTGCATCAGAGCGGCTACAGCCTGTCTGGTGGTCAGCAACAGCGTCTGTGTATTGCGCGCGGTATCGCGATCCGCCCAGACGTGCTGCTGCTCGATGAGCCATGCTCGGCGCTGGACCCGATCTCTACCGGCCGCATTGAAGAGCTGATCACCGAGCTGAAATCGGACTACACCGTGGTTATCGTGACGCACAACATGCAGCAGGCTGCGCGTTGTTCCGACCGCACGGCGTTCATGTATTTAGGTGAATTGATTGAATACAGCGACACCGACTCGCTGTTCACGTCACCGGCGCGCAAACAAACTGAAGACTACATCACTGGCCGTTACGGTTGAGGTAAGAAAAATGGATAACCTGAACTTAAATAAACACATTTCCGGCCAGTTCAATGCAGAGCTTGAGCACATCCGTACTCAGGTGCTGGCGATGGGCGGTCTGGTTGAGCAACAACTGACTGACGCCATTACCGCCATGCACAATCAGGATGGCGAGCTGGCTCAGCAGGTCATCAAAGGCGATGACAAAGTTAACATGATGGAAGTGGCTATCGACGAAGCTTGCGTACGCATCATCGCGAAACGCCAGCCGACCGCCAGCGACTTACGCTTGGTGATGGCGATCATCAAAACCATTTCCGAACTGGAACGCATTGGTGACGTGGCGGACAAAATCTGCCGCACGGCGCTGGAGAAGTTCTCCCATCTGCATCAGCCGCTGCTGGTCAGCCTGGAGTCTCTGGGCCGCCACACGGTGCAGATGCTGCATGACGTGCTGGACGCCTTTGCCCGTATGGATCTCGACGAGGCAGTGCGGATTTATCGCGAAGACAAGAAAGTCGATCAGGAATACGAAGGCATTGTGCGTCAGTTAATGACTTATATGATGGAAGATCCGCGCACCATTCCAAGCGTGCTGACCGCGCTGTTCTGCGCCCGTTCTATCGAGCGTATCGGTGACCGTTGCCAGAATATCTGCGAATTCATCTTCTACTTCGTGAAGGGTCAGGATTTCCGTCACGTGGGCGGCGACGCGCTGGACAAGCTGCTGACTGACAGCAAAAAAGAGAAGAAAGAAGACTAACAGCTTCCCTTTCTGCTCGAACGAAAAGGCCTCCTCGCGAGGCCTTTTGCTTTTCTGCTTTCTAGCGCGCTGTAATGGTGTAACCCTTGGCGCGCCACAGTGCGGGCAGTTCGCGCATATCGTGGAAAGTAGTTACTAGCGGGTTGTCGAGAGGCGGGTTGTGCGGGTCGGCGCAGTAGTAAAAGACTGGAATGCCGGCGGCGATCCCCGCCTGCGCGCCTGCCACGGAATCTTCCACCAGAATGCAGCGTTTGATGTCCACCTTCATCACCTCGGCGGCTTTATACAGCACGGCCGGATCGGGCTTCCAGCGCTGCAAGTCGTAGCCGCTGAACAGGTTATCGCCCATAAACGGCAATAGGCCGGTTTTGCCGAGTGAAAGCTGCATTTTGCTCACCGGGCCATTGGAAACTACACACATAGGCACCTGAATCTGCTCTAACAGCTGGTGCACGCCGTCGATGGCCGTCAGTTTGCTATCAAACAGCCGCGCCACGTGCTGGCGGAAAATCACTTCCATCTCTTCTTTCGGCACATCCAGCCCGTGCTGTTTATTGATGATGGCGATGATTTCGTAGAGCTTGACGCCTTTGTAAGTCTTGTACATCTCGTCAAAGGAGACGGTAACGCCAAAGTGCGCGAACATCTCCACGTAGGCTTCGCAGCACAGCAGTTCGCTGTCCACCAACGTGCCGTCACAGTCAAAAAGCACGCAGTCGATCGGCAACGGGTCATTGTTTTCAATATTTTGGCTTACGGACATATTTCCTCCGGCAGAGATTTTTGTCATGGCATCATGAATTTAGGATCTTTGACCTCAACTCTATCCTGTACGCGACAAAATGTGCTGCTTTTCGTGCCAGAAAAAATCCTGCCGAGTGGCATCCAAAAAGCACTTTTTGGGGTAGGATAGCCGTCGACTGTTTTTTCCCTTCTTCGGAACCCACTCAATGAGTAAACCACAAAGCAATGTCTCCAGCGGACAGGGCCTGTTCGAACGTCTGTTTAAACTGACGCAGCACGGCACCACCGTACGTACTGAAACTATCGCCGGGCTGACGACGTTCCTGACCATGGTCTATATCGTGTTCGTGAACCCGCAGATCCTTGGCGTGGCCGGTATGGATAAACAGGCTGTGTTCGTGACCACCTGTCTGATCGCCGCGTTCGGCAGCATCCTGATGGGCGTGGTGGCTAACTTGCCGGTGGCGCTGGCACCAGCGATGGGGCTGAACGCGTTCTTCGCCTTTGTCGTGGTTGGCGCGATGGGCATTTCATGGCAGATCGGCATGGGTGCTATTTTCTGGGGCGCAATCGGTTTCCTTTTGCTGACCATTTTCCGCATTCGCTATTGGATGATTGCCAATATTCCGGTGAGCCTGAGAATTGGCATCACGGCCGGTATCGGGCTGTTTATCGGCATGATGGGGCTGAAAAACGCCGGCATTATTGTGCCGAACCCGGACACCATCGTCACCATCGGCAATCTGACCTCGCACAACGTGCTGCTGGGAGCCTTGGGCTTCTTCATCATTGCCGTACTGGCTTCGCGTAACATCCACGCGGCGGTGCTGGTGTCCATCGTGGTGACGACGGTGATCGGTCTTATTATCGGCGACGTACACTTCACCGGCTTCTTCTCCATGCCGCCGAGTGTCACCTCCGTTGTGGGGCAAGTTGACCTGAAAAACTCGTTAAACATCGGGCTGGCGGGGGTTATTTTCTCCTTCATGCTGGTGAACCTGTTTGACTCCTCAGGCACGCTGATTGGCGTGACGGACAAAGCCGGGCTGACCGACGCCCAAGGCAAATTCCCGCAGATGAAGCAGGCGCTGTATGTCGACAGCATCAGCTCCGTCGCCGGGGCTTTTGTCGGCACCTCTTCCGTGACGGCTTACATCGAAAGCTCCTCAGGCGTTTCCGTAGGGGGCCGCACCGGCCTGACCGCCGTGGTGACAGGCATCCTGTTCTTGCTGGTGATTTTCCTCTCCCCGCTGGCGGGAATGGTGCCAGCCTATGCCGCCGCCGGTGCGCTGATTTACGTGGGCGTGCTGATGACCTCAAGCCTGGCGCGCGTCACGTGGGATGACCTCACCGAGGCTGTTCCGGCTTTCGTCACCGCCGTCATGATGCCGTTCAGCTTCTCCATCACCGAAGGTATCGCCTTAGGCTTTATCTCCTACGTGGTGATGAAAGTCGGCACCGGCCGTTGGAGAGAGATCAGCCCGTGCGTGGTGGTTGTCGCGCTGCTGTTCGTGCTGAAAATTGTGTTTGTCGATAGCCACTAACTCCGGCATCGATACATAAAAAAACGGCCCGTCATGTGAGTGACGGGCCGTTTGGCGTTTGGCTTACCGCTGGCGTTATTTGGCCGTGACGCGGCGCGTGAAGTCGGCGAAGGCATTCAGCTGGCCGGTGAGGAAATCCAGCGTGCCTTGCTCAATCACTTCGCCCGTTTGCTCATCCACTTTGCTCTGGATCACGCCACCCATAAACTCAGGACGGTTCATCACCTGGGCGTCGAGGAACACCAAAATCTGGCGCAGGTGATATTGGCAGCGCGCGCCGCCAATCGGCCCCATTGAGCTGGTCTGGATCAGCACCGGTTTGCCCGCGATTGGCTGGTTTGGCAGGCGCGAGAGCCAGTCGATAGCATTCTTCAACCCGCCCGGCACCGAATAGTTATACTCCGGCGTCACGATGATCAGGCCGTCAGCCTGACGAATTTGCTCGGCAATGGCTTCGATATCCGCCGGGAAACCCTCTTCTTGCTGCACGTCTGCGTCATACAGCGGCAGGGCGCCAATCGACGGCAGAGCTTCAATACTCACGCCGGAAGGTGCAAGTTTAGGGAGGGTTCGCGCGACCATCGCGTTGTACGAGCCTTTGCGCAGGCTGCCTAACAGAGTGACAAACTTCAGGGGTTGCGTTGACATGAATGACTCCTGTTATGGGGAATGTCTTGAATGAGGCTCAGAATAAATCTATACCAGATTGCTGGCGCCGGACAGCGATCCGCACGGCGCTTTCGCAGGCAATCATTACTTTGCCGGAGGCAGACTGGTGAACTTCATAAAATGCGGCGAGTTGGGCTGCTGCTGGATGGAGAGAGCTTGAGTGCGAGTAAAGCCACTTTCGGGTGAATATCGCCAGCACAGTAGACGGGCGATAGCCGGAGAGTGCGCACAGGCCCACGTCAGAGAGCCATCGATGTCACTCATCACCTGAGCTTCAGGAGTGATGGCCGAGCGCAGGCGGCCCGACGCCGGATTCAGGCTCAGGCTCCTCTCGCCGTATTCCGTCAGCCCGGAGAGTTTCAGCATGCTTTGGCGAATACACCACAGTTGCAGCGCCGACTCCACCGGGTCACTTTGTAGCGCGATCCATGTCTGTTCGACGGCAGACAGCTGGGCTTGCTGCTGCGAATTGATTAACGCGCTGCGGGCGTGGATCACTTCCAAATCCAGCCCGACCTTGCCTTCGCTGCTCAACATCACGCCGACCGTGGTTCCGGCGTAAGCCAGACTGAAATCAGGCAGGTTTTGCGATTCAAAGCTCGGGCGGCCGCTGGGCAGGGTAATGATCGCGGGCAGTTCGGTAATGCCGTACAGGTAAAACATCATTTCGGCCAGCAGCACGCGGCCACTTAGAAAGCGTTTACGCTGTTTTTCGGAAAGGCTTTTGGCAGATAAAAGTACGTTCGGGGGAAGGCGGTGAGTATCCGGCTCAGGCTCCGCTGCAACCCATCTAGCAAAATGGCACGCCATTGTTCACTCCATGATTAATGGTTCGGCTTATTTTCTATTAAGAAAGGAAGGATAACATTAAGAGAAATCATTAAAAACTGCTTAAAAACCGCCTTTAATCGCATTTCCACTGCTTAAAAATGCGCTTTCCATCCCAAAAAGGTGAGCTACATCACGATAATCCCCCACAACTAACAAATTTCGCTGCCCGAAGGATGTTCTGGCGTTTTCAGACCGAAACTGACTTACAAGATATATCTGCTAACAGCACATAAAGAAACCTCAGAAAATGCCGTTAGTACTTAAGCAGCGCTCTCGCTGCTTTGCCTGTGAGTACCGCGAAAATGTTAAAAACAACGCAATCACGCTTTATCGCCTTGATCAGCTTATTTTTTATTGTGCTGGTTATCGTTACGCTTATCGTCATCCAGGTGTATATCTCTCCCAAGTTGAAACAGGCCGAAAGCACGCAAGTCGCCAATCAGGTTGACGATATTGCGGTTGCTATCAACGATCGCCTGAATAAAGTTGAGTCGCAGGTTCGAAGCATTACCCAGAGCGTGGCGCAGATGGACAGCGCCTCCATCGACAAACTTCTGCCGCCACTCGTGGATCAGTATGGCGACAGCGCGGTGTTCGGCGGCGGTATCTGGCCTCTGCCCAACAAGCGCGATCCGGCCAAAGTGAAGTTCAGCACCTTCTTTGCCCGCAATGGCAGCAATGAGCTAACTGAAAATACGTTTTGGAACAGCGCGGAGTCGCCAAACTACTTCGAGCAGTCGTGGTACGTCGGGGCTTTAAAAGGTGAAAAGGGCCAGTGCGTCTGGGCTCCGGCCTATTTCGATGATGCCAGCACCCAGCCGCGCACCAACTGTGCGATGGCGATTTACAAAGGATCTGAACCTTGGGGCGTGGCCACCATTGATGTCACGCTGGGCTTCTTCAATCAGCTGGTGGCTGATATGGAGAAAAAGGTTCACGGCACGATTTATATCGTTCAGCAGGATGGCACCATTGTCGGTACCAGCCACAGCAGCGATGAAAAACTGCCGAAACTGGCCTCACTGGGCGATCAGTCTGCACTGGCCGGGCAAATTAGAAAAAGTCTCGATGGGATAAAAGACAGCAGCACTCTGGTGGCGGATTATGACAATGACGGCACCAGCCACACCCTGTTCATGAGCCGTATTCAAGGGCCGTGGTACATCGCCACTGATATGCCAACCAGCCAGCTGTTACAGCGCACGCACAGCATTTTGGCGAGCCTAGGCCTGGTGCAAGTCCCGATGGTTCTGCTGCTGTTGATTGTGCTGATTGCCGGCATCAAGCTGTTTATGCGCCAGCTCGCCGCGCTGAATCGCAACATCAGCCAGCTTTCGGCCGGTGGCGCGGACTTGACCCAGCGCCTGCCGCAAAGCAGCAGCCCTGAGTTCAACGCGGTGAATAGCAGCTTCAACAACTTCCTCGACTTCCTCCAGTCGCTGCTCAAGCAGGTGGGCGACAGCTCGCTGGCGATAGCCTCGGCGTCGCGGCAGATTGCCAGTGGTAATCTGGATCTCTCGGCGCGAACCGAGGAGCAGGCCAGCTCGATTGAAGAGACGGCGGCCTCGATGGAAGAGCTGACCAGCACGGTGAAACAGAACGCAGGCAACGCCGAAAGTGCCAACCAGCTGGCGCGCGATGCCTCCAACGTTGCCGAGAAAGGCACGCGGGTGGTGCGTCAGGTGGTGGATACCATGGGCTCGATCACTAACTCGTCGAAGAAAATCGTCGATATCATTAGCGTGATTGACGGCATTGCCTTCCAAACCAATATCTTGGCGCTGAATGCCGCGGTAGAAGCCGCGCGCGCGGGCGAACAGGGGCGCGGATTCGCCGTGGTGGCCTCGGAAGTACGCAGTCTGGCCCAGCGTTCCGCCACTTCAGCCCGTGAAATCAAAAAGCTGATTGAGGATTCGGTGGCGGATATTACCTCCGGCAGCCAGCTGGTCGCCACGGCAGGCAGCACCATGGATGAGCTGATGACCGGGGTGAACAATGTTGCCACGCTGATGAATGAAATCATGTCCTCCAGCCAAGAGCAGAGTCTGGGGATTGAGCAGGTGAACGTGGCGATCACCCAGCTGGATAACACCACCCAGCAGAACGCCGCGCTGGTGGAACAGGTGTCTGCCGCCGCGCAGGCGATGCAGGATCAAACCCTGCAGCTGGAAACCGTGGTATCGGGCTTCAAACTCTAATTTTCTTCTGACGGCATTAATCCAAGCCCGGCCAGCGCGCCGGGCTTTTTTTATGTCCCAAATCAGCCATAAACCAATGGTTACGATCTGGCCTTATTTCGTGGCGTGAATTGAGTGATTTTTAGCCCCGCTCGGCGGCATAATGGCAGACCTTCACTGTGACCCAAAAGTAACTCACCGGATGACGCGAAAAATAACCATAAAGTCTTACGGGCTGTGGCTCGCCATGGCGCTGAGCGGGCTGGCGCAGGCGGCCCATGACGACAGCGACCTGGCCGCGCAGATTAAACATGGCGAGTATCTCGCGCGCGCCGGGGATTGTGCTGCCTGCCACACTGCGCCGGGCGGCAGGCCTTTTGCCGGTGGCCTGAAAATGATGACGCCGGTGGGGGCTATCTATGCCAGTAACATCACGCCGGACAGGCTGACAGGCATTGGGACTCACAGCGAGCAGGATTTCAGCCGGGCGCTGCGCCAAGGCATTGCCCAAGACGGCCACCACTTGTATCCGGCGATGCCTTACCCCTCATTCAACAAAATCACCGACAGCGACACCCGCGACTTATACCTCTACTTCACCCAGCGGGTCGCGCCCGTCGCCCAAACCAATCGGCCGAGCGACATTCCTTTCCCACTCAATATGCGCTGGCCGCTAGCAGTGTGGAATCAGGCGTTTTTGCAACAGAAGCCTTACTACTCGGACCCTCAACAGACCGCCGACTGGAACCGCGGTGCCTATCTGGTTCAAGGGCTGGGGCACTGTGGCAGCTGCCATACCCCGCGCGGCGTCGGCTTCCAAGAGAAGGCTTTGGATAACGGCGATCGCGCCTATCTTTCTGGCGGCACCTTGGACGGTTGGCATGCGCCCAACCTGCGCGGCGACGCCACCACGGGGCTGGGGCAATGGACCGAGGGCGATATCACCCAGTTCTTGCAGCAGGGCCACACGGCGCGAAGCACCGCCTTTGGCTCGATGGTGGACGTGGTGCAGGACAGCACCCAATACCTGACCGACGCCGACCGGCAGGCGATTGCCGTGTATCTCAAATCGCTGCCGGCCGATGGTCAATTTAGGGTTCAGGTCTATAACAGCGCCACCGCACAGGCCTTAGAGAAAGGCGACGTCGCCGCTACCGGCGCGCAGCTTTATATAGATAACTGCGCCGACTGCCACTTAGCCAGCGGGCAGGGTGAAAAGAACAAATATCCGCAACTGGCGCAAAACCCGGTGGTGGTCAGCGCCGACCCTTCGTCGATGATAAATATCGTGCTGCGCGGCGCGCACTCGCCGGTCACCGCCACGTCCGGCAAAGAAGCGAAAATGCCCGCCTTCGCCGACCGACTGGAAGATCAAGAAGTCGCCGACGTCGTAAACTTCATCCGCAACGGCTGGGGAAATCAGGCCGAAAAGGTCAGCGCCGCACAGGTTAAAGCCATGCGTGAGTTGATGGGGCCGGATAAGGGCTAAATTGTAGGGGGTCTGCCGCCAGTGTTGGCATGCGGCATTAATGCTGGTGGTAGCACTGAAGCATGGTTTTGATTGCCTCTTACGGCATAAAAGAGTGAGGGTAAACCTGCTCCACAATGGATTTTTCTTTCGATAAATCAACTCAGAGCAGCTTTTCGATCTGCTTCTCGCTCATCCCGATACTCAGCTCAAGCAGCTTAAAATCCATACCGAGATACTCGTCGAAAAAAAACCGCATTAACAGAGAGTTAACGCGGTTAGTGTTTACTTACAAACTTATTGAGTTTCTGGCTTATTTACCGATGCAGAAGCTAGAGAAAATACGGCCTAGCAGGTCATCCGAGGTGAATTCCCCGGTGATTTCACTTAGCGCTTGCTGGGACATGCGCAGCTCTTCCGCCAGTAATTCCCCGGCGCGTGCGCCTAAAAGCTGCTCTTTGCCGCGGATCAGGTGTTCTGCCGCCAGTTCCAGCGCCTGTAGGTGGCGGCGGCGGGCGAGGAAGCCCCCTTCCATATTGTGATTGAAGCCCATAACCTGCTTTAGATGCTCACGCAGCAGGTCTACGCCGTCGCCGGTGCGTGCCGAAAGGCGAATAAGTGAGTGACCAATCACTTCGGTCATACCCAGCGTTTCACCTGTGATGTCTGCCTTGTTGCGCACCACGACAATCGGCAATGTCTCTGGCAGACGGGCCATAAACTCCGGCCAAATTTGCGCAGGCTCGGTGGCGTCGGTGGTGGTGCCATCAACCATAAACAGCACTAAGTCGGCCTGTTCGATCTCATTCCACGCACGTTCGATACCAATTCGCTCAACTTCGTCACTGGCTTCGCGCAGTCCGGCGGTGTCGATGATGTGCAACGGCATGCCGTCGAGGTGAATGTGCTCGCGCAGCACGTCACGGGTGGTACCGGCGATGTCGGTGACAATGGCCGCCTCGCGCCCCGCTAACGCATTGAGCAAGCTTGATTTTCCGGCGTTTGGACGACCGGCGATCACCACTTTCATTCCTTCGCGCAGCAGGCTGCCCTGACGCGCCTCGGCACGCACGGCATCAAGGTCGCCGATCACCGTATTGAGTTGAGCCTCAATTTTGCCGTCAGACAGGAAGTCGATTTCCTCATCGGGGAAGTCGATCGCCGCTTCCACAAAGATTCGCAGGTGAGTAAGTGCTTCCACCAAATGGTGAACACGATTGGAAAATGCGCCCTGTAGGGAGTTTACCGCCGAACGCGCGGCCTGCTCGGAGCTGGCGTCAATCAGGTCAGCGATGGCTTCGGCCTGGGCTAAGTCCAGTTTGTCATTGAGGAAGGCGCGTTCAGAGAACTCGCCCGGGCGCGCGATACGCACGCCGTCCAGCGAGATAATACGCTTAAGCAGCAAATCGAGGATAACCGGGCCGCCGTGGCCTTGCAGCTCCAGCACGTCTTCGCCGGTGAAGGAGTTCGGGCCGGGAAACCACAGGGCAATACCCTGGTCGAGCGTCGAGCCGTCCGCATCGCGGAAGGGCAGATAGTCGGCGTAGCGCGGCTTGGGCAGCTTACCTAAGATCTCCTGCGCAATCTGGCTCGCCGCGCGGCCGGAAACGCGCAGAATGCCGACTCCGCCGCGGCCGGGAGGCGTGGCTTGGGCAACAATGGTATCTGAGGTGCTCATAGCGAATTATCTCTATTTTGAATGTACAAAAGGCGATCAAATGATCGCCTTTTCTGTTAATTACACAAGTTCAGAATTTCACAAGTTTAGAGCTTCAGGGGCGGGAAGCCCCTGAGACTGACTTATGATTTTTTCTTGTCGCGGCTGTGCAGACCACGTTTTTCCAGCCCGCGATAAATCAGCTGCTGCTGGAGGATGGTTACCAGGTTACTGACGATGTAGTACAGCACCAGACCGGATGGGAACCACAGGAAGAACACGGTGAAGATGACCGGCATGAAGGTCATGATCTTCTGCTGCATTGGGTCTGTGACGGTAGTCGGCGACATCTTCTGAATGAAGAACATCGTGATACCCATCAAGATCGGCAGAATGTAGTACGGGTCTTGCGCTGACAGGTCATGGATCCACAAGGCGAACGGCGCGTGGCGCAATTCAATGGAGCCAGACAGCATGTAATACAATGCCAGGAAGATTGGCATCTGGATAACCAGCGGCAGACAGCCACCCAACGGGTTCACTTTCTCTGCTTTATACAGCGCCATCATCTCCTGACTCATGCGCTGTTTGTCATCACCAATGCGTTCACGCATCGCGGCCAGTTTCGGCTGCAGCATACGCATTTTCGCCATCGACGTGTACTGAGCGCGGGTCAGTGGGTACATGATACCGCGAACAATAAAGGTGATGATGATGATGGAGAAGCCCCAGTTACCGATGAAACCGTGAATGAATTTCAACAGTTTAAACAGTGGCTGAGAAATGAACCACAACCAGCCGTAGTCAACAGTCAGGTCAAGGTGCGGCGCGATGGCGGCCATTTGATCCTGAATCTCTGGGCCTACCCACAGGGTAGAAGCCACTTGTTGCTGCGCGCCAGGTTGAACAACAAAAGGTGCACCTTTGAAGCCAACAGTGGAAATGCCGTTATTGGTCGTGGTGTAGAAGTTGTTGGTGTCTTTCGCTGAAGGGATCCACGCGGTTGCAAAGTACTGCTGCAACATGGCAACCCAGCCGCCTTGAGTGGTGACGTTTAGCGCTTCGCTCTTATCGAACGCGTACTTCTGATATTTATCATCGCTAGACGAGTAAGCAGCGCCACGGAAGGTATGCAGGGCAAAGTTATTGCTCCCGGTATCTTTGTGCTTCGGCAGCTCGGTGGTTTGGCGCAATTGGCCAAACAGCGTCATTTCAAGTGGGGTCGCAGTGGTGTTGTTGATGTTGTACTCAACATTCACGGCGTAAGAACCACGCTTGATAACGAAAGTTTTGGTGATCACTGCGCCGTTCTGAGCGGTATAAGTCAGAGGGATACGCAGTTCAGCCTGACCTTCGCCTAAGGTGAAGTTGTCCTGACTAGCCTGATACAGAGGACGTTCGCCGTTAGCCGGGTTGTCTGGGCCGTTTTTGCCCGTCAGACCGCTTTGAGCCTGATAGACGAAATTAGGAGTGGTTTCCAGAAGCTGGAAAGGTTCGCTTGAACCCAGAGACGTTGGGTAAGCAGTCAGTAAAGCCTGATCAATATCACCGCCACGGGTGTTGATGCTCAATGACAGCACGTCAGTGTTGACGGTGATCATTTTGCCCTGTCCGCTGCCAGGAACAGCCTGGTTAGCAGCATCGCCGTTAGCAGTATTCGCAGTCTGTTGCGTGGTCTGATTGGCTGGTTGCGGAGCGTGGTCCGTCTGCCAGGCCTGCCAGATCATGAAAGACACGAACAGCAGAGCGATGAGAAAGAGATTGCGTTGCGAATCCATCGTTAGAGTTCTCTGTTATTGTCGGTTTTCGGCGGCACGGGGTCATCACCACCTGGGTTCAAAGGATGGCATTTTAATACGCGTTTCAATGTCAACCAACTGCCTTTTAACATGCCAAAACGACCAATGGCCTCAATACCGTATTGAGAGCAGGTTGGTCGAAAACGACAATGTGGCCCAAGCAAGGGACTGATAAAAAGCTGATAACCACGTATCAACCCGATCAGGATGCGGGAGCCTGCCGGCAATGTCGACGCCATAATTTCTCCAACGCTTCCGTCAACGCACGATTGTCTAAATCGGCGACACCCTTTTTAGCCACTACCACAAAATCCATCGAAGGCAGCTTGTGCTGAAGTAGCCGGAAACTTTCGCGGGTTAGGCGTTTTATCCGGTTACGCTCATGAGCGCGTTTGACGTGTTTTTTTGCGACGGTGAGACCCATGCGGGGATGCCCCAGCTCGTTCAGGCGGCCGAGTATAGTGATTTGCGGCGTGCCAGCCCGTTGTGGCTGCTGGAAGACGAAAGTGAAATGACGGGGAGTTAACAAACGTAACTCCCTGGGAAAAGCGAGCTTAACCACTAAATAGGTTAGCTTTTATTACTTAGAAGCAGACAGACGGGTACGGCCTTTCGCACGGCGGCGAGCCAGAACCTGACGACCATTCTTGGTGGCCATACGAGCACGGAAACCGTGGCTACGGTTGCGCTTCAATACGGACGGTTGGAAAGTGCGTTTCATAGCGATTTCTACCTAAACTTAAATTATTACTGATCAGTAAACGCGTTGGCTGTCGGTGAAAAAACAACCGATGCCTTTATCGCAACATATAAAGAAGCGGGATTGTAATAACTGTACAGTCCTGAGTCAATTTACATTACCAGATGTTTACCATATATGGCCCGTGGTCACCGCTTAATCCCATCAGGCTATGACCATCAGGAACACAGGCATCACACGTAGGGCTGAGGATTATACGGACTCCGCCCTAAAGCGCAAGGATCGACCGCAGATCCTTCCACTTTAGTTATGTGATCTGACGATCAGGCTGATTAAAAACATAGCGAATAAATCTTATTTTTTGCAGTGAGTGATGATTACGACACCTAATTTTTTTAGGATCGGCTAAGCTTACCCACTTGCTGATCGTAGCCTGTGGATAAAAAGGATCTAATCTGTCAGGAAGGGGAGGATCTCTGTGTCGGATTGCGTTATGATCCGCCATTCCGACAGCGATCCCAGCACGCTCGTTGTCGACAAAACCGTAAAAAGCGGTTCGCACGGTAATTCATATCACTGACAGGGTGATTGAAGACTCATCCCCCGCAACGCCGGGCGGTACGTGTGTCAAAAATCATGATTTAAAAAATATCCTGATCCTTTTCTTTTTTTGATCTTGTTCGAGTGGAGTCCGCCGTGTCACTTTCGCTTTGGCAGCAATGTCTTGCCCGTTTGCAGGATGAGTTACCTGCCACAGAATTCAGTATGTGGATACGCCCCTTGCAGGCGGAACTCAGTGACAATACGTTGGCGCTTTACGCACCTAATCGTTTTGTCCTTGATTGGGTGAGAGACAAGTATTTAAACAATATCAATGGTTTGCTTAACGATTTTTGCGGCACTGATGCGCCATTATTGCGTTTTGAGGTCGGCAGCAAGCCGCTGATTCAACGCGTTAACCAGCCGGTTACCGCCAGCGTGAGTTCGCCTGCCACTCAACCTGCACCACGGCTTGCGCCTTCGCGCCCAAGCTGGGACAGCTCGGCGGCACAGCCCGAGTTGTCATATCGCTCGAATGTGAATCCCAAGCACACTTTTGACAACTTCGTCGAAGGTAAATCGAACCAGCTGGCTCGCGCGGCTGCACGTCAGGTTGCGGACAATCCTGGCGGTGCCTATAACCCTCTTTTCCTTTATGGCGGTACCGGTCTCGGTAAAACCCACTTATTGCACGCGGTCGGCAATGGCATCATGGCGCGCAAAGCCAATGCCAAAGTGGTGTACATGCACTCCGAACGTTTTGTTCAGGACATGGTTAAAGCCCTGCAAAACAACGCCATTGAAGAGTTTAAACGTTACTACCGTTCGGTCGATGCACTGCTGATCGATGACATTCAATTCTTTGCTAATAAAGAGCGTTCTCAGGAAGAGTTCTTCCATACCTTTAATGCCCTACTTGAAGGTAACCAGCAAATTATCCTGACGTCTGACCGTTATCCGAAAGAGATTAACGGCGTTGAAGACCGGCTTAAGTCCCGCTTCGGCTGGGGTTTGACCGTGGCGATTGAGCCACCTGAGCTTGAAACGCGCGTCGCCATCTTGATGAAAAAGGCTGATGAAAATGATATTCGCCTGCCGGGTGAAGTCGCCTTCTTTATTGCTAAACGTCTGCGTTCTAACGTCCGTGAGCTGGAAGGGGCGCTGAACCGCGTGATTGCCAACGCCAACTTTACTGGCCGGGCGATCACTATCGACTTCGTTCGTGAAGCGCTGCGCGATCTATTAGCGCTGCAAGAGAAGTTGGTCACCATTGATAATATTCAGAAAACGGTGGCCGAGTATTATAAGATTAAGGTTGCAGACCTGCTCTCCAAACGACGCTCTCGTTCGGTAGCCCGCCCGCGCCAGATGGCGATGGCATTGGCGAAAGAGCTCACCAACCACAGCCTGCCAGAAATCGGCGATGCGTTCGGTGGTCGCGACCATACAACGGTGTTGCACGCGTGCCGTAAAATCGAGCAGCTGCGTGAAGAAAGTCACGACATCAAAGAAGATTTCTCCAACTTAATCAGAACATTATCCTCCTAGCGCTATGAAATTTATTGTTGAACGTGAGCATTTGCTAAAACCGCTGCAACAGGTCAGTAGCCCGCTGGGTGGGCGACCAACTTTACCTATTCTCGGCAACCTGCTTTTACAGGTGACTGAGGGTTCGCTGTTGCTGACAGGTACCGATTTAGAGATGGAGATGGTGGCGAAGGTGGCCCTGTCTCAACCCCATGAAGTGGGCGCGACCACCGTTCCGGCGCGTAAATTCTTTGATATTTGCCGTGGTCTGCCAGACGGCGCGGAAATCTCCGTCGCGCTGGACGGTGACCGCATGTTAGTTCGCTCGGGCCGCAGCCGTTTCTCGCTGTCGACCCTGCCTGCGACTGACTTCCCCAATCTGGACGACTGGCAGAGCGAAGTCGAATTCACTTTGCCACAGGCGACCTTAAAACGCCTGATTGAAGCCACTCAGTTCTCCATGGCGCATCAGGACGTTCGCTACTACTTAAACGGCATGCTGTTTGAGACGGAAGGCGAAGAGCTGCGCACTGTGGCTACCGACGGCCACCGTCTGGCGGTCTGCTCCATGCCTATCGGGCAGGCGTTGCCGTCACATTCGGTGATCGTGCCGCGTAAAGGCGTGATGGAATTGGTTCGCCTGCTGGATGGCGGCGACGCTCTATTGCAGCTGCAAATTGGCAGCAATAACATCCGTGCGCACGTCGGCGACTTCATCTTCACCTCGAAACTGGTTGATGGCCGTTTCCCTGATTATCGCCGCGTATTGCCGAAAAATCCGGACAAAACGCTGCAAGCGGGATGTGACTTGCTCAAGCAAGCCTTTGCTCGCGCCGCCATTCTTTCCAACGAGAAATTCCGCGGTGTTCGCCTGTATGTCAGCCATAACCAGCTGAAAATTACGGCCAACAACCCAGAGCAGGAAGAAGCCGAAGAGATTCTCGACGTCGGCTATGACGGCACTGAAATGGAAATCGGCTTTAATGTCAGTTACGTGCTCGACGTGCTGAATGCGCTGAAGTGCGAAGACGTGAATCTGCTGCTGACTGACTCAGTATCCAGCGTGCAGATTGAAGATGCCGCCAGCCAGTCAGCCGCCTACGTTGTTATGCCAATGAGGCTGTGATCTGAATTAATGGCCCTCACCCGATTACTGATAAAAGATTTCCGCAACATCGAGGCGGCGGATTTAGACCCGTCGCCCGGCTTCAATTTTCTGGTCGGCCCCAATGGCAGTGGTAAAACCAGCGTGTTAGAAGCGGTTTATACGCTAGGGCACGGGCGCGCTTTTCGCAGTTTGCAGGCGGGAAGAGTAATTCGTCACGATCAGGCGGAATTCATTCTGCATGGCCGTATCGATGAAGGCGGCGAGCGTGATATTTCCGTTGGGCTAAGTAAAAGCCGCCAGGGTGACAGCAAAGTGCGCATTGATGGCAGCGACGGCCACAAGGTGTCTGAACTGGCGCAACTGCTGCCGATGCAGCTGATCACTCCCGAGGGCTTTACCCTGCTGAACGGCGGGCCAAAGTACCGACGAGCATTCCTCGACTGGGGCTGTTTCCATCATGACCCCGGTTTTTTTATCGCCTGGAGCAACCTACGTCGGTTACTCAAGCAGCGCAACGCCGCGCTGCGTCAGGTGAGTCGCTATGCGCAGATTCGTGCCTGGGATCAGGAGTTGATCCCGCTAGCCGAGCGCATTAGCGAATGGCGGGCAGCCTACAGTGACGCAATCGCCGCTGATATCAGCGCGACCTGCGCCCAGTTCCTGCCTGAGTTTGCCCTGAGTTTCTCTTTCCAGCGAGGATGGGATAAAGAGACTGAGTATGGTGAATTGCTGGAGCGTAACTTTGAGCGCGACAGAGCCTTAACCTATACCGCATCAGGCCCGCATAAAGCCGATTTCCGCATCCGTGCCGATGGCACGCCGGTGGAGGATTTACTGTCTCGCGGGCAGCTGAAATTACTGATGTGTGCGCTGCGATTAGCGCAGGGTGAGTTTCTCACCCGACAGAGCGGGCGGCGTTGCCTGTATCTTCTTGACGATTTTGCCTCCGAGCTGGATGCCGACCGACGTCGGTTACTGGCCGATCGCCTGAAAGCCACCCAGGCTCAGGTATTTGTCAGCGCCATTGCTGCTGAGCAAGTAACCGACATGATGGGTGAAAAGGGCAAGATGTTCCGCGTGGAACAAGGTAAAATAGCCGTTCTATCACAGGACTAAAAATGAGCGAGAAACGTTGATGTCGAATTCTTATGACTCCTCAAGTATCAAGGTATTAAAAGGGCTGGACGCGGTGCGTAAGCGCCCCGGCATGTATATCGGCGATACCGATGACGGCACTGGTCTGCACCACATGGTATTCGAGGTTGTGGACAACGCTATCGACGAAGCCCTCGCTGGCCACTGTAAAGAGATTCAAGTCACTATCCACGCTGACAACTCTGTCTCCGTTCAGGATGATGGCCGTGGTATTCCGACCGGTATTCATGAAGAAGAGGGCGTTTCTGCTGCTCAGGTCATCATGACCGTTCTGCATGCCGGCGGTAAATTCGATGATAACTCGTACAAAGTCTCTGGCGGCTTGCACGGCGTGGGTGTTTCCGTCGTTAACGCCCTGTCAGAAAAACTCGAGTTGGTTATCCGCCGCGAAGGCAAAGTGCATGAGCAAACTTACGTGCACGGCGAGCCACAAACCCCGCTGAAAGTGGTCGGTGAAACGGAAACTACCGGTACTACCGTGCGTTTCTGGCCGAGCTTCCAGACCTTTACTAACCAAACCGAATTCCAGTACGACATTCTGGCGAAACGCCTGCGTGAACTGTCGTTCCTGAACTCCGGTGTGGCAATTCGTCTGCTGGACAAGCGCGACGATAAGAGCGATCACTTCCACTACGAAGGCGGTATCAAGGCTTTCGTGGAATATCTGAATAAGAACAAAACGCCAATCCACCCAACGGTATTCTATTTCTCTACCGTGAAAGACGATATCGGCGTTGAAGTCTCATTGCAGTGGAACGATGGCTTCCAAGAGAACATTTACTGCTTTACCAACAACATTCCTCAGCGCGATGGCGGTACTCACCTTGCCGGTTTCCGCTCTGCGATGACCCGTACGCTGAATGCGTATATGGATAAAGAAGGCTACAGCAAAAAATCGAAAATCAGCGCCACCGGCGACGACGCCCGTGAAGGCCTGATTGCCGTGGTTTCCGTTAAAGTGCCCGATCCTAAGTTCTCATCTCAGACCAAAGACAAACTGGTTTCTTCCGAAGTGAAGACTGCCGTTGAGTCGCTGATGAACGAGAAACTGGTTGATTACCTGATGGAAAACCCAGCCGACGCCAAAATCGTCGTAGGCAAAATCATTGATGCCGCCCGTGCGCGTGAAGCTGCACGTAAAGCGCGTGAAATGACCCGTCGTAAAGGCGCGCTCGACTTGGCCGGCTTGCCGGGCAAACTGGCCGACTGCCAGGAACGCGACCCAGCCCACTCTGAACTCTACTTAGTGGAAGGGGACTCAGCGGGCGGCTCAGCCAAACAGGGCCGTAACCGTAAGAATCAGGCCATTTTGCCGCTGAAAGGTAAAATCCTGAACGTTGAGAAAGCGCGTTTCGACAAAATGCTTTCTTCTCAGGAAGTTGCGACGCTTATCACCGCGTTGGGTTGCGGCATTGGCCGTGACGAATACAACCCTGACAAGCTGCGTTACCACAGCATCATCATCATGACCGATGCCGACGTCGATGGTTCTCACATCCGTACCTTGCTGCTGACCTTCTTCTTCCGTCAGATGCCTGAAATTATCGAACGTGGTCACGTGTATATCGCTCAGCCGCCGTTGTATAAAGTCAAAAAAGGCAAGCAAGAACAGTACATTAAAGATGATGAAGCGATGGACCAGTATCAAATCACCATCGCAATGGACGGCGCAACCCTGCACACCAATGCCCACGCTCCGGCGCTGGCAGGTGAAGCACTGGAAAAACTGGTTGCCGAACATTACAGCGTACAGAAAATGATTGGCCGCATGGAGCGCCGCTACCCGCGTGCTCTGTTGAACCGTCTGGTTTACCAGCCAACGCTGCACGAAGCCGATCTCACCGATCAGGCTAAAGTTCAGGATTGGATGGAGTCGCTGGTTGCTCTGCTCAATGAAAAAGAGCAGCACGGCAGCAGCTACAGCGCCATTGTGCGTGAAAACCGCGAACGCCAGATTTACGAGCCGGTTCTGCGTATCCGTACTCACGGCGTGGATACCGATTACGATCTTGATTTCGAGTTCGTTCACGGTGGCGAATACCGCAAACTCTGCACTCTCGGTGAGAAGCTGCGCGGCCTGATCGAAGAAGATGCCTTCATCGAACGTGGCGAACGCCGTCAGCCAATCTCCAGCTTCGAGCAGGCGCTGGAATGGCTGGTGAAAGAGTCCCGTCGCGGCCTTTCAGTACAGCGTTATAAAGGTCTGGGTGAAATGAACCCAGAACAGCTGTGGGAAACCACCATGGACCCAGAGCAACGCCGCATGCTGCGCGTAACTATCAAAGATGCTATCGCCGCCGACCAGCTGTTCACCACCCTGATGGGTGATGCCGTTGAGCCGCGTCGTGCCTTCATCGAAGATAATGCCTTGAAAGCCGCGAATATCGACATCTAAAAATACCCGGCATCCTTCGCGCTGTCTCGGCGTTGGCTGCCTTGATACAGCACGAATGATTTTGGGTAGTAGAGTGTTATGAAACTAAGTCCGGAGTGAGAAATCACTTCGGATTTTTTTTATCCGTGATCAACTCGGCATATCGCGCTAGCATTGGGCTAGATACCGACAATTCAGAGGATGCTATGGCTATTGAATTAATCGCAATTGATATGGACGGCACGTTGCTCAATCCGCAGCATGAAGTGACACCCGCGGTGAAAAAGGCACTGTCCGCCGCTCGCGACAAAGGCGTGCAGATTGTTCTGGCGACCGGCCGTCCGTTCGTTGGCGTGCAGCGTTACCTGATGGAGCTGGATTTGCAGCAAGAGGGTTGTTATTGCATTACCAATAACGGCGCTTTGGTGCATAACGCGCAGGATGGCAGCGTGATTGCCGAAATAGCTATGGATATCCATGATTATCACTACTTTGAGAGGTTGTCTCGCGAGCTGGGCGTTCACTTCCACGCGCTGACCCGCACCGAGCTGTTTACCGCCAACAGCGATATCAGCCAGTACACTGTTCATGAGTCGGCGGTCACCGGCATTCCCCTGCACTTCTGCCCGGCAGAAGAGATGGACGCGGCGATGACCTTCCCGAAAGTGATGATGATCGATCATCCCGAGCTGCTCGACCGCGCTATCGCGCAAATCCCTGCTGAAGCTCGGGAAAACTACACCATCATGAAAAGTTCGCCGTACTATCTCGAGATCCTCGATAAGCGCGTGAACAAAGGCGAAGGCGTCAAAGCCTTGGCGGAAAAACTGGGCATTCCGCGTGAAAACGTCATGACCCTTGGCGATCAGGAAAACGACATCGCCATGTTGGAATATGCCGGTATCGGCGTGGCAATGGGTAACGCGCTGGACAGCGTGAAGGCCGTCAGCCAGTTCGTGACCAAAACCAACCTTGAAGACGGCGTGGCCTATGCCGTTGAAAAATTTGTATTAAATGTCTGATATAGACTGATGAACAGGGCGGCCACTGGCCGCTTTTTTTATGCCCGCCATTCGTCGCCACTTCACACAATTGTTAATTCAATGTTGCTGATTGTCTAAAATGTGATCTGAATTGTAGTACAACCCAAATATTGGGTACTACAATCGCTCACAAGTTGAATGACTTTTAGCCGGAGATGGCATGGACGTTGTGGTGAATGAAGACAGCCTGTTGAGCAAAACCGATCGTATTATTTTGGCATTAGGCGAGCAGATTGTGGCGGGCAAATACCCTCCGGGCGCCGCGCTGGCGCCTGAATCTGAGCTGTGCGAAGAGTTTCAAACCTCGCGAAACGTTATCCGTGAAGTAATGCGCTCGCTAACCGGCAAACGACTGATAGATATCAAACGCTATCGCGGCGCGTTCGTCACCCCGCGCGACCAATGGAATTTCCTCGATACCGACGTCTTGCAGTGGTCGCTGGCGCAGGGTGATAAACCCGAGCTTATCGCAGCCATGAGTGAAATCCGCAACTTAGTGGAACCGGCAATCGCTCGCTGGGCCGCTGCGCGCGCCACGGCCGCCGATCTGATGCGAATTGAAGCCGCGCTCAACGACATGGTGGCATTTGCTCAGGAGCGTCAGGCGTTTAACGAGGCCGATGTCCGTTTCCACGAAGCCGTGCTGGCGGCGGTGCATAACCCGATTATGCAGCAGCTCAGCGTGGTCATCAGTTCTCTGCAACGCGCCGTTTTCGAAAGAACTTACATGCCCGACGCCAACAACATGCCGCGCACCCTGCGCGAGCATCAGTCTCTGTACGACGCCATTCGCTTACAACATCCAGATGAGGCGGAGCAGGCGGCGTTAGCCATGATTGCCAGCACCACCCGCCGTTTGCAGGAGATGCCATGAACCACAGCTATATCGCCGTTGACTGGGGCTCCACCAACCTGCGCGCTTGGCTTTACCGCGACGGCAAATGCGTCGATAGCCAGCAGTCGACCGCCGGGGTTACGCGCCTCGAAGGGCGAACGCCGGTGCAGGTTTTCCAGCAACTTATCGCCCCGTGGCAACAGCAAGGTCTGCCGGTCTTGATGGCGGGAATGGTCGGCAGCGACGCGGGCTGGGTGCCAGCGCCCTATCTGCGTTGCCCGATCAGCCTTTCTGAAATCCCTCATCGGCTGACGCCTGTCGAGCAGGCTACGTCGGCCAATGTGCGCATTATTCCGGGTATTTGTATCGAAAGTGAAGACAACCTCAACGTGATGCGCGGCGAGGAAACCCAGCTGGTGGGAGCTTATGCCACGCGGCCCGCCGAGTTTTACCTGCTGCCCGGCACCCACAGTAAATGGGTGCGCCTTGAGGGCGACAGCGTAGTGGATTTCTCTACCGTGATGACCGGCGAGTTGCACCACTTGCTGCTGACCCATTCGCTGATTGGTAGCGGCCTACCGGAGCAAACCGCCGACAGCGCGGCTTTCGCCAAAGGCATGGAGCAGGGCTTCTACGACAGCAGCCTGATGCGCCGACTGTTTGAAGTCAGGGCCGCGCGAGTGCTGGGAAAACTGGCGAAAACCTCGGTCAGCGACTGGCTCTCCGGCCTATTAATCGGCCACGAAGTGGCACAAATGCAACAACACTACTCGCTCAGCCGAGAGCACGGCCCGCTGGTGCTGGTGGGCAGCCCGGCGTTGACTCAACGTTATCTCCCCGCGCTGAAAATGGCGGGGATTCAGGCCCAGGTTATTGAGGGCGATGCGGCTTTTCAGGCGGGAATAAGGAGCATAGTCAATGAGTTGGAAAACTGAGGTATTCGACGGTGAACTGCTGCCACTGATCGCCATCCTGCGCGGCATCACGCCTGCCGAGGTGGAGCAGCACGTGGAAGTGCTGATTGAGGCGGGCTTCAACGCCATTGAAATCCCGCTGAATTCACCCGACTGGCAAACCAGCATCAAAGCCGTGAGTGCCAAATATGGCGCGCGTGCGCTGATTGGCGGCGGTACCGTGCTGACGCCGCAAAATGTCGACCAGCTGGCCGAATTGGGCGGCAAGCTGGTGGTGACGCCAAACACCTCCGCGCCGGTGATCCGCCGCGCCGTCGAGCTGGGCATGGTGGTCTGCGCCGGTTGTGCCACGGCCAGCGAAGCCTTTACCGCGCTGGAAGCTGGAGCACAGGGGCTGAAAATTTTCCCCTCTTCGGCCTTCGGCCCTGAATACATCAAAGCCCTGAAAGCGGTGTTACCGCCGGCGATCCCGGTGTTCGCCGTCGGTGGCGTCACGCCGGAAAACCTGCATCTGTTTATGGCGGCAGGCTGCGTCGGCGCTGGCCTGGGCAGCGATTTATACCGCGCCGGGCAGCCGGTTTCGCGCACGCAACAACAGGCCCGCGCCTTTATCGACGCCTATCGGGGAGCACTGCAATGAAAATTACCAAACTGACCACTTACCGTCTGGCGCCGCGCTGGATGTTTTTGAAAGTCGACACCGACGAAGGCATCAGCGGCTGGGGCGAGCCGGTGATTGAGGGCCGCGCCCGCAGCGTGGAAGCAGCGGTGCATGAGTTGGGTGAATACCTGATTGGGCAAGACCCGGCGCGCATCAACGATATCTGGCAAACCCTGTATCGTGGCGGTTTTTATCGCGGTGGCCCTATTCTGATGAGTGCCATTTCCGGCATCGATCAGGCGTTGTGGGACATCAAAGGCAAGGCGCTCGGCGTGCCGGTCTATCAACTGCTTGGTGGTTTAGTGCGAGATAAAATCAAAGCCTACAGTTGGGTGGGCGGCGACCGTCCGGCGGAAGTGATTGAAGGCATTCGCAAATTACAGGGCATTGGCTTCGATACGTTCAAGCTAAATGGCTGCGAAGAGATGGGACTTATCGACAGTTCGCGCAAAATCGATGCCACCGTCGAAGTGGTGGCGCAAATCCGCGAAGCCTTCGGCAACAGCATTGAGTTTGGTCTGGATTTCCATGGCCGGGTGAATGCGCCAATGGCAAAAGTGCTGATCAAAGAGCTGGAGCCGTATCGCCCGCTGTTTATTGAAGAGCCGGTGCTGGCCGAGCAGGCGGAATATTACCCACGGCTGGCCGCGCAGACCCATATCCCGATTGCCGCCGGTGAGCGCATGTATTCACGCTTCGAGTTTAAACGCGTGCTGGAGCAGGGCGGATTGGCAATTCTTCAGCCCGATCTCTCCCACGCCGGGGGCATCACCGAGTGCTACAAAATCGCCGCGATGGCCGAGGCCTATGACGTCACCCTCGCGCCACACTGCCCGCTGGGGCCTATCGCGCTGGCGGCCTGCCTGCACGTCGACTTTGTTTCCCGCAACGCTGTGTTTCAGGAGCAAAGCATGGGGATCCACTACAATCAGGGCGCGGAATTGCTCGATTACGTGCTGAATAAAGAGGATTTCTCCATGGAAGGGGCGTTCTTCCTGCCGCCGACCAAGCCGGGTCTGGGCGTGGTGATCAATGAAGAGTTGGTGATTGAGCGCAGCAAGCAGGCTCCGGACTGGCGCAATCCGGTGTGGCGGTATGAGGATGGCTCGGTCGCCGAGTGGTAATGCCCGGCATACTTCGAGCCGTAGGGGCGTTGGCTGCCTTCCTACAGCTCGAATTATTTAGGGCATAAGCAGGTTATTTTTATTTAAAACAATAATACCTACGGGTTTTTATTCCGCTTAACGGGATAGGGGCTCCCCTTCACGTAATTCAACACCAAGGTGCGTACGATGAATAATGAATTGTACTCCTCGACCATTAAAAAAATGAATATCAGGATCATTCCTTTTATTATGTTGCTGTATCTCATTGCTTATATCGACCGTTCTAATATTTCGGTAGCGGCGTTGCAGATGAATGCGGATTTAGCGCTTACCGCCGAAATGTACGGTATAGCCGCCGGGATATTTTATATCTCCTATATTATTTTCGAAGTGCCGAGCAATGTGATTTTAACCCGCGTTGGCGCGAAATTATGGATAGCCCGCATCATGATCACCTGGGGCCTGCTGGCCGCCGGGATGAGCCTGGTACAGACGCCGGTACAGCTCTACGTCATGCGTTTCCTGCTGGGTGCCGCGGAGGCGGGCTTCACGCCGGGGATCATTTATTATCTCTCCTGTTGGTATCCGCGCAGTGACAGAGCGCGGGCCATGTCGCTGTTTTATATTGGTGCTGCGCTGGCGTCAGTGGTCGGTTTACCTATTTCGGGCACGATTCTTAATATGCACGGCTTCTTAGGTGTTGAGGGCTGGCGCTGGTTATTCCTGCTGGAAGGTATTCCCGCCTTTCTTTTAGGTATAGTGACCTGGTTTTATTTAGATGATTCACCGTTGAAAGCCAAATGGCTCAGCGAGGCGCAGCGTAATGCGTTAACGCAGCAATTAAATCGCGAAGCGGGTGAGTCAGTGATAAATAAAGACCATCGCTGGTCGGCGGCGTTAAAAAGCAAAAAGGTCTGGGCATTAAGTCTACTGTGGTTATTACAAGCTTTTGGGACAATTGGTATCACGCTATTTTTGCCGCTGATCGTCAAAGGCGTGGTGTCAGAGCAGAGTAATTTGATTGTCAGCCTGCTGTCGGCGGTACCTTTCCTTTTCGCCTGTATTTTCATGTATTTGAATGGTCGCCACTCGGACCGCACCAAAGAGCGCGCCCTGCACCTTGGGCTGCCACTGATTGTGTCGGGCTTCTTACTGCTCGGGGCGATTTTCACCCATAACTTGGTTCTGGCTTACATCATGCTGGTGCTGACCGTTGGGCTGAACTGGGCCATCACCCCCATCTTCTGGGCGGTGACCACTGAGACGGTGGCGGGCGTGGCGGGTGCCGCCTCGATTGCGCTGATTAACGCGGTGGCGAACATTGCCGGGTTAACCTTCCCGCCGATTATGGGACGCATCAAAGACGTGACTCACAGCTACGACGCGGCGCTGATTGCCGTGGCCGCCGCGCTGATCCTGGGCGGGCTGCTGGGGCTGGTTCTGGGCCGCAAACGCTCCATGCTGGTGAATGCGGGCAAAGGGGCCATGCCCGCCGCCAAATAGTGTTCCCATAAACAAAAACGTTTACTCTTAAACAAGGCCGCACAGGGGCAGAGAATAAGAGGAAGCAAACGTGGTGGGTGAAAAGCAGTTAACCGACGATGCTCGCGGGCATCAGCTGACCAACATTAACGTCTGGACGCCGGACGGCCAGTGGCTGGTCTATGATGTCCGGCCGCACGGCGGTTCATTTACCGGCTCAACCATTGAGCGGGTGAATGTCGAAACCGGCGAAGTGCAGGTGATTTATCAGGCCAGGCAGGCGGCGCACGTCGGCGTGGTCACGACCAGCGCGCAGCTGCCGGTGCGTTATGCCTTCATCCACGGGCCAGAAAACCCAGATGCACAGTGGCAATATGATTTTCATCATCGCCGTGGGGTGATTGTCACTGAGCCAGAAGCTGAAGCAGTTACTCTCGATGCCCTTGATATTACGGCACCTTTCACCCCCGGCGCCCTGCGCGGCGGCACCCACGTTCACGTCTTCAGCCCCGACGGCAGCCGCCTGAGCTTTACCTATAACGACCACGTTTTGCACGAGCTGGATGTGCAGCTCGATCAGCGTAATGTCGGCATCGCGCTCTCTTCCTTGGGCGTCGTTTCCCCTAAACATCACCCGCGTGAATATGACGGCAGCCACTTCAGCGTGCTGGTGAGCCACACCACGCCGGACCCTCAGCCGGGCAGCGATGATATTACCCGCGCCTATGAAGAGGGCTGGATTGGCACCGAGGGCTATCTCAAGCCGGACGGCAGCCGCCAACGCTGGGCGCTGGCGTTTATCGGCGACACGCTATCGGCCAGCGGCGAGAAGCTGCCGGAAGTCTTTGTGGTTGATTTACCTGAAGATGACGCCAGCTATCGGCAGGCCGGAGAGTTGCCGTTACAGGGCACTCCGGCTTCGCTTCCCGCGCCGCCCAAGGGAGTGCGCCAACGCCGCATAACCTTCACCGCGCAGCAGGCTTTCCCCGGCGTCGCCTTGCAGCCGCGCCACTGGCTGCGTGCTTCCCCGGACGGCTCAAAAATCGCCTTTTTGATGAAGGATAACAACGGCGTAGTTCAGCTGTGGACGGTTTCGCCGAACGGCGGGCAGGCGCAGCAAATCAGCCGAACCACCACCGGAATTCAGTCGGCATTTAGCTGGCACCCGAATGGACAGTCATTGGCACTGGTTTGCGATAACAGCGTGATGGTGCTGGACGTGGCGAGTGGCAAGATGCGCCGCCTGACCGAGCGAAGCGAAATCGCGCCCTGCGGCGACGCGGTGGTGTTTTCACCCGACGGGGCGAAAGTCGCCTATATGCGCCAGTGCGGCCAGTTTGCCCAGCTTTTTGTGGCGCAGAATGTAGGCTAAATAAAGAAGCTTGGCCGCATAAAAAGCAAAAAACCGGCCTGATGAATGGGCCGGTCTGTTTTTAATAAAAGAGGCAGAGGTGGGGAATATTAATGTGATGCCCGCTTTTTCTGCTTCGTCGACTCAGTCATTGGCGGCACGTGGTCAATATCAATGCCGTGGCTGATCGCTAAATTCTGCTCCTCGCTGGCTTTTATGCGATCCCGCGTGTTGAGTTTATCCTGGCGGTAATAGTCATAAGGCAGCAGCAGGGTATCAAGTAATGCACTAAAAGGCAGATCGACAATCAGCAGTGGCGTCATGGCCCAGCTGGTGTCGTCGCTTGAAATCATCGATACGTCGGCGCGTGTGCCCGGATAATAACCCTGATGGCCGCCGGTATGACTCATTACGCTAGAGCAACCGCTAACCGATAAAAACGCGCATCCCGTCACGAGCGGTAATAAAACTGATTTCATCATGTAGAACTCATCTCATGCTGTCGGGCTGAGGATATTTCGTCAACGTTGATTTATATCATTCAGCTAAAAGATTTAACAAAGCAAAGCGCGGCTCTGTGCTAGCCATCCCAATTTATCTTTTTCATCCTTGAATCGTGTTTATAAATGTCGCAGCGATCTGTCCTAATTATTTCGCTGGGTTATCTGTTTTGGCTTTGTCACAAAATTACAGCGTTAGTTATAGTGTAAGAGATAACTGAGATCCTGCCGCCCAATGTCAATTTTTATAGGGTTTAAGCTTTGTTTAGACATCTATAGCTCCCTGCTGACATGCACTGATAAAAAACTTTTCTTTCCCTGACTTGAAAATCTTTTTTCCGTCGCCATTTTTATCATACGACGCAGGAAAAGCATACGCCGACAGGGTATGAAGCGTCGCAGACCTGTCCATGAGGAAGGTCGTTTAACCGACTCGCTGCATAATCAGGAGAAGTAATAAATGCGTAATTTTGATTTATCCCCTCTATACCGTTCCGCTATTGGTTTTGATCGCCTGTTTAATTTGATTGAATCTGGTCAAAATCAGGGTGGCGGCTATCCTCCTTATAATGTTGAACTGGTAGATGAAAATCACTATCGCATCGCGATAGCGGTCGCCGGTTTTGCTGAGTCTGAGCTGGATATTACTGCTCAAGATAATATGTTGCTGGTCAAGGGCGCGCATAAAGATGCAGCCGCAGAGCGTACCTATTTATATCAGGGTATCGCTGAGCGTAATTTCGAGCGCAAATTCCAGTTAGCAGAACATATTCAAATTAAATCCGCCAATTTGGCGAATGGTCTGCTGTATATCGATCTCGAACGCGTGGTCCCCGAGTCCTCAAAACCGCGTCGGATAGACATTCGCTAATTTCTAACGAATTTTAAATTTTCCACCTTGCTCGCCGTCAGGGAGCAGCAGCGTCACGCCGATGAATAACGTGGCGCTTGATGAATAAACATTATCTCGCTTCACAGAAGGAGTTTTAAATATGCGTAACTACGATCTTTCCCCATTACTGCGTCAGTGGATTGGCTTCGACAAACTCGCCAGCTCCATGCAGGGCGCTGAACAAGGCTTCCCGCCATATAACATTGAGAAATCAGACGATAACCATTATCGCATCTCACTGGCGCTGGCCGGTTTCCAGCAGAGCGAACTGAATATTGAAGTCGAAGGCCCGCGCTTGACCGTCAGCGGCACCCCGGCTGAGGCGGATAAAAAAGTGGAATATCTGCATCAGGGGCTGGTGATTAAGCCTTTCAACCTGAGCTTTACGCTGGCTGAGCACATGCACGTTTCGGCGGCTGAGTTCGTCAACGGCCTGCTGCATATCAGTCTGGTGCGCGATGTTCCGCAGGCGCTGCAACCGCAGAAAATCGCCATCGGCACTGAGAAGCCTGCGTTAGAGAATCAATCGGCTGAATAACAGCCAAAAGCAGCAGAAATGAAAAAGGAGGACATCACGTCCTCCTTTTTTATGCGCGTTTTAAGCCGATTAGCGAATCAGCCCTCGGCGTGTGCTCGCTCGACTTCTTCCGCCAGAATCTTCACCCCGCGTTCGATCTGCTCGGCGTCCGGCACGTAGTTCATGCGCATACACTGGTGAGTGTGCGGCCACGGGTGCTCAAGGCCGGGGAAGAAGAAATGCCCCGGCACCATCAGCACGCCGCGCTGTTTTAGGCGCTGATAGAGCGTTTCGGTGCTGATCGGCAAATCTTTGAACCACAGCCAGAGGAAAATCGCCCCTTCGGGTTTATGAATTAAGCAGCGATCTTCTGGTAAATAGCGGCGTAAAGTAGCAATGGTTTCCTGCACGCGCTGATAGTAAAACGGCTTAATGACCTCTTCGGAGAGGCGCAGCAGATCGCCGCGAGCAATCATTTCATTGGCGATGGCTGGCCCTACGCTGCCCGGCGCGAGGCTGATAATGCCGTTCATGTTGCTGATTGCCGTAATGATTTTCTCATCCGCGATGACAATACCGCAGCGCGAACCCGGCAGGCCGAGCTTGGACAGACTCATGCACAGAATGATGTTCGGATTCCACAGCGGCGTGGCTTCGCTAAAGATAATGCTCGGGAAAGGCACCCCGTAGGCGTTGTCGATCAGCAATGGCACGTCGTGCTGCTGGGCGAGAGCGTCGAGGCGCTGTAATTCCTGATCGGTTATCACATTGCCGGTCGGATTGGTCGGGCGTGAAACGCAGATCAAGCCAACTTCTTCATTGATGTTCAGATGGTCGAAATCAACGTGATACTTAAACTGCCCTTCGGGCAGCAGCTCAATGTTTGGTTTGGCGGAGATAAACAGGCTCTCGTCCAATCCGGCGTCGGCATAGCCCAGATACTCTGGGGCCAGCGGGAACAGCACTTTGGACATTGAACCGTCTGCGCGACGACCGGCGAACAGATTGAATAAATAGAAGAACGCGCTCTGGCTGCCATTGGTTAACGCAATGTTTTTTGCATCTAACTCCCAGCCCAGCTCTTTCTTCAATAGCGCCGCCAGCGAGTGGCGCAGCACGTCTTTACCCTGCGGGCCGTCATAGTTGCACAAGGCCTCTGTCAGCTTGCCTTCGCTTAACATCTCGGTAAACAGCGTCTGGAAATAGTCCTGCATTTCAGGTATTTGCGCAGGATTCCCCCCGCCGAGCATCACAGCGCCCGGCGTGCGCAGACCTTCGTTCATATCACCCATCAGGCGGCTAATGCCTGTGGAACGGGTAAATTTATCGCCGAAAACAGAAAACGTCATAGTCAAACTTTGTGTTATCAGAATGTGATGACCACCTTAACGCTTGCTTTAAAACAGTGCAATCAGGTGCAGGTTTTTGCATGAATTCCTCTCCCCGCGCAAGGCGAAGGGAGAGGTGAAGTGGCGCGGTTTTTACAGCAGAAAAGGCGGAAGAAAATTACTTATTTAGAACCTGCGGGTTGACGCAATTCTCTTTCACATCGCCGGTCAGGGCGGCAATCAGGTTGTCCACCGCGCAGGCGGCCATGCCGTAGCGGGTTTCATGAGTGGCAGAGCCAATGTGTGGCAGCGCGACAACGTTCGGCAGGCTAAGCAGTGGAGAATCTTTCGGTAGCGGCTCAGTTTCGAACACGTCCATACCTGCGGCGTGAATGGTGCCGTCCTTGAGCGCGGCGATCAGCGCCTTTTCATCAATGACCGGGCCGCGACCGGCGCTGATCAGAATCGCGCTGGATTTCATCTTCGCCAGCTGCTCTTTGCCGATGGTGTGGAAGGTCTGGTCAGTCAGCGGCAGCAGCACGCAGACGAAATCAGATTTAGCCAGCAGTTCGTCCAGCTCGCACTTTTTCGCGCCAAAACGCTCTTCCGCCGCTTTATGCTGGCTGCGGGCGTTGTACAGCACCGGCATGTCGAAGCCGAAGTGGGCGCGCTGGGCCAGCGCCATGCCGATGCGGCCCATGCCGATAATGCCGATAGTTTTGTGGTGCACGTCAACGCCAAACCAGTCTGCGCCGATGTTGCTGGTCCATTCGCCCGCTTTGACGCGCTCGGCAACGTTGACCACGCGGCGCGCGGTGGAGAGCACCAGCGCCATCACGGTGTCGGCCACGGTGTCGGTCAGCACGGTCGGGGTGTGCATCAGCGGGATTTCGCGGCGAGTCAGCTCGTCCACGTCGAAATTGTCGTAACCCACGGAAATGGTGGATACGCCGCGCAAGCGCGGAGCGTGGTCCAGCAGCTCCTTGTTTACCGCGCCGCCCGAGCCAATCAGCCCTTCAGCCTGTTGCAGGGCATCGAACACCTTGGCGCGGTTTCCTTCATTAATTCCGTCGAATTCGACAATTGAAAAATGCTCTTCCAGACGTTGATGCAGGTCGGCAGGTAGTTTTTTGTATAAAACGATAGACGGCTTCATTACGGACTCCAGAAACGAATGAATGTACCCAACCTATTGAAATGGCTGGGATAGCGATTTAAAGGTAATGTCTAAACATAGCACAGGCTTAGGCCGACTGCGGCTTGGCGGCATCGCGTTCCGGCTTCACCATCAGGGTCAGTATCACGGACACCAGCAGGGAGACGGCCATGAAAATGAAAGAGGCCGCCGGACTGCCGGTGTTGCCGTTGAGGTAGCCGACGAACCAGGAGCCGAAGAAAGAGCCGAGCGCGCCGAGGCTGTTAATTAAGGCCATCGCGCCACCCGCAACGTTTTTCGGCAGCATCTCAGGGATGATGGCGAAGAACGGGCCATAAGGCGCATACATCGCGGCGGCGGCGACCACCAGCAGCGAGTAGGAGATCCAGAAATTATTCGGCCCAATCGCCCACGACGCGAAGAACGCCAGCGCGCCAATCAGCAACAGCGGCCAGACGAAAATTTTGCGGTTTTGCATTTTATCCGACGCCCATGACACCAGGATCATGGCGATGGTCGCCGCCAGGTAAGGCACCGAGGAGAGCCAGCCGGCTTCCACCATGCCCATCTGCATGCCACTGCGCAAAATCGACGGCAGCCACAGCACAAAGCCGTAAACCCCGATACTCCACGCAAAATATTGCATGCAGAGTAAAATCACATTGCGCGACTTAAAGGCTTCCGCGTAGTTATGCACGGCCTTGATGCCCTCCTGCTCCTTGGCCAACTGCGCGGCCAGCGCCTGTTTTTCGTCCTGCGACAGCCAGCTCACTTGCTCCGGTTTGTCCTTCACCAGGAACCACCAGCAGAAGGCCCAGATCACCGCCGGAATGCCCTCGAAGATGAACATTTCGCGCCAGCCGAAGGCGTGGATCAGATAGCCGGAGAGCACTGACATCCACAGCACGGTGACCGGATTACCCAAAATCAGGAAGGTGTTGGCCCGCGAACGTTCGGATTTGGTGAACCAGTTACTGATATACACCAGCATGGCGGGCATCACGGCGGCTTCTACCACGCCGAGGGCGAAACGGATCACCGCCAGCATCGGGATGTTGTTGACCACGCCGGTCAGCGAGGCAAAACCGCCCCACAGCAGCAGGCACCAGAAGATCAGTTTTTTGACGCTACGCCGTTCGGCGTAAATCGTGCCGGGGATTTGGAAGAAGAAATAACCGAGGAAAAACAGTGCGCCGAGCAGGGAAGACATGCCTTTGGTGATGCCAAGGTCGTCATTGATGCCCGCGGCCGAGGCAAAGCTGAAGTTCGAGCGATCTACATAGGCCAGACTGTAGGTAATAAAAACGATGGGCATGATATACCACCATCGTCTGATGGCAATTTTGGCTTCGTTCATGACTTTTATCCTCAGTTTCGCGACTGATTAGTATTATTTGATGTTATATAGGGTGCTAACTAAGTGTAGCAAACAGGGTATTTTAGGCTTGGCCCAGTTGCTCGCGGGTCGGCAATCCTTCGCTATCGCCCACCGCCTGCACCGCCAGGCTGCCAATCTTATTGCCGCGCTTCACGGCTTGCTCAAGGCTTAATCCTTCCAGCAGGGCGCTAATCAGCCCAACCGCGAAACCGTCGCCAGCGCCGACGGTATCCACCACGTTTTCCACTTTGCAGGCCGCAACGTCTGCCTGCTCGCCGCCGGCGCTTTTAAACCACGCGCCGTCCGCGCCGGTTTTGATGATCACGGCTTTCACGCCTTGCTCGAGGTAGAAGTCGGCGATGCCCTCTGGCGTTTGTTGACCAGTCAGCAGCTGGCCTTCACCAAGGCCGGGCAGAACCCAGTCTGCGGCAAAGGCTAAGGCATTAATTTCTTTGCGCATTGTCTCCTCGCTGCTCCACAGTATTGGGCGCAGATTGGGGTCAAACGAGATAGTTTTGCCTGCTTTACGCATCTCGCTGGCGGCGAATTTCGACAGTGCCAGAGAGGTATCCGACAGCGCAGCGGCGACGCCGGACAGGTGCAAATGTCGCGCAGCTCCGAAGTAGTCCGGATTGAAGTCTGCGACCGACAGATGGCTGGCCGCCGAGCCTTTGCGGAAATACTCGACGCGCGGATCTTTACCGCCCAGCTCTTTGGATTTGAGCTGGAAGCCGGTCGGAAAACGCTTATCCACCGTCACCTGCCCGGCGTTAATCTGCTCTTTTTCCAGCTGTTTAAGCACAAAGCGGCCAAATACGTCATCACCCACGCGGCTGGCCCAGCCGACCTTCAGCCCGAGGCGCGACAGGCCGATCGCCACGTTCAACTCCGCCCCCGCCACCTGACGAGTAAACTGGCTGACGTCCTCTAAAGGACCGGTTTCACAAGCGACAAACATCGCCATAGCTTCGCCGACGGTGACCACATCCAGCGCGTCGGGTTGCGACAGTTTCGACATCTTATTGCTCCTTGGCTTAGTCGCGGAGTAAATCCACATAGTGGCGCGTCACGGCGGTCAGATCTTCGCCCACCAGTGGGAATTCGATGCCGCGCGGCGCGTCCTGCGGTAGCTTCGCCAGCAGAGGTTTCCAGCTGCCATCGCTGTCGTCGAGGGCCACGGCGTGCCACTTGTCACCGCGTTTTTCGGCGGCTTTGACGTGGACATAGCCCACATGGCTTGCCAGACGATCGGCGGCGGCCATCGGGTCTTGCCCGACCCACAGCCAGTTAGCCATGTCGAACGTCATCGCCAGAGGTAAATGGCGGGACTCGGCGGCGAACATAAACGAGTTCATCAGCGACAAAATGCCGCAATCCGACGTCTGGTCATTTTCCACCACCAGTTTCACCGGGCTGGCGTCCAGCGTGACTTTCAGCGGCGTCAGGTCTGCGCCCACGTTGAAATGGCCCAGTGCCAATTTCAAGCTGCGCGCGCCTAGCGTTTCGGCTTCTTTTAAAAATGTCGGCAACGACGGGTTCACTTTTCCACCCTCGACAAACAGGGATTCCGGTACCGAATAAACCGTAAATAAATTTTTCTGGCGGATCTTTTCGGCCAATTCGGACAGTGAATTAAAGTCGGCGTCATCAAACAGTTCGCGACGAATTTCTACGCCATCGGCACCGGCGTCGGCAACCACCGATAGCAGCTCCGCCTGGCCGCCCAGCGCCTTCACGTTGTCGTTCCCATAGGCCGCCATCACTACCACAATGTCTCTTTTCATCTTGATGATCCTTGTTAGAAATGGCCCAGTCACGTGGGTCAACGTTCAATTTTAGACGGTTAAACGCAGTGCCGATTTTTGTTAAGCACTTGCTGCACCTTTTTAACGCCTTTTCCACAGTAATTGGGACCGGTACCATTCGAAAGCCGTAAGGCTGAAAAGTATGATCCCGCTCACGAAGTAAAAACTGGATTTCACGGCAATAGAGTATATGCTCAACACTATGTGTGGACTCATTGTGCCCACAAATAACCGGAGGCGTTATGGAAACCAGTATCAAAGCCCGCGTGTCAGAGGAGCTTAAGCGCGAAGCGGCCGAGGTTCTGCATGATTGTGGGCTGAACGTGAGCACGGCAATCAGGCTGTTTCTCGAACAAGTGGTTAAGTCAGGAGGGCTGCCATTTGAAGTCAGGAGATATCCGTCTGAGAGTATGAAGACGGCATTGAAAGAAACGGCGGAAATCGAGAGTCATAAAGAGAAATAGCCTACCGCGCGGGGTGGGTAAGCTATTCGGCTAATCAATTCATTCCTAATGTCGAACCACGCACAATCAGTTCTCCGGCGAAGGCTTGCTCGCGGATGGGGTCTTGGCTGCCCTGAATGCGGGTGACCAACTGCTCTAGCGCCGCGACGCCCATGTCATAGGTGGGTTGCTTCAGGGTGGTGATGCCCACGCCAGCCAGCTCGGCCCATTCCAGTTCGTCGAAGCCCAACAGGCCAATGTCCTGACCCCACACCAGCTCCATCCGGCGCATGGCGCGGGCGACCAGCAGCGTCATGGCGCCGTTGGCGGCCAGCACGGCTTTGCATTTGTGCGGGTGGCGGGAGACGAAATCGTGCAGCAAAGCTTCCAGACCGGCGGTGTCGCTAAGCTCCACTTCGCCCTGTTCGGCAATGCGGTCCGGCTCGCGCTGCATGCGTTTGAGAAAGGTGTGTAGACGGTCAAGACGAGTGTTGACCGTCATCGGCTCGCTGAGGAACAAAATAGCCTCGAAGCCTTGCTCTAGCAGATGTTCGGTGACTTCGCTGGTGGCCTGAGCATTGTTTAGGCCTATGACGTCGCAGGAGAAGTTCTCCACTTTGCGGTCAATCAGTACCATCGGCAGTTGGGCCTGTTGCAGCGTCGAAATCGCCGCTTCGCGCATACCCACCGCGTTAACCACCATGCCATCGACCCGATAGCTGCTGAGCAGCTGAAGATAGTGCTTTTCTTGATCGAGCTGATTGTTGGTATTACACACCAGCAACGTCAGGCCCTGCTGGCGGCAGGCGGCTTCGACGCCGCGCATCACTTCGACAGAATAGGGGTTGGTGATATCCGCCAGAATCAGGCCGATTAAGCGCGTTTGCCCACTCTTCAGGCTGCGCGCCATCTGGCTTGGCTGGTAATCCAATAAGGTAATGGCCCGCTCAATCCTTTCTTTCAGATCGTCGGAAAGCAGATTCTTTTCGCCATTCAGATAGCGTGAAACGCTGGTTTTACCGGTTTTAGCCGCACTGGCAACATCACGTATCGTGGCGCGGACGGCGTTGCCCGGCTCCTTTTTTCTGCTCACAACCTTATCCTCAAAATGCATAACCACAGGAGACTAGCATAAAAAACGGGGCCATTAGGCCCCGTAATTACCAAATCGACGCGACTTACTGCAACGGACTGAGGGTGATTTCTACGCGACGGTTCTGCGCTTTGCCCTGTTCGGTGCTGTTGCTGGCGATTGGGTTATCCGGGCCTGCGCCCTGAGTGCGCACGCGGCTACCAGCCACGCCTTGGGTGATCAACGCGCTGCCCACGCCGTCAGCACGCTGCTGGGACAGTTTCATGTTCAGCGCGCGAGTGCCGGTGCTGTCGGTGTAGCCGACGACGTTAACGGCAGTTTTCGGATATTCTTTAAGTACCATCGCCACGCCGGTCAGGGTGTTGGCACCGGCCGGTTTCAGGGTGCTGCTGTTGGAGTCAAAAGTGACGTTATTTGGCATGTTCAGCACGATGTTGTCGCCCTGACGGGTCACGCTAACGCCCGTACCGCGCATTTTGTCACGCAGTTTGGATTCCTGCACATCCATGTAATAACCCGCGCCGCCGCCCAGTGCTGCGCCTGCCGCCGCACCGATCAGGGCGCCTTTGCCGCGGTCATGTTTAGATGATGAAAGCATCCCTACGCCCGCGCCCAGTGCGGCCCCAAGACCCGCGCCGATGCCTGATTTTCCTGCTTCAGATTCGCCGGTGTACGGGTTGGTGGTACAGGCTGACAGGCCCATAGTGACGCAAAGTGCGCCCGCGACCACAAGAAGTCTTCTGTTCATCTTAATTTCCTTTAGGGATGTTTTATTTCAAGCCGAATCGTTTTGATTATGACGCCGCAATTCGTCATAAGTTGCACATAAAAAGGTGTCAAAACATAAAGAAATGAAACCGGCTGTCATAGGGATTTCGGCGTTCTGGCGCTCTTTATGCGGAATTTTGCTGCGTTAAGCAGTAGGAGAATTCCGGTTCTCTTTTTTTGTCACTTCTGCGGATTTTTACGGAACTTTTTACAACTTACTACGGCGCTAAAGGCTTTTGCCAGCGCAGTACCCAAGTGGGGAGAGAAGTACCGGGATGAGTTGTTTCATTGACCACCAAAAAACCCTCTTTGCGATAAAACGCCACCGCGCGGTGATTTTGTTGGTAAACCTCTAACAGCAGCAGTGGGAAATTAGCCTTGGCTTGCTGCATCAACTGTTGAGCAACACCTTGACCATAAAGGCTTTCCTTGATGAACAGCGCGCCAATAAACTGCTTGTTAAGCACGCTGATAAAGCCCTCAATCTCTCCCGCCGCGTCGCAAGAAACCCAGGTTATTGCTTTAGGTAAGAACTCTTCGCGCACCATCGCGGCACTCTCGAACCAGTACGACTCCTCGATAAAGGGGTGGGCGGCGAGGGTGCTTTTCAGCCATAGCAGCATAATGGCTTGCGTGTCGTCGGGCGCGGCGAGGCGGATCATGCCGGGCGGTTTTTAGGGTGGCAGAAGCAGTAAGATTGATGATCGTTCACCAGCCCGGCAGCTTGCATAAAGGCATAGCAAACTGTTGAGCCGATAAACTTAAAGCCCTTCTTCTTCAAAGCCTTGGACATGCTGTCGGACACCGCGGTTTTGGCCGGAATGCCTTCTGGGCCGAGGGGGTTATTGATGACCGGTTGGTTATCGACAAACTGCCAGATGAACGCGGAGAACTCTTCGCCGCCGGCTTGCATTGCTAAATACGCCTGCGCATTGGAGATGATGGCTTTGATTTTACCGCGATGGCGAATGATGCCCGCGTCTAGGACCAGCGTTTCCACATCTTCATCAGTCATTTTTGCGATGCGAACCGGGTCGAATTGGTGAAAACAGCGGCGATAATTATCACGTTTACGCAACACGGTTATCCAGGAAAGACCGGCCTGCTGGCCCTCAAGACACAGCATTTCGAACAGTTCGCGGCCATCTTTCACCGGAACGCCCCATTCTTTGTCGTGATACTCCAGATAAATGGGCTCTTTTGATACCCAACTACAACGTGTCATTACGTTAATCCTTATCGTCATGGCGGTGGCCCATAGTCCTACTAATGGGGCGAGTCTGCAACTTCATGAGACTACTCTGCAACTTCCCGCTTTTGCGTTCTCTTCCTTGACTCCCCGGCATTCTGAACCATAGTCAAAACCACAAATTACGCAATCCTTACATATTGATTGAATTCGACCTCTCGTTAATGATGGAAAATATGATGAGCAAACCTCTGATGGATAAGAAGAAAAAACCTCTTTCGCGCCTGAGCCTATGCGCGCTGGCTACCGCCATTTTGTTAGGTACTAGCGCCTCTGCCCATGCTTATGACCAGCTCTACGTCTTCGGCGACAGCCTGAGTGACACCGGCAACATCGGCCGCTGGACCTTCGACAGCAACACCCATCAGCTGTATGACGAAATTTTGGCTGGCAATATCGGCACCACCTTAAGCCCTTCTTCCAAAGGCGGGTTGAACTATGCCGAAGGCGGCGGCGTGGCCGTGCCGGGGCTGGATTCGGACTACACCACGCAGGATCAGGTAAAAAGCTATTTGGCATCGACCGGCGGGAAAGCTGACCCGAATGGCCTGTATATCCACTGGATTGGCGGTAATGACCTGGCAGCTGCGGCGCTAAACCCCCTCAAAGCCTTGGATATTGCAACCAACAGCGCAACTCAGGCCGCGTCGCAGGTCAATGATTTGCTGAAAGCCGGAGCAGGAACCGTGGTGGTGCCGACGGTGCCAAACATCGGCCTGACGCCGGTATTAATGGAAGGCATTATTCAGGTCGGTATGCTGCCAGTGCAGCAAAAAGCGCTGGAGGCGGCCTATAAGTACCTCAATGCGCAAAATACGCCGAGCACCGATGCTCGTACTCAGGCGATTCACGACGCCTTAAAAGCCTCGACCACCGCAGGATTAGACTTAGAGATCGTGCAGGACTTGGTGTCGAAGGGGATGATTGCCGCCTACGACGCGCTGCGAGGCGTGGCGGAGGGACTGACTGAAACCTACAACACCACCGAAGATATCGCGCTGGCCCAGACCGGCGGCAACATCGCGCGCGTGGACATCAACGGCCTGTTCAACGAAGTGATCGCCAACCCGGCGATGTACGGCTTCGCTAACACAGCGGGCACCGCCTGTCCGGTCGGCACCTCGGCGTCAGAATGTACCTCGAACCTGCCGGGCTTCGACAGCAGCAAAAACTTCCTGTTTGCCGACCACTTCCACCCAACGCCGCAGGCCCACGCGCTGATCGCGCAGTATATGCAGTCGGTGATCAACGGCCCGCTGGAAGTCACTGCCCTGAACCAAGGTTCACTGGCCTTAGCGCGTAATACCCAAGGGCTGCTCGACAGCCGCTACCAGCAGCTGCGCACGCAGGATAACAAAGCCGGTACCTTCGGCATGTTCGGCGGTTATTCCGGGCAGCACTTTGATAATAAAGCGAATTCGTCCCTGAGTAATGGCGATACCACTACCAACTCCGGCAACATCGGGTTGGATTATCAGCTGACCGACAACTGGATGATGGGCCTGATGATCTCCGGCTCCAGTGACAAGCAGCACCCGACCGATAACTACAGCTATCGCACGCGTGGCTGGATGGCGACGGCCTTCACCGGAGTGAAAATCGCCGAAAACGGCTGGATCAACGGCGATATCCACTATGGCTCGCTGAACTATGACGACATCAAGCGCAGCATCACCCTCGGCCCAGCGACCCGCACCGAGCAGGGCGATACCGACGGTAAAAACATCGGCGGGCGCGTGACCGCCGGTTGGGATATCCCCGTGCTGCCGGTGCTGACTACCGGCCCGGTGGCGCAATACAGCTGGGATTACAGCAGCGTTAACGGCTACGCCGAGAAGGACAACACCAGCACCTCGATGCGCTTTGGCGACCAGACCTCCCACTCGCAGATTGGTGCGCTGGGCTGGCGTCTGAACGCACAGCTGGGCATCGTCAACCCGTATGCGCAGGTCACCTATGACCGTCAGTTCGGTGATAACAACTACACCGCCACCGGCGCGATTAAATCGACCCGCACGCGCTTTAGCCGCACCACGGAAGATCAGGATAAAGACTGGGTGGATATGACCCTCGGCGCCAACGTCCAGATAACCGACAGCGTCGCGGCCTTCGCCGCCGTTTCCCAGACCACTGGACTGGATTCAGGCGAACAGACCTCTTACAACGCGGGTATCAGTGCAAGGTTCTAAAAGAATCTTTAAAGGTGCTTTTAAAAGCACCTTTAAAGGCTATAATTACGGCATAGTCTGACAGGAGAAAAACTATGCCGTTTGAAATACTCACCTCATCAGCTGCCAGCATTACTGAATTAAAACGTGACCCGATGGGGACGTTTAGCGCAGGAGAAGGCGAAGCCGTGGCGATTCTCAATCGCAACGAGCCGGCTTTTTACTGTGTCCCGCCTGACGTCTATGCCTACCTCATGAGTTTGGCGGAAGACGTTGAACTGAACCGCATTATGGATAAGCGGCAGGGTGAAGAAAGGATAAGGCTGACTCTGGATGACCTATAAACTCGATTTTTTAAAGTCGGCGCTCAAGGAATGGAAGGCGCTGGCTCCCCCAATTAAAGATCAATTCAAGAAAAAACTGGCCGAGCGGCTGGAAAACCCCCATGTCCCTTCAGCTCGCTTATCCGGGCCAAAAGCCAATCGCTATAAAATAAAACTCAAAAGTCTGGGTTATCGATTGGTTTATCAGGTTGAAGACCAGCAAATCGTGGTCGTGGTGGTGGCGATAGGTAAGCGGGAAGGTGATGCCGCCTACCGATTAGCCGCCAGTCGATGAGCGCAGAGAGGCCGAAACCGACTGCAACCGATCTGTTGTGTCATTCTGGCTGATTATCTTCCGCTCAGCGGGTATACTGTCCGACTCTTTTAAACTCACTGTCTCGCGTGCGAAACCAACATGCAAAAGTTTGATACCAAGACCTTTCAGGGCCTGATCCTGACACTTCAGGACTATTGGGCGCAGCAGGGCTGCACCATTGTTCAACCACTGGATATGGAAGTCGGCGCGGGTACCTCGCACCCGATGACCAGCCTGCGCGCACTCGGCCCTGAGCCTTTTGCGGCAGCCTATGTCCAGCCGTCACGCCGCCCGACTGACGGTCGCTACGGTGAGAACCCAAACCGCCTGCAACACTATTACCAGTTCCAGGTGATGATCAAACCTTCCCCGGACAACATACAGGAGCTGTACCTCGGCTCGCTGAAAGAGCTGGGTATTGACCCGCTGATCCACGACATCCGCTTCGTTGAAGACAACTGGGAAAACCCAACGCTTGGCGCATGGGGTCTGGGTTGGGAAGTGTGGCTGAACGGCATGGAAGTGACGCAGTTCACTTACTTCCAGCAGGTTGGCGGTCTGGAATGTAAGCCTGTTACCGGCGAAATCACCTACGGTCTGGAGCGTCTGGCGATGTACATTCAGGGCGTAGACAGCGTTTACGACCTGGTCTGGAGCGACGGCCCGCTGGGTAAAACCACCTACGGCGACGTGTTCCACCAGAACGAAGTTGAGCAATCGACTTATAACTTCGAATATGCCGACGTTGATTTCCTGTTCACCTGTTTCGAGCAGCATGAGAAAGAAGCGCAAACCCTGTTGGCTCTTGAGAAGCCGCTGGCACTGCCTGCTTACGAACGCATTCTGAAAGCGGCGCATTGCTTTAACCTGCTGGACGCGCGTAAAGCCATCTCCGTGACTGAACGCCAGCGCTACATTCTGCGCATCCGTACCCTGACTAAAGCGGTTGCTGAGGCGTATTACGCTTCCCGCGAAGTGCTGGGCTTCCCGATGTGCAAAAAGAACGAGAAGTGAGAAACAGTGATGACTGAAAAAACTTTTCTGGTGGAAATCGGTACTGAAGAACTGCCACCGAAGGCTCTGCGTAGCCTTGCTGAATCTTTTGCGGCTAACCTGACTGCGGAGCTGGATGCGGCAAATCTGCCACACGGCGACGTAAAATGGTTCGCAGCACCGCGCCGTCTGGCGCTGAAAGTCTCCAACCTGAGCGCCACTCAGGCCGATCGCGAAGTCGAAAAACGCGGCCCGGCCGTGTCTCAGGCTTTCGATGCCGAAGGCAAACCGAGCAAAGCGGCCGAAGGCTGGGCGCGCGGTTGCGGCATTACTGTCGATCAGGCCGAGCGTCTGGTGACTGACAAAGGTGAATGGCTGGTTTACCGTGCGCACGTCAAAGGCGAAAGCGCGCAACACCTGCTGGCACCGATGGTCGCTAACTCGCTGGCCAAGTTGCCAATCCCTAAACTGATGCACTGGGGCGACTCCGACGTGCAGTTTGTACGTCCGGTTCATACCGTGACCCTGCTGCTGGGCGATGAGCTGATCCCAGGCACCATTCTGGGCATCGAGTCTGCGCGCACTATTCGCGGCCACCGCTTTATGGGCGAGTCAGAATTCACCATCGACAATGCCGATCAGTATCCGCAAATCTTGCTGGAACGCGGCAAAGTGGTTGCCGATTATGAGCAGCGTAAAGCCCTCATCAAGCAAGATGCCGAGAAAGCTGCCAAAGAGATTGGCGGTATTGCTGACCTGAGCGAAAGCCTGCTGGAAGAAGTGGCCTCGCTGGTGGAGTGGCCGGTCGTGCTGACCGCCAAGTTCGAAGAGAAATTCCTCAAGGTGCCTGCCGAAGCGCTGGTTTACACCATGAAGGGCGACCAGAAGTATTTCCCGGTGTACGACGCTGCGGGCAAACTGCTGCCGAACTTTATCTTCGTGACCAACATTGAGTCGAAAGACCCGCAGCAAATCATTTCCGGTAACGAGAAAGTGGTTCGTCCGCGTCTGGCCGATGCCGAGTTCTTCTTCAATACTGACCTGAAAAAGCGTTTGGAAGATAACTTGCCGCGTCTGGAAACCGTTCTGTTCCAGAAACAGCTCGGCACTTTGCGTGACAAGACCAACCGTATCGAAGAGCTGTCAGGTTGGATCGCCGATAAAATCGGTGCCAACGTTGAGAACGCCAAGCGCGCTGGCCTGCTGTCTAAGTGCGACCTGATGACCAACATGGTGTTTGAGTTCACCGACACTCAGGGCGTGATGGGCATGCACTATGCGCGTCATGACGGCGAAGCGGAAGAAGTGGCCGTGGCGCTGAACGAGCAGTATCAGCCGCGCTTTGCTGGCGACCAACTGCCAGAATCGCTGGTGGCCTGTGCGCTGGCGATCGCCGACAAAATGGACACGCTGGCCGGTATCTTCGGGATTGGCCAACATCCAAAAGGCGATAAAGACCCATTCGCTCTGCGCCGTGCTGCGCTGGGCGTGCTGCGCATTATCGTTGAGAAAAACCTGCCTCTCGACCTGCAAACCCTGACCGAAGAAGCCGTTCGCCTGTACGGCGACAAGCTGACTAACGCCAAGGCTGTGGATGAAGTGGTTGATTTCATGCTCGGCCGTTTCCGCGCGTGGTATCAGGAAGAAGGTCACGCGGTCGACACTATTCAGGCCGTATTGGCGCGTCGTCCGACCAAACCTGCTGATTTCGACGCCCGTGTGAAAGCCGTGAGTCACTTCCGTACGCTGGATGAAGCCGCGACGCTGGCCGCTGCCAACAAACGCGTTTCCAACATCCTTGCTAAGTCTACCGACACCCTGCTAGACCACGTTCACGCTTCAGTCTTGAAAGAAGCGGCAGAGCTGAAGCTGGCGACCCATCTGGTGGTGTTGCGTGACAAACTGGAACCGCTGTTCGCAGCAGGCCAGTATCAGGAAGCGCTGGTGGAGTTAGCCGCGCTGCGTGAAACCGTGGACAGCTTCTTCGATACCGTGATGGTTATGGATGAGAATGAAGCTATTCGTGTGAACCGCCTGACGCTGCTGTCCAAACTGCGTGAGCTGTTCCTGCAAGTCGCGGATATTTCTCTGCTGCAGTAAAAAGCTATTTATCACCATGCTGCATGGGTTTCAGCCCCTAGCACCAGAGGGGGCAACAATCGTTGCCCCCTCTTTTTGGGCGAAAAACTTAGCGGGAGAAAACGGTTATTACGCCCAGAATAATTAAGATCACGCCAATGGCGTATTGCGCAGTAAAACGCTCCTGAAAAATAAAATAGCTCGCCAGAGGGACTAAAATAAACGCCAGTGCCATCAAAGGATATGCATGCCCTAGGGCTATTTTTTGTAAAACCCATACCCAGGCCAGCGTTGTTACCCCATAGAGAGCTAAAGCTGCCGTCAGGATAAGCAGTCCGCGAACAGAGGTATATGAGCCAGCATGATGGAAGCTCATCGCGCTGAGTTTGAACAGTATTTGCCCAGCCGAAATACCCAAAACGCACAGCAATGCCACGAAGTACGTCACGATTTATCCTCTATTGAGTGGGAGGGGAGGCTATCCCGCTGATGTAAAACCCGCGTCGGGATGGAGGTGGTATCGTGGCCGATAAAGGCCAAAATAAACTGAATACCTATAATGATGGGCATCGCTGCCAACATCACCGTACCGGCGGGCGTGGGTAGGCCAGTGTCCTCAGCGCTTATCCATTTAATCGAACCAAAAATCACACCAAATAATAGAAAGATTATCCCAATAGGTAGCTCGACAGAGGCAAGCGACATGTCTCGAAGATAATAATTATAAAAAATACGCTTTATAAAATTGCGGCAGTGCTTAGCCAAAAAACCACCAATGATAGCGGGAATTTTTAGATTACTTATTTCATTCCCATATTTCGAGTGCATGGGGACATCCATCACTACTGCTCGTAATATATTGAGGTGAAACAGCATATCTGTTTCGAAGAAGTAGCGGTTGCTGATTTTGTCTAAAGGGAGCTGAATGGCCACATCGCGATGCAGCGCGGTATAACCATTTGTAGGGTCAAAAATATTCCAATATCCAGACGAGAGTTTGGTCATAAAGGAAAGTACGGCATTACCGGCAAGCCTAATTCGCGGCATAGTGAGGAGATTTTTCAGATTATGAAATCGATTACCTTTGGTATAATCTGCCTCGCCGCGCAGAATGGGTTTAACAAAGTCCATTAACAGTGCAGGATCCATTTGCCCGTCACCGTCTATCTTTACCAATATCTCCATTTTCTGCTCAATCGCCAGACGATAGCCGGTCATCACGGCTCCGCCGACCCCTTTATTTTCCGGGTGTCGGACAATGTGAATACGCGGATCGCGGGTATTTTCCCGAACGTAATCCCCGCTCTGCTCTGGACAACAGTCATCCACAACAAAAATAAGCTTCACCTCAGGCCCAATAGCAGCAATTACCTGAAGAATGTGCTCCCTGACTTTGTAGCAGGGAATAATGACGGCTATGTTCGGTATCACTCTTGGCTCCCCTTTTTCTTATATTGCTGTCTATCATTTAGCAGAATTAAGGTTGCTATTAAGGCTGAGCAAAGACTCCAGACCATGTAGCGGAAATCTGCAGCAGTAGCGATAAAAAAGAGCGAAGCTGTATTAACTAAGCCACTTAAACTGACCGCAATAACTAACCCACACCGGCCTTTATTATCATCATGGTTGAGAACTCGCCGCACTGATATTAACAGCACAATAATAGCCAGCAGAGTATAGAGCCACGCTCGGTAAATAATCGACGAAGTAAAAGTATCAAAAATAGTTAATAACTTTCCCACATCCTCCATGGAGAGATGCGTGAAACTGATACCCATATATTCAGCGCGATTACCTGGTTGATAGGGATTATAAACCGGCTCGCTATCAGCACCTAAAAGTCGAGTAAATACAAAGAGCCGGTGTTGTAAATAGTCGCCGGGATGTGCCAATACCAGTATTATCCAATCATGAAAGAGGGCCGATTGCTCCTTTTTCTCCAGATAGGGTGAAACTACCTCAAAGGTGGTGGTATTGACATTGGGTGAATACCTTTCCTGCAGATAACTGAACATATCGCGTTGAGGATCTATTCTTGGTAGATAATCCGGCAGCAAGTTTTTATTTTCGGCAATAGAAATGGCGGCCATGTCCCAAATTAACAGGGTGCCGGTCGAATATATGCGTACAGTTTTATGTTTTATCAATGAGCTGACAGCGGTCATTGCTATCAGCACGATGAAACAATAGGTCAGAGTTAAGGCCCAGAGGCGGTAGAGTGATTGCGTTAATTTCTTGCTGAACTGGAAACTCAAAAATAGCAGTAATATCACACCGGGAATGAACCCATTGATGCGTACTGAAATGGCATAGAATAGTGCAATTAGCGCGACGGTGATCCATCCCCAGTGAGCGTTGTTACCATAGCCAAGCAGTGCGGCGACACATAATACCAAGGCACTCATCATGCCGACGTCTTTCCAGACATGCAGAGACGTTATAATCAATGGCGGCCAAAGACCTATCACTAATAGTAATATCAAACGCGCAGCAAGACTCCGCGTGAGCTGCGTGACCAGCAGTAGCAGCGAAAGCCAATAAATAAACTGATGAAACACCAGCATGCTGCCGGTGAAGCCCGTGATGTTAAGTAAGCCTCGCCAAAGGTAAACCATGATGACGGGATGGGCGTCGTTGATAGATTGCAAACCGGCAGCTTGACGATATTGCGACAGGCTATCCACCGACATAAATCCTGGATTGAAATACCAGGAAAAGAAAATGCAGCAGCCAAGAGCAAGCAAAGAAACAATGAAAAGGTTGGCGCGCCGGCTGATGGTCTTATTATCTGATTCCATTGGATGAACTCCTTGTCGCGCACGACGAAAACAGGGCTTTGCCAGTGGCTATCTACATATCTTGCGAAGTAAAGCTTTAACAAGCGTAGTTGTCGCCTCGCATATGCTCAACCTTACTAATGAAAAGAGGCACTCACTAAATTTTGGAAGAAAACCTTTCAAGATATGGAGTCACTAAATTTTATTTTACCTTTGTATATATATGATTCTGGTTAAAGATAGAGCTAAAAATAATCCCCTGATTTAATAGTAAGTTGCGGCCTAATTTAATTTAATAAGTTAGTCTGTTAATGATTCATATTCGCTATCTACCACTCCACCTTTTACGTTAACTCGAAGTGATAGGTATAATCTATATATTAAGATGGAAGGATTCAAAAGGCTGGGCTACTTTTAATTTGGGTTAAGTCAAGTAAACAAAGAGAGAGAACTATTATGAATAAAACAATTATATTATCAGTTTTTATCGGGTTAACTTCCTTTGCCGGTATTGCGGCGGCGGCGGAGCAATGCCCAAAACCTGAAACGGTCGTAGCCACAAAGCAAGAAGAAGATAGTGATAAAGTCATGAGTATGGTTTATTGCTCTCCATCTGCAGATGATTGTAAGTGGAAAGGGTATGACCCTATGGCTGAAAAAGGGAGTGAGGTTGAAACTCTCTTAAACCCTAATGGGGAGCCGACGAAAAATAATGGGTTAACCTATTGTGACTATAAATTAAAAACAGGTGACCAAATTAGGATGACCCTGTCTAAATAATTTTGTTGATAGTTTTTATATAACCTCTGGGCTTATTTCTTTAATAAGATTTAAGCCTTTTTAATTTTTTGTGCAGGCCTATTTTTTCGACAATAACGCCTCTTAAGGCTGTATCACATTTTTTTAACCGCCAAGTTGTTGTTTGTATCGCATTCCCCCCAGATGTTCTATTCTATTACTCGCATGGAAAGCCCAGATCGGCACGGAACTGGCCGGTAAAAAGAACATTGAAATCAGGAGTCAGGACTCATGGCTGTAGGGATCAGAAGCAGGGCATTCGGGCGTTGGTTAGCGCCGTTTGTGGCATTGCTGGTCGTGTTTCAACTCACGGCATGCGGCGATAAAGAGCCGGAGCAACGCAAAGCTTTTATCGATTATTTGCAAAATACCGTGATGCGCAGCGGGCAGAATCTGCCGTCGCTGAGCGAAGATCAAAAACAGAAGTTCGGCAATTACGCTAACGATTACGGCATCATTCTGTCGTTCTCGCGTCAGCTGAAGTCATCGGTTGAAGGCGGTCTGGTGCCGGCGGTTAGCGCCATTGGTCAGATTCGTGCTCCGCAGGACTACATGACGCAACGCTCTGCGCTGCAACAGGCGGCGGGTTCGTTAAATCTTCTGAGTGCGCAAATTCGTGACTCGAAGAATAAAGCGGATACCGCGATAGCCGCGCTGAAGCAGCCGGATGATTTGAAAGCGGTTTATGGTCAGGTTTATTCCAATGTCGTGACCGAACCGGCTAACGTGCTGACACCGCTGGTGCCTGCGCTCAGCAGCTTCACTCAGGACATCATTGCCGTGGGCGATTACCTGCAACAGCAGGGCAATCAGGTGGCTTTCGCCAATGGCGGCGTGCAATTCCCGACTCAGCAGCAGGCAACGCAGTACAACACCATGATGTCGAATCTGGTGGGCAAACAGCAGACGCTGCTCAGCGCGCAGAAAGTCGCGCAAGGCGATTACAGCCATTAATTTCTGGTAACTTGCTGAATTATTGTTAAATAATCAGGCCACGTGGGAAACCTCGTGGCTTTTTTGTCTCTTGCTCCAGCGTCAGGATCTGTAAATTTATAAAAAATAACAATTTCTCACCTGCAACTGGCTGCGATTTACTCTACTTTTCAGCAATACATTTTCCTCTTTCCCGACTTTATCGATTAAGGATCTATGAATGAAACGTCAGACGATGACTTTGCTGGCCGCACTGGTAATGACCCCGACGCTAGCGATGGCGGCTGATGCCACCACCGCCGATTTCACCCCGGCTCAGCAAGAAGCGATTGGCAAGATTGCGGCCGATTACATGGTCGCGCACCCAGAAATTTTGGTGCAGGTGAGCCAGAAGTTGCAGGCCCAGCAGGCTGACCAGCAGCAGCAACAGGCTCAGGATGCCGTGCTGGCTAACGCCAAAGCGCTGGTGAATGACCCGGCGACGCCAAGCTATGGCCCGAAAGATGCCAAAGTCGCGTTTGTGGAGTTCTTCGATTACCAATGCCTGTATTGCAGCCGTATGGCCCCGCTGGTAGAGCAAACGGTGAAGGCCAACCCAACGGTGCGTTTCGTGTTTAAAGAGTGGCCAATCTTCGGCGATCGTTGGAAAGAGTCGATCACGGCCGCTGAAACCGGCATGGCAGTGTGGAAAGAGAAGGGCTCTCAGGCTTACTTCGACTATCACAACAGCCTTTATCGCACTGGCCATGACGAGGGTAAGTTGACTAACGCGGATATCGCCGCCGCGGTTAAAGCAGCGAAAGCCAGCACGCCAAGCGCAGAACAGCTGAAAGCGACCCATGAAGCTCTGGCATCCAATGACGAATTGGCGCGTACTTTAGGCTTCGGCGGCACGCCCGGCTTCGTCGTGATGCCAACCTCTGGCGCCACCGCTGCAAACACCACCGTATTGCCAGGTGCCGTGTCTGCCGAGGAGTTACAGGCCGCCATCGTCAAAGCTCAGGGTAAATAACCCGCTAGCCACACCTTCAGGCTCCTCGATTGGGGGGCCTGATATTTTTTCGCATCTCGTGAGTTGCCCGACCTCTTTTCTTCACCTCTCCCCAACCGTAATTTTCTTTCAACCTTCCCCTCGTAAACCGGTTCATTGACGGCGCTCATACAGCTGGCCGCTTTTTATACAGATTTTTTGTCGTCATCGAAAAATAAATTGTGATGAATGTCACATTTTAATAACAAAGCGACAAAGTAAAAATGTGATTTTAATCACATTTTAAGGGCGATAACGCGCAAAAATTATTCGTTGTACCTAAGTTTCAGGGGTGTTTTGTGATGAAAGTCACTAAAAAGTGGGGTATGACGGGGTGGGCTGCGTGATCTTGCTCACGTAATGCGCAGCGTCTACGCGGTGCCATAATCACGTGGTAGAGTCCGCCTCGCAGACAGCAATTCGACGGACGGATTTTTAAAGCAGTGGCACGAAAACCGTATTAACCGTCACCGATAATTAACAGATATCACGCGCTCTTATTGTTAGCGCGTATCAATAGGGGTGCGTTTTATGTTTTCACCAGACGTTAAGGTCGGAGTTCAAAACTTTGGCCGCTTCCTGAGTAACATGGTGATGCCTAACATCGGGGCATTTATTGCCTGGGGTATCATCACGGCGCTGTTCATCCCAACGGGTTGGTTGCCTAACGAAACGTTAGCGAAGCTGGTTGGCCCGATGATCACTTACCTGCTGCCATTGTTGATCGGTTTCACCGGTGGACGTCTGGTTGGCGGCGACCGTGGCGGCGTGGTGGGTGCTATCACCACCATGGGCGTTATCGTCGGTGCAGACATGCCGATGTTCCTCGGTGCGATGATTGCAGGTCCGCTGGGCGGCTGGTGTATCAAGCGCTTTGACCGTCTGGTTGACGGCAAAATCAAAAGCGGCTTCGAGATGCTGGTTAACAACTTCTCAGCCGGTATCATCGGTATGCTGCTGGCGATCCTCGCCTTCTTAGCTATCGGCCCGCTGGTGGAAGCGCTGTCCAAAGTGTTGGCGGCTGGCGTGCATATCATGGTTATCCATAACCTGCTGCCACTGGCTTCTATCTTTGTTGAACCAGCGAAAATCCTGTTCCTCAACAACGCCATCAACCACGGTATCTTCTCTCCACTGGGTATCCAGCAGGCGACTGAAACCGGTAAATCAATCTTCTTCCTGATCGAAGCTAACCCAGGTCCGGGTATGGGCGTACTGATGGCCTATATGTTCTTCGGTCGTGGCAGCGCTAAACAGTCAGCTGGCGGCGCGGCAATCATCCACTTCTTCGGTGGTATCCACGAAATTTACTTCCCATACGTGCTGATGAACCCGCGCCTGCTGTTGGCGGTAATTCTGGGCGGTATGACTGGCGTGTTCACCCTGACCGTATTGAACGGCGGTCTGGTTTCTCCAGCGTCTCCGGGCTCTATCCTCGCGGTTCTGGCGATGACGCCAAAAGGCACTTACTTCGCTAACATCGCGGCAATCGTGGCGGCCTTCGCGGTCTCCTTCATCGTGTCTGCTTTCCTGCTGAAAACCAGCAAAGTGAAAGAGGGCGACGATCTGGACGAAGCCACTCGCCGCGTTCAAGACATGAAAGCACAATCTAAAGGCGGCAAAGCTTCTACCGCTGGCGTGGCTGGCGACCTGTCTACCGTGCGTAAAATCATCGTGGCTTGTGACGCAGGTATGGGTTCAAGTGCCATGGGTGCAGGCGTGCTGCGTAAGAAAGTGCAGGATGCTGGCCTGACTAACATCAGCGTCACCAACAGCGCGATTAACAGCCTGCCGGACGACGTGGACTTGGTTATCACCCACCGTGACCTGACCGAACGTGCAATGCGCCAAGTGCCACACGCACAGCACATTTCACTGACTAACTTCCTCGACAGCGGCCTGTACACTGATCTGACTGCCCGTCTGGTTGAAGTGAACAAAACCAGCCAGTACAAAGAGAAAGTGAACACTACGCTGAGCGACAGCCTGGTGAGTGAGCAAGAGAACGAACACCTGTTCCGCCTGAGCGAAAGCAACATCTTCCTCGGCCTGCAGGCGAGCAATAAAGAAGACGCGATCCGCTTCGCCGGTGAGCAGCTGGTGAAAGGCGGTTACGTTCAGCAGGAGTACGTTGAAGCGATGCTGGCTCGTGAGCAGCTGACCTCGACTTACCTCGGCGAATCTATCGCAGTACCGCACGGGACTATCGAAGCGAAAGACCGCGTGCTGAAAACCGGTATCGTGTTCTGCCAGTATCCAGCGGGCATTCGCTGGGGCGATGACGAAGATGACTCAGCCCGTCTGGTTATTGGTATTGCGGCGCGTAATAATGAGCACATCAACGTGATCACCAAGCTGACCACGGCGCTGGACGAAGATGGCGTGATTGACCGTCTGGCCAACACCACCAGCGTTGAAGAGGTTCTGACCATCCTTCGCGGCTAATCAGCCAACAAGGGAAACGGTCGAGAGTATTACTAAGCGGGTCTTTCGAGACCCGCTTGTTGATTCGGACTCGAAGGAAATATTGTTATGAAAGCACTACATTTTGGCGCGGGCAATATTGGCCGTGGATTTATCGGTAAACTGTTGGCCGATGCGCAAGTTGAATTAACCTTCGCTGACGTCAGCCCTGTGCTGCTGGAAGCCTTAAACAGCCGTCATGGTTACGACGTGCACGTGGTTGGCGAGAAGGCCAGTGTCGAGCCAGTGAAAAACGTTAACGCGGTCAACAGCGCAGGTCAGGAAGCTATCGACCTGATCGCTAAAGTCGACCTAGTGACCACCGCCGTTGGCCCAACCGTGTTGGAAAAAATCGCGCCGAACGTGGCGAAAGGCCTGGTTCTACGTCACCAGCAGGGCAATGAGTCTCCGCTGAATATCATCGCTTGTGAAAACATGGTGCGCGGCACCAGCCAGTTCAAACAGCACGTGTTCAACGCGCTGCCGGAAGATGAGAAAGCCTGGGTCGAAGCGCACGTCGGCTTCGTCGACTCAGCCGTTGACCGTATCGTGCCTCCGGCTGCGGCGGGCACCACGGATCCGCTGGAAGTGACGGTTGAAACCTTCAGCGAGTGGATTGTCGATCAGACCCAGTTCAAAGGCCCGTTGCCGACTATCGCCGGTATGGAGCCAACGGATAACCTGATGGCGTTCGTCGAGCGCAAGCTGTTTACCCTGAACACCGGTCACGCGATCACCGCGTATCTCGGCCAGCAGGCAGGCCACGCGACGATCCGTGATGCGATTCTGGACGAGAAAATCCGTCTGGTCGTGCGCGGTGCGATGGAAGAGAGTGGTCAGGTGCTGATCAACCGCTACGGTTTTGACCCGGAAAAGCACTTCGCTTACATCGAAAAAATCATTACCCGCTTCGAAAATCCATATCTGCATGACGACGTTGAGCGCGTTGGCCGCCAGCCATTGCGTAAACTGAGCGCGGGCGATCGTTTAATCAAGCCACTGCTGGGTACACTGGAATATAATCTGCCACACAACAATTTGGTGATCGGTATCGCCGCCGCAATGCACTACCGCAGCGATGAAGATCAGCAAGCCAAAGAGTGGGCAGAGTTGCTGGAAAAAGTCGGTCCAAAAGCGGCGCTGGCCCAGGTTTCAGGCCTGCCAGAAGACGGCGAAGTTGTCGCGCAAGCCGTGAGCATCTACGAGAAAAAGCACTAATTTTCAAAAATTAATGCCCAAGTGATGGAGCTACAGCGGTTCGCGCCGTTGTAGCTTTAAGCACCACTGGGACTCACGGATGACTATGGACACATCAGAAGCCGTAATTCATGACGCGATTCTTAACGTAAGTAACTCGATGGAAAAAGCACAGGCGTTTGAAAACCGGGTACTGGAAAAACTGAACGCAGGCAAATCTGTGCGCAGCTTCTTGATGACTGCCGTAGAATTACTGGCTGAAGCGCTGGATATTCTGGTGATTCAGGTATTCCGCAAAGACGATTACGCGGTGAAATATGCCGTCGAGCCTTTATTGACCGGCAACGGCCCGCTGGGCGATCTGTCCGTCAGGCTCAAATTGATTTATGCGCTGGGCGTGATCAGCCGCCATGAATATGAAGACGCCGAGCTGCTAATGGCGCTGCGCGAAGAGTTAAATTATGACGGTGAAGACTATCGTTTTACCGACGATGAAATCCTTGGCCCCTTTGGCGAACTGCACTGCGTAGCCGCACTTCCCCCTGCGCCAACCTTCCTCAAACCCGGTGAAGCCGACGAATCCCTGATCGCCATGCAGCAGCAGCGCTATCAGCAAATTGTCCGTTCCACCATGGTGCTTTCCATTACCGGGCTGATTGCTCATATCAGCAATCAGCAGCCGTCGCGGCTCTCTCCCGTTCAGCGTTAATCCCTTTGTTACTTAGAAAACGCGCTAGTTAAAAGCATGGCGTAACTCGTCAAACATCAGCCAGACGGCGGTGATCGCCATCAGCCCGGCCATGATGCTGTTGAACAGTTTCAGCTTCCACGTCACCCGCAGGGCCTGGCGCAGACGGTCGCCCATCACCACCCAAACCAGAATGCACGGCAGGTTGATCAGCGCGAAACCGATACAAATCATCAAGGTATGGCTTAACAATGCCCCTTCGCGCGGAGTGAAGAGGATCGCCACGTTGGTCGCCATCAGCCAGGCTTTGGGGTTCACCGCCTGAAACAGCGCGCCGTGGATCATCTTCATCGGTGCTTGCTCCGCACCTTCTCCGGGCGTGCCGGAGCGATAAATTTTCCACGACAGCCAGAACAGATAGGCGCAGCCCAACACCGCCATCGGCAGGCGGATCACCTGCATCCAGCTGAGTAAAATCGCCAAAAGAGAGGTGGTGAGTGCGCACTGGATCACGCAGCCAAGGGTGATGCCGAGCATCATCGGCACGGTGCGGCGCAGGCCGAAATTCACGCCAGAGGCGGCGAGTAAAATGTTATTCGGGCCGGGCGTTATCGACATGACGGTGACGTAACTGACAAAAGCGGTGTCCAGCATAGGGCGTTCCTCGGAAAAAAATCTGTACCGCCAGAGTAAACAGTCAGTCAGTTAGGTAACAGAACCAAAAATAAGCTATTGTCATGGTTACAGTTGTACTAAAAATAAACTGTACTCATTCAATTTTGCGGAACTGACACCATGGCCGAGATGCTAACCCCTTTGATCGATGCAAACAGCGCGGGCGACACGCGCTACAACCTGTTGGCCGATAATCTGGCTGAGGCGATTCGGCGCGGCACCTTGCCCGCTGGCAGCCGTTTGCCTTCGGTGCGGCGCTCGGCCCAGACCTATTCGGTCAGCATTAATACCGTGGTGGCGGCCTATCGCCGGTTGGAAGATCGCGGGCTGATTGAAGCGCGGCCGCAGTCGGGATTCTACGTGCGCACGGCGCTCCCGGCCCTGGAGGTGCGGCACTTGCCCCACGGGCCAGCGTCGGAGCCAGCCGACAACGTGCTGGACCTGATCGATACCGTGTTTGCCGCGCAAATCAACCCGGCCTACACCAATCTCTCGCTGGCTTGCCCGCAGGCCAACGACTTCTACCCCGGCGCCAAGCTGGGGCGCATCATGTCCTCGCTGCTGCGCCGCCAGCCACACTTGATTGGCCAGTACGCGCTGCCGCCGGGGAATCTGCCGCTGCGCCAGCAAATCGCCCGGCGCTCGCTGGCTCTGGGCATGATGCTGGAAGCCGCCGACATCACTCTGACCCACGGCTGTATGGAAGCGCTGCAACTGGCGCTGCGCGTCATCACCCAGCCGGGCGACAGCGTCGGGCTGGAGACGCCGACCTACTTCTATTTGCTGCCGCTGCTGGCGAGCCTTGGGCTGAAAGCGGTGGAAATCCCTACCGATCCGCAGACCGGCCTGTCTCTCGACGCCCTTGAATTGATGCTCAATGAGAAGCGGCTAAACGCGGTGATCGCCATGCCAACCGCGCAAAACCCTATGGGCTTCACTATGCCGCTGGCGGCGAAAAAACGGCTGGCGCGCCTGATGAACGATCATCGCGTGCCGCTGATAGAAGACGGACTGTATGCCGAAATTCAGTTTAGCGACGCGCTCTCTCCGGCGGTGAAATCCTTCGACAAGTACGGCTGGGTGCTGTTTTGCACCAGCTTCACCAAGACGCTGGCCCCCGATTTTCGCATTGGCTGGATTGCGGGCGGGCGCTTCGCCGACAAACTTCGCAAGCTGAAGGCGGTGTCGTCGATGACCGAGTCCTCTTTGCTGTCGCAAACGCTGGCGGTGTTCCTCGAGTCAGGGGGTTACGACCACCATCTGCGCAGTTTACGCCGCCGCTATGAGGCGCAGGTCGACGAAGCGCGAGCGCTGATTGCGCAATATTTCCCGCAGGGAACTCGCTCCACTCGGCCGATGGGCGGTTTTGTGTTTTGGGTAGATTTCCCGGCGGGCGTGGATACCGTGGCACTCTTTAAGCAGCTGATTGAAGAGAAAATCTGCCTGACGCCGGGCACGCTGTACTCGCCGAGCGGGCGCTACAGCAATGGCCTGCGGCTCTCCTGCTGTTATCCTTTTGACGTGCGTTACACCGCCGCGCTGGCGCGCCTGGGGCAGCGAGCCTGTGAGATGAGCGGCTTGCCGCCGGGGCTGGCGGAAACTACCGATGATGCGCGGGCTGATGAAACCCGCACTTCCTGATACACTAGCGGCTATTGTCTTTAGCAACATCGTGCCCGCTGCGGCACCTACGGGTCGAAAATACTATGAAAGAAGTCGAAAAAGCCGAAATCAAACGCCTCAGTGACATGCTGGACGCGTTGAACCACAAAGATGCGACCGTTATCCAACAGGGTAACGCTGAGCTGATTGCCAAGCATGAAGAAGAGAAAGAGAAGCTGGCGGCCGAAATCGCTCGCCTGAAAGACGTGCGCGTTAAGAAGCTGAGCAAAGAAGCGCAAAAGCTGGAAACGCTGCCATTTAGCCGCGAAATCACTAAGAAAGAGCAGGCCGACATGGGCACGCTGAAGAAAACCGTGCGTGGCATCGTGGTGGTTCACCCGATGACCGCGCTGGGCCGCGAAATGGGCCTGAAAGTGGTGACCGGTTACGCCAAAAAAGCCTTTTGATCAACGTTGCACCCCGAATCTTGTGAGATCCGGGGTGCGGTTGCACACCTAAACTTTAGGTTTATTACCTTATTTCAAAGCATCCAGGAAGGTTGTGGTGTACTCGTAATCCTTAGTTTGCTGAGGATTTTGAGTACAGGTTGCCAGATCGCCCATCCCTGGGAAGTCACGTACCAGCGACCAGATAGATACCAGATTTAGCCCTTTCTGTTTGGAGTATTGCGCGGTCTGCGTTGCGTCCTGGAAGCTGAACATCTCGCCTGCTGCATCGTTCTGACCAATCATTGGGATCACCCCAATCATCTTGTACAGATCGGCTTCTGATTTTGCCGGATAAATCTGTGCCAGATTGGCCTTGGTTCCTTCAATCGCACTCACTGCCGCATCGCCCATATCCAGATTCGCTGGACCGTAGTCCATCGCCATAATCTGTATGCTCAACGTTAAGCCAATTTCTTTGGCGTAGTTGATCATCGCTAGACCTTCGCTTGTCAGGCCAGTGGTCGCAACCGGTAGTGTCAGGCTAAACCACAGTGATGGCTCTTGTTTCTGGGCATCAAGTGCGGCAGGGAAAGCCACCTTGTAGTTATATTGACTAGGGGTTTCAAAATCGAAATCAATATGTTTAACATTGAAATCTTTTTTAAGATCTAGATAGATTTTGGTCAGCTCTGCCTGAGTTTTACAAACTGAAGGGTCAACGCCGCTTGCGCCACCAAAGGCCACGATAGCTTCACCGCCAGCTCGATTAATGATGTCACTGATTGGCTTAATCGCGTTGTAAGGGAAGTAAGAGTTACCCCACATTAGTTGCTTAGTCCCGTTATCAACGACCAAGAAGGCTAAATGGAATTTCTTCACGCCGAGGGCCAATGCTTCGGTGACATATTTGGTGTTGATCGCGGGAGGGGTGGTGGTCCAGTTAGCATTGATGGTGACATCAACATAAGGTGCGAAGCTGATTGAGGTCGCCACAGGATGCAATGTTTTCGCTGAGATCGCCTCGCTATAGGCCGAGATGTTCTTGCTAGCATCAAAGGCAGCTACGCAGAAACTGTATTGCGTATCGGCAGATAAATCGTTCAGGTTGCAAGCTATTGTTGTTACGTCGATAGTCTGGCTAACGCCGCCTTCGGGGGTGTATTTCACTTTATAGCCGGTGACTGCAACGTCGTCCGTAGAGGCATTCCAGCTCAGGGATACTGAAGAATCAGTCACATTATTGACGCTCAGGGCCGTCGGTACACTTGGTGCTGTGGTGTCGATAATAACTTGTTCGGTGGTGACCTGAATGGCAGCAGAAGGTGTGGAGGTATTACCTGCTGCATCTACCGCAACAACTGAAACAGTGTAAGTCGTTGCTGAGGCAAGATTGCGCAGTACAGCGGTTGTACCTGTTGCCACATGAGTTTTTGCCGTTGAACCTGCGGCCTGATAAGACACGACGTAGTGATCAACGCCGATATTATCGGTAGAAGCATTCCAGCTCAAAGAGGCGCTATTGCTGGTTACGCTGAGCGATTTAAGGCCATCAGGAGCCGTTGGCGCAGTGGTATCTGGGTTGGCATTACCGTTAATGGCATCTTTCCCATTAACCCAATAAGCCACTGGCAATACGTTCATATTGCCGCCGTTGGGGAAACTTGCATTTATGGAGAAGGATAAGGTTTCACCATTGGCGATATTTTGCAGATGCGACACCAGATGGCCGATAAGCATATCGCCAGTCTGGATGAAATCGAAACCGGTATTCGCTGATGCAGTAAAGTGTTGGCCAAGTTGAATTTTTATTTCAGGATTAACTATCGTTGCACCTGTATTATTAGTCATATCAAATTCAAGAGTACCGGACCATGCACTTGCACCATTCCAGCGAGATTTAAAGGTTACGTTAATTTGTTCAGACATTTCGAATCTCCATTTATGTGGTTGTCTCTTATTAAGACGTAATCAACGTAATCCGTAATTCTGTGATAAGGTAATCAGGGTTTCTTAGTAATTGTCACTGGGGTATAAACATAATAATTAAATATGAAGAATCATCAGATCTCATAATCATTTTGATTGCATGAGATTGATTTTATTATGTGTGATCTTTGTGTTTTAGATCATTAGCGCTATCATTCTTTAAATTTATACGGTTAGCCCGCAACAGGTTTTCTCTTGTTCTATTAGACCTTATCAGCCTTTATCTTCACGTGTTGTCACTATTAGGCTAACTGTTAGTCTTTAATCTCCGCTGCTTATTGCCCTTGTAAATTGGCAGAGGAATTAAACTCATAACCTATATAGTCATATCAAAGGGAGATATTATGTCTGATTTTATTTTGGTAGATAAACAAGATACGCGTTATAGCACTTTGCAGAAGGGGTTTAATTTACGATGGCCAACCAGTGGTAATGGAGCTGATTATATTTATGTTTGCCACTCGACACAGGATGTTATAGATGCCGCCAACGATGCACTGTTAAAAGGAAACCGAATCACCGTGCGCAGTGGGGGACATTGTTACGAAGGTTTTGTAGCGAATAAATTATCCGGAGAGGGAGAACAGCCTTTAGCCATTATTGATATTAGCCTGATGACCGGTATGATTTATCGTGAGGAAGGTGATGTCGTTTCTCCTTATGATCAATCTGCAACCTACAAATTCTCATTGTCGAGTGGAAATCAGAACTGGGACGGCTATGTCAATTTGTATAAAGGCGCAAATCGCACCATTCCTGGTGGGTCTTGTTATTCTGTCGGGGCAGGTGGTCATATAACCGGAGGCGGTTATGGTCTGCTTTCCCGTATGCATGGCCTGACTGTCGATTGGCTTTCCGGGGTTGATATTCTTATCCCTAATACCTGCGGGAACGGTATGGTGGCAAAACATGTCAACTTGTCTAGCGAGGGTAACGATCGTGATTTATTTATCGCCTGTCGTGGGGGGGGCGGTGGTAATTTTGGCATTGTGCTGAATTACTATTTTGCAGATTTGCCGGAGGCCCCTCAGAAGGCCTATTTGCTGACACTTTCCTATCCCTGGTCTGACTTCATTAGTCAGGATCAGTTCGATAATTTCATGCGCGCTTACTGGCAGTGGTTCGCTGATAATGATGCCGACTGGAATAGCGCGGATCTGGCGAAAGCTAATGGAGGGTTGTTTGCGTTACTGAAAGTTCAGCATCGTTCAACCGGTGATATTAATTTGATGGTGCAGTATACAGGAATCAATGGCACCGTCGGTGGAATTCAAGATCAGCCCTTTGTTGATTTTGTGAATACAATGAACGCCGCTGCGGGTTTTACTCCACAGGTTCGCCATGAAATACGTTTACACGGTGCTTTGCGCGGTGACGCAGAAATGAGCGCTTCAAAAGGCCATCCTGTTAAAGATGCGCGTCTGATGGACTGGCTATATCTTACACAAACTATTAATGGCTCAGGTGATAACCAACGCGGGAAGTATAAGTCCTGTTATCAGAAGGCTCAGTTTGGCCAGAGGGAATTGGATACGCTGTGGAATTATCTGAACATTACAGGCCGTCCCGAAATGAATCAAATGCTGGTGCAGTTTGATTCTTATGGTGGCTGTGTCAATGTTAATGATGAAATCAACAACCCAACTTCTGTTTTCCAGCGTAGCTCATTACTAAAAGCACAGTTCCAGATATATTGGAAAGATTATAATGATGATGAGATGTTTATCGGCTGGATGCAGGGTTTTTATGCCGCTTACTTCGCAGAATTTGGCGGTAAGCCAATGCTTGGAGATAACTATGAGGGGTGCTATATCAACTATCCTGATATTGACATGAAATATACAGATGAGTCTCACTATACAGTAGATAAAAATTGGTTAAGACTCTACTACGGAGATAAATCTACTCAGCTTATCGCCACAAAGAATAATGTTGATCCTCACAATATTTTCCGTAATGAACTTTCTATTCCATTAATTAAACCGTAATAAAATAAAATAAAATAAAGTAAAGCCCTGGCTTCCTTAAGGGAGTCAGGGCTTTTTTATTACCCATGTAAAACCACGCCCCGAGACGTGGTTTGTTTTTAAAATTAACTAAATAATTTTCCCTGAGAGGGAATATTATTTCAGGTTTACGTCTTCAACCTGATAAAAAGCATTGCTGGTATCAGAAATACTCCAGACACCCAGAATAACGTTATAGCCTTTCCGGTCAGCGGGAATAGTACATTTTTGCACAACAGGCGTAGTGGGGACTTGGCCTTTACCATCATAGTGGCAGAAAGGTGTTAAATCGAAATCTGCGCGAGTGAGTGGTTTATTTTGATTCCAGTCTGGTTTAGTAAGATAGTAATCCCAGCTTTCAGTTGCATGTTCCTTGGTAAGGGTCCAGACAAAGTTCATGTCTCCCGTTTTTTGATCTACTTGTTTCCAGCGTGTGGGTGTTTGAGCATCTAACTCATGGTATTGATCTTTACCAGCGCTGGCAATGTGTCCATCAGCCGGCCCTCCTTGCGGGAAACCTTTTGGCCCTTCAAGGCTCTGGGGTTCATACTGGATTGAACCGCAGTCTACGTTGCCTCCCTGACTACATAAAAATGATCGGCTTGCTGGGGAACTAATATAACCGTGAGCACTGGCAGCACCTGCTGACAATAAAAGTGCGGCGCCGATAGCCACAGACAGAATGTTTTTTTCGTTGAATGTAGTTTTCATTGGTATTTCCTTTTTTATACGAGGGGTATTCCTCGTTGAAAATATCTTATCCTTATTTCTCTGTGTGAAAAGTGGGTGTGAGAATAGCTAATTGATAAATGATGTTGCATGAATAGTAACGACGATTTTTAATGTAAATTCATTTTTTAAAATTAAAAATGATAAAAAAGCATTCTATATAAATAATTATTAATTGTTCCCATGTTTTATTTAACTGCGTGAGGTTTGTTGGCTTGAATGTTATTTTATACAATATTTATTTTTTTAATAAAATAAGAGGTGCATGCTTATATTGAAGGGGTAATATGTCCCCATAGAGTCCGAGTTATAATTGACGGAGTCAGTGATGCATAAGTATATAGGTCTAGTTCGCGGCTTGTTTACAGGTTTTTCTTCAGAAAGTCGGCAATCAATGATTGATGCCCTGTTATCTGTTTCGATGGCAGTTCTGCACGATATTTATCGTAATATGAGATTGCGTAGATGTTTTTTAGATGCTGCGATGTGCGGGCTTTTCGCATGGGGAGCCAGAGACATTATTATGATAATGGGATGGGGTTTGGAGTGGGCCGATATCGTAAGTGTAATAATTGGTTTTTTGGGAGTTGATTATATCGGTCATATTTTAAGAATTATTATTGGTCGATTGATTAATGTGAAATAAAAACGAAATACAGTAACATACCTCACAACCATGTAGCACTAAGCGTGATCTTTTAACATTAACTGACATTATGAAAACTTATTTTTTTTACATATAGAAACATAATATAATTATTATGGAATATAACTCACTCATTAATCTACTTTCTTACATCTTCATATGAATAATCATAAAAAGCTAGTGACATGCTAGTTGTTGTCACTAAAATGCAGGTGGATAAATAACATGGAACTATATAATGAATAGCAAGTTTATTATAAATAATATCATCTGTTTTGATGCGGATGATTTTACAGTTACCAGTATTACCAACAATACTTGTCGATGCCTTGCTGGGGTGAAAGGGCGTTGTCTTCTCGTATTGTTAGAATCAAAGGATAATGAGGTTACGACTAAAAAACAACTTCATTTTGACGTATGGGAAAAGTTTGGTTTTTATTCCAACGATAATTGTCTTCTACAAACTATATATTCTTTACGTAAGGAGTTAAAACAGTTAGGGCTGGAGGATATAATACTTACCTCCCCACGGTTAGGTTATAAGATAAATCCCAACTATGAGATAAGTATTTTATCAGAGAAGCTCCTTTCTGCCGGAGAGGCGATTGAGATGCATAATAATTGCCTTGTACAACAATATACAGAACCTCCCGTTACAGGGCTTGAGAGTAAAAATGCAATAACAATGATTTCTAGCCGGGTACCACCACCAGTATTAAAAAGCACAATGCTCGCAGTAATTCTTTTTTCCCTGTCGATCATATTATATATTGGTCTTCAGGAGCATGATGTATATCTGATTGGGAGTAAAGAGAGAATATCGCGACTCGAGTCAATGCATAAAGATCACAAGATCAATACTAAGAAATATTTACAGACCTGTAAGCCAAGCGATATTGAATCTACAACAGATGCAGACGTTTTTATTTGTAATAGCGATTTTGAAAACCAGAAAATTTTATAGCAGTAATTATTATATTCACCTGATTCGACACGTCCTCTGGTGGGGAAGTTAAGTTGCCCCACCAGATACCACGATATTGATATGGGTTAACATTATGTCTTTTTCAGCTATTTAACATGACGTTATTTACCCGCCGAACCAAACAACCTTCTGCCAAAATCCTCAATCTTGCGATTAATCAGCCGCATCTGCATGGTTTTATTCCAGCTGGCGGACAGCCCCGCTGCGTTCATTAATCGGCGATACTGCTCTTCGTCGAAAGGCATGTTGAAAGCGATGGAAATCGCCTCAGCCACCGACACGTCGCTGTTGCGGGTCATCAATTCAAAGGGTTTATCTCCGCTCACGCTGCCAGTGGCGATCACGCGGTAGAGCCAGCCGCATTTGCCGGTGTCTTGTAGCACCTGCGACATCTGCGGGCAGTGCAAAAAGGTATTGAGCTTGTAGCAGGGGGATCGCGGCTGAGTGACCTGAATCAGCGCGTCGCCCCAACGGAAAATATCGCCGATAAAGACGTTAGCTTCGGTCAGGCCGAGGGTGGATAAATTTTCCCCAAAGGCGGGCGGATGGAAACGCTCTTCCTGCTCGGGAAAGTGCTGGCGCAGCCACGCATAGTGCTCGCGGGGGAAGTGGCATAAGGCGCGATCTGGCCCGCCGTGGTAGCTGCTTTCGGCCTGCTCGTCACCTTCTAATCCTAGCGCTTTGAGCTGTAAAATACCGTCTACCTGCCGTTTGCCGATGGCGCTCGGTCGGTCATTGTCATAGGGTTTGACCGCGCCGATATACACGTCCGGGTAATGCATAAAAACCTCCTGTCATGTCGTTGCCCCTGGTGCTTCAGCATACCCCGCAATTGCTCGGCTAAACAGGCGAAAAAAATGCGCCCGATGGGGCGCATTTCACGGGGAGGGCGACAGGCTTAGAAAGTTTCCCAATTATCCTGACTGACACCCGCCGGGCGCGGCAGCAGCGGAGACTGCAACTGCGGCGCGCGCGGAGTGACTGACGCACTCTTGCTGTCACTGTCCGACAGGCGGAACACCGACACGGCTTCGGTCAGCAGGCGCGACTGCTCTTCGAGAGAGTCGGCGGCGGCGGCAGACTGCTCAACCAGCGCGGCGTTCTGCTGGGTGGTGCTGTCCATCTCGACAATGGCCTGGGAAATCTGCGTGATGCCCCGGCTCTGCTCGTCAGACGCGGAGGCAATCTCGCCCATAATGTCGCGCACGTTGGTCACCGACTGCACGATATCCTGCATGGTGCGCCCGGTGCTTTCGACCAGCTTGGCCCCGGTATTCACTCGCTCGACCGACTCGGCAATCAGCCCTTCAATCTCTTTGGCGGCCTGCGCGCTGCGCTGGGCCAGCGTGCGAACTTCAGAAGCCACCACCGAGAAGCCGCGTCCTTGCTCACCGGCGCGGGCAGCTTCCACCGCCGCGTTCAGCGCCAGAATGTTGGTCTGGAAGGCGATACCGTTGATAACGGAGGTTATCTCGGCGATGCGCTTGGAGCTGCTGGAGATCTGCTGCATGGTGAGCACCACGTCGCCGACCTGCTTGCCGCCGAGGGTGGCGGTTTGCGAGGCGTCAGAGGCCAGTTTGCTGGCATGGTGGGCGTTCTCGGCGTTTTGTTTCACTGTTGAACTGAGCTGCTCCATGCTGGCGGCGGTCTCTTCCACTGCCGCCGCCTGCTGCTCGGTGCGCGAGGATAAATCAGTATTCCCCGCGGCAATTTCCGCCGCCGCGTGGGACACCTGACCGACCCCCGTGCGAATTTCATAAATCATATTGCGCAGGTTCTGGCTCATTCCGGCCACGGCGTTCATTAACATGCCCAGCTCGTCGCGGCGGGCGGTAGGCTGCGCCGCCGTGAGATCCCCCTTGGCAATCAGCTCGGCGGTGGCCAGCGTGGCGCGCAGCGGATGGGTTAACTGGCGGGTGATGTGCCACGAGAACAGGGTGCCGATAACCAGCACCGCCAGCGTAATAATACCCATCAGCATCAGCGCTTTGTTGATGTCGGCGTGGGTGCTCTCCAGCTCGTTTTTGAAGATATCCGCCACTAATGCGTTCATATCATTGGCTTTTACCGCCAAGATTTGCGAGGCCGCCTTCTCGCGCTCGACGGCAGGCAGGTAAGCCACGACGTGTGATTTATAGCTCGCCAGCGCGTTCATCAGCGGGGCCAGCGTCTCTTGCTGGTTTGGCAACAGCAGGGCGTTGAGCTTGGTGGCATTGGCCTTGGTATCGTCAATCGCCTGCAATAATGGCACTTCTGACGCCTGAGTTGGGCTGAGCAGCAGGCCGCGAACGTAATAGCGGATGCTGATCAGCTTCTGAATCACTTCAGAAAGCGACATGCGAATCGATGGATCTACATCTTCTACCCGCAGCTGTTCTTGCAAGCGTTTGAGGATGTCCTCAGTGTCCGACAAGTTCCAGCTCTTGCGCACCGCGTCTTTTTCATCCACCGCGTGTTTGAAAGCCGCCTGCGCCTGTTTGTATTCACTAATTTTTACTGGCACCTGATCTAAATTGGCTTGATTCTTCGGCTCCCAGCTCATCTTGCCTTTGGACTCTTGTAGTAACTGCTCAACTTGGCCGATAAGTTGCTGGTTTTTCTCCAGATAAACGGGGTCGTAATTGAATTGGTATAAGGTGCGATTAAGACGTGCGTCGTGCAATAAGGTATTAATTTGATTGCTGAAATCAACCTTATCGGCCCGCTGGTCGATGCTTTTGAACTTCATCATCCCCACGGCGGATATCACCACGGCAATCAGCAAAATAAACCCCAGGCCCAGCCCGAGTTTGGTGCCGACTTTTAGATTATCGATGCGCTGTACTAAACCCATTCCCATCAGTATTTTCCCCCAACGTCCATGCTTAAAAAGAGATGCCTTTGTGAAGGGTCTATCGGAATGACTTAAGCCAAACTTTAGGGGGGTGAGGCAGGATATTTAAGAAGTGCGAGCAAGGTCTGAAAATTGAGAGAAAAGGCTGCAACAAGGGGGCGAAAAATGGGCGTAAAAAAGGCGGGGAAGCCCCCGCCTAATGTGCGTTGCTGAACCCCTAGGGGCGCGAAATTACTTCGCTTCAGCCAGACGTTTTGCCGCTTCGTCCCAGTTCACAACGTCCCAGAATGCTTTGATGTAGTCAGGGCGTTTGTTCTGGTATTTCAGGTAGTAAGCGTGTTCCCAAACGTCCAGGCCCAGCAGAGGGTAGCCAGATGCGCCAGAGATTGCTTCACCCATCAGCGGGCTGTCTTGGTTAGCAGTAGAAACTACCGCCAGTTTGCCGTCGGTTTTCAGCACCAGCCACGCCCAGCCTGAGCCGAAACGAGTAGTTGCTGCTTTCTCGAAGGTTTCTTTGAAAGCGTCAACGCTGCCGAAGTCACGTTCGATTGCCGCTTTCAGGTCGCCCTGCAGGGTGGTACCGGTTTTCAGGCCTTTCCAGAACAGGCTGTGGTTAGCGTGGCCACCTGCGTTGTTGCGCAGAGCAACTTTCTTGTCAGCTGGCACTTTGTCCAGGTTGGCAATCAGTTCTTCAACAGACAGTTTTGCCAGTTCTGGCAAGCTTTCCAGCGCAGCGTTAGCGTTGTTAACGTAGGTCTGGTGGTGTTTAGTGTGATGGATTTCCATCGTCTGTTTGTCGAAATGCGGTTCGAGTGCGTCGTATGCGTAAGGCAGTGATGGCAGTGAATAACTCATGTTCATCGTCTCCATAGTGTAGGGCGGCACCGTCATTGTGAGCACCGCGTAATCAGTAGGATCATTATAGTTAATTAAATGATATTGAAAATGATTATCTATGCTCCGCACTTTGTGCGGGTATTGTCTCAGGCCCGTCAGGCGGGGCTTTCGGCCGCCCTTAGAGCAAGTACAAATAAGCTGGTAATAAACAATCTAACGCTGAATTGAGAGCAATCCGACGCGCTTAGCCTCTCAACCTCTGTGGATGAGTATAGACCGTCGCCCGCCCCGGCTTGCTGAAGCCGACCAGCGTCAGGTTACAGCGTTCGGCGACATCCACCGCCAGTTGCGTGGCGGCGGAGACGGCAAACAGAATTTCGACGCCGCACATTGCGGCTTTCTGCACCATTTCATAGCTGGCGCGGCTCGATACCAGCGCCGCGCCCTGCTGCCAGTCGGCTTTCTTGGCCCGCACGCCGAGGATTTTATCCAGCGCGACGTGGCGGCCGACGTCTTCACAGCCGCCGAGCAGTTCGCCCTGTGGGCTAATCCATGCTCCGGCGTGAGTGCAGCCGGTGAGCTGGCCGATGGTTTGCACCGATTTCAACTGGCTCAGCGCCTGATCTAACAGCGCTAAATCAAAGGTTTGAGTAAAGGGCAGCGGCTTGAGCGGGCGGAACAGATCGCCAAGCTGCTCAATGCCACACACGCCGCAGCCGGTGCGTCCGGCCATCGCGCGGCGGCGCTCTTTTAAACCGCTAAAACGTCGGGTTGATAACTCGATGTTAACTTCGATGCCATTGCAGTTGGATGACACATCCATACCGTAAATGTCAGAGACGGATTCGATAATGCCTTCTGATAAAGAAAATCCGAGCGCGAAGGCGTCGAGATCTTTTGGCGACGCCATCATCACCACGTGAGAGATGCCGTTGTAGACCAGTGCTACCGGCACTTCTTCGGCGATCCAGTCATCCTCTGGCGCATCCAGATGCCCGCGCTGCATCACCGGCTTGCGGGTTGCCCCGACAATCGATGTCAGGGTCTGATCCTCTTTTTCGTCAGAAGGGTTCTGGCGCAGAACATCCATCGAAATAACCTTTTAAACACTACGAAATTTAAACAATATTTTAACGCTTCGCTTCTCAGAGGGGAAAGCCTGATTGCGCAAACCCGAGGCTAACGCGGCAGAAAGGCATTTTTGGTGTAGGACGCGTGAAGGGCAATTCTTAAAAATGGCGCTTTGCGCGGCGTAGTTTGGTAAAGCGGGGCTTGGCTGCTAGCTTTAAAATAGGTCTTAACGCGGGAGAATATGATGAAGCTAGTCGGCAGCTACACCAGTCCATACGTGCGTAAAATCTCAGTCATGCTGCTGGAGAAGGGCATTCCTTTTGAGTTTGTGAATGACCCGCCGAGCGAGCCGGGCAGCAAAATCACCGACTATAACCCGCTGGGCAAAGTGCCCGCGCTGGTCACTGACGAAGGCGAGGTGTTTTACGATTCGCCGATCATCGTGCAGTTTATCGAATTGCAGAATGCTTCCCCTACGCTGCTGCCCTGGCAGCCGCTGGAGGCATTGCGGGTTAAACAGATTGAGGCGCTGGCCGATGGCGTGACCGACGCCGCCGTGGCGCTGGTGTTAGAGAGCAAGCGCGATGCCGATAAGCGCAATGAAGAGTGGGTGGTAAGACAGCGCGCCAAGGTGCTGCGTGGCCTCGATACCTTAGAGCAGCATGCCGCAAATCGCACTTTGTTGAATGGCGAAAGCCTGAACGTGGCGGATATCGCCGTCGCCTGCGCACTGGGATATATCAACTATCGCCGCGTGGCTCCCGGCTGGTGCGTCGAGCGCCCGAAGCTGGTTTCGCTGGTAGAGCGCCTGTTCCAGCGCGAAAGCTTTTCCCGCACCGCGCCGCCTTAATCTAGCTCTTTCTTGCCGATCTATCCCCCTTTGAGCATCTCGTGCGCCTCCGGCTGAAAAGTTGTGAGGCTGCTCGAAGAGTTCCCTTTACATCCCGCCACTAATTTCCTCACTGCCTACGCTTTATACAGCATTCTGCGTTTTACTCTCGTTCAAGGCAGCATAAAGGAGATTCACCATGGCTTATGACAAGACCCCGCACGCCGTAAAACCCGAAGAGTATGGTTTCCCGCTGAAACTGAAAAAACGTTATGACAACTTTATCGGCGGCGAGTGGGTCGCGCCGGTGAAGGGCGAATACTATTCCAACCTGACGCCAATTACCGGCGAGGCGCTGTGCGAAGTGGCCAGCTCCAGCAAAGATGATATTGAACTGGCGCTGGACGCCGCCCACGCCGCCAAAGCCGCATGGGGCAAGACCTCAGTGCAGGAGCGTGCCAATCTGCTGCTCAAAGTCGCTGACCGTATGGAGCAAAATCTCGAGCTGCTGGCGAATGCCGAAACCTGGGATAACGGTAAGCCGATCCGCGAAACCTCGGGTGCCGACGTGCCGCTGGCTATCGACCATTTCCGCTATTTCGCCTCTTGCGTCCGCGCGCAGGAAGGCGGCATCAGTGAAATCGACAGCGAAACCGTGGCTTACCATTTCCACGAGCCGCTGGGCGTGGTGGCACAGATCATTCCGTGGAACTTCCCCCTGCTGATGGCCTGCTGGAAGATGGCACCGGCGCTGGCGGCGGGTAACTGCATTGTGATGAAACCTGCCAAGCTGACCCCGCTTTCCGTGCTGCTGCTGATGGATCTGCTGAAAGACATTCTGCCCGCTGGAGTCATCAACGTGGTTAACGGCGCGGGGGGCGAGATTGGCGAATATCTGGCGACGTCTAAACGCATCGCCAAAGTGGCCTTTACCGGCTCCACCGAAGTGGGCCAGCAGATTGCCGGATACGCCGCGCAAAACCTGATCCCCGCCACGCTGGAGCTGGGCGGCAAGTCGCCGAACATCTTTTTTGCGGACGTAATGGACAAAGAAGACAGCTTCTTCGACAAGGCGCTGGAGGGCTTCACCTTGTTTGCCTTCAACCAGGGCGAGGTCTGTACCTGCCCGAGCCGCGCCTTGGTGCAAGAGTCAATTTACGAACGCTTTATGGAAAGGGCGATCAAGCGCGTGGAGGCTATTCGCACCGGCAACCCGCTGGACGCGGATACCCAGATGGGCGCGCAGGTGTCGGCGGGCCAGATGAAAACCATTCTGGACTATATCGAAATCGGCAAGAAAGAGGGCGCTCAGGTGCTGACCGGCGGTGCACGCAAGAAACTGGAAGGCTCGCTCAATGAGGGTTATTACCTGCAACCGACCATCTTGCTGGGTAAAAACAACATGCGCGTGTTCCAGGAGGAGATCTTTGGGCCAGTGCTGGCCGTCACAACCTTTAAAGACATGGACGAGGCCCTGGAGATTGCCAACGATACGGCTTACGGGCTGGGAGCTGGGGTGTGGAGCCGCGACGGCAGCGTGGCCTACCACATGGGGCGGAACTTGCAGGCGGGGCGCGTTTGGACTAATTGTTACCATGCCTATCCGGCCCACGCGGCCTTCGGCGGCTATAAACAGTCGGGCATCGGACGCGAAACCCACAAGATGATGTTGGACCACTATCAGCAGACCAAGTGCCTGCTGGTCAGCTATTCCGATAAGCCGATGGGTCTGTTTTAAGCATAAAAAGAAGGTCCGCTATTGCGGACCTTTTTCTGCTACACCACGCTATTCGGTGCGACAAACACCTGACGGCGGCGGATAAACACGGCTACTAGGGCTAACCAGCACAGGCCGCTTATCAGGTTGAAAAGGTTGAATAAGCCACTTCCCCCCTCGACGTAAGCCACTTTCGCCAGCTCAATACCCAGCGTAAACACTGCCATGCTGATCATCCCCATCGCGGCGGATACCGTGCCTTTACTCATGGTGCTGGAAAACAGCGTTAGGCGATATAAGCCGGCGTTAGCCACCCCAATGCCGAAAGCGTAGAGGCTCAGCCCTGCTGTCATCCAGAAGTAGGCGTGGCCCGACAGCAGGGTGGCCGCCGCGGCAATAATCAGTCCGACTACCATGGGTCCGGCACCCAGCTTGATTAACTGCTCGACGCTGCGTTTGCCGGTCAGCTTCGCCAGCATGATATTGCCGATGATGAGCGCGCCGAAAATCGGCACCTGCAACAGGCCGTATTCGAACGGTGGCAGGCCTTCGCCGCTGATCAGAATCACCGGAGATTGGGCAATCCACGCCAGCAGCGGCAGGCTGGCAAAGCCAATGGCGAGCGCGCCGCACAGGAACTGACGGTTTTTCAGCACCTCTTTATAGTCTTTCCACAGGCTCTTCATGGAGAAGCTTTCGCCCAGGCGCGATGCGGTTTCCGGCATTGATTTCCACAGGCCCCAGAAGGCAATGGCGGCCAGCAGGGCGAACAGCACGAACATGGTTTCCCAAGGCGCGAACTGCACCAGCGCGGCTCCGGCCAGCGGCCCGAGTAGCGGCGCTATCAGCGCGACGTTAGCCATCATGGCGGTGATTTTGATGCACACCGACTCTTCGAAAGATTCCTGAATCGCTGCATACCCCACTGCGCCGATAAAGCACAGGCTAATCCCCTGCAAAAAGCGCATCACCATAAATTGCTCGATGCTTTGGGCGAACAAAATCGCCAGACAGGTTACGATGAAGAAACCGACCCCGGCCAGCATCACCGGCCGACGCCCACGGCGATCCGACAGCGGCCCGAGCAGCCATTGCAGGAACATGCCGCCAGCTAAATAGGCGGTCATCGAGGTTGGAACCCACTCTTCGCCAGCGTTAAAATTCGCCACCACGGCCAGCATGCCGGGTTGGATCATATCGTTGCCGATATAAGTGGCGAATTCAAAAAGCACCAGACAAAGCGGGAACAGAAGCGCCCGCCGATCCAAAAGGGACGCGGTATTTGGAGAGTTATGCATGTTGTTATTTCACGACGTAAGGCTAGATCATGGGAAACTAGCAAGAAAATAGGGACTGTCCGGGCGGGTAACGCAGGCGGGGCAGTAATGGCGGCTATTTTGCCGATTTTTTGAACTAAGCGCAATCCTCTTTTTGTGTTTAGCACTTTCTGAGAATGTCACTTTTAGCTTGTTAGCCCAGTTAAAGCTCATTAACCTGCTAATAAAGGTAGAAAGTGAAGGTCTTTGTAGGAATAAAGAGTTTAATGAATCAGAAAATCAGCTGGATAGACAATTTGCGAGCGGTGGCCTGCATGATGGTGGTGATGATCCACGCCAGCACGGCGCAGGTAGTGAATTTCGCCGCCATCCATACTCTTGATTGGACCCTCGCTAATCTGCTCAATTCCACCTCGCGCGTCTGCGTGCCGCTGTTTTTCATGATTTCGGGCTATCTGTTTTTCGGCGAAAAAAGTGCGGAGAAACGCCATTTCCTGCGTATCGGTTTATGCCTGTTGTTCTATAGCGCGGTGTCGCTGATTTACATCTTAAGTTTTACAAATGTTGGTTTTTGGCCTTCTTTACGTCTTATTCTGCAAAAGCCGGTGTTTTACCACCTCTGGTTCTTCTACGCCATTGTGGTGATTTACCTGCTCTCCCCACTGATTAACGTCAAACAGGTGTCGGGTAAATATTTGCTGGTGGCCGGGCTGCTGCTTGGCGTGCTGGCTAACCCACAGCTTCCGGCGCTGCGCATTGACCGAGTGGCGATTTTGCCACTCAACCTGTATATCGGCGGCAACACCTTCTATTACGTGCTCTATGCGCTGATGGGGCGGGCGATGGGCATGATGAATACGCAGAAAACCGGCGTCACGCCCGTGGCCTGCGGGCTGTTTATCCTCAGCACTTTGGGCGTAGCTTGGGGGACTTACTACCAGTCGCTGATCAACCAAAACTTCGCCGACACTTACTATGTTTACACCGGCCCGCTGGTGTTTATCTCGGCGATTTCGCTTTTCGTTATCGGCAAGAACGCGCTGGATTCGCGAGTGCTGCCCGGGCTAGGAATCATCTCGCGCCATTCACTGGCGATCTACGGCTTTCACGCGCTGATCATCATCGGCCTGCGCGGTGCGCACATTGGCTTTCCGCAGTGGCCGTTGGTCAATATCGCCTTCCTGTTCCTGTGCGGCCTGCTGGGAAGCCTTGGGTTGGCAGTGCTGCTGGCGAAAATCGACCGCCGAAAATGGGTCAGTTAGTGCCCACTCGGCCATCTCTCCTGTGCCCGCCGTAACTGCCTGCCGGAGGTAAATCCGGCGGCGAGGGCGGCTTTTTCAACCCCAAAACCCTGTTGCAGCCGCTGTTGGGCGACGGCGATACGCAACTGCTCATGGTAGTCGCGCACGCTGATCCCCAGGTGCTGGCGGAACAGGCGCGTCAGATGCCGCCCGCTGACATGGGCCTTCGCGGCAATCTCCTCCAGCTGCCACGGCGCTTCTGGCGTGGCTGACATCAGGTTTTGCGCGCGATGCACGGCGGGGTGAATGTGATTGCGATATCTCAGCCACGGCGAAAGCTGCGGGTCATCCCCGGCGCGGCGAAAATAGACCACCATCTCGCGGGCCACGTCCAGCGCGGCCTGCGCGCCTAGCCGGCTGGAAATGATGTGCAGCGTCAGATCTATCCCCGCCGTGATGCCCGCGCTGGTCAGCACAAAACGGTCTTCGACAAAAATGCGATTGTCTTTCACCTGCGCGCTGGGCACTTGTTGCTTTAGACGCGCGATCACGTCGTGGTGAGTGGTGCACTGGTAGCCGTCGAGCAATCCCGCTTGACCCGCCAACAGGCTGCCGGAGCAGATACACACCAGCGTCACCTCTCCCTGTTCAATCGCCGCTTTTTGCTGTTTGAGCCAGTCGCGCACTTGCACTGCGGCGGGCGTGGCGAAGTTTTCCGCCGAATGCTCAACGCCCGGAATAACAATGATACTTCCACTGGCGAAGGAGGTCGGTAAGGGCTGCAGGCTGCCCACTTTCAGCCCGGTGGAGGTTTCTGCTTCGGTGAGCGGGCTGATGTAATGCAGACGAAACTGCCCGGTCAGGCGCAAAGCCTCGCCGGGGCCGACTAAATCCAGCGCCATCACGCCCGGGAGCGTGACAAAGTAAACGTCTTGCATGGTGAAACCTCTTGGCTAACTCACGGCTGCGAAATCCCATCTTCACACAGCTTGGTCAAGCTCCGCCAGCGCGCCGTCGACGTCGGTGATGGTGGCAAATCGGTCCGCCAGAACCAGCTCGGTGCGACGTTTAATGGCATCCGTGGAGAAGGTTTCCCCGCTGGCGTGGGTCATCGGGAAGGTCAGCGTCGCCTCAGTGACATAAGTCACGGCATAACCGATGTCAGACGCCACGCGGGTGGTGGTTTCGCAGCACTGCTCGGTGCGCGCTCCGGCAATAATCAGGTGAGTAATACCCTGTTCTTGCAGCCATTCGTGTAGACCGGACTCCAGCAACGCGTTGTGCACGTGCTTGTGGAAGACTTTGGTTGGCGTATGTCGCAGGAAGGGCATCGGCGTAACCAGCCCGGACTCCAGCGAGAACACGCCTTCAGGATTGACGTGGAAGACATCAATAACCGGCACGCCGCGCGTTTGGCAGCCGTCGATCAGTCGGTTCAACGCCTGTTGGAATGCGGGTAAATCCTCTTCTTGCCAGAAAGGGCGGTGCTCGAAGGAGCGTTGAACGTCGATATTTAATAAAGCGCTGCGGGTCATTTTAGGACTCCATCTCATGGGTGTGAAACCAGTGTGCGCCTGAAAAGATGGGAAGGACATGCCAAAAACGGACATCATGCTGGCGGAAAGGGACGAACTGCGATGAGGATAATTCGGCGGGTTTTAGTTAAGGACAATTCTAATTATGTCTCGCGATTAATCCTGTAATGCATTGTTTAAATAGAGTTTATTGGTTTTCCCCCTGACTTGAGTATTAAAGTGATTCGGCAGAACAAGGTTGTTCTGCGATTTACCAATATCAATCTAAATGGAGATGTAAAAATGCGTACATTAGAAAAGCATGAGTTGAACGAAGTGTCTGGCGCCGGTCTGTTAAGTGATGTGGGCGCTCTGCTGGATAACGGTTTAGATCAAATCGGCTCTCTGATTAACGGCACCACCAAGCCAACGGGTTCTAATACTTTCGGCGTTGAAGTGGGTAATATTGTTGAATCAACATTCAAATCTGTAGCTGACATGTTCTGCGGCTTCTTCAAGCGTAAATAATAGACAGAGGGGGAGAGTTTTGGCTCTCCCCTTTTTTGACGATTAAAAGCCTAACTCGCCGGAACATCCATTAGAACACCAGCTGCACCTTAGAGGCTTTGGATTTATCCATCGCGAATTCCAGCGCTTCCACCAGATCTCCTTGTGGGAACTCCGCAGACAGCAGCGGCATCGGGTCAACCGTTTTATTTGCCAGCCACTCGACCGCCGTATTGAACTCCTCAGTAAAGCGGAAGCTGCCGACCCAGTTAATTTCCTTAGCAATCAGCATCATCAATGGGAAGTCGCTCACCGCGCCACCCATACCCACCTGCACCAGCGTGCCTCGCGCGCGGGTTAATTCCAGACAGCGGCGGATAGACGACGGATGGCCTGAGGCATCGAAAGAGACGTCAAAATAGCCTTTTTCCGCCTGATAGGGCGCGAAGTCGCCTTTTGCGGCATCAAGTGCAATATTGGCACCCATTTCTTGTGCCAGGCTCAGGCAGCGTTCACTCAGATCGGCGCAAACAATCTCCTTCGCGCCTTTGGCTTTGGCGGCAGCGACAATCAGGCTGCCAATTGGCCCAACGCCTGAGACAAACACTGTTTTACCCTTGATATCACCAGCCTGATTAACGGCGTGGATAGCCACGGCCAGCGGCTCGGCGAACACCATCAGGCGATCGCTAACCTGATTATCGAAGGCGATACACTGCTCGCTGTCGACAATTTTAAATTGGGTGAAAGCCCCGTTGATGTGCGGGAAATACATCGCGCTGCCGAAGAATTTCATGGTAGTACACTGGTTTTCATCACCAGAAAGGCAGTATTTACAGGCTTTACAGGGCTTGCTGGGGTTCAACGCCACTTTTTGGCCGGGTTTAAGACGATCGGTGTCTGATTTTTCCACCACGCCAACCACTTCATGGCCCAAAACCATGGCTTCGCGCACTTTGAAATCACCAACCTGACCATGCTCGTAGTAATGCAGGTCAGAACCACAGATGCCGCCGCGAGTGACTTTTACCAGCGTGCCCTGGCCCTGATAATCGATCTGCTGCTCGACCACAGAGACATCTTTTTTGCCGGTGACCACGCAGGATTGGGTGTCAATCTTCATCATAGTTTTGCTCTTTATTAGGTGCTTTGCCGCTGCGTTTTACAGCAGGAATGCTGCCAGTAAAGAGGGTTTGCTCAGTTGGAAATGTGATCGCCATCACCTTAAGGCGTGTTACTAAATCCTGTTACCCAGAACTTGAAGGCCCTCAACATTTACAGCGCCTTTTGCTTGCCAAAAGTCAGCGCCCAGTGGGCTATCACCCCGCCAACCAGCCCCCAGAATGCCGAACCGACGCCCAGCAGCGTGACGCCAGAGGCGGTGATCAGGAAAGTAATGACTGCCGCGTCGCGGTGCGACTCTTCCGCCAGTGCGCGCTGCAAACTGCCCGCAATGGTCCCCAATAGCGCCAATCCGGCGATGGTGTGGATGAGCGGCGTGGGCAGCGCGGTGAACAGCAGGCCGATAGAGCCGCCAAACAGCCCGGCCAGCAGGTAAAACACCCCGGCAGCCACGGCGGCCATATAGCGTTTTTTGGCATCAGGGTGGATATCTTCTCCCATGCAAATCGCGGCGGTGATGGCGGCAATGCAGACGGTGAAGCCGCCAAAAGGCGCGAGCAGCAGGGCGGTCAGCGCCGTCCATGAAATCAGCGGAGAAACCGGCACCTGATAGCCGTGAGCCTTAAGCGTGGCGATGCCCGGCGCGTTTTGCGACGCCATAGTGACCACAAAAAACGGAATGCCGATACCCAGCAGCGCCGAAAGCGAGAAGTGCGGGGTGACGAATTCCGGCACGGCGAAGCTCAGGCTTTGCCCGTGCAGACTAATGTCTCCCTGCAATCCCGCCACAATCAGTCCGGCGGCCAGTGTCAGCACGATGGCGTAGCGCGGGAGAGCACGGCGAGCCAGCAGATAGACCAGACACATCGTCCCTGCCAACGCAAAATTGCTCTGCAGCGACGTGAAAGCGTTCAGGCCGAAACGCAGCAATATTCCGGCCAGCATCGCGGCGGACAGCGCCTGCGGAATGTAGTGCATCAGTCTGGCAAATAGGCCTGTCACGCCGCATAACAGCATCAGGCCGCTGGCAAAAATAAACACCCCAATGGCATCATTCATCGAGGTGCCCGGCAGGCTGGTGACCAGCAGCGCCGCGCCCGGCGTCGACCACGCGGTGACGATTGGCGTGCGATACCACAAAGAGAGGCCGATGGAGGTCAGCCCCATGCCGAGACCCAGCATGGTCAGCCAGCCACCAATCTGCAAGGGGCTGGCACCCGCCGCTTCCGCCGCCTGAAAGATAATGGCCGCCGAACTGGTGTAGCCGACGAGTACCGCCACAAAACCAGCGAGAATGGCGGAAAAGGTCACATCTTTGAGGCTAAGGCGCGGCAACATGGCTGGAAATCCTTGCGATAGACGATTAATTTAAGCGAAAGCACCCACTTATGTTTAACAGAGAGAACGCAATGAGCCAATCTAATGAGGTGAAAATTCGTCCACTAACCCCTGCCGATCGCGCGGAGTGGGAAACACTGTGGCGCGACTATCTCGACTTCTACCAGTCAGAGCTTGATCCGGCGCAGTTTGATTACACCTTCCAGCGTCTGTCGCAGAGCGATTATCCCGACATGTTTGGCTATGTGGCGGAGTATCAGGGCAAGTTGGTGGGCTTGGTCAATTGCATCAACCACGATCACGGCTGGCACATGCAGCAGGTGGTCTATTTGCAGGATTTGTTCGTGGATGACAGCGCGCGCAAGCTCGGCATTGGTCAGAAACTGATTGAAGCGGTTTATGACTATGCCGATCAGAACGACAAAGCCAACGTCTACTGGACTACCAAAACCTCCAACCATACCGCGCGCAAACTGTATGACCGGATTGGCACGCAGACTGAATTCATCAAATATCAGCGCTGAGGGGAGGTTATTAATCCGCTAGGTTTTTTACCATGGTCAGATTGGTTGGCGCATAGCCCAGACCGGCATACAACGCCTGTGCGCCGCCGTTGTGATAGAACACGTTCAGGCCGATGGACTTCAAACCCAGCTCGCGCACTTTCTCTTCTAACTGAAGAAAAGCGGCGCGAGCATGGCCCTGACGGCGAAACGCCGGGTAAACAGATACTTCATAAATAAACGCGCTGCGATCGCCCTGGCGCTCGACGTCGGCTAACCAAATACAGCCAGCCGTTTCACCTTGATCAGTTTTGATTACAAACAGATAGTTATCTGGCGTGGCGACGCCCTGCGGCAGCAATTCCTCCATGACTCCCTGAGCACGCGCCAGCGCATTGTGCTCCAGCCAGCGCCCCGATTTGACGTTCTCTCTGGCGTAATCTTCCGCCAGCTGCTGATGAAATTGTGAGAAATAGTCTGCACTCATTGCACATAACTGGGTCATTAGGTTTATTCCTTTTCCGCTTTTTTCACCGGCGTGACAAAGCATTCGCTGACGTTAGTACCATTTTTCTCAACGGTAGTAATGACATAACCCTGCTCGTTTATCACGATGGCGCCGTAAGGCAGATCATCCTGCTTCACGCTGATCATCTTCTGAAACTCTTGAATAAGGTTGCTTTTCGCCGCAGCCTGCTCGGGCTTGTCCATTCCGTTTACGTCAATATAGGCCTGCTTAAACTCGGTGCTCATGCCTTTTGGCTTTAGGCGGCTTTCCACCACGGCCTTGACCGTCGCGGTCACGTCGTTACCCAGTAGAAACATGCTAACTATTTCATAAGTCAGCACATCTTTCTGTTTGGCGATCACATAGCCGCTTTCGAATGACTTCATTTTCTGGTTGTTGGGATAAGTAAACTCATCCAAACAAATGGTCTTGTCGCCAATCTGAAACTGATTAAACCGCGCTTTGATCGCCTGCGGAGACGAGCCGGGTGAAGGGGCTGCCTGAGCGGCGCTCACCAACAGGGGAAGCAGTATTGCCAGCACAAATGTCCGTTTTTTCATGGGTTTTCCTGAAAGAGTCACGTCTTACCTCACGGCCTATTTTGCAGTATAGGGAGATGAATCGAGGATGAGAAAGATTAAATATGCGTATGACATAAACTTGTAACATTCAGACGCTGAAAGAACCTGCGACACCCCCGACGTTTTGCGCTATGTTTTTAATTATTAATATTTTTCCGCATTCTCAGGAGAGTCGATGAGCCAGTCCGCGCTGAAGTTATATTCTGATGCACAGTTTTTCAGCCCCTACGTGATGTCCGCTTTTGTCGCCTTGACCGAAAAAGGCATCCCTTTTGAGATAGAAACCATCGATTTGGCAGTGGATGAAAATCTGCATGATTACTATTCGGCGGTTTCGCTGACGCGCCGCGTCCCGACGCTGACCAATGGTACTTTCGTGCTGTCGGAGTCCTCGGCGATTGATGAGTATGTGGAAGAGCTGTTCCCCGCGCCGACCTTCCCGGCAATCTATCCCGCAGACCCGGAAAATCGTGCCAAAGCGCGCGAAGTTCAGGCTTGGCTGCGCAGTGATTTAATGCCGATTCGCCAAGAGCGTTCCACCGAAGTGGTGTTCGCCGGTAAGAAATTCCCCCCTTTGAGCGAAAGTGGCCAAATGGCGGCGGAAAAGCTGTTTAGCGCGGCGGAGCGTTTGCTCGGTGAGCGTGAGAATATGTTTGGCGAGTGGTGTATTGCTGACGTGGATTTGGCTTTGATGATCAATCGGTTACATCTGAATGGCGATGCCGTTCCCGAGAAGCTGGCGGCCTATGCCGATGCCCAGTGGCAGCGTCCGGCGGTCAAAGAGTGGCTGGCGCTGTCGGCCAAGTAAAATGCGACAATGGGAAAAGATAGGTGGCGCGACAGGGAAGAACCCCGCCGCGCGCAGCCATCAGCCCAGACGTTTGGTTAAATAAAAACGGGTGTGGGTTGAAGGAGCTTCATCAGGCGCACGGATATCCTTGATGTAATCTTCCAACGCCATTTGCATATGGAAGCCGTGGCGCTCGTAGAACGGGCGCGCCTGAAAACTAAAGGTATCGACCATGGCGTAGCGGCAGCCGCGCTGTAGCGCTTCTTGCTGGACATCCTGCAACAGTTTGGTGCCGATGTCCTGACCACGCAGAGACTCATCAACCCATAAGTAAATGATTTTAAGCCAGTTACCCACTGTTTCCGCAATAATGCCAGCCTGCTTCTTGCCCTGATCATCTTCGATAAAAATCGCTAAATCCCGGAATGATTGCTCGGGGATAAAGCCTTTATTGTAGCCGCGCAGGCCATCGATAATGTCAGTGATGTCAGCCTCAGTAGGCGTGTCGGTCATGCGCGTTTTCATAACTCTTTCCTTTGTTAACGTTTTGTCGTCGCGAGACGAACTGCAAAAGCGATAAATACTGTGCCGGTCAGGCGATCTAAGGTTTTCACCACGCTCGGGCGTTGCAGCCAGCGAGAGAGTGGTCGGGTGGCGGCGATCATGGTCAATGACCACAGGGTGCCAATCACCGCGTGCATGGCCGCCAGGCCGAAAATGTATGGCGGAACCGAATAACCGGTAGCAACAAATTGCGGCAGAAACGACACGTAAAACACCCCGACCTTGGGATTAAGCACGTTGCCGAACAAACCTTTGATAAACCAACTGCCGAAAAGTGGATTTTTCTTGGCTTTGTCCTGTGCGCTAAACGACATGCTTTCACGCGGTTTTAGCAGCATTTGCACCCCAAGCCAGCACAGATAGGCTGCGCCAATCCATTTCAGCAGATTGAATGCCAACTCTGACGCCGCCAGCAGCGCCCCTAAACCCAGCGCAACTGCCGCACCCCAAACCAGACAACCCGTGCTAATGCCCAGCGCGGCCAGCACGGCTTTCTTGCTGCCCTCGCTGGCGGCGGTGCGTAACACTAAAGCAGTATCCAGACCCGGCGTTAGGGTCAGAATACCGGCGGCAAAGGCGTAAGAAACCAAAGATTCGGTCAGGGTCACGGCGTTGTCTCTATGCTGTGGTGAGCTTTTTGCTCAGGAAATAGCGGGTATGCGTGGTGGATTCCCCCTGCGGCGCCCGCGCGTCTTCAATGTAATCTTCCAGCGTCATCTGCACGCTGTAACCCATACGCTCGTAGAACGGGCGCGCCTGGAAACTAAAGGTATCCACCAGTGAGTACAGGCAGCCGCGGGCTTTGGCTTCTTCTTCGGCTTCGCTGATAAGCTGCGTGCCGACATCTTTTCCGCGCAGGGACTCATCCACCCACAGCATCTGGATGTACATCCACTTCCCGACGGTTTCCGCCACAATACCGGCCTGTTTTTTGCCGTGTTCATCTTCGACAAAAATACCCAGCTCACGGAGTTTAGGCCGGTGAATAAAATTGAGATTGAAAGTGCGGAGGGCCGTTTTTATTTCGTCGACATCATCGGCCGTCGGTGCTGCGGTGAGGCGTGTTTTCATGGCGGTTCCCTTTGCTGAAAAAATGACAGTCCAGAATAGTAACCGGCCTTGAGGGATGCAATGGGAAGCGTAAAGAAAGTCTTAAAGTGAGATCAGGAGAGTGTCTGATAATCATGACAAAAGCCTGTGGAATGCGCCGCTAAGACGCTTTCCACAGGCTTCTTGATTTCTGAGGGTATTAACTGACTGACGAAAGCTTATTTGTAGATTTCAGCATCGGCGTGCAGGCGGTTATTACCGGTCACGGAGATGATGCGGTAAGAAGAGGCACCAGCATCACTTGCCTGAGCTGCCAGTTTGCTTTCCAGACCACCAATAGTGGTTGGGCCAGAGGCAGAAATCACGCCCAGTTTTTGTTGACCGTCCATCGGCTGACTCACCTGCTGAGCAGCAAAACTACCGAAAGAAATCAGAGAAAGGGTTGCAGCTACAGCAAAAATTTTGACGTTTTTCATGATGTATATTCCATTCAGGTTATTAGATAGAAAGGTGGTTGCCTTTCGATGAGTGAATAATAGACCTGTGGCATGCAGATGAAAAACGGATTGATTTGAGAATGTAATTCAAAAAATTAGTTGAAGATTTTACGCGAATTTACAGCCGGCTGCGAGAGGTTGACAATGCGGGTTCGGACGTTGACACCGGTTTAAAAACCGAGCACAAACTGACGTTTTATTACCCTTCCTGCTGATTTTGGGCGAGTTTCTGGTTTTCTGCTACGCTATAAGTGCAGTGCAAGAAAAAGCCGTCTCTGGTGGAATTTCAGCAGGCGATCATGCGAGGAGCAACCTCCTTCGCACTTGTTTAGCCGCATTGGCTCAACAATATTCACGGTACGGAAATTTATTTGGAGGAGTCAAAAAATGGGAATTTTATCCTGGATTATCTTTGGTCTGATTGCAGGTATTCTGGCGAAATGGATCATGCCGGGTAAAGATGGTGGCGGGTTCATCCTGACCGTGGTTCTTGGTGTTGTCGGTGCCGTCGTCGGTGGTTACATCAGTACACTGTTTGGCTTTGGCCGCGTGGACGGTTTCAATTTCGGCAGCTTCGTCGTCGCCGTGATCGGTGCGCTGGTCGTGCTGTTTATCTACCGCAAAGTTCGCAGTTGATAACACCGACCTAGAATATTTCTAAAAAAGCCGCGTTGAACGCGGCTTTTTTGTGTCTTGAGATCCCCCCTGAAGCTCCTCCCATCCATTACCCTGTATAAACATTGTTGACACTGAGAGGGCTTTGTCTCACAGTATCATCATTGTTGATACTTCCTTGAGGAAAATCTATGCCGCAGGTCATTGTGAAAAAATGGGGAAATAGCCCTTCTGTGCGCCTACCGGTCGCTATCATGGAAGCAGCCTCTCTCAAGGTCGATGATACTGTCGAGATTGCAGTAGAAGACGGCAAAATCATCATCGTCCCAGTCCGCGCTAAAACCTATTCACTCGATTCCCTTCTGGGGGGAGTGACGGAAAGCAATATGCATGAAGAGGTAGATTTTGGCTCCCCAACAGGCCGAGAGGTCTTGTGACATGGTGAAACCTTTTATCCCTGACGCCGGAGATATCATCTGGCTGGACTTTGACCCACAAGCCGGTCACGAACAGGCCGGGCACAGGCCCGCTGTCGTTCTGAGTCCTGCTGCATATAATGATCGAGTGGGGTTGCTGCTGTGCTGCCCGATGACCACCAAGATAAAAGGCTACCCTTTCGAGGTATTAATTGCTGGCACTAGGCAGAGCGCGGTGTTGTCAGATCAGATAAAAAGCTTGGACTGGCGTAAAAGAAATGCTGTCAAAAAAGGAACCGTGAGCCTGCTCGAGCTTGATGAAGTCAGAGCAAAGGTAAAAGCGCTGATTGACGGTTAACCCTAGCTTTGAGCAAAAAGCCGCGTTGAACGCGGCTTTTTTGTGTTACTCACTTTACCGTGGTTAATGTAAACACCACTTCTGGCTCATGTAGTGATAGCGCGGGATTATCCTCTGGTAACTGACTCTTATGCATCACTGAGATAAAAATAATACCTGACGATTTCTTCAAAAAGTAAGCCACATGACTTTTATGAGGAAACCGGAAAACATCATCACGGAACGCCACAGAGCGCCCTATCTCAGGATGTATGGCTACCAGTGAGAAAAGCTTAAAGATCTCTGCGAGGTATTTATCAGACTGTGTAATTCCCCAGTGTTCCTGTGTATAGCGCTGAATCTTAATAAGATCCTCCCGTGCCTCCTTGGCTATCTGGTATTTACCCATCTTAGATTTGTCTTCCTTGCATCAATTGAGCAAAAAACGCATCGCCATCCATGACATCCCCACGGGCAATATCTGCCTCTGCGCGAGCTATTTTTTCTTTAAGAATCCGTAGCTTGATCTCATCCATCATTTGATAATCCTCCATCGACAACATCACCGCAACGGGTTTGCCATTGCGGTTGATCTGTAATGGTTCCCGCTGGACTTGCAGCAGAACATCACCAAATTGTGTTTTAACTTCATTTGCATTAAGAGATTTCATCGTTGACTCCTTTCAGACGTTTCGTTCGATTTAATCGATATATTCTAGCATTGATTAAATATCGTCTGGTGGATTAAACATCAACTTAGGAATCAGCCTCGCATTAAATCGCCACCAACCCCCGCACGCCTTCGGCTTCCATCTCATCGCCGCGCCCGCTTTTAATAATGCTGCCGCGCGACATTACCAGATAGCTGTCAGCCAGCTCGGCAGCGAAATCGTAGAACTGCTCGACCAGCAGGATCGCCATATCGCCCTGAGCAGCAAGCTGCTTGATAACGGCGCCGATCTCCTTAATCACCGAGGGTTGAATCCCCTCGGTAGGTTCGTCGAGGATCAACAAGCTCGGTTTACAGGCCAGCGCCCGGCCAATCGCCAACTGCTGTTGTTGGCCGCCGGACAGATCGCCGCCGCGTCGATGCTTCATCTCCAGCAATACTGGGAACAGGTGATAGATGTGGTCTGGCACCTGTTTGGCTTGGCTACCGGGAAAGCGCGACAGGCCCATCAGCAGGTTTTCCTCCACCGTCAGGCGCGGAAAAATATCGCGACCCTGCGGGACATAGGCAATGCCCGCCTGCACCCGCTGGTGGGGTTTGCGGCCATTGATAGTTTCTCCCTGCCAGTTGATGGTGCCGGACTTGGCCGGGATCAGCCCCATCAGGCATTTCAGCAGCGTGGTTTTGCCGACGCCGTTGCGGCCGAGCAGGCAGGTGACTTCGCCGATTTTTGCCTCGAAGCTTAACCCGCGCAGAATGTGGCTTCCGCCGTAAAACTGATTCAGTTCATTGACTTGCAGCATAATGGTTCCTCAGTTTTAGCGTCCCAAATAGACTTCAATAACCTGCTCATTGGCCTGCACCTGTTGCAAGGAGCCTTCCGCCAGTACTTGCCCCTGATGCAGCACGGTGACGTGGTCGGCGATGCTCTCCACGAACCCCATGTCGTGCTCGACTACCATCAGCGAGTGTTTGCCCGCCAGCTGCTTGAACAGCTCGGCGGTGTATTCGGTTTCGGCGTCGGTCATCCCGGCGGCAGGCTCGTCGAGCAGCAGCAGGTGCGGCTCCTGCACCAGCAGCATGCCGATTTCCAGAAACTGCTTCTGGCCGTGAGACAGCAACCCCGCCAGCCGATGGCGCTCACCGGCAAGGCGCAGCGTCACCAGCATTTCGTCGATTCTGTCGCGCTGTTCGCTGTTCAGTTTGGCGCGCAGGCAGGCCCACACCGACTTATTGGTTTTCTGGGCGATCTCAAGGTTCTCGAACACGGTTAGTGCTTCAAACACCGTCGGTTTCTGAAATTTCCGCCCAATGCCTGATTGCGCAATCCGCACTGGATCAAGCTGGGTAAGGTCAGTGGTCTGGTCGTAAAATACCCGGCCACTCTGCGGCTTGGTTTTGCCGGTGATCACGTCCATCAGGGTGGTTTTCCCCGCGCCGTTAGGGCCAATTACGCAGCGCAGCTCGCCCACGCCGATGCGCAATGACAGGTTGGTCAGCGCCTTAAAGCCGTCGAAACTGACATTGATATTTTCCAGCAGCAAAACCGGATCGGTCTGCTGGCGAAAACGGTCAGACGGATAGGATTGCGTGAACAGCTCTTCGGTCATAGTCATTGAATTCATGAGGATTTCCTCTTACGCAGCAACCCAATCACGCCTTGCGGCAGGAACAGCGTCACTAGAATAAACATGCCGCCGAGAATAAATTGCCAATACTCGGGAATCGCGACGGTAAACCAGCTTTTCGCGCCATTGACGATGCCAGCGCCGAGAATCGGGCCGATCAGCGTGCCGCGCCCGCCGAGGGCCACCCAGATTGCCGCCTCGATTGAGTTCGTCGGCGACATCTCGCTTGGGTTGATAATGCCCACTTGCGGCACGTACAGCGCCCCGGCGATGCCACACAGCATGGCGGAAACCGTCCAGACGAACAGCTTGAAGCCCTTCGGGTCATAGCCGCAGAAGATCAATCGGTTTTCGGCGTCGCGCACGGCGGTCAGCACTCGGCCATATTTGCTGCGCGCCAGGGCGAAACCCAGTGCCAGACTGGCGGCGAGCACGATAACGGTCATCAAAAATAGGCCGATGCGCGTGCCGGTTGCCGTGACCTGAAAGCCGAGCAGGGTAGTGAAACCGGTGAAGCCGTTGTTGCCGCCAAATCCGGTTTCATTGCGAAAGAACAGCAGCATGCCCGCGTAGGTCAGCGCCTGCGTCATGATCGAGAAGTAGACGCCTTTGATTTTCGAGCGAAAAGCGAAGTAGCCGAAGACAAATGCCAGCGTGCCCGGCACCAGCACAATCAGGCACAGCGCCCAGGCGAAATGCTGGGTTCCGGCCCAAAACCACGGCAGCTCGCTCCACGAGAGGAATGACATAAAGTCCGGCAGGCCGCTGCCCGCCGCCTGACGCATCAGGTACATGCCCATGGCGTAGCCGCCGAGGGCGAAAAACAGGCCGTGGCCGAGGGAGAGCAAACCGGCATAGCCCCACACCAGATCGAGGGCGATCGCGACGATCGCGTAACAGAGGATCTTGCCGACTAATGTCAGCGTGTAGGTGGAGACCGCCAGCGGGTTAGTCGCTGGCAGTAATGCCAGAAAAGGCATGACAATCAGCGCAATAAACACCAGTGCGCCAATCGTCAGGGCGGCTTTCGGCGCTTTTTGTACGCCAGAAACAGTGAGCGGTTGATTCATCAGTCGATCACCCTGCCTTTGAAGGCGAAGAGTCCCTGTGGACGTTTTTGAATAAACAGAATAATCAGCGCGAGGATCAGGATTTTCCCCAGAACCGCACCGATCTCCGGCTCAAGAATCTTGTTCACAATGCCCAGACCAAAGGCGGCGACCACCGTGCCTGCCAGTTGGCCCACGCCACCGAGCACCACCACTAAGAATGAGTCGATGATGTAGCCTTGACCCAACTCAGGGCCGACGTTACTCAGCTGCGACAGCGCCACGCCGCCCAGCCCGGCAATGCCGGAGCCGAGGCCGAAGGCCAGCATGTCTACGCGGCCCGTGGGCACGCCGCAGCAGGCCGCCATGGCGCGGTTTTGCGTCACGGCGCGCACATTCATCCCCAGACGGGTTTTGTTCAGCAGCAGCCAGGTCAGGGCTAAAACCAGCAGCACGAAGATGATTACCGCGATGCGGTTATACGGCAGCACCAGATTCGGCAGCAGCTGGATACCGCCCGACAGCCAGCCGGGGTTGGCGACTTCGACGTTTTGCGCGCCAAAGAGTACCCGCACCGCCTGAATCAAAATCAGGCTGATGCCCCAGGTTGCCAGCAGGGTTTCCAGCGGGCGGCCGTATAAATGGCGGATCACCGTGCGCTCTAGCGCCATGCCAATTCCAGCAGTAATAAAGAAGGCCACCGGCAGCGCGACCAGTGGGTAGAGCGCCAGCAGGCCCGGCGCGTAGTGCTCAAACAGCGACTGAACCATATAAGTGGAGTAGGAGCCGAGCATCAGCATTTCGCCATGGGCCATGTTGATCACCCCCAGCAGGCCGTAGGTTATCGCCAGACCCAGCGCCGCCAGTAGCAAAATCGAGCCCAGCGACAGGCCGGTAAACGCCTGACCAATCAGGTCGCCTATCAGCAAACGGTGCTCAACGGCTTTCAGGCTGGCCTGCGCGGCTTTGCGCACATCGGCGTCGGCTTCGGTTTTCGGGTCAGTCAGCGCCTGAAGGCGGCCCTGAGTGTCTGGGTCCCCTGAAGCGCCCAGCAGCTCGACGGCTTTCAGCCGCACCTGCGGGTTAGCATCGGCGAGCTGCAAATTCGCCAGCGCGATATTCAGGGCATCATGCACCGCCGGGTCTTTTTCCAGCGCCAGACGATGGGTCAGCAGCGGCAACTGGTCCGCCTGCGCCTCGCGCTGCAAGGATTTGGCCGCCTGTAGCCGCACATTGCTGTCAGTGCTGACCAGACGATGCGCCGACAGCGCGTTGGCAATCAAAATGCGTAAGCGGTTGTTGAGCCAAACCTTTTTGGTGTCGCCCTGCGGCTTGGCATCGCCATCTAGCGGGGTCAGCGCGTCGCCCTGTTGCACAAAGGCGTGTTTGGCGTCGTCGATCATCACGTTTTCCTGCTTCAGCGCTTCCAGCAGCGGCAAACGCTCCGGCTGCGGGTCGGCGGCCCACTGCTGTAACAGAGTGGCTTGCTGGCTGCGATTCGCCGCCGCAAAGTCATTCGCCGCCCCGGCCTGAGCCAGCAGCGGCAGGCAACAAAGCAGGAAAAGCAGTGGCCTGAAGTTCATTAAGCTGGTCGTCATGGTGTTTTCCCGTTGCCCAAAGTGTATTTCTGGCTACTTCGTAAAGTGGAGCACCGATCTGCTCCCTCCCCTGGTAAGGGGAGGGCTGGGGTGGGGTATTTAGGCGACTCGGCGCCCAAAACCACCCCTCATCCCAGCCTTCTCCCCGTGAAGGGAGAAGGAGCAATCCAATCAGTTAGTGCTTTTCACCGGGGTGTCAGGCTTTTTGTCGTTACCGGCGATATACGGGCTCCACGGCTGGGCGCGGATAGGTTTGTCGGTCTGCCATACCACGTTGAACTGGCCGTTGGACTCAATCTCGCCAATCATCACCGGTTTGTGCAGGTGGTGGTTGGTGGCATCCATGGTCAGCGTGAAGCCAGACGGCGCGGCGAAGGTCTGCCCGGCCATGGCGGCGCGGACTTTATCGACATCCGTCGTTCCGGCCTTTTCCACCGCCTGCGCCCACATATGAATGCCCACGTAGGTGGCTTCCATCGGGTCATTGGTCACGGCGGTGTCAGCATTTGGCAGTTTGTGGGCCTTGGCGTAAGCCTTCCACTCGGCGACGAATTTCTTGTTCGCCGGGTTATCCACGGATTCGAAGTAGTTCCACGCGGCGAGGTCGCCGACCAGCGGCTTGGTGTCGATGCCGCGCAGCTCTTCTTCCCCCACGGAGAAAGCGACAACCGGCACGTCGGTCGCTTTAACGCCCTGATTCGCCAGCTCTTTGTAGAACGGTACGTTTGAGTCGCCGTTGATGGTGGAGATCACCGCGGTTTTGCCCCCGGCGGAGAATTTCTTAATGTCGGAGACGATAGTCTGGTAATCGCTGTAGCCGAACGGCGTATAGACTTCCTGAATATCGCTGTCTTTCACTCCTTTAGAGTGCAGGAAGGCGCGCAGGATTTTGTTGGTGGTGCGCGGGTAAACATAGTCAGTGCCCAGCAGGAAGAAGCGTTTGGCACCGCCGCCATCTTCGCTCATCAGGTATTCCACCGCCGGAATAGCCTGCTGGTTTGGCGCTGCGCCGGTGTAGAACACGTTTGGCGACATCTCTTCCCCCTCATACTGCACCGGGTAGAACAGCAGGCCGTTCAGCTCCTCGAACACCGGCAGCACTGATTTGCGCGACACCGATGTCCAGCAGCCGAACACCGCCGCCACCTTGTCCTGCGTCAGCAGTTGGCGGGCTTTTTCGGCAAACAGCGGCCAGTTGGAGGCCGGGTCGACCACCACCGGTTCGAGCTTTTTACCCAGCACGCCGCCGTGGGCGTTGATGTCGTCAATGGTCATTAGCGCCACGTCTTTCAGCGGCGTTTCAGAAATCGCCATGGTGCCGGAGAGCGAGTGCATGATCCCAACCTTGATGGTGTCGGCGGCCTGCGCGCCCCAGGCCAGACCCATGCTGACCACGGTCGCAGAGAGAGCAAAAGCTTTAATAAAATGTCGACGATGCATAGTAAAACCCCTGTTAGTTATTGGTTTAAGTCGAAAAATTTTTATAAAAGTCCTGATGGGTTGCCCTCATCATTTCGAGCCTGATGCAGCATGTGCAGCGTGATTTTGCGTACCTCGGCCTTACTGCCCGAGATGTGGTCGTGAAGTTGGCGCTGAGCCTCCTCGGTTTGCTGGTGCAAGATGGCGAGCAGGATGCTCGCGTGTTCGTGATACGTGGCATCAATGCGCGAGCCTTTGGTGAAATCGAGGCGGCGAATGATGCGGATTTTCTCCGTCAGGTCGCGGTGAATGCGTGCCATTTCGGCATTGCCAGCCGCCTCGACCAGCGTCATGTGGAAAGCCTCGTCGTAGCGCGAGACTTCCTGCCCGTCCTCAAGGCGCGGCGCGTCCACCCAGAAGGCTTTGAGCTGGCCGAGTTGCCCCGGCTGCAAGCCCGCAGGCAGGGCGCAGAGGCGTTTCACCGCCTCCAGCTCCAGCACGATGCGCAGGTCGTAAAGCTGCTCGAAATAGTCGAAGTCGAACGGCCTGACCTGCCAACCGCTGCGGAAAAACACCTCGACATAGCCTTCGCGCTCCAGCCAAAACAGCGCCTGACGCACCGGCGTGCGGCTGGTCTCCATGCGGTCTGCAACATCGTTCTCACTGAACCTGTCGCCCGGCAGCAGGCGAAAGTTGAAAATGTCGTCCTTGAGCTGCAAATAAATGCGCTCGGCCAGCCCTTCCGGGCGGATTTTGGTGCGTTTTTTATCCGCAGCGTTACGTGAATCAGTCAGTTGCATCTTGGCTCCTACTTCTTCGGGGCTTAGGCCGATTGCGCGACGTCTAGCCACAGCAGTGCGTCGCCGGGGCCTACCGGACGGCCTTGCTGGCAGCTGATTTTGCTCACCCGGCCCGCGCAAGGGGCGTAGACCGACAGCTCCATTTTCATCGCTTCCACCACGATCAGCGCCTGACCCTCTTCCACCTGCTGGCCCGGCTCGACCAGAATCTTCCACACGTTGCCATTCAGGTCGGCGCTCACCAGATGGCCGTCCTGTTCGCTTTGGTCTTCAACCACTTGCACCGCGTTGGCGGCGGCTTCCACGGCGGCACTCTCCTGCGCGGCCCAGTGGGCGACTTCGGCGGTGAAGGCGGCGGACTGGCGCGAACGGAAGTCGGCGATATCCTCCGCGTTATCCGCCAGGAACTGGGTGTATTGGGCGAAATCAAACTCGGTTTCTTCAATCCGCACCTGCGCGCGGCCTTCGCGGAACGCATCGCGCTGGGCGTCCAGTTCTTCTTCGGTCACTTCATAGAAACGCACCTGATCGAAGAAGTGCAGCAGCCACGGCTCGCCGTTTTTGAACTGGGCGTTCTTCAGATACTTGTTCCAAATCGGCAGGGTGCGGCCCACCAACTGGTAGCCTCCCGGCGAGTCCATGCCGTAGATGCACATGTACATGCCGCCAATGCCGACGGTGCCCTCGGCGGTGTAAGTGCGCGCCGGGTTATATTTCGAACTCAGCAGGCGATGGCGCGGATCGACAGGCACGGCGCACGGCGCGCCGAGGTAGACATCTCCCAGCCCGAGGATCAGGTAGCTGGCGTTGAAGATGATGTCTTTCACTTCCTGACGGCTCGCCAGCCCGTTGGTGCGCTGGATAAAGTCGACGTTGTTCGGCAACCACGGCGCTTCAGCGCGCACGGTTTGCTGGTAGCGCTCCACCGCGCCAAGGGTGGCGGAGTCTTCGAACGCCATCGGCATATGCACGATGCGGGTAGGAATTTTCAGCTGGCTGACGTCGGCCAGATCGTGTTCCAGCGTCAACAGGTGCTGTAGCAGGCGCGACTGGTGAATCACCCGGCTGTCATAGCGAATTTGCAGCGAGCGCACGCCCGGCGACAGCTCCTCAATACCCGGCTCGGCGGCTTCGCGAATGGCCTTCATCAGCAGATAAAGGCGCAGGCGCAGGGCCAAATCCAGCACGTTGTCGCCGTACTCGATCAGAATGTAGCCGTCACCGGCCTGACGATATTGCACCGACGGGCGCTCGGCGCTGGCCGGAAGTTCAGCCAGCACGGTGGCGGACGCGGTGGTATCAGGCAGCAGTGAAGGCGTCGCCAGCGCCATGGCCTCGACCGGCATTAATGAGTCAATGGTGCCCTGCTGGGCCAGCTCCAGCGCCTGCGCCTGCTCGAAGCTGATGGGGTGGAAGCGGATTTTATCCCCCGGTTTCACCTGACCGACTTTCCACAGCTCGGCTTTGGCGATGGTCACCGGGCAGACAAAACCGCCGAGGCTCGGCCCGTCGCGGGTCAAAATCACCGGGAAGTCGCCGGTAAAGTTGATGGCGCCAATGGCGTATTCGCAGTCATGCACGTTGGACGGGTGCAGCCCCGCTTCGCCGCCGTCCAGGCGCGCCCACTGCGGCTTTGGCCCAGTCAGACGCACGCCGAGGCGGTTGGAGTTGTAATGCACTTGCCACTCGGCCTCGAAAAAGGCGTCGATGGACTCTTTGGTGAAGAAGTCCGGCGCGCCGTGCGGCCCGTAAAGCACGCCAATATTCCAAATATTGCCGTAAGTCGGCACCACGTGCGGCGCGGCGGCCTGCGGCAAATCTACCGGCGCGGGGGTGGTGCAGGCCTCAAGCTCAGGCTGGGAAACGGTGAGCATATCGGCGACGCGCAACGTGCGGCCCGCGTGACCGCCAAACTGTCCGAGGGCGAAGGTCGAGCGGCTGCCAAGGTAGACCGGCACGTCGAAGCCGTTGCGCACCGCCAGATAGGTGCGGCAGCCCTGAGTGGCGCGGCCGAGGGTTAATATCTGCCCGGCTTTGACCTGCACCGGCTGCCAATAGCTCACGGCTTCGCCATCAAGGTCTGCCGGGCAGAGTGCGCCGGTCAGCGCGATGGTGGCGTCGCAGTGGAAACGCAGGGTCGGGCCTTGCAGGGTGAATTCCAGCCCGGCGGCGTCGAGGTGGTTGCCCACGATGCGGTTAGCCAGACGGAAGGCAAAATCGTCCATCGGGCCGGAAGGTGGCACGCCGATATCCCAATAGCCGAGGCGGCCGGGGTAATCCTGAATGCTGCTGTAGGTGCCGGGCGCAATCACTTCGACGGCGTGCGGCGCGTACTCGAAGCTGTCGAGCATCCGCGTCCACATCTCGCCCTGATGGAACACCGGCGTGGCGACCACCTGGCGCAGATAATCAATGTTGCTGCTGATGCCGTGCAAGCGGGTGGCGGCCAGTGCGCGGGACATCTTCTCAAGAGCCTCTTCGCGGTCTTTGCCGTGAACGATAAGCTTGGCGATCATCGGGTCATAAAATGCTGAAACTTCACTGCCGGTAGAGACCCAGCCGTCGACGCGCACGTCGTCAGGGAACACCACTTCCGTCAGCACGCCGGGGCTTGGCTGGAAGTTTTTCAGCGGGTCTTCGGCGTAAATACGCACTTCCATCGAGGCGCCCTGCGGGGCTTTTTCCATCGCGGCCCAGTCCAGCGGCTGATCGGCGGCCACGCGCAGCATGCACTCAATCAGGTCCAGCCCGGTGACCATTTCGGTGACCGGATGCTCAACTTGCAGGCGGGTGTTCACTTCGAGGAAGTAAAATTCGTTGCGCGCCGGGTCGAAGATGAACTCCACGGTGCCCGCGCTGCGATAGCTGACCGACTCCCCGAGCTGCACGGCGGCGCGGTGCAAGGCTTCGCGCGTGGCCTGTGGCAGATTGGGCGCTGGCGTCTCCTCAACTACTTTTTGGTTGCGGCGTTGCAGCGAACAGTCGCGCTCGCCGAGGGCCACCACGCGGCCCTTGCCGTCGCCAAAAATCTGCACTTCTACATGGCGCGCACGATCTACAAAACGCTCTAAAAACACCCCCGCGTCGCGGAAGAAGTGCTCGCCGAGGCGTTTCACGCTGTCCCACGCGGCGCGCAGGGCGGCTTCGTCGTCACAGCGAGTCAGGCCGATACCGCCACCGCCCGCGGTGCTTTTCAACATAATCGGGTAGCCAATTTCCGCCGCCGCGCTCACTGCTTCTTCAATGCTGTCCAGCAAACCGGTGCCCGGCGTCATTGGCACATTGGCGGCCCCCGCCAGCTCGCGCGCCCGGTGTTTAAGGCCAAACTCGCGGATTTGCGCCGCGCTCGGGCCAATAAAGGCAATGCCCGCTGCCTCGCAGGCGTCGGCGAACTCGGCGCTTTCGGACAGGAAGCCGTAGCCCGGATAAATTGCCTGCGCGCCGGTCTGTTTGGCGGCGGCCAGAATCTTGTCGATCACCAAATAGCTGTCGCTGGCCTTCTCACCACCCAGCGCAATGGCGATATCGGCGTCGGTGACGTGTGGCGCATTGCGATCGGCGTCGGAATAGACCGCCACGCTGGTCACGCCAAGGCGTTTAAGGGTGCGAATTGCGCGGCAGGCGATTTCACCGCGATTTGCCACTAGTACGGTAGTCAGCATTGTCGAGATCCTCAGGCGTGATTCAGGGAGGCGAGGTGGGAGATGTAGCTTCTCCAGCCGCCAAAATGGGTAATGTCGGTGGCGTCGGAAATCGCCCACGGCTCGCAGATAAAGCCTTTCACCGTGCGGCCATCGGCCAGTTGCAGCGAGCCAATGCCCAGCGGCGCGGGGATCTCCGCCACGAACTCGCCAAAGCGCGCCAGCGGAATGTCCCACAGCTCGACGATGATGGCGCTGCCGCCCTCGGCTCGCACCAGGCCCGGTTTTGGCGGCTGGGTGTTGGCCAGCGCAAACAGCTTGTAGTTGGCGGCGGTCGTGGTCTGCTCGACCCGCACGGCTTTGCGCTGGGTCAGTTGGAAGTTCAGCGGCATGCCGGTCAGGTGCGCCCCCACCACGGCGACGCGCACGTGGTCTTTACTGGTCGGAATGGCGTGCATCAGCGCGTTGGCGCTCAGCTCGCGGCCAGTTGCGCCGAGAGGCAGGGAGAGGCTGCGCTGCCACTGGCGACCAAAGGCAGCTAACGCGTCGTCGTGCCATGCTGGAGCAATCAGCGTGATGCCGGACGGCAGGCCGTCGGCGCGAATGCTGGCAGGCAGCGCCAGCGCTGAAAGGTCCGCCAAATTGGTGAAGTTGGTATAGGTGCCGAACTGTGAGTTGTAGCGTACTGGCTCCTGCGCCATCTCTTCCAGCGTGCGAATGGTCGGGGAAGTCGGGACGATCAGCGCGTCGAAACCTTCGAGCGCCAGATTGATTTTGCGCGCCAGCTCGGCTCGCAGGTATTCGGCCCGCCACGCATCGCAGGCGCTGTAATTCAGGCCGTTCGCCACAATGCCGCGCACCGTGGGGTCCATCACTTCTGGCGTTTCTTCAAAGATTTTGCTCACTGCCACCGTGCGCTCGGCCACCCACGCGCCGTAATAGAGCTGCTCCGCCAGTTCGCGGAACGGCGTGAAGTCGATAGGTACCAGCGTCACGCCGCTGGCCGACAGGCGCTCAAGGGCCTGGTCAAATTCAAACTCCGCCAGCGCGTCGCCGAAGAATTCCAGACTATTCGGCACGGCGAAGCGCGGATGGGCCGACATGGCGGCTGGCGCGGTGTGCGGGTTGGCGCGCGAATAGGCGTCGGCGGCGTCATACCCGCCGGCGGCGTGCGCCACGGCTTGGGCATCTTCCACGGTGAGGGCGAAAACGGAGACGGCATCGTTCAAACGGCAGGCCGGAACCACGCCTTTATTCGACAGCCAGCCTTTGGTCGGTTTCAGGCCCACAATATTGTTAAAACCGGCCGGTACGCGGCCAGAGCCGGCGGTGTCCGTGCCTAAAGAGAACGCGACCAGCCCGCGTGCCAGCACCGAGGCCGAGCCGGAGCTTGAGCCGCCGCTGACGTAATCCGGGTTGAACGTGTTGCGCACCGCCCCGCGCGGAGAGCGAGTGCCCACCAGGCCGGTGGCGAATTGGTCGAGGTTAGTTTTGCCGACCACGATCGCCCCTTTGGCGCGCAGATTGGCGACCACGGTGGCGTCGTCTTGGGCGACGTAGGTGAATTCAGGGCAGGCGGCGCTGGTGGGCCAACCGCCGACGTCGATGTTGTCTTTGACCGCGAAAGGCACGCCAAACAGCGGCAGGGAAGCCAGCGAGCCATTAGCGTCGCGGCGCAGCTGCTCCAGATGAGCAAACTGTGCCTCAAGCTGGGCGGGCGTCGCCAGATAGAGCCAGGCGGTGTCTTGCGGGTTCAGGCTGGCTACAACCATTGACAGCGAAGTGCGCAAACTGTCCGGTGCAGAAAGGTAGTGCCGTTGCCAGTCAGATAACGTGAAGGCATGAAAAGGGGGAGTTACCGAGCTTTTGCTGTCGTTCATTGGTTGAATTCCATCTGGTACACAAGATTGAATTCAACAAAGCAAAGGCTGTGCCATATTTTTACTTTTTGATTTTAAAGGACTTTGTAAGAGGTTAGATCCCTACTGCGCAAATGTTGCACCAACGTTGCAATGCAAATGACCGAAAATGGCGCGGGAATTTTGCGAGTTGCCACGCACAAAATAGAAAAAAGCGACTTTAAATTGGCTGCAATGTAATGTGCAGGCTGCGATAGCGCTTGATGATGAGTTTGACCTCTTTTCTGAGCGGGTCTGTATCGACCCGCTAATTTATAGAGAGAGTAGAGTCGCGGGTTTACGTGAGGCAGTGATTCGGCCAAATTACATTATGATTTATCAGATACGGGACGTTGAACTTCATATCGTTAGAATCATTCACACTGCCCAGCGCTGGCCCTAGGGAATACTGACTTCATGCACTTTCGAAAATTGTCGCGGCGTTTGAAAAGAGCGCTATTTGCCCTGTTGCTGGTGGCGCTAACTCTGTTTGGCGTCCGTGCTTATGACTCCCTTCAAGGAGCACCGCTGGAGCCGTGGCATCGTTTGGTTCCGGATGAACTGACCGAGGTGCAGCTTGATAAAAGCACCTGGGCGGATTATCTCAAGGCAGAACAGCGCGCATTTGAAGAGGTAAAACAGCAGGTTACGGATAAGCTGGAACCTGAAGATCGCATTCCTTTGAATCGCTATTACAACCGTAGCCCGATTTATCCCGAGCATTTTGCCACTGACTGGAATCGGTCTTACGAGCTGATGCCCGAGGGGAAGCCCCGAGGCGCAGTGGTGCTGCTGCATGGCCTGACCGACTCGCCTTATAGCCTGCGGCACATCGCTCAGGATTATCAGCGGCGCGGTTTCGTGGCGGTGGGCATTCGTCTGCCGGGGCATGGCACCGTGCCGGGCGGGCTGACCAATGTTGATTGGCCGCAGTGGCTAGCGGCGACAAGGCTCGCCGTGCGCGAAGCCCGCCGCGCAGCGGGTCCTGACGTCCCGCTGCAAATGGTCGGTTTCTCTAACGGCGGGGCGCTGGCGGTGAAGTACACGCTGGACGCGCTGGATGATGCATCGCTTGAGCGGCCTGCGCGTTTAGTGCTTATCTCGCCGATGATCGGCGTCACTAGCTTTGCGCGATTTGCCGGTATCGCGGGTTGGCCGGCGATTTTCCCCGCCTTTGCCAAAACGGCGTGGTTAAATATTTTGCCGGAGTTTAATCCGTTCAAATACAACTCATTTCCGGTGAACGGCGCGCGACAGTCCTATCTGTTGACCCGTGCTTTGCAAAAGCAGGTCAGTGCAGATGCCAAGTCGGGCAAACTGGCGCAACTGCCGCCGATTCTGGCTTTCCAGTCCGTGCTGGATTCCACCGTCAGCACTCGCGCGGTGGTCACGCACCTGTTTAATCTGTTACCCGCCAATGGCAGCCAGCTGGTGCTCATTGATATCAACCGCAATGCCTATGTCGGGCCGTTGTTGCGTACATCCAGTGAAACGGCCATTGAGCGGCTGTTGCCCGCCGGGCCGCGACACTATCAAACCACGGTTATCACCAATGCATCGCCAGAACAGGCAGCGACGGTGGCACAAATCACCGAGGCGGGGCAGACTCAGACAATCACTACGCCGCTCGGCATCGATTATCCTGCGGAGTTTTATTCCCTATCCCACGTGGCGCTGCCTTTCCCGCTGGACGACTCGCTGTACGGGCGAAATCCGCAGGGCGCACCACAATATGGTATTCACCTTGGGCGCTTAGCCGCGCGAGGTGAAAGCGGGGCGCTGGTGGTCAGCATGGATCAGTTAATGCGCGTGTCATCGAACCCCTTCTATCCCTACATGCTGCAAAGAATTGCGCAATGAGAGGTGGATGTTGTCATGCAAATGAATGACAATAAGGGCTTAATGCCCAATGAGGAAAACATGATGCCAAATGCTCTGGTTCAGGCGCGTATCGATTCAGAAATTAAGGACAAAGCAAGCGCAGTGCTTGAAAGTCTTGGTTTGACCCTCTCTGATGTTGTGAGGATTTTATTGACGCGAGTCGCCAATGAAGGAGGGCTGCCAGCCGGGTTTGTCTCGGATTCAAAAGCTTACGATACATGGTTTAAGGCTAAAGTTCGGGAGTCCCTGGAAGACGACTCGCCGGGCATACCTCATAAAGAGGTGGAGGCGTATTTCGCCAAGCGCAGGGAAGAATTGCTAAAAAGGTAGAGGGATGATGCTCGAATGGTCAAAGCAGGCGCTAAAAGACAGGGAAAACATATTCGACTATATCTCAAAGGAAAATGTGCCAGCAGCAATACGCACTGATATTCGGATCAGAGATCATATCTCTCAGTTGCTGATTTTCCCTGAATCGGGAAGAAAAGGTCGTTTGGCGGAAACCCGCGAACTGATTGTTCCGGAAACACACTTCATTGTGGTCTATGCTGTTCTTCCATCAACTCCTAACAAGATCAAGATATTGCGTGTTTTACACAGCGCACGACAATGGCCCGAATAGCTTTCGAGCAAAATGACGTCAAAAAATGCTTGCGATAAAATCGCGCACTATATATATTGAGGCCCATGAAGACGAAAACTGAATCACCAATATCGACCAATGCTCTGCTCCATCTGGATCAACAGATGTGTTTTGCACTGTATTCCGCGAATCTGGCACTGCATAAAGTCTACCGTAAGCTGCTGGGTGAGCTTGATCTGACCTATCCGCAATATCTGGTGATGCTGGTGCTGTGGCAGCGTGATGACGTGATCGTATCGGAAATTGGCGAAAAGCTATTCCTTGATTCCGCGACCCTGACGCCGCTGTTAAAGCGTTTGGAAACTGCCGGTCTGCTGGTTCGTAATCGGGCTAAAACCGATGAGCGCCAGGTGATTATTACCCTGACCGATGCCGGCAAAGCGCTGAAAGAAAAAGCAAAAGGTATCCCGGAGGCGATTATGTGCGCCACTGAATGTGATATCGATGAAATGTCAGCCTTGAAGGGCCAGCTTGAGTCCCTGCGTGAAAGGCTGAAAGATAAGTCCTGATTGCTGAATATCAGGCAGCGAGAAATTCTTTGTAGTCAGCAGACAAGTCCGGAGTAGAGCTTCGAGTTTGTCTGCGAATGATTAACAAGTCGTGCGCTATTAAATAGCGATATTAATTCTTACCCTAAACCCAACCTGTCTTAAAGGAATGAAATATGTCTATCGAAAAAGTAATGTACCGCGCTCATGTCTCTTCCACCGGTGGTCGTGATGGCCGTGCGGTTTCTGACGACGGCCTGCTGGATGTCAAACTGGGCCTGCCGAAAGAGATGGGGGGATTGGGTGGTGCAACGAACCCTGAGCAGCTGTTTGGCGCGGGTTATTCAGCCTGTTTCCTCGGTGCTCTGAAAGCCGTTGGCGCGAAAGAAAAAGTGAAAATCCCTGCCGACGCTAAAATCGAAGCGACCGTGGGTATTGGTGAAATCCCTGGTGGCTATGGCTTAGAAGTGCAGCTGGATATCACTCTGCCAGGTATCGAACGCAGCGAAGCCGAAGCTCTGGTGGAGAAAGCGCACCATGTCTGCCCTTACTCTAATGCCACTCGCGGCAACATTGATGTCACTCTGAACGTAAAATAAAATAATGGCATCAGTGGAAACCCATTAGTCACGCGTTTGCCACACCAGGTTTACCCACAAAGGAGGCTTCGGCCTCCTTTTCTCGTTTTGGGCTTCGCCTAATGCAGATCATTCTGGAAATCCTAGCCAAATCTCGTTTCTGACCAATATGGGTGAACCACCGGCCAACAAACATGTCACAATGATTCAGAATCTTTCTAAAACTGTCTGGAAAACCACATTACATGAATAGAGTGAAGACTCTATCGCAGCAAAATCTCTCCTTCTTGTTAGCGATTTACATCGGCATTTTCCTCAATGTCTCCGTGTTTTACCGCCGCTTTGCACCGATGGCCCATAACCTCAATCTGACTGAAGTGGTTCAAGCCTTCACAGAAGTGGTTGCCATCGTGCTGTTCACCTTCTTCTTGCTGCGCCTGTTATCACTGGGCGGGCGCCTGTTTTTCCGCATCATTGCCAGCTTTTTGCTGCTGATATCGGTGGCCGCCAGCTACTACATGGTGATGTTCAACGTCGTCATTGGCTACGGCATTATTGCCTCGGTCATGACCACCGACATTGACCTGAGTAAAGAAGTGATTGGCTGGTATTTCTTTTTGTGGATGGCCGTTGTCAGCATCATTCCTTTGATACTTATTTGGAAAAATGACCTGCGGCTAACGCTGATTGAACAGATAAAAACGCCGGGTCAGCGCCTGCTCCCGCTGGCTATTTTGCTCGCCGTGGTGGCGCTGGTATGGCTGCCGCTGCGCATGCTGGATCGCCAGCAGAGTTTGAATGAAAAACTGACCAACATTGACTTGCCGAGCTACGGCGGCGTGGTCGCGCACTCTTATTTACCCTCTAACTGGCTGGCTGCGCTGGGGCTTTTTGCCTATACGCAGGTGGATGAAAGCAATGACGCCAGTAACTTGTTAGACCCGGCGAAAAAGTTTACCTACATTCCGCCGGCGGGCATTGATGACACTTATGTCGTGTTTATCATCGGCGAGACCACCCGCTGGGACCACATGGGCATCCTCGGCTACGAGCGCGATACCACCCCGCGTTTGTCGCAAGAAGAGAATCTGGTGGCGTTTCGCGGCACCTCGTGCGACACCGCCACTAAGCTCTCGCTGCGCTGTATGTTCGTGCGGGAAGGCGGGGCAGAAGATAATCCACAGCGCACGTTGAAAGAAAAGAATGTGTTTTCAGTGCTTAAGTCACTGGGCTTTAGCTCTGAACTGTTTGCGATGCAAAGTGAGGTGTGGTTCTACAACAACACCAATACTGACAATTACTCTTTCCGCGAAATTATCGCCTCGGAAAAGCGCAATGACGGCAAGCCGGTAGATGACATGCTGCTGGTGAACGAATTGCAAGAGTCGGTGAAAAACCATCCGCAGGGCAAACACTTAGTCATTCTGCACACCAAAGGTTCGCACTATCAGTATTCGCAGCGCTATCCGCGCAGCTTTGCGCGCTACACGCCCGAGTGCATGGGCGTAGATCGCTCCTGTTCAAAGGCGCAGCTAATTAACGCCTTTGATAATAGCGTCCTGTATACCGACACCTTCATCGGCAACGTAATTGACTCGCTGCGCGATAAAAAGGCCGTGGTGTTCTATGCCGCCGACCACGGCGAGTCGATTGATGAGAATTCCCACCTGCACGGCACGCCGCGCCAGATGGCTCCTGACGAGCAATTCCGCGTACCTATGATTGCCTGGGCGTCCGACAGCTTCCTCGCCCAGCCGGACCATCAGGAAGCTTTCGACAGGTTAAAAGCCCAGCAGCGCGTGGGGGGTAAAAAACGCCACGAGGAGTTATTCGACTCAATTCTGGGTTGTCTGGGATATACCTCGCCCGACGGTGGTATCAATCCCGCCAATAATTGGTGTGCTAAACCTCAGTCTGCTGACAGTATTTAAGGCTGAAAATGCCGGTTCCGCTGAATTTCTAAGCAGTCAGCAGAGTTGTCATAAAAAGGCGTTGACGCTCTGAATCAGCAGCAGTAACATGCGGCCCAATTCGGCGAGTAGCGCAGCTTGGTAGCGCAACTGGTTTGGGACCAGTGGGTCGGAGGTTCGAATCCTCTCTCGCCGACCACATTTGAAAAACCTGCTTTTTAAAGCAGGTTTTTTTTCGTCTGGAGTTTATGAGGATGAGAACCTCCGAAGGAGGTTTGAGCCGAGCGCAGCGAGACCACGTTGCTTTAGCAACGGCCCGCAGGGCAAGCATCGCAGATGCGCGTAATCCTCTCTCGCCGACCACATTTGAAAAACCTGCTTTTTAAAGCAGGTTTTTTTTCGTCTGGAGTTTATGAGGATGAGAACCTCCGAAGGAGGTTGGGAGCTATTTCATTAGCTTTAAATCAGCCTTCCGATGATTCTTCTGCTCCTTATAGAAGTTTTCATGAGAATCCAGACTCAGCAAATACAGTGCAATTTTATCTTCTACCCAGCTGTAGCCTATTAGCGCGAGCTGGTTGTTGAGTTGGAATTTGTGCACCCGCAGGTAATTCAAATCCCCTTTCTTTAACTCGCCGATAGTCGGGTTGTCCTGTATGCGCTCAATCTCATCCTCCACCACGGCTTGCTGCTGTTGCGGTAAGCGATTTAATGCCTTTGAGAAACGATGAGACTCAAACGTATCAATCCTTTGACCGCTCTGTCCTTCTGACATAACGCGTTACCTTGTGGTTATCAATTTCACTTTTGGCTAAGAGGGTTTCCATAATAAATCGATAGGTAAGGTCAGGGTTATCTTCGGCAATCCGGCCTATTTTCGCCCAATGCTCGATCTGCTTTGGGATACTGCGATGGGTGGCTTCTGCGTGGATTTTTACTTCACTGACAAAATCATCATCAAGCCTGATGCTGGTTGCCATAATTTCACCTTTTTCATGTGTGCATGCTGGGACTCAGGTTGCGGCATAATGTCGCTATATGCAACAAAATGTCGCAAATAAAATTCTTTCACTCGGAAACAATCACTATTTCCTCCTCTGCACCAAAATAGAGCGAAGGCCCTATTTTGGCGTCCATCTGCACCCTTTTCTGGCGCGTTCGCGGCGAATTATCTCATCCGTCCTCAGCATTTTCCGCTGGCTTATGGCCCGATCACACCAATAACCGTTCATATAATCATCATTTGGCAAGAAATTTTTTTTGAATGAAAACGGGGTAAAGCGCTGAGATGATTCTGTCAGATAGGTGAATGTGTTGACTTTATGGCTTACGGCTGAACTTTCATCCTGCATATGTTAAAGAAAGGTTTTTTTATGTTTGTTTGCTGTTACTCACAGTCTTTGTAAATGCCTATTGGTTATATTGACGTCATCCATCAGAGTTGCCAAATTGATAGCCCGAAGTAAGACCAGAAGATTTTTCCGGTAATTTTTTGTAACGCTAAGTTTACGAGTTTTGCCTGAGAAAACGCCTCCTCGGCGTTCCTCCCTTTTTCTGGAAAGACTTTCCGCAGCGAATTGGGCAACACAGCCTCCCGTCTATAAAAAATAAAGGGGGGCGTGAGCTGCAAATACAACACACACATCCACATCACCATTAATAGATGGAGCACAAGCGATGAAAATCTCCTTGGGTAAAGCAGGGCTACTGAAATTCAGTATGGGCCTGATAGCGCTGACCGTGGCCGCCAGCGTCCAAGCCAAAACTTTAGTTTATTGTTCTGAAGGCTCGCCTGAAGGCTTTAACCCACAGCTGTTCACCTCTGGTACGACTTACGATGCCAGCTCCGTGCCTATCTACAACCGTTTGGTAGAGTTCAAAATTGGTACCACTGAATTGCAGCCGGGTCTGGCTGAGAAGTGGGACATCTCCCCAGATGGCAAAACCTACACCTTCCACCTGCGCAAAGGCGTGAAGTGGCAAGACAGCAAAGATTTCAAACCTACTCGCGATTTCAACGCGGATGACGTGGTTTACTCCTTTGAGCGTCAGTTAGACAAAAACAACCCATACCACGGCGTTTCTGGCGGCAGCTATGAATACTTCGAAGGCATGGGCATGCCTGACCTGATCAGCAAAATCGTCAAAGTTGACGATTACACCGTGCAGTTCGTGCTGAACCGCCCTGAAGCGCCATTCCTGGCTGACCTGGGTATGGACTTCGCGTCAATCCTGTCTGGCGAATATGCGGCTAACATGCTGAAAGCCGGCACGCCGGAGAAAGTCGACCTGAACCCAATCGGTACTGGTCCATTCCAGTTGCTGCAATACCAGAAAGACTCCCGCATCCTGTACAAAGCCTTCCCAGGCTACTGGGGCACCAAGCCGCAGATCGACCGTTTAGTCTTCTCCATCACGCCTGACGCTTCTGTGCGTTATGCCAAATTGCAGAAAAACGAATGTCAGGTTATGCCGTTCCCTAACCCAGCTGACATCGCGGCAATGAAGAAAGACAAAACCATCAACCTGATGCAACAACCGGGTCTGAACGTGGGTTATGTCTCCTTCAACGTTGAGAAAAAACCGCTGGATGACGTGAAAGTGCGCCAAGCACTGACCATGGCTGTGAACAAACAAGCCATCATCGACGCGGTTTATCAGGGTGCTGGCTCTGCGGCTAAGAACCTGATCCCACCAACTATGTGGGGCTACAACAAAGACATCGTTGATTACCCATACGATCCAGTTAAAGCCAAAGAGCTGCTGAAAGAGTCTGGCCACGCTGACGGCTTCACCATCGACCTGTGGGCAATGCCTGTTCAGCGTCCATACAACCCGAACGCTCGCCGCATGGCTGAGATGATTCAGGCTGACTGGGCGAAAGTGGGCGTGAAAGCCAACATCGTGACTTACGAGTGGGGCGAGTATCTGAAACGCGCCAAAGCGGGTGAGCATCAGGCAGTGATGATGGGCTGGACCGGCGACAATGGGGATCCAGACAACTTCTTCGCCACTCTGTTCAGCTGTGCAGCGGCGAAAGACGGCTCTAACTACTCTCGCTGGTGCTACAAGCCGTTTGAAGACCTGATTCAGCCAGCTCGTGCTGAATCCGATCACGCCAAACGTGCTGCGCTATACCAACAGGCTCAGGTTGTGATGCATGACCAGGCGCCTGCGCTGATCGTGGCTCACTCCACCGTTTATGAGCCAGTGCGCAAAGAAGTCAAAGGCTATGTGGTAGATCCACTGGGCAAGCACCACTTCGAAAACGTTTCTGTGGAGTAAAGCTTACTGAATGACCCGGGAACCGCGTTGTGCGGTGCTCGCAATCTTCGCCTACCTAATGGTATGTCTTGATTGCTGCGCTCCTCCGCCTTGTTCGCGGGCCATTCACTACAGCCTTGAATCCATTAGTAAAGAAATAAATGTGAGCTAACAATAAGCCCGGCGAGCTACGGTTCTCCGGGCATTTTATACAAGAGAGTACGGGATATGTTTCAGTTCATACTCCGACGTCTGGGGTTAGTTATCCCAACGTTTATCGGCATCACTTTGCTGACTTTTGCCTTCGTGCACATGATTCCAGGCGACCCGGTGACCATCATGGCCGGAGAACGCGGTATTTCTGCTGAGCGCCACGCACAGCTGATGGCCGAAATGGGCCTCGACAAGCCGCTGTATCAACAATACTTCCACTATGTGACAGGGGTGCTGCACGGCGACCTTGGCGTCTCGTTAAAAAGCCGCGTCCCTGTTTGGCAGGAGTTTGTGCCACGTTTCAAAGCCACGCTGGAATTAGGCATTTGCGCCATGATTTTCGCGGTGATCGTCGGTATACCCGTGGGGGTATTGGCAGCGGTGAAGCGCGGTTCCATCTTTGACCACACCGCCGTAGGTATCTCATTGACGGGATACTCGATGCCGATCTTCTGGTGGGGGATCATGCTGGTGATGCTGGTCTCGGTGCATCTTAACCTCACGCCCGTGTCGGGGCGAATAAGCGACACCGTGTTCCTTGATGACAGCCAGCCGTTAACCGGCTTCATGCTGATCGACTCCTTAATCTGGGGCGAGCCGGGTGACTTCAAAGACGCCGTGATGCACATGATCCTGCCTGCCATCGTACTCGGGACTATCCCGCTGGCGGTTATCGTACGTATGACCCGCTCTTCCATGCTGGAAGTGCTGGGCGAAGACTACATCCGCACCGCGCGTGCCAAAGGCGTGAGCCGTATGCGCGTCATCGTGGTCCACGCACTGCGCAATGCGCTGTTGCCCGTCGTGACCATCATTGGTTTGCAGGTCGGTACGCTGCTTGGCGGCGCCATCCTGACGGAAACCATCTTCTCTTGGCCAGGACTCGGCCGCTGGTTGATTGATGCATTACAACGCCGCGACTATCCGGTCGTGCAGGGCGGTGTCTTGCTGGTCGCCATTCTGATTATCGTGGTTAACCTGCTGGTAGACGTGCTCTACGGCGTGGTCAACCCGCGTATTCGCCACAGAAAATAAGGGGCTCACTATGTCTCAAGTTACAGAGCCCGTTGCTAACGAAATAGTGACGGCAGCGCCGACGCCGATGCCGCCAATGCGCGAATTCTGGCACTACTTTAAGCGCAACAAAGGGGCCGTGACTGGCCTGGTTTACATCATCATCATGCTGGTTATCGCCATTGGCGCTAACGTGATTGCACCCCACGGCCCGGCGGAACAGTTCCGTGACGCGCTGCTGCGCCCACCGGTTTGGCAGGAAGGCGGAAGCTGGAAGTTCCTGTTAGGCACCGACGACGTGGGCCGCGATATCCTGTCTCGCCTGATGTACGGCGCGCGCCTGTCGCTGCTGGTCGGCTGTCTGGTGGTAGTGCTGTCGCTGATCCTTGGCGTTATTTTTGGCCTGTTCGCCGGTTACTACGGCGGCGTGGTTGACGCCACTATCATGCGTATCGTTGACATCATGCTGGCGCTGCCAAGCCTGCTGTTAGCACTGGTACTGGTGGCGATTTTCGGCCCGTCGATAGTCAACGCCTCGCTGGCTCTGACCTTCGTCGCCCTGCCGCACTATGTGCGTTTGACCCGCGCTGCGGTGTTGGTCGAAGTGAACCGTGATTACGTGACGGCTTCTCGCGTGGCGGGTGCCGGTGCCACGCGCCAGATGTTTGTGAACATTTTACCTAACTGCTTAGCGCCGCTGATTGTTCAGGCCTCGCTCGGCTTCTCCAACGCCATTCTGGATATGGCGGCTCTCGGCTTCCTCGGCATGGGCGCACAGCCGCCAACGCCTGAGTGGGGCACTATGCTGTCCGACGTATTGCAGTTTGCTCAGAGCGCGTGGTGGGTGGTGACCTTCCCGGGCGTGATCATTCTGTTGACGGTACTGGCATTTAACCTGATGGGTGACGGTCTGCGCGACGCCCTTGACCCTAAACTCAAGCAGTAAGGGACGAGAGATGGAAACCACATTGATTAAAGATGTACCGGTTGGCAAAACCCTGCTGACCGTAGATAAGCTTTCCGTTCACTTTGGTGACGAAGGCACGCCGTTCCGCGCGGTTGACCGTATCAGCTACAGCGTTAAACAGGGCGAAGTGGTCGGCATTGTTGGCGAGTCCGGCTCGGGTAAATCCGTCAGTTCACTGGCGCTGATGGGGTTGATCGACTTCCCCGGCAAAGTGATGGCTGAGACGCTGGAGTTTGGTGGTCGCGACCTGCAAAAAATGAGCGAAAAAGAGCGCCGCCAGATTGTCGGTGCCGAAGTCGCGATGATTTTCCAGGACCCGATGACCAGCCTCAACCCGTGCTACACCGTAGGGTTCCAGATCATGGAAGCCATCAAGGTGCATCAGGGCGGCAACCGCAAAACGCGTCGTCAGCGCACTATTGACCTGCTGACGCTGGTGGGCATTCCTGATCCCGCTTCGCGCCTTGATGTTTATCCGCACCAGCTTTCGGGCGGCATGAGCCAGCGCGTGATGATTGCCATGGCGATTGCTTGCCGTCCAAAACTGTTGATTGCCGATGAGCCGACCACCGCGCTCGACGTGACCATTCAGGCGCAGATCATTGAGCTGCTGCTGGAGCTGCAACAGAAAGAGAACATGGCGCTGATGCTGATCACGCACGACCTGGCACTGGTTGCCGAGGCCGCGCAGCACATCATCGTGATGTACGCCGGGCAGGTGGTGGAATCAGCCCGCGCCTCGGAAATTTTCCGCGCGCCGCGCCACCCGTACACCCAAGCCCTGTTGCGTTCCCTGCCGGAATTTGCGGCGGACAAGGCCCGTTTGCAGTCATTACCGGGTGTCGTGCCGGGTAAATATGACCGCCCGAACGGCTGCCTGCTCAACCCGCGCTGCCCGTATGCTAACGATCGCTGCCGTAAAGAAGAACCTGCACTGCGCGACTTGGGCAATGGACGCCAGTCGAAGTGCCACTACCCGCTCGATGATGCCGGGAGACCAACCTATGAGTCATGATAATTCTGTGAAGTCAGAGCCGCTATTGCAGGCGATTGACCTGAAGAAACACTATCCGGTGAAGAAGGGGCTGTTTGCTCCTGAGCGCACGGTGAAAGCCCTCGACGGCGTCTCTTTTGACCTCGAACGCGGCAAAACGCTGGCAGTGGTGGGCGAGTCTGGCTGTGGTAAGTCCACGCTGGGCCGCCTGCTGACCATGATTGAAATCCCCACCGGCGGTGAGCTTTACTATCGCGGTCAGGATTTGCTCAAGCCTGACGCCACGGCCGAAAAGCTGCGCCGCCAGAAGATCCAAATCGTGTTCCAGAATCCTTACGGATCGCTGAACCCGCGTAAGAAAGTCGGGCAGATCCTCGAAGAGCCGCTGCTGATCAACACCAAGCTGTCAGCCAAAGAGCGCCGCGAAAAAGCCCTCGAAATGATGGCCAAAGTGGGTCTGAAAACTGAGCATTACGACCGCTATCCGCACATGTTCTCCGGCGGCCAGCGTCAGCGTATCGCCATTGCCCGCGGTCTGATGTTAGACCCGGACGTGGTGATTGCCGATGAGCCGGTGTCCGCGCTGGACGTCTCGGTGCGCGCGCAGGTGCTGAACTTGATGATGGACTTGCAGAAAGACCTCGGTCTGTCTTACGTCTTCATTTCGCATGACCTGTCTGTGGTAGAGCATATCGCCGACGAAGTGATGGTGATGTACCTCGGCCGTTGCGTGGAGAAAGGCTCGAAAGACGCCATCTTCAACAATCCGCGCCATCCGTACACCCAAGCGCTGCTCTCCGCCACGCCGCGCCTGAATCCGGATGAACGCCGCGAGCGCATCAAGCTGACCGGCGAACTGCCAAGCCCGCTGAACCCACCGGCCGGTTGCGCGTTCAACGCCCGCTGCCGCCGCGCCTTCAGCACCTGCAAGCAGTTCCAGCCGCAGCTCAAACAGTACGGCGACCAGCTGGTGGCCTGCTTCGCCGTCGACCAAGACGAAAACGGCCAGACGCAAACCGTGGCCTAACAACCGGCTTCGACTCCTTTGCTGAAAATCAAAAAGCCCGCGATTGCGGGCTTTTTTTCGTCCAAATCATATTAAATATGCAATGGATACTCAGCCAATCCATTGCATTTATACAATTATTTCCCCTGACTCGCCCACCAAGCCAGCAGTTGCAGGGTCGAGGAGTAGTAGTCATCTTTTGGTGCGAGGTCGGGGCTGATGGCGCTGCGATTTGCCATGGTGAAATCGCGGATTGCCAGCAGGCCGGGGGACATATTGTACTCCGCCTTGGTGCCGGTCATGACGTCAACCCAGGCAGGCGTGGCGTCGCGTGGTGATTTCTGCCACCACTGGATATAAGGCGCGAGCCCAGGGCTGCCAGCGTGCGCCCAACCGAGGTAGAGCGGGATGCGCACCGCGTCGTAGCTAAAGCGCGGCGGCCATTTGCTGGAGGGTAGCAGGGTGCCGTCGGCTTGCAGCGTCACCCAGTCAGTCGGCAAACGCAGTTCGCCAAAGGTCATCTTGCCGAGCAGCGCGACGCCGCTTTCATCGAGATCTTTCCACACTTTCAAATGGCTATGCTGGTAAAACGCCTGCCACGCGGGGAACAGGAAATAGGACGGGTTGAGGGTTATCGAGCTGGTCTGGTTAAAGCCCGAAACGCCCGGCAGCATCACTTTATATCCGGCGTAGTCGATCACCGTTTTCTTGATGAGCGCCGACTGGAGCTTGTCCGAAGCCTGCGTGTAGCGCGGGTCATGCCAGCGATCGCCCGCCAGCAGTAGCGCCCAGGCCATTAAGGTATCGCCATCAGAGGCGTTATTCTTGTCCGCTACTTTGGGAGTGGCATTCGGGTCATAGCGCCACGAATAGAGGCCAATATCCTTGCGATACAGGTTCTTATTGGCCCATTGCCACAGCTGGTCGAAAGTCGCCTGATCATTGTTGTACACCGCCAGCAGCATACTGAAACCCTGCCCCTCGGTATGACTCACGCCTTTGTTGGCGGTGTCGGTGATACGCCCGTCGGCCAGCAGAAATCGGCTTTTATACTCTAACCAGCCATTGCTCTGCGACCAGCCATTGTCCTGCGCCATTACAGCCGCAGAGAACAGTGTTGCTGAAACCAGTGAACAGAAAACGCCAAGCCACAACAGCAGGCGACGTGCCCGAACTGACAACATAAAAATTCCTTACAATCCATTTTGATAACGGAAAAGCAGCACGCCTTCGCGGCCGCTTTCCTGCCAGCGGAGTGATACCGAAGCCTGCCCGCCCTGGGCCAGTAGCCATTCGCCATATGCCCCTTCCAGTACCGCAACCAGCGCGATTTGCCACAGGGCCTCATCACTGCCCTGCGGGGCCGCAGGCCAGGCGATATGGGCCAGCGTCAGCTGCTGGTTGGTCGCCTCAATCTTCACCACGCCCCAGTCGAACTGGCCGAGCAGCTGATTGAGCTGGTCTTCCAGCTCACCCAATGTGGCCGCCGTCGGAAGAGGATATTGTCTGGCTAAATTGCTGCCCATCAGTGCCAGAAAGCGTCGCCCGTCTTCATCATCCGCTGAGGAAAGGATCCCTGAGAACAGCACCTGCACCAGATTTTGCCAGCCAGACGTCTGTTTACGCTGGCGATAATACTGCTGCTCGACCCGTGTATAGTCTTGTTGTTGCATGGTTTTTTCCATCACTGAGATCAATTCTGGCCCATAAGATAGCGGAAGTAGAGCTGAGCTTTGCTTTCATTGTAGTCGCCGAAAGTGTCATAGCCCACTTGCCCGCCAATCTGCATATTTTTGTTCAGATGGTAGTTGCCGCCGACACCCGCGTTCCAGCCGATGCCGTTTTTCGAGCCGCCGGAGTAGAAGGCTTCCTGCGCTTTGCCATCGGCAACCAGCTGTTCCAACTGGCTTTGCAGGTTTGCGTCTTCCGGGAAGTACGGGCTTTCGTCCTGAGTGTAAGACTGATAGCCGACCGAGCCGCTGAGTTTCAGATCCCAATCGTTATATTTCTGGGTGTATTCCACCGGGAATGACACGCTGACGTAGTTTTGCGGGCTGAAGTAGCCACCCTGACCATAGCTGAAGTAGCTGAGGTTTTTGTCGAAATTCATATAGCCGACGTTTACCCCGGTTTTCAGCTCGCGGTCGTCATAACGATAAGGTCGGATATATAAACCGACGTTGGCGTTAACCGCCTTGTTCGAGGTGACGTGGTCGCCCAGATAGCTGTAGTAGCCGCCACCTGCATAGAAACCGGCGTCGCCGTCGTCATAGGATAAATTGACGCTGCCGCCGTTTTTGGTGACTTGCCCCCACTTGTCGCCGGTGTAGGCATCTCGGGCGCCGACGTAAGAGAGCAGGCTGTCGTTAACGGCGCGGCGCTCGGCGGTCACGGTCAGGGTGGTGAAGTCGCCCAGTTTCGGCGCCCACTGTGCGCCGCCGACCAGCGAGGTTAAATCCTGACCCAGCGGCGTGGAGCCGACGTCCACTTTGTAGTTATCGCCACTCAGCGCGGCGTTAAGCTCGACGCCGGATTCGCTCTGCGAACCTGAAGACTCTTTGGCAATGTACTGCGACGGCGAGGCCGGAGTGTTGGAAGCATTTTGCTGCGCCTGAGCCAGCGGGCTGAGTTCGCCGTGCAGCGCGCCAGTACCAAAGCGATTATTAGCGCTGTCGCTGCTTGAACCGGCGTCCAGCGTGACCGGCGTGACCCCCAGCGTGACGCGCGACGAGTCGAACGGCACGAAGGAGAAGCTCATCGGCGCTTTGGCCTCGGTCAACTGGCTCAGACCACTTTCCCCATCGCGCCCGCGCACCGACAGTTCGCCCTGCACCCAGTTGGCGGTTCTATCTTGCAGCTGGTCGAGCATATCGTCGATCTGCTTTTCAGTGGCATCACGCTGAACCACGGCGGTCGGCGTCGCACCCGGCAGAGGCGCCGTGCTGGTGGAAGCCGTTTGGTCCGACTGCTGCCACGGCATCACCGTGCCATACACCGACTGCGTGGTGGTGCGCGAGGTGCGGGTAGAACGGTTGATGAACGGATTGTCGCTCAGTTGCAATCCGGCAATCTGCGACGAGCCGCCATCCGCGCCTTCCAGCCCGATCATCTTGCCTTTCGCCGAACGCAGCAGCGCCAGCGCCTGCTGATGGTCGCCTTCGGCTTCGGCCACTCGCGCCGCCAGCAGCAGTCGCTCTGGGGTGCGCGGGCCGGTCAAACCGTTCATCAATTGCTGCGCCCGCGAGGTATCGCCTTCTGCCAGCGCGATGTTAATCGCACCCACCCTGGCGTCCTGCGTCGGCGTGTCGTTGCTCATCAGGTAGTTATAAACCTGACCGGCCTGTTTATTCATTTTGCCGGACTGGTACAGACGGGCCATCGCCAGCATCAGGTCGCGGTTTTGCGGATCGGCCTGCAGGGCGACAACCAGCTTGTCGTAAGCCGCCGCGTACTGGCCCTGCTCGCGCAGGTCGTCGGCCTGATTAATCACAAAGCCGTTGCGCATACCGGCCATTTCCGTTGGTGTCGAGCTGGCCTGAATCTGAGGGTTTTGCAGGAATGCCTGCGCCTCGCCGCTCAGCCCCGCCTGATTCAGTACGGTGATTTGGTCGGCATAGTCTCCGGCATTGCCCTGCACGCCCTGACGCATATTCTGGCGCACAACCTGCACCGCCAGCGGAATTTGCCCGGTGGCGGCTAAGTTCTTCGCCAGCGCGCCCGCATCGGCAGGGGCCGACGGCGGGTTCTGCGCTAAGGCGCGCAGGGTGTTGGCGGCAGCGGCGCTATCCCCTTGGCGTAAGTAGGTTTCTGCCGAAGCCATCTGCTGATTGAAATTCGCGCGTTGGCCCAGTTCACGCATGGCGGTGGTCTGGCTGGCTCGCGGAATGCGCGCCAACAGGGCGCTGGCGCTGGACCAGTTTTGGGTTTCTGAAGCGAACAGGGCGGCGGCATAAAGCTCGGTGGCCCCCGCGCCCGGCTGATTCGCGCCCGCCATCAGTGACTGCGCCTGCGCGGTTTGCCCCTGTTTTTGCAGAATGCGCGCTATGTCCAGCTTCACCCAGACGTTGTTCGGCTGCCTCTCGCGCGCCTGTTGCAGAATCATCAGGGCGCGCTGCGGGTCGTTGTTGGCGACGGCCTGCGCGGCCTGACGGCGCATTGGCTCGATGACGTCAGCCACCGCCGGAGGTTGCAGCTTATTGCGCAGCGCGGTCGGCAGGGTTTGCAGTACCTGATTGGCCTCGGCAGTTTTATTCTGCTGGCGTAAAACGTAGTACAGCCCGGCGCGGGCATCGGGATTGTCACCCAGCTGGCTGTACTGCTGCTCGGCGGCGGCCAGATCCCCTTTGCGGCGCAAAATGTCGGCGCGCAGCAGGCTGGCGGACAGCCCTTTGTCGCCACCGGCCTGGGTCAGCGGCGTGAGGCTGGCCAGCGCGGCGTCGAAATTGCCCGCTCCAGCGTCATTTTTGGCTTTGCTCAGTTGGGCATAAAACTGCGAGTCCTGCGCCTGCGTCGCCAATTGGGCGCTGTTGCTGCCGCCCTGTTGCGCCGCGCGGGAGAGGTAATCCGCCGCCGCCGCAAAATCGCCATTGCGCTGCGCGATATAACCCAGCCCGGCGAGGGCATCGGCGTCGTTTGGATTGCCGTTTAACACAGTTTTGAATTGCGATTTAGCATCGTTGACGTTGCCGCTATTCAGCTCGTCGAACCCCTGACTTTTCGCCGCGCCGCCAATATTCTTCTGGAAGTAGGCCATCACGCTGGTGTCATTGGGGTGACGCGCCTGATAACCCTGATACAGCTCGCGGTCGCTTTCGCGCGGCACCATCCACAATAACGCCTGACGCAACGAGCGATCGGCCTCCGGGCTATTGGCCGCCATGCTGCCGAGCAGATTAATGCCGTCGCGGCGGGTAGATTCTTGATAAGTCAGCACTTTGCCGAGCGCGAGGCGCGCCGTGGCATCTTCAGGATGCTGGGCCACGCGCTGTTGCAAACCCTGAATCGCCTGAGGTTGCAGTGACTTGTCGCCCGCCATGGTCAGGTAATATTCGTTCGCCAGACTGTCCAGCGGCTGATCGCCATTGAACAGCGTGCGGTACGCCGTCAGCGCGCCGCTGATATTGCCCTGCGTCGCCATCTGCCGCGCGGCGGCCAGCTGGGCGGGGGGAATAGATTGCACAGCTTTCGCATTGCTCAGCGAGGCAAGACGCGGATCCTGCGGCGACACGGCGCTCAGCTTGTCCCGCCACTGGTTGGCGGCAGCCTTGTCGCCACTTTGCAGGGAATAGAGCGACATCAAATAGAGCGCCTGCGCGTTATTTGGGTCAACCAGCAGCACTTTGTTCAGCGCGTCTTTGGCTAAATCATCGTGGGCGCGATCGTGCCAATAGGCCGCCTGATCGAACAAGGCTTTCAGCGCCGGATTTGAGGTGTCCGCCGCATGGGCTGCCAGCGCAGCACTTCCCAGTCCGGCGATCCCTACCAGATAAATCGCCCTGAACACCGCCAGAGATAGCTTATTGTTTTTCATGGTTAACTCCGGTGATCGCCGAGTCAGATATCATCGTTATTGTTATGTTCATTGCGTCGGCTTCTTACCCAGACGCTTCGCCGCGTGCCTTGCCAGCAGGACATACAGGCTGAGGCCAAGCAGCAGGGAGATACCCACGGTGATAAGCGACAAGATCACGATATGCGAGCTGGCGTACCAGATGACCATCATGTACCACGGCATCTGCCCGGCCGGGAACTGCTTGCCGACGGTGAAGCTGCGAATGCCGTTTTCATCCGTAACAATGGCTAAATCGCCGCGCACCCCGGCGTTAATCTTCGAGGATTTAAGGTCACTGTGGATTTTCAGCAGCTGCTGGTCATCGGTGCCGGTGGCAACCACCACCACGTGGGACGGCGACCAGGGCGAGCGATAACTGGCAAAGCCGCGCCACGCGCCCGTTGAAGAGAGATAACGGTCAGCATCCAGAGGCTGGCGATACCAGTCGCCGGTCAGGGCATCGAGCACGCTTTGCCACTGGCTCGGCGTTTTCACACTTAGCGAACTGTTGTTGATGACAAACGGCGAGTCGTGCAGCAATTGCTGATTAAACGGCGAATCTCCCAGCGTACTAATAGCCAAAATATTTCTATCAAACAGTGGGTTATCCTGCTCATTGCCTTTCAAACCAAAAGCCACTTCCACGTGATTGACCGGCACGCCCGTGGCATTGCCCGCGCGCGCCGCCATGTTCAGCAGGGTATGAACCTCCCCGGCCGACGGCGTTTCTGGCAGCAGCATCAGCGTGTCGGCGAAGTCAGCCTGTTTGGAGAAAGGGAAGGACGCGCCGACGAAGTAAGAGAGGTTCGGCAGCTGGGCAAAGTGGTAGCTGTTGCTCAGATCGATGTAAGAGTTGGGGTCGATGCGGCTCTTAATGTTGTCGCTGCTCGTGATGCTGCACGGCGCGTCTTTTTTCGGCTGAATGTCGAAGTAGAACGCCAGCTGGTTATCACCGTAAATCAGGTACGGCTGAAGCTGTAGGTTGTAGCTCTCCTGACGGCTGTCGAAGCCAATGCGCCGCCAGACGTTCTCCAGCAGGCCGACTTTATTCACCGTCAGATTGCGCAGGAAGGTGCCGTTAATCGACACATTGAGCTGCGAGTTATCTTCATCAATCCAGTTTTCCGTTGGGAAACGGTAATCGATTTTCACCGGAATGGTGTGCCCATCCCACATAAACAGGTCCGGCGCGGCGCGGAACGGCACGTGGATTTCATTATGGTAAATGCCGGTGGCGGTCAGCGGATTTTGGTCACGGGCAACCAGTTCGCCCAGCGTGACCGGGCGCGTGGTGTCAATCCAGTGCGGCGCATCGTAAGGCTGGCGCGCCGGAATGGTCTGCTGGGTGACGTCGAGATATTCGGTATTGGCCGGAAGCGGGGCGCTAATCAGACGATAGGCGGCCTGGCGCAGTTGGTTTTCGTCATTGCCGGTGATTAGCAGCAGTTTGTAGACCGGATTGTTTGGGTTATCAATTAGTTGAATGCGCGGCCCCTGACTGACAGGCAGCGTTAGCGAGCCGATTTTATCCCCCGGCTTGCCAAAGATAATGCCACTTTGCTGGGGTAAATCATTCAGCACCACCGGAAAATCCACGCCGCGATAGTCTGACAACACGCCCAAATAGGAGGCGACCATCGCCGCCGCGCTGACATCCTGCGGCTGTAGCGACGAGGTGAAAGCCATCGGCACGATGGATTCTTGCATCTGCAGGGCGTCGAAGAACGGGCGCGGGAACTTGCCGAGGTCGCGGCCGATATTCAGCTGCTGGCCTTCCAGATTGAGATGCGAGGTAGGCAGCACTTGGACCCAATACTTGTCCGACTGGTCCTTCTCACAGGCCATGGTGTTGTTGTCATGCACGCGGAAGCTGAGGTTGTTGCGCGACACCACCATGGCTGACGGAATATCCAGCTCGAACAGGTCGCCGGCGCTGCTCTCTTCACTCAGCGGCAGGCTGCCCAGCGGCTGGCCGTTGAGCATCAGCTCTAGCGTGGTATTGCGGGCAATCAGCGCCGGGGAGATTTTCAAAGCCAGTGAAAGCTTGGCGTTGGTTATCACCTGATCGGTCGGCAGGGTGAAAATAATCCCCGACTGTAGCTGACCGCCGCTCAGGGTTAAGCCGTTTTTCTGGCCCATATCGGCCACGCTGATGCTGTTGGCGAAGGGCTGAACCATGGCCGCAGGCGCTGTTTCTACCTGAGCTGGCGTGACTTCGACGGGCGCAGGAGCGGTTTCAACAGGTGCAGGGACGTCCGGCAGCGGCGTCGCGGTTTCCACGGCGGATGCCGCCGGTGCGGGTGGCATCCACGAGGGGGCAGCAGGCAGGGCGCTGGCGTCAGCGTTGGCGGCCGGCGGGGCCTCTTCCGCGTTGGTTTGGGCCAGCGGCAGCATGCCTAAGGCCAGCAGCACGCCTTGAGATACTCGGCGATAGAACCCAGAAGCTGTTGATTTATGAGGTAATGACTTCATGCTGCCTCACTCTTAGTGGCTGATTTTTGCAGCTTGTTTTTGGCGCGGCGCTCGCGCCAGGTGCCGAAGAACAGGTCAAAGACGCAACGCACAATGCCAAATAGCGAGTGCAGTGGGCGGTCTTGCGGGTATTCATCGCCAATCCACGCATCGGCGCGCGACAGCACCACGCGCACCAGCTCACGGCGTTTGTCCAGCGGCAGATTTTCAAATTGCAGGCGGATACGGTCTTTATTGGCGCTGATTTGGCTGACCGGGAAGCTCTCTGCGCCCGAGGCCAGCTGGATTTCCACCTCTTCAATCTCTTCATTGATATAACGCTCGTCCGGCGTCACCAACTGCACGCCGCCCATCGACATATCAATGGTTTGGGTGCGCAGGGAGATGCCATTGGCGTAGTGAATAATGGCCGGAATGGCGGCTTCGACGCGAATGGTTTTGCGCACCTGACGCGTCTCTTTCGCCACGGCGATGGCCGCCAGCAGGATCAGCACGCTAAAGCTGCCCCACGCCACGTTAAGCGCGATGACGCTCGGATCGACATCAAAATAGTTGTGGAACACCACGCGAATAAGCCCCCAGCCGATGCCCATCAGCATCAGAGTCAGCGCGATGATGTGCGGCTTAACGATGTGGAAATCGAAGAAGCCGTTGTCGAGCAGGCCGCCTTTGTCCGTCACGTTGAATTTGCCTCTTTTCGGCGAAACCAGCGTCAGCAGGGTAGGGATAATCAGGTGGAAGGCCATGACGGTGTCATATACCTCGCCCCAGAAGGAGTAGCGGAATTTGCCGTTAAGCCGCGAGTTCATATAAATCGACATCACCAAATGCGGCAGGGCGTAGGCAAAAATCAGGCTCGAAGAAGAGGCAATGATATTCAGGTTGAACAGCAGGAAGGCGATCGGCGCGGTCAGGAACACCACGCGCGGCAAACCGGACTGGAAGCTTATCATCGCGTTCAGGTAGCACAGGCGCTGTGGGAAGGTCAGCCCGCGACCAAACAATGGATTATCCATGCGCAGGATTTGCGTCATGCCGCGCGCCCAGCGGGTACGCTGGATGACGTGCAGGCCCAGTCGCTCGGTGGCTAAGCCAGCGGCCAGCGGAATAGCCAAGAAGGCCGACTTCCAGCCCAGACGCTGCATTTTCAGCGCGGTATGGGCATCTTCGGTGACGGTTTCTACGGCAAAGCCGCCAATTTCATCCAGCGCGCTGCGGCGAATAACCGCGCAGGAGCCGCAGAAGAAGGTGGCGTTCCAGTTGTCATTTCCTTTCTGAATTGGGCCGTAAAACAGCGAGCCTTCTTTGGGAATATTGCGGCCAATTGACAGGTTGCGCTCGAAAGGGTCGGGGGAGTAGAAATAGTGCGGAGTCTGCACCAGCGCCAATTTTTCGTCTTTCAGGAAACCGCCCACGGTGGCCTGTAAAAAGACCCGGGTCGCCACGTGGTCGCAGTCGAAAATACAAATAAGCTCGCCACGGGTTAATTTCATCGCATTATTTAAATTGCCGGCTTTGGCATGGGCATTATTATTACGGGTGATATAACCCACGCCGACGTCGGCGGCGAACACCGCAAATTCATCGCGCTTGCCGTCATCCAAAAGATAAATTTTCAGCTTATCCTGTGGATAATCAATGCATTGTGCCGCCAGCACGGTATCGCGCACCACGTCCAAACTTTCGTTATAACTCGGGATATAAATATCTACCGTCGGCCATAACGACATGTCGGCAGGCAGAGGTTCGATGGTGCGATTCAATGGCCACATGGTCTGTAAATAGGCCAGCATTAAGACCACCCAGACATAAATATCCGCCAAGAATAGGCCCAGGCCCAAAATGGTTTCAATAGTGGAGTTGAAATGCAGGGTTTCAGTGGCCCGATAGTAGATATATCGGGTGGACATCAGTACCGACAGAATGACCAGCACAATAGAAATGCGGCGGTGTTTGATTCGACCCAGAATAAATAACAGGCCGATACTGATTAAGCCAAAAATATACTGTTTCTGGCTATCCATAGGGGTAATGATAATAACTGCCGCAACGGGCAGTAAAAGAAGTACGAGCAGGGAGAATAGGAATTTATTCATCGCTTTTAGGATCGCTTTCTGCTGGAGCTATTAATAATTATCTGGTTTTGGAGAGGCATGTAATTCCCCATCACCGACTTTGATCCCTAAAATAGCGGCGACTTTTTTGCTGATCAGTTCAATATCAAAGGCCGAAGCCGATACCGGGCTGAAATCAATAATCGATCGCTGCGAGGCATTGGCCTCTGGCACGCATTCATCCCTGTGGATGGTGCCTAACAAGCGTTCATTCAAACGCTGCTCGAAGAATTGGGTGACGTCGCGGCTTAGTGTCCGGCGATTGTCACTTTGATTCACAACGTAATACTCACCTTTTTTATTATTCAAAGGTGTGCCAATCAGCCGATTTTTTTCCATCAAAGGTAATAACGACAGCGACGCCGTGTCCGCCAGCATCACCACCACGTGGAGATCGGCCAGCGCCTGCACGGCTTTCAACGCCGGGCTTGGGCCGGGAGGGAAATCAGCAATAATCACCAAGCCTGGATAGTTCAGCACGGTATTCAGACCGCGCTGCAGGAAGTGGGGATCGAGGGTTAACTGCTGCTCGAACGCCATCCGCTGCTCTTCGGTGACTTCGCCGTAAGGCAGCACGAAAGTGTTTGAACCGGCTTTGAGGATGAACTGGCTCCAGTCGGATTCATTCCCTGAGCCAGCGACAAAGCCGCGTGTGTCAGAGATGGGCACGCCAAAGTGCAGGCGCAGGGCGTTCTGTACGTCGAAATCGATAACCAGCACTTTGCTGCCGCTGCGGGCAAGTGAATACGCCAGATTCGACGCGACCGTGGTTTTACCGACCCCGCCTTTTGGGGAACACACACAAACTAACGGCATGAGGCAATCATCTCTAACAAGGGTTGAAGCGGCGTGTCGCGAGGCAGAGTGTTCTCCTCGCGCTGTGGCGCTTTTTGTTTAAACATTTGGCGAAATTGGCTGCCTGCCTCTTTATGCTGTGTGGCAGCCGCAGGGGCCTGGCTGGCAGCGAAAGGTGAGGCGGCCTGGGGTGCAGGCGGTTGCGCGACCGGCGGCGCGGCATCAGGCTCCGGCAGGGCGGCGCGCAGCGTGTCCAGAATATTCATTTCTGCGGGGACAATCGACGAGCTAACGATGTCGGGCGAGACATTTTTAGGCTCGGTTTTAGCATTGGTAATGCTCGCGGAGATCGGAGACGGGATCTCGGTTTTATGCGCGGCGGGTGCAAGGTTTTTGAACTCTTCCCGGTTCACCGGCTGTGGCGTGGGCTGGGTGGTTCGGCCATTTTCTAGCGCCCCCTGAGGCTCATCGCCAGAGGAAATCTGCTTAATCAATGTCCATTTATTCATCGAGCTGGTAATGCCATTGCCCATCGACTTTGCATTTATTTCTTTATAATCAATGTCTTCTGTTTTTGATTTTTCCATGAAACGCTTAATGTCGTCATAATTATTCATATATTTTGCCTGATAGGAATTTTGTTATAAGAGGTATTAGGCGTAAGACTTCCCTGCTTAAAGCCACTATTTTCAGAATGTCTTAGTTAAAATCTAGATTATTTATGACGTAGGAATAATCTTAATGTAACAGTTATCGTACAGTTTGAACCAGTATTTACGAAAAATATGCATCTGCCTCAAATATGCCGATTTCAAAGTAACTCAATGTTAAACAGTGACTTAGGCGTGTTCTGCTATTGTTTGCTGCTGAACCATTCATTCATCTCGTTTTTCACTGCCTATATAGCACACTAACCCCTTTGGTATCCCCCGCGTTAGACTAATAGCCGATTTTGCTCACGTTATTAGCCGCCGCATGGCTAAGGCGATTAATATTAACTATTTATAATAGGGATACCACGAACCCTTCAGGGATTAAGTCACTATTATTCTTTGATATAAAAAGAGAATTTTAATGCATAAAACCCTCGCTTAAGGCATGAGAAAGGGGGCTTATCAGGTATACTGCGCCAAGCTATTGTTCCCCCGTTTGCACTGTTAGGATAGGCGGGTTGATCAGGTTGGCAAGTCATGGAGAATTAGGTTGCGGGTCAGGCGTTCATTAACCATTAAACAGATGGCGGCGGTATCCACCGTTGCGGTGATCACTATCTGTATTTTTATCCTCATCCAACTGTTTCACTTTGTGCAGCAGCGGAGGGAGGATTACGCCCAACAGCTTGAAAATATTGCGCATTCAGTGAGAAAGCCGCTTTCTCAGGCGGTGCTTGATGTCAACCTGAATGAAACACAAGACATTCTCAATACCCTGCGTCCGGTAGGTATTCTCAGCCGCGCTGACGTGGTGATGCCCAATGAAATTGCCGCGCTGCATACTAATTTCCCCGCGGGCCGCCCCGTGCCTGAATGGATCACTCGCGGTTTTAACCTGCCGGTGAAGATTTCCGTGCCGCTCTATTCGGCGGCGGCCAGCCCGAAAGATCCCAAACCTTTAGCGTATTTAGTGCTGCAAGCCGACTCCTATCGGATGTACCAGTTCATCATCAGCGCGCTCTCCACCATGCTGACGACTTATCTCTTGCTGGCGCTGATTTTGACTATTTCTGTGAGCTGGTGCGTGAATCGTCTGGTGGTAAAACCCTTGCGGGCCATTGCGCGAGAGTTGGAATCCCTGCCTGAAAACGAAATTTGCAGCCATCAGCTGGCTCTGCCCCCACGCCACGAGGATGATGAGTTTGGTATGCTGATCCGCAGTTATAACCGCAATCAGCAGCATCTGCTTAAAATGCAGCAGAAGATGCAGGACATCACCTCGACGACCGACAGCTCGTTAAACAATGAAGCGCAGTTTATGGCGCAATTGCAGATGCGGCTGAACGCCACGACGAAGGAGAAAGATTTCCATCTGCTGCTGATTGGTATTGAAAGCCTGCGCGACGATGGCCATCTGAGCTGCCCGCTGATTAACGCTATTATTGACGTGCTGCCTGCCAACTGCGTGCTGGCAAGGCTGAGTTACAACGAGCTGGCCTTGCTGGCGAGTGACATTCCCCGCCCTTTTATGGCGATGCGGCTGGCGCGCCATATTATGGAGCGCATCAATGCCCCGCAGCAGAGCGATGTCACGCCGCTGGCGCTGCACCCGACGGGCAGTATCGGCATTGTGCATTATGATGGTGAAGCGCCAGTGACCGCCACGCAGTTGATGGCGAATGCCCGCGCGGCGCGCGTTTCCGCCTACCAACAAGGCAAAAATCAGATTCTGTTCTTCGAGCCAGAGCTGACCGACCGAATTCAAAAACGGCTATTACAGGAAAACGAAATCCTGCACGCCGTCGGCCAAAACGACTTCATCCTGTTTATTCAGCCCCAGTTCAATATGCAGACCGGCAAAGTGATGGGGGCCGAAGCCCTGCTGCGGCGCAGAATGGTGGACGGCAGTTATGGGCTGGAGAGTGATTTCATCGTGCTGGCGGAAGAAATAGGCGTGATGGGGCTGTTGGGTTATAAAGTGCTGGAATTAGGCTGCGGCATTTTGGCGGATTGGCAGCAGAGGGGAATTACTCTGCCGCTGTCGGTTAACCTGTCTGGAATTCAAATCCAGCAGCGAAATTTCTTACCTGAACTGCGCAGTTTGCTCAGCCGTTATAAAATCAATCCGGGCCAACTGGTGTTAGAAATCACCGAAACGGCGCGCATTGAGGATTTGGATCGCGCTTTAATCCTGTTAAGTGAATTGCGCGCCGCCGGCGTCTCTATTGAGCTGGATGATTTTGGCCTGGGCTATTCCGGGCTGGAGTATCTTAATCGCCTGCGCAGCTTGCCAATTGATGTCATCAAAATCGACCGCAGCTTTATCAACGTGCTGCCAGAGGATGATGTGATGGTGAACATTGTGGCTTCCATCGGTAAAGCCATGGATATTCAACTGATTGCCGAAGGCGTCGAAACCAACGAGCAGCGCCAATGGCTGCTGGAAAACAATATTATCTTTGGTCAGGGTTATTATTTCTCTCCCCCATTGCCGCAAGCTGAATTCGAAAGTAAGTTTTGCGGGAAATAACTTTAGTTTTAAAACTAAAGTTAGCGCGAGTTATTTATCTCCAATAAATGCCTCCCTTCTTTTAATAGCAAAAATAGCGTTAAGGTTTTAGTGACTTCCCCCGTGGGGCAACAGTTCTTATGTATTTTCTCGCCTATTACTTTTTAACTGAATCGTTTCAGCTCTTATTTTAAAACAAAGATAATTACAAAGCGGAACAAATTATTTCCATCTTGTTATGGCGGTGTTATTTTCCCGCCTATCAATTTTGAGCGGTAGCCTTGGTATTTATCACGGCTGTTGTATCTATACAGGGTGGGCAATAAATGAAAAAAAGTCTCTTTAAAAGCCTCTATTTCCAGGTATTAACGGCAATTACGCTGGGCGTGTTGCTTGGGCATTTCTATCCGGATCTAGGCGCACAGATGAAGCCGTTAGGTGACGGCTTTGTTAAATTAATCAAGATGATCATCGCTCCGGTGATTTTCTGTACCGTGGTGACCGGCATTGCCGGAATGGAAAGCATGAAAGCCGTGGGCCGCACTGGCGCCATTGCTCTGCTCTATTTCGAAATCGTCAGCACCATCGCGCTGATTATTGGTCTGGTGATCGTCAACATCGTCCAGCCGGGCGCGGGCATGAACGTTGATCCCGCCGCGCTGGACGCCAAAGCCGTCGCGGTGTACGCGGAACAAGCGCAGAGTCAGGGGATCATTCCTTTCCTGTTAGACATTATTCCGGGTAGCGTGATTGGTGCCTTTGCCAGCGGTAACATCCTGCAAGTGCTGATGTTTGCTGTACTGTTCGGCTTCGCGCTGCACCGTCTGGGTGACAAAGGCCAACTGGTCTTCAACTTCATCGACAGCTTCTCAAAAGTCATTTTCGGCATCATCAACATGATCATGCGCCTTGCTCCACTGGGTGCATTCGGCGCGATGGCCTTTACCATTGGTAAATATGGCGTTGGCTCTCTGGTGCAGCTGGGCCAGCTTATTCTCTGCTTCTACCTGACCTGCGTGCTGTTTGTGGTAGTGGTGCTGGGGCTGATTGCGCGCTTCACCGGCTTTAGCATCTTCAAATTTATCAGCTATATAAAAGAAGAGTTGCTGATTGTTCTCGGCACCTCCTCGTCTGAATCCGTTCTGCCACGCATGTTGAATAAAATGGAGCGCCTTGGCTGTAAGAAGTCAGTGGTGGGTCTGGTTATCCCAACCGGCTACTCCTTCAACCTTGATGGCACCTCGATTTACCTGACCATGGCGGCGGTGTTTATTGCTCAGGCAACCAATACCCACATGGATATCTGGCACCAAATCACCCTGTTGGTTGTGCTGCTGCTCTCCTCTAAAGGTGCGGCGGGCGTGACCGGCAGTGGCTTCATTGTTCTGGCAGCAACCCTGTCAGCAGTCGGCCACCTGCCGGTTGCCGGCCTGGCGCTGATTCTGGGTATCGACCGTTTCATGTCCGAAGCGCGCGCCTTGACCAATCTGGTGGGTAACGGTGTTGCCACTATCGTGGTCGCCAAATGGTGTGACCAACTGGATGAAGGTCAATTGAACGCCGAGCTGTCCGGTAAAAATAACGAGCTTGCGGCGGGGAAAACGGTCTAATCGGATCCGTTCTTCTGAAAAGTTGATTAGAAGTTGTAAAAAGGCAGGTTGGATCACTCCAAACCTGCCTTTTTCATGCTTAATTTCCCTATAAATCCAACGGTTGCTTGATGTAACCCTAAGATTATCTTCATAATGTGCATCCCCGATGTCCCTGCGGCAGTTTTTTCTTAAAAATTTTCATGTGAACGGTGACATCGGCGAAAACGTGCGGTCTAACACAGTGCTAAACTTTGCCGTCTTCGTTTCAACACATCGATATCCTGTGGGCCAGTCGTCAGACACCGGCAGGACAGACAAATTGAAAATTGGATTGTCATTACGTAGGGGTTCACATGCAGGGCACCAAAATTCGTTTACTCGTTGGTGGATTGCTGCTGGCAGTTGCCGCAGGCAATGTTCAGGCTGAGGCGCTACAACCCGACCCAGCCTGGCAACAGGGTAAATTAGACAATGGTTTTACCTGGCAGATGCTGGCAACGCCGCAACGCCCAAGCGATCGCATTGAATTACGTCTTATTGTCCGTACCGGCTCTTTAGCCGAATCAAGCCAGCAAACTGGCTTCGCGCATTTCCTTCCTCGTATCGCCTTAACGCATTCCGAAGGGTTTACCAGCGCACAATTACAGTCTTTCTGGCAACAGGCTATCAGCACCGTAAGACCTCTTCCGCCAGCCGTCTCTTCTTATGATTTCACCATGTACAACATCAGCTTGCCAAACGGCCGTGCTGATCTGCTGAAAGAAGCCCTGTCATGGTTGGCGTCAACCGCCGGTCAGTTGCCTATCACTCCAGATACTGTTAGCGACGGCGCGCGCATTTCCCCTGATCCCGTGGGCTCGATCCCGATGGATACTCAGGATGCCTGGTGGCGTTATCGCCTGAAAGGTTCAACATTATTAGGTCATGACCCAAGCCAGCCTCCGGCACATCCGGTCGATGCCAAGGCGCTGAGCCAGTTCTATCATCAGTGGTACACCCCGGACGCCATGACGCTGTACGTGGTGGGGAATGTTGATAGCAGCCGCAACCTCAGCGAGCAGATCAATAAAACCTTCTCCAAGCTGAAGGGCACTCGCGAGACGCCGCAGACACTACCAACGCTCGCCAGCCTGCCGCCAAAAGCCATGACGCTGATGGATGACTCCATCACGCAGGATAAGCTGTCGCTATTGTGGGATACGCCGTGGCAGCCGATCCAAGACTCACAGGCATTGAGCACTTACTGGCGCAGCGATTTAGCGCGGGAAGCCTTGTTCTGGCATTTACAGCAGGCGTTGAAAACCTCGCCTGACGGTAAAGAGTCAAAAGCCAGCGCCGATATGCCGGTGCCTAACTTAAGTTTCGACTGCCGCGTGCAATACCAGCGCGCCCAGTGTGCAATCCGCATGGACGCCGCCCAAGACAAGATGCTTGATTCGCTGAAGCACCTGTCACAAGAGCTGCTCAAAGTGCGCGATACCGGACTGTCTCAGGCCGAGTTTGATGCCTTGATTGCGCAGAAGAACGATCAGCTTAGCAAGCTGTTTGCGACTTATGCCCGCACCGACACTGACGTGCTCATGAGCCAACGCCTGCGTTCCCAGCAGAATGGCGTGGTGGATATCGCTCCAGAGCAATATCAGAAACTGCGTCAGGAGTTCCTCTCTTCCCTGACCCTGCCGGTATTGAATCAGGAGCTGAAACAGCAGCTTTCTCGCGACCCGGCCTTGTTGCTGGTTCAGCCGAAAGGCGAGCCAGAGATGAGCGTCAAGCTGTTGCAGGAAACCTACGATCAAATCATGGTTCCTGCTGTAGCCCCTGAGGCGGCACCTGCCGATGCGGCGAGTAATGCCGCGGGGGCGGTGCAGGGGCAATAAAGTTTTAGAGGGGCTTTGGCCCCTGTTCCCCAAAACCGTGGGCTCGCCGCCCACACTGGCCTTAAGGTCAAAACCGTGCGCTGCCGCCACACCGGCCTCAAGGGGCGCCTATCGCCGCGCCCCTTGAGAATCCCCGGCTCTTTACTGCACGCTCCGCTCGCTGGGCGGACATGTTTCAGGTACTTCCGTTATCCACCGCAAAATGTCGCCGCTTAGGCGGTGCCTTCGCTTCAGGCTTCGAGCCCTAGGTCTCGAACCGTTCGCTCAGCGCCATTTTTGACTGCGGTTTTGAGGTATTTCAACCGTGCCGTTTCATTGAAGTGCTGCTCTGTTCCTCCCCCTAATTAGGGGAGGGAGCAAGTCAAAACCCAATGAAACGGCACGGCGTAAATGCCAGTAAGCCACGTTCAGAAGTGACGCCGAGGGAGTGGTTCGAGACCTATGGCTCGAAGCCCGAACTGAGGGAACCGCCTAAGCGGCGGCATTTCGTGGCGATCACTGGGGCGGCTGAAACAGGTCCATTCCAACCCTGCGCAGCCTCGGTAACACAGCAACAAAAGCGCGGGAGTCCAGAGGGCGCGCGCTTACGCGCCTTCTGGGCCAGTTTGCGTGGCAACGCAAGGTTTTGGCGGTGTGGCGGCAGCGCACGGTTTTGACCTTAAAGGCCAGTTTGCGTGGCAACGCAAGGTTTTAACCTTCCCCTAAAACTTTTTACCCAGCTTTTTTCAAAAAGCCACATCCCCCGGAATAATAGCCCCGCGATATTGGATAACCGTGCTGGCTGTTTTGTGGCCGCGAATGGCGGCTTCTTCTGGGCTGCCGCCGTTCAGGCGGACGGCGAGATAGCCGGCGCTGAAGGAGTCTCCGGCGGCGGTGGTGTCGATGACTTTCTCTTTTGGCAGCTTCACCGCCGGCACGTCATACAGCTTGCCGTCGGAGGCGGAGACGATGCAGCTCTCTGCGCCGCGCTTGATCACCACTTCGCTGACGCCGAGCGCGTGAGTGCGGGCGATAACTTCGTCATACGGCTTCGCGCCCCACAGCATGTCTTCGTCATCCAGCGTCAGGAAGGCGATGTCGGTGCAAGAGAGCATCGCGTTATAAGCTGACTGGGTTTGCTCTTTGCTGGCCCACAGGCGTGGGCGGTAATTGTTATCGAAAATGACTTTGCCGCCGCGTGAGCGGCAAGCTTGCAATAAAGTCATCAGTCGCTCGCGGCTTTTATCGTTAAGAATAGCGAGGCTGATGCCGCTGAGGTAAATGTAATCAAATTCAGCCAGTTGCTGACAGACCTCGGCGGACTTCGGGCTGTCGAGCCAGTAACGCGCGGCGGCGTCATTACGCCAGTAATAGAAGGTACGCTCGCCCGTTTCATCAGTTTCAATCACATATAAACCCGGTAGTTTGTTATCGAGACGCTGGGTCAAATCAGTTTTCACCCCTTCCTGCTGCCATGCTGACAGCATCTCATCGCTGAAACTGTCCGTGCCCAATGCCGTGACGTACTGCACTTCCAGCGCGTCTGCGGGAACCTGGCGGGCGATATAAACCGAGGTGTTGAGCGTGTCGCCGCCAAAGCCGCGATGCAGGGAGGAGCCTTTCTGAGACAGTTCAATCATGCACTCGCCGATAACGGCAATTTTTCTGGTCATTGAAACGGGCCTTGTCTTAAGAGATGGAAGCGACTGTTTGGCGCAATCAAGCTGGCGAAATCATGCACGTAGTCTCTTCGCTGACGAGGGGGCAGTCAATACTATTAAAACGCAGTTTTACTTTTTTTCGAGGCGTCTCGAAGAAGTGAAAAATAGCCATTAAAAAAGCGAAAGCCGGAGAGCTTTCGCCGTTATCTTGGTGACGAGAAGTGAAGCTTATTTGGCTGCGTTGCGACGCTCGGTCACGCTCTGCCCGCCAATGCCCCAGTTGTCAGTGTCGATCTCGTCGATGATGACCGTGGTGGTGGCTGGGTTTTTATCAAGGGTATCCACCAATAATTGGGTAACGCCTTCAATTAGCGCCTTTTTTTGCTCAGCGGTGGCACCGTCGCGGGTAATTTTAATATTCACGTAAGGCATGGCTTTCTCCATATTTATAAGCGTTGTTAAGTCATCAATGTAGAGCCTGAGAGGGGAGACGTCTAGCCTGATAGCGGGCTATTTTGTGCTGCTGCGCGCGGTACCGGGCAAGGTGATTAAAGTTTCCTCCGGCGACGCCGATAGTTATCACTACGAAGTGGAAACAGGGGGGCGGGCTGTCCGTAGAGCCACGCAAAGCATGTTGCCGCATGTGACCTGATTGGATGATTTTTATTTCTGGCAACAGAAAGTATGGCGGCATAAAAATATGATAACGAAGATGATGTTAGGTCTGATGATGCCAACATTTTCTGTCATCGAACGCGTCAGGGCACAGTCCTACTGGCGCCAATGTCAGAGGGTGTATCGCTTTCAGCCCATTTACCGCACGTCTGGAAAGTTACTGGGTATTGAATTACTTACCGGGATTTTCCATCCGTCGGCACCACAGAAATTTGTCTCGCCAGAAGAGTACTTTGTCGCCGTTGCGATAGGCAAACGTGTACAAATCGTTCAAGAACAACTCGATTTATTGCAGCAATGGCAGCAACTGTTTATCGAGCACGGCCTGCTTGCTTCCATTAACGTTGATGGGCAAGTGCTGGAGGCTTTGCAGTCCGATAGCGCCCTGAAGCGGCAGATCAATACCATGCCCTACGTGCGCTTCGAGTTAGTCGAAAGCGCTGAACACGCGCTGAGCATCCCACTTTCCAAAATTGAGCAGTCTGACCGGCTATGGCTCGATGATTTCGGTCAGGGCATCGCCAACTTCTCTTCCTTTACCACCTGGCATTACGAATACATCAAAATCGCGCGCGACCTGTTTATTCTGCTGCGCCAGAGTGAAGAGGGGTCGAGGCTATTTTTCACCCTTGTCACGCTGATGAATCGCTACAGTAAAGGGGTGATTATCGAAGGTGTCGAGACGGCGCAAGAGTGGGCGATGGTGCGGGAATCTGATGCGCTGGCGGCTCAGGGATACTACTTATCGCGGCCGAAAACCTTCGATCAACTCGATAAACTGCCTATACATTTCCCAGAATAATCACGTTCTGTCACGTTTTTCCCTCCCGTGCCGATTATGCAAGCTGCGGCAAACTCAACTATGGTTAGGTCTATGAATCAGTTAACTCTCTGATAGGAATAGACTAATGACGCGCACAGGTAAAGTGGTTAGCTGGGTGGTGGGGATCATCGTTATTTTGTTGATTGCCATCGTGATTTTCATCTCACTGTTTGACTGGAATCGCCTGAAACCCACCATCAATCAGAAGGTCTCTGCCGAATTAAACCGCAGCTTTGCGATACGCGGAAACCTCGGCGTCGACTGGTCGCGTCAGAAAGATGAAGCTGGTTGGCGGGCCTGGGTGCCCTGGCCGCACGTGCATGCCGAAGATATTGTCTTAGGAAATCCCGAAGACGTGCCGGGCGCCACCAAAGATGCACAAATGGTCACGCTGGCCCGCGTAGACGCCAGTCTGGCGCCGCTGGCCCTGCTGCATAAAGAAGTGCTTATCCCGCGTATTTGGCTCAAGCAGCCGAATGCTTCGCTGATCCGCCTCGCCAACGGTAAAAATAACTGGACGTTTAATCTGGCGAACAGCGACACCAAAGATAAAGACCAGCCCGCCTCGCCGTGGTCCTTCACCCTTAATGACATCGTGTTTGACCGTGGGCAGATTGATTACAAAGACGCGCCGCTCAAGGCGGATTTCCGCGCGGTGATTGATCCCTTAGGCAAACCGCTGCCTTTCACCGAAGTGGTCGGCGAGAAGGGCGACAAGAAGACGGCGGATAAAGGCAAAACGCCAGATTACGTTTTCGGCTGGAAAGTGGACGGTAAGTACAACGGCGAGCCACTGTCGGGTAGCGGCAAAATCGGCGGCATGCTGGCGCTGAAAGACCCAGACTCCCGCTTCCCGCTGCAGGCTGATGTGCGTTCGGGCAACACCCGCGTCGCCGTCGCCGGGACACTGACCGATCCAATGAACCTCGGCGCTCTGGATTTGCGCCTTAAATTCTCCGGCCAGACGCTATCAGACCTCTACGGCCTGACGGGCGTGCTCTTGCCGCAGACTCCTTCCTATTCCACCGACGGCCATTTAACCGCGACGCTGCACGACAAAGATGGCGCGGTTTATCGCTATCAGAACTTCAATGGCCAGATTGGTGACAGTGATATTCATGGCTCGCTGACCTATCGCGCCAGTAAACCTCGCCCTAGCCTGAGCGGCAGTGTGGAATCCAAGCAGCTGCGCTTTGCTGACCTCGCGCCGCTGATTGGTGCTGATTCCAACAAAGACAAGGCCAAGCGTGGCGAAACCACCCGCCAGCCTTCAGACAAAGTGCTGCCGGTTGAGAAGTTTGATACCAAGAGTTGGGACGTGATGGATGCTGACGTGAAGTTCAGCGCCAAACGCATTGAACACGGTAAGTCGCTGCCGCTGAGCGACCTGAGCACCCATCTTAAACTCAACAACGGCGTTATCCTGATGGATCCGCTGCGCTTTGGCGTGGCGGGCGGCAATCTCAACTCCACCGTGCGACTGGAGGGGGACAAGTCGCCAATGCGCGGCCGAGTGGATATGCATGCGCGCGGCTTGAAGCTGAAACAGCTGCTGCCGAACGTCCAGTCGATGGAGCGCAGTCTGGGTGATTTGAATGGCGATGCTACTTTGTCGGGCACCGGCAACTCGGTGGCGGCTCTGCTGGGTAGCAGTAATGGCGACATGAAACTGCTGATCAATGACGGGGTCATAAGCCGCAGCCTGATGGAGATCGTCGGCCTGAACGTCGGTAACTACGTGGTGGGTAAAATCTTCGGCGATGACGAAGTGGCTATCAACTGCGCGGCGGCCAATGTGAATATCAAGAACGGTTTGGTTTCGCCACGGCTGTTCGTCTTCGACACGGAAAATGCGGTGATCAACATTACCGGCACCACCAACATGGCAACCGAGCGTCTCGATTTAACCATCGATCCTGAGAGTAAGGGAGTTCGCGTGCTGACCCTGCGCTCGCCGCTCTATGTGCGGGGCACCTATAAAAATCCAGACGCCGGAGTGAAGCCTGGTCCTCTGATTGCTCGCGGTGCCGCCGCCGTGGCTCTCGGCGCGGTCGTCGCCCCAGCCGCTGCCCTGCTGGCACTGATTTCCCCAAGTGATAATGAGCAAAACCAGTGCGCCCCAATCTTACAGAAGATGAAAGAGAAGTAGCAGCAACACTGGCATGCCCTTCTAAACCCTCTCTTATAGGAGAGGGTTTAATCAGTGCAAAAATCATGCAAATTGTTTATTTTATGGCTCGTTGTGATCTACAAATGCCACGGATTGCTTTAACCATTTACATCGAGGTAAAAAGAAATGATTAGCGACGCCATCAAAGCGACTGAAGAATTGGTTAACGCGGTACCTTTGCTCGGGCAGCACGCCAGCGAAAAGGACTATCGAGAAGCGTTGGAGCTGGTGGAGTATTTATTGATAAATAACCCACACAGCCCGCTGTTGGATATTGTCAGCAATAAAATCCGCGAATATGAAAATAGTCTGCCAGAGGTGGTTGCCTTCCGGGCTGAGATTGAAGCGCTGCCGAGCGGGGTTGCCGTGTTGGCGACGTTAATGGAGCAATATGGTCTGAAACAGACCGATTTTCAGGACGAGATTGGAGGCAAATCCCTCGTCTCTCGTATCCTGAGTGGTCAACGTCAGCTCACCGTTGACCACATTGATAAACTGGCAAAACGGTTTGAAATCTCACCCGCTCTGTTTATCTGACGTGATCAAGACTTCGGCACCGGATTCAGGACTGCGCAATCGTGGTCCTGAATCTCTTCGGTCGAGGCGTTGTTCATTTTGAGCAGGTTACGCTGGTTCGCCAGCAGCAGGAAATCCCCGCCAGACAGGCTCACCATCGCCATACCGAAATGCCCCATCTTCTCGCGGGCTTCCGGAACACCCTCGGCCAGCAGGCGGAAAGCTCCTTTTTGATTCAACTCGGCAGGCGCGACTTTGCGCACTAAGTAGGTGTGGCCAATCAGCTGATCCGGCAGCTCTTGCCAGCGATAACCTATCTGCCCAGCGTCTTTCACCAGCGTGTTTTTCACCTCTGGCAGCAGGCAGGAGATATGGATATGCAGCTGGTTTTGGGTGCGTCCGTACTGCGAGTTAATCGCCAGTGAGACATTGCTGTCATCAATAGGTTTGCCGTATTTATCCGCCATAAAGTGCCGCGCTTCCCACGCTTGGCTGAAGTAGTTCGGCGTGGCGTCTTCGAGCAGCGCCGGGCTTTCCATGCCGGTGACTTTAGCCGTCGGCATCAGCAGGAATTGCAGCGGGCCGTTTCTGTCCTTCATCACCACAAAGCCTTGCTTTTCATCTACCTGAGAGCAGGGAGCGGGCTGCCCGTTGGCGCGCTGGTTGGGCACACACTTCTGGCTAATGATGTTCCACAGGGCATTTGGGTTGGATTTATTGGGCAGGAATAACCATAAACCGGCGGCGATAATGACGGCCAAAATCACCAGCGTAATGAGGGAACGGCGAGTCAAACGCATGAGGGATAAGTCCTTAGAAAATCCCCGCACCGAGTGATGCGGGGGAATCAATCAGAGTGACTGGTCGCGAGTCTCTTTCGACAGCAGCAGCGCGATCAGGGTGATCAGCGCCATGGAAGCCAAATAGACGCCGACATAGAACAGGCCGTAGCGGGTTGCCAGCCAGGTCGCGATGTAAGGCGCAACCGATGCACCAAGAATCGATGCCACATTATAAGAGAATGACGCGCCGGTATAGCGAACTTCGGTCGGGAAGAGTTCTGGCAGCAGGGCGCCCATCGGGCCGAAGGTCAGCCCCATCACCACAAAGCCGCACAGCAGGAAAATCATTACCAGCGTCTGTGAACCCGAACCCAGCAGGGAAGGGAACAGCAGGGCAAAGACAATCATCAGCAGAGTAATGCAAATCATGGTTCTGCGACGGCCAAAGGAGTCCGCCAGCTGGCCGGCAATCGGCACCATCACGCCAAAACCAACCACGCCAATCATCAGCATCAGCAGGAAGTCATTACGGGTAATGCCCAAGCCCAGCGGCTTCGGCTGCGTGCCGTAACTCAATGAATAGACAGTCATAATGTAAAACAGGGTGTAAGTCGCCACCATGATGAACATGCCCAGTACGGTGGCTTTCAGGTGCTTGCTAAACAGGGTGCCGATAGGGATGCGAACCTGTTTTCCGGCCTTAGCAATTTTAGCGAACACCGGCGTTTCATGCAGAGAAACGCGGACATACAGGCCAATCAGTACCAGCACGGCGGAGAGCAGGAAAGGCACGCGCCAGCCCCAGTCGATAAATTGTTCATCAGTCAGCAACCACGACAGCAGCAGGAACATGCCGTTAGCGAAGAAGAAGCCAATCGGCGCACCAAGCTGCGGGAAGGAGCCGTAAAGCGCGCGCTTCTTGGCGGGCGCATTCTCCGTCGCCAGCAGCGCCGCGCCGCCCCACTCACCCCCCAAGCCCAGGCCCTGACCAAAACGCGCCAGTGCCAGCAGCAGAGGGGCGAAAACGCCAATGCTGGCGTAGGTTGGCAGCAGGCCAATCACCACGGTTGAAATCCCCATGGTGAGAAGCGAGGCAACCAGCGTGGCTTTACGGCCAACGCGGTCGCCGAAGTGGCCGAACAGCGCCGAGCCAATTGGGCGGGCGATAAAGGCAATGGCGAAGGTCGCCAGAGACTGTAGCGTTGCCGCCGTTGGGTCACCCTGCGGGAAGAAGATATGCGGGAAAACGATCACCGCCGCCGTGGCGTAGATATAGAAGTCGAAAAATTCGATGGCCGTGCCGATCAGCGACGCAACGATGACTTTGCCGCGGGAGTTTTGGCTGACCAGGTGGGCGTCAGCTGCTAATTCTGGTGTGACTGAGGCTTGCATAAGCGATGATTCTTATTGTGATTGAAAGGATGGATGTTATGTAAAGAAATGTTTGCTAAAGGCATATTAAGCAGGGAATGTGACGTTTTCAACGCCAGAGGGCGGAGGGAGAACGGCGCAATTGCACCAAATGGGGGAATGTTTTCCATCTGAAGTGATATCAGGTTTATCTGTTCAATAAATGGATAAAGGTTAGAACAACTCACTGGTAAATGGCCAAATAAAATGCCAGACAACGAATATTGTCTGGCACGATATAAATCAGGGCACTTATTGAGCGGCGTTATGAGTCTCAGGCTGCTCGATTTCCTTATCCCCTTTGTATTGCGCGGTGGCGATCCAGGCGGCGACAAACAGCGTTAGCCGGGCGAAGAAGTAGAAGAAGGCCATCAGGCCGATAACCGAGCCGAAAGCCGCGCCGGAGGGCGAGCTTGCCAGCCGTGGCAAGGTCATGGTCATGACGAACTTGATCACTTCAAAGCCGATAGCTGCCAGCAAAGTGCCGCGCAGCAGGGCTTTTTTGCGTGGCTTATGGCGCGGCAGCATCCAAAATATCCACAGGAACAATAAATAGTTAGCCGCAATGGAAATCACCAGCGTGACCGAGGTCATCACCGGGCGCAGCCACTCAATGCCGCCAAGGCCTAAAGCATCAACAATCGATTTCTGCGCCGAACCGGCAATCGAGGTCAGCGACAGCGTGATGATCAGCGCCAGCACCAGACCCGTCAGCGAGATGAAATCGCGAATATAGCGCTTGTAAATCACCTCTTTATCCTGCGGATTGCGCTCCCACACGTCGCGGGACTGGGCGCGGATCGCTTCGCGCAGATTCCCCATCCAGCTAATCCCGGAATAAAGCGCAATCAGCAAACCGGATAGCCCCACCGCCGTACGCTGCTGAATTGCCGTGTTGACGGTGTTTTTCAGCGTGCTGGCAAGGTTGGGATCGCTGATGCTGTTGACGATTTTGCCAATCAGTCGCGCCAGCAGGTCGGGGTTGGAGGCCAGAATGAAACCCACTGCGGCAAAGGACACCATCAAAATCGGGATCAGCGACAAAAAGGAGAAATAGGTAATGGCCGCGCCGAACTGGCTGCCGAGGCGATCGTTGAATCGCTCCGTGGCCCGCAGCAAATGGGCGACCCAGCCCCATGACTGGATGCGCGTCACCAGCTTCGAAGCCCGGGTAATATTTTTATCCACAGTGTGATTGCCGGTTTTGATATTAATCAGCGGCTTAGCGTCTTCCTGTTCGAGCGTTTCTGGTTTATTGGTGGTTGGCATTAATCCACGGAGTCCTTATTTTTCAGATTTTCCATCAGTTTAGTATAGCTGCTCAATCGCGCCCGCTGCCGGGCCAATGGCTGATTGCTCAGCCACTGCTCAAGAGGCCGGCCCTATTTGAGATGGGCATGGGTGATTTCGGTCAGCCAATCCATGAACACTTTGGCTCGCCTGGAAAGATTCAGCCGATGGGGATAAACCAGTGAGATAGGCATTGGCGGCGCGTTGTACTGCGGCAAGATTTTGACTAATTGGCCCGTCTCGAGGTACTCGCGCATCCCCATCAGCGGCACCTGAATAATGCCTAAACCCGCCAGACAGGCGCTGGAGTAAGTCTGGGTGCTGTTGACCGTCACCGCGCCGCCGGTCTTCACAGAACGCAGCGTTTTGCCTTCTAAATATTCAAAGCTGGAGGTCCGCGCGCCCAGCGTCTGCTCGTAATGCACCATGGCGTGCTGGGATAAATCGTCCGGATGCAGCGGCGTGCCGTGGCGTTGGAGATAAGCCGGGCTGGCGCAATTTATCATGTTGAGTTGCCCGAGCGGGCGAGCGATCAGCCCCGAATCCTTTAGCGTGCCGACGCGGATCACGCAGTCGAAACCTTCGCGGATGACATCAACCCGGTGGTCGGTGCTGCTGAGTTCAATCTCGATGGCGGGATAGCGGTTGAGGAATTCGCCCAGCTTTGGCAGCACAAAATCGCGCGCCATGGCGACCGACATATCCACCCGTAGGCGGCCGCTGATGGTGGCCGGGTTAGCCTGAAACAGTGTTTCCATCTCCTCGACGCTGGCCAGCAGCTCTTTGCAGCGGTCGTAATAGACCTGACCGTCCTGCGTCAGTTGCACCCGGCGGGTGGAGCGATGCAGCAGGCGCACGGCAAGTTGGCTTTCCAATTGCTGAATTAGCCGCGAGACGCTGGCCTTGGGAAGACTCAAACTTTCGGCGGCGCGAGTAAAACTGTTCAGCTCTGCGACGCGAACAAATACCTGCATCGATTGAATTTTATCCACATTTCCGCCCATTGTTGTTTTATATGGAACAGTGAAACTCATTTGCTCCTATTTATCGTTATTCATTCTGCCAATAGACTCTATTTCATACAACAAGTACCCACAATATTCACTGCGGAGTCTGATATGAGCAATAAAATCGCGATAGTGACCGGCGCAAGCCGTGGTTTAGGCAAAAATGCCGTTGAAAAACTGGCAGATCAGGGCGTGGATGTGATTTTGACTTATCACAGCCAGCGTGAAGAAGCCGACAGCATTGTCCGCGCCGTGCAGGCCAAAGGTGGCAAAGCCGCGGCGTTGCAGCTGGATGTCGGCGACAGCAAATCCTTTACCGCGTTTGCCGCGCAGGTGAAGACCCTGCTGGCGGATACCTGGCAGCGCGAAAGCTTTGATTTTCTGGTGAATAACGCAGGCGTTGGCAACCATTCTCTGTTCAGTGAAACAACCGAAGAACAGTTTGATTTAATGATGAATATTCATCTTAAAGGGCCGTTTTTCCTGACGCAAAAACTGCTGCCTTTGATGGCTGATGGTGGCCGTATATTGAATATTTCCAGTGGGCTAGCGCGTTTTGCTCTGCCGGGTTCTTCAGCCTACGCCATGATGAAAGGCGGTATTGAGGTCTTGACGCGTTATCAGGCTAAAGAGCTGGGCGCACGTGGGATAACGGCCAACGTTTTGGCTCCGGGAGCGATTGCCACTGACTTCAGCGGCGGTATAGTACGAGATAATCCTGACGTGAATAAATTTGTGGCATCCAACACCGCGCTGGGGCGCGTCGGCCTGCCGGATGATATCGGCCACATGGTGGCGCTGATGCTCAGTGACGCGGGTGGCTGGATGAACGCCCAACGCGTGGAAGCATCGGGCGGCATGTTCTTATAAGACTGATTGAGTCATCAATCGCGGAAGCGTTTCGCTTTCTGATGCTGCTGCTTTTCCAGCTCAAATATCGCCCGTTGCAGGTCGCGCTCCTGCGCGGGGGATAAATAAGGAAAACGGAAACTGAGCCGCTGGCTGGTGACCGTTTCTCCTTTACTGCTTACCGTTTGCCGGTCCATCGCGCTGATAAACTCCAAATCCAGTTTGAAAGAGCCAAACTCGGCTAATTCCACCAGAGAGTCTTTAATCACCGTGCCAGCTTCAATCGCCAGGGGCATCACTTTGTCGACGTGCAGGCCGATGCCTCCCAGCGAGATATCTTTCAGGCGAAAGCTGAAATCACTGGTGTCGGGGAATTTGCCGCGACAGACATAAGTCGGTTGCAGCGGAATATTGACGCGGAAATACTCGCGGCGCTGAATGAAATAGAGCTCCGGCGGGATTTCGCAGCTAAAGGTCGGCAGATTTTGCCAGCTGATTTCCTGCGCCTGTCCCGAGGTGAACTCGACTTTCGCTCCTGCCGGTTCCGCCACGAAATTCAGGGTTTGCGCCTCTTTTGCCAGCTGGTTGTCGTAATCACCACTGCCCAGATCAAACAGCAATTGGTTGGTATCCGGCAAAACGTCCAGAATTTTGCTGATAAATTGCCCGCGCCCGTGGGACACCATGACCAGCGTGTTGTTCTTCTTCAAATCACGCAGGACGGCCAAAATACCCAACTTATTGCGACGGACAAACTGCTCTTTAGATGCTTCGTTCACCAGCGATACCCCACCTGACAGTTTTTATGATTGTAATGGTTTTAATTTGACTTAAAGGATGTGCATAACGGTTATCGGCAGGCCTGATGGAAGCTTGATGCTTTTTTCTCTTTATTGCGAAATCGCCGCCAATACAAAAATCGAAAAAAATTTCTAAAACCATCGAATAAAAATCACCACTCAAGTGTTTACTGACAAATCGGACACTTATGGGCCTTTCTTTATGCAAAACACTTCAGCTCCAACGCTGCGCCGTCGCTATGACGGCCTGACGATCACTCTGCACTGGGCCACCGCGCTCATTGTTATCTTCATGTTTGCCAGCGCGCATATTTGGGAATTGCTGGATCGCGGCACCCCGTTGCGCAAAGGGCTGCAATCCGTGCATATCTCCGTGGGCATCCTGCTGGCGGTGATCATTATCGGACGTTTGCTGTGGCGCTTATTCACCGTGAGCACCGGCCGCAGCAAGCAGGAACCTATTGCCATGCCGACGGCGATGAAAGCCGCGTCGCACCTGACCCATCTGGTGCTCTATCTGCTGCTGATTTCGCAAATAGTGCTCGGCTTTTTATTCCGCTGGGCGCAGGCCGAGCCGTTCTACTTCTTCGGTTTATTCCCGATCCCCGACGTTTTCGATTTCGACAGCGTGATGCCGCGCACCTTCGGCATGCTGCATAACAACGTGGCGTGGGCATTAATCATTGTGGCCGGGGTGCATGCTCTGGCGGCGCTATTCCACCATTACGTCTTACGCGACGGCACGCTGCGTCGCATGCTACCGGGCAGCCACGGACGCCCATAAAAAACAAAGCCAACACCTTGCTACTCAGGACCCTACAATGAAAAAAAATAATAATCTCACCACGCTCTCCGCCCTGTGCCTGTGCGCGGGCCTGTCGATGTTCTCAATCGCGGCCCACGCCATGGGCGATGACTCGGAGAAAACGCCGGACTGCCCGAAAGGTCAGGTTTATGACAGTAAAACCAAAAGCTGTATGGTAGAAAAAGGCAGTAAGATTTCCGATCAGGATAAGACCCAATATGCTTATCATCTGGCCAAAACCGGTCGCTTCCAGGAAGCCTTAAATCTGCTCGATACGCTGCAACAGCCCAACACCCGCGAAGCCTGGAATTATCGCGGCTATGCCACGCGTAAATTGGGGCGCACGGATGAAGGGATCGGCTATTATCAGCGTTCCATCACGCTCGACGGGCATTACGCCAAAGTGCGTGAATACCTTGGCGAAGCGTACATGATCAAAGGCCGTCCGGACTTGGCTAAGGCGCAGCTCGCCACGATTAAAGGGATTTGCGGCACCGGCTGTGAAGAGTATCGCGACCTGAATGCCGCGATCGAGGGCCACCCGGAATCATAAAATCGATTGACCACGAGGTAGTGAAAAATCACATCCACCGAGATCCGGCATGAATTAAGCCTCTGTCTGGCGCGTCTTTGGCGTTACGGCATGGTGTTGTCGCGAAAACGCGATGTGGCTGATGATTTAGTGCAATCGACCTGCGTGCGGGCGCTTGAGCGCAGCGCGCAGTTCGAAGAGGGGACGCGCATCGATCGCTGGTTATTTTCGATTTTGCATTCGATTTGGATCAACGAGCTTAGGGCGCAGCAAGTTCGTCAGGGACAGGGATTTGTGGATATTGATGAAGTGAGCACCTCGCATGAATCAGGTGATTTTGAGAGCCGCCGCTGGCAATTGCAGGTGATGCAGCAGGTCGGCGGCTTACCCGAAGCCCAGAGAAACGCGGTTTTTCTGGTGTATGTCGAAGGTTTTACCTATCAAGAGGCCGCCAATACGCTGGCTGTGCCGGTGGGAACCATCATGAGTCGGCTGGCAACCGCCAGACAAACCTTGGCGAAATCCGCCGTGACGCCTTTCCAACCACAACAGGGAGAGAAAAAATGACGCAAGAACGTCTGCCGATCCCTTTCCCTGATGAAGTGCTGGTGGCCTGGCTCGACAATCAACTGAGCGAAGCCCAGCGCGAACAGGTTGCTCAGCGATTACAGAGTGACGAAGTTTTGGCCGATCGCCTCAATCAGCTCTCTTACAGCAATCTGCCTTTCCATGAAGCCTATGAGCCTTTACTGTCCGAAGCGCCAATTGCCAGCTTGCAGGCCCGGCTGGATGCCATTCCAGATCCCGTTAGTGCGCCAAAAGTTGCGAATAAACAGGGCGTTAGCCGTCGCCACCTGCTGGCCGCCGCGGTGAGTTTCCTTGCAGTAGGGATTGCCGTCGGGCGCTACGCCGTGCCTTTTGCCGAGCCTGAGCAAGATCTCGGCTGGCGCAATCTGGTCGCAGAATATATGTCGCTCTATTCCGCCGACACGCTGGCTGATATCCATGAATCTCCAGAGCAGCAGCAACAAGAATTGCAGCGAGTGAACGCCTTGCTGGGCACCAGCCTGACTCCCGCCAGCCTTGTCCTACAGGGCGCGACGCTGAAAAATGCCCGTCTGCTCAACTATGACCAGTACAACATTGCGCAGATAACCTATCTCGACGCCACCCACGGCCCGATGGCCCTGTGCATCACTCGCTCATCCCAGCGTGGCGACACCGCCCAGCAAAGTGAAATCCGCCGGGGCATGAATGTTATTTATTGGCGCGCCAAAGGTTTTAACTACATGTTAATTGGGCATAATCCGGCCGACCAAATGGCCTTGCGTGGACAAATATTGTTGAGTGCGCTGAGTTGAGTGTGAGATGTTATATTTTTCTTTAGTATTATGGGGAACCCATAATAACTTAGTGGTTAATTTAATGAGTTATATTAAGCGGGGAGAGTGCTAAATAAGATCATTATTTATAACTATTGTGAATGTTTTAATTTAAGTTAACTTTTAAATCCATATCAATATTAATAATTATGGCTAGAGGATAAATAATTATAAAAAATGTTGGTGCCGCCTTGTTTTTAGTTATAGCTTATTGAGAATGGCTATCAGTTAACAGGGAGGGCAAGGCATGGATGTCAATGATAAGAAGCTGGACCCTAGGCAACAAAGTGTAAGGCAGAATATTTCATTTGCAGAAAAGAATGAGAAACTTTCTTATCGATATCTCTTTAAAATCCCTGTAGTCACTGTGGTATTTTTATCTATTATTTTATCAAACCAAATGGCATTTGAATGTTTTTTTCTCCCGCCATTCTTAATGAAAGGAGAGTGGATTTAATGGACCTTAACGATGAGAAATCTGTTCGTGAGTTAAATGTAATTATTTCAGATGAAAATGGTAAATTAATAGCAAAGTGCTTTTTTATAGTCCCTTTGGTTATTGGACTTTGTTTGTCATTTATTTTATCTAATCCGATGGCATTCGATTATTTTGAGGGGTTTTCACCAACTTACAGGGATATACTCGAGAGATTTGGCTTTAGCGGCCGCATTTCGCAGAATGCTAATATGTGGTTGTTGTATTATAGCTTTATTCTGATAAGCATATCGTCAATTGCTGTATTTTTTTATAACAAACCTAAGGTTGTTATAAAAGTCAATTATTCATTTAAGATAAGATTTAAAATGCTAAAGCGTAACATATGTTGTTTTATTATTGTGGTGCTTTCATTATTAGGATTCTACCTTGCACTTTCTGAAGATATCACATGCGGTTATCGTTGTTTTTCTTCACTTTTTATATCTGATGATAATAATTATTTCCTACATACTCTAATGTTTAGCATGTTACAAATTGGAGTTATTTCTTTTATGGCCCCATTCTTTACTCTTCCCGATTTTGTTAACAAAGCAGAGTAATCATATGGACTTAAGTTTGATGTGTTGTAATCAGGGGTTAAATATTTAGGAGAGGGTTTTATTATATATTGGTTGTGGATTAATAATGAGATGGTTGATTTCCAAAGAGTCATGCACCGTATTTGTTTGTATGTCTTTTAACAGTAACATTAATTTCAATTTTATAAGGATGTAAAATAATGATATTTAGTGAAAAGCAAAAAAATGATTTGGCCGAAATAGGCACCATTATCAGGGAGTATATTGACAATTCTATAGCAACAGACAGCACTACTTTATATACAGGAACTATTAAGTCCAGTATTGATGAGTTTATAAAAGATAATTATGGTGCTAACGATCTTGAAAGTGCAAAAAGTAGCATGGCATCAAAACTTCATATGGAGATCCTTGATAGAGAGATAAATGCAGCGAAGGCAACGCGCTATCAGGCCGAAATGAATAAGTATTCACCCTCAAACGGAGGGGTAGAGTCGACTTTATATGAAAATGAAAGGGCCAAATATAATTCCGCGTTGAATGATATTAAAAAGAACGATGCTAATATTAATAAATATACCTCAAATTTAAAGGGTCTATCTAGCGCTACAGCAAATGCGGCCTACAATACCCTTAAAAATACGGGGTCTATTCTTAGCTTACTTCAACTCGCTAACGCTTATGCAAAAGATGATCAAAATGACATTATGAAGACAGCCACTGCGCTTGGTGCGGGAATGGTTGCAGGAGTGTTATTTATGGGGGCGTGGGCTACTGCCCCAATAATAGGAGGATTAATTCCTATTATCGCAGGTGTGGCTGGAGGTGCTTTGATGAGTTACTTATGGGACAAACTTAATCTTGGTGAATTGATTGGGATGTATCCTGGCCAGTCATTTTTTGCTCCTTTGGCCAGTTTGTTCGGGTTTGATGATTTAGCCAAAAGACTAAATGACTGGAAGCGTGAAAACCGTAATGGCACATACTTTACCTATGTCTATGATCCATTGTGTTTGGACCTTGATGGTGACGGAATCGAAACCACAGCTACTAACGGTTATGCTGGAGCCTTATTTGATCACGACGGTGATGGAATCAGAACCAGTACTGGCTGGCTTAAATCTGATGATGGCTTGTTAGTTTCCGACCTGAATCAAGATGGCATGATCAATGACGGTTCCGAGTTATTTGGTGATCAGGGACTATCACAAAATGGTAGCCGGTTAGCTGATGGTTATAGTGCATTGAGAGAGTTTGACAGTAATCACGATGGCGTAATTAATAAAAATGATACTCATTTTGAAAAAATAAAAGTGTGGCGGGATCTTAATCAAGATGGTATCAGCCAGCCAGATGAGTTATTTATCCTCACTGAGTTACAGATTGCTCAACTAAATTTGGAACATCAACAAGTTAATACTAACCTTGATGGTGGCAATACGCTTGCTGCCTTAGGTAGCTATGAAAAAGCTGATAAATCGACCGGTATAATGGGGGATGTTAATTTTAGCTTTGATTCAGCATCCCGATTATTTACTGAAGTGATTTTACTGACTTCAGAGCAGAAAAAAGTAATCAATATAGCGGGTATGGGGTATTTAAGAGATCTTCGCGAAGCTGCTTTATTATCGACAGAGTTAAATCAGATCGTGGCTGAATATTCGCGTGCCAATACTAAAAATCAGCAACGAGAGCTTCTTCCTGCCTTAATTCTCGCTTGGGCAAAAACAGACCCTAAATTCAATGATAAAAATGAGATACTGCCTGCGTTCCAACAAACTGATTCAGAGGGAAGTGGGGTTGGTTTGACATCTATGGATGCTTTTTTACGGCCCGATACAATAGAAATATCCTCAGAAATAACTGACCAAATGAATCAGCTCAAGCCTCTGATTGCCATTATTAATTCATTTTCAGGTATGTCGGGGAGCAATTTGTATTACACCTCGGAAGAGGATGTAAAGTCGTTATGTCAAAAAACGCTCGCTACCTATGATGGGTTGGAATTTTTTATTTATAAGTCATTGTTGGTGCAAACTCGCATGAAGCCTTACTTAAAAAGTGTGAAAATTGTGATTGGCGATGATAATGTTAAACTTGACTTGCAAGGAACACTGGCATTATTTGATCGAAATTTTTCTAGTAATCCGAATAATACTACATTTGATCTTATTGATTTAATTTCTCTGGATTGTACATCTGCTCATATATTGCCATTAATTAAAAGGTTGCGTAGATATATTGATATCTATCGGGATAAAAATTTGTTAGATGATGTAGCATTTCGACGAGACTTGGACTTCTTTTCAGAAATAAATTATATCTTCGGTGATGAGCAATCCCATTTATTAGCAGGTACCAGTAAATCTGATTTATTAATAACCGATAGTGGTGACGAAAGGCTATACGGCGAAGCGGGCTGCGACCTGCTCGATGGCGGCGCCGGTAATGACGAGCTGCACGGCGGTGACAATGCCGATATCTATATATTCCAGCGCGGGCATGGGCAGGACATTGTTTATGAATATGCCCGGCCAGAAGAGAGCGCTAAAAACACCCTGCGTTTTGAAGGCGCGAAGGCTAATGACGCGAAGTTCTCATCCCAGGATGGCCATTTATTAGTCGGAGCCTACGGCGGTGATGATCTGGTGACCGTCAGTCATTATCTGACCCACGAGGCTTATCGGGGGATCAATTTTGTCTTCGACGACGCGATTCTAACCGAGGCAGACCTTGCGGCACTAGAAATAACCAATGCCGGGAGAGAGAGCGGAGACATTCAGACGGGCTGGTACGGGCGTGACGTGATGCAAGGCGGAGCAGGAGACGATAGGTTTGTAGGGGCCGAGGGTGACGACCATCTCAGTGGCGGTGATGGCGACGACACGCTATACGGCGAAGCGGGCTGCGACGTACTGGAAGGTGGTGCGGGGAATGACGAGCTGCACGGCGGTGACAATGCCGATATCTATATATTCCAGCGCGGGCACGGGCAGGACATTGTTTATGAGTATGCCCGGCCAGAAGAGAGCGCTAAAAACACCCTGCGTTTTGAAGGCTCGAAGGCTAATGACGCGAAGTTCTCATCCCAGGATGGCCATTTATTAGTCAGAGCCTACGGCGGTGATGATCTGGTGACCGTCAGTCATTATCTGACCCACGAGGCTTATCGGGGGATCAATTTTGTCTTCGACGACGCGATTCTAACCGAGGCAGATCTTGCGGCACTAGAAATAACCAATGCCGGGAGAGAGAGCGGAGACATTCAGACGGGCTGGTACGGGCGTGACGTGATGCAAGGCGGAGCAGGAGACGACAGGCTTGCCGGGGCCGAGGGTGACGACCATCTCAGTGGCGGTGATGGCGACGACACGCTATACGGCGAAGCGGGCTGCGACCTGCTCGATGGCGGCGCCGGTAATGACGAGCTGCACGGCGGTGACAATGCCGATATCTATATATTCCAGCGCGGGCACGGGCAGGACATTGTTTATGAATATGCCCGGCCAGAAGAGAGCGCTAAAAACACCCTGCGTTTTGAAGGCGCAAAGGCTAATGACGCGAAGTTCTCATCCCAGGATGGCCATTTATTAGTCAGAGCCTACGGCGGTGATGATCTGGTGACGGTCAGTTATTATCTGACCCACGAGGCTTATCGGGAGATCAATTTTGTCTTCGACGACGCGATTCTAACCGAGGCAGATCTTGCGGGGCGAGGAATCTCCTTTAACTAAAGATGAAGTGAACCCTTCTCACCCTCGTGAGGAGTGTTCACAAGCGAATTCTTAATCGACGATATATAACTAATTTACCTGAAAAACTACTTTGCTGAATTAGTTTAATAATTAAAGTTATTTTTAGCTGACGTAGCGTTAATGTTACATTGGTTGCGAAAGGTCGATATTTGGAATATCTAGCAACAACAATGTGTGTTTAATTTGTTAACACATTCCGCAGTAAATAAAACCCTTTCATTCTGTCAGGGATAATCGCTTATCTCTGTACGCATCAGGTTATTGATTTCACCAACTACAATGAAATCTGGGCATTTTTCACCTGAAAGACAAAACTAAACTTAAGAGATACAGACGTCATGAGAAAGTTACTCGTCATGATCCTCTGCCTTAACGCTATGGCGCTAACCCCGCGCGCGTTTGCAGCAGAAGAAGAAAAATCCGTCGATGTGTTACTGATCGGCGGAGGAATCATGAGTGCCACTCTGGGTACTTACCTCCAGGAACTTGAGCCAGACTGGTCGATCAACATGGTCGAGCGTCTTGATGGCGTTGCTGAAGAGAGTTCTAACGGCTGGAACAACGCCGGTACGGGCCACTCGGCATTGGCTGAGATGAACTACACGCCGGAAAAAGCCGACGGTTCAATCGATATCTCCAAGGCAGTCGAAGTCAACGAAGGTTTCCAGATTTCCCGCCAGTTCTGGTCTTATCAAGTTGAGAATGGCGTGCTGCACAACCCACGTTCATTCATCAACAGCGTGCCGCACATGAGCTTTGTATGGGGTGACGCCAACGTCGACTTCCTGCACAAACGCTACTTGGCTCTGCAAAAAAGCACCCTGTTCCGCGGCATGGAATACTCTCAGGATCCAACCAAAATTAAAGAGTGGATCCCGCTGGTCATGGAAGGTCGTGACCCGAACCAGAAAATTGCTGCGACCCGTATTCCAATTGGTACTGACGTTAACTTTGGTGAAATCACCCACCAGTTAGTGGCATCGTTGCAGAAAAATCAAAACTTCTCCCTGAGCCTTGGCCACGAAGTCCGCGACATCAAACGCAACCCAGACAACACCTGGAACGTGACCGTCGCTGACCTGAAAAACAACGGTAAAGAGAGCGTTGTGAAGGCGAAATTCGTGTTTATCGGTGCTGGCGGCGCGTCCCTGACCCTGCTGCAAAAATCCGGTATTCCAGAAGCTGACAACTACGGCGGCTTCCCGGTTGGCGGCCAATTCCTGGTGACTGAAAACCCAGAAATCGTAAACCGTCACTTGGCGAAAGTGTATGGCAAAGCCTCTGTGGGTGCGCCTCCGATGTCCGTTCCACACTTGGATACTCGCGTGTTCAACGGTAAACGCGTTCTGCTGTTCGGACCGTTCGCGACTTTCTCCAGCAAGTTCCTGAAAAATGGTTCTCTGTGGGATCTGTTCGGTTCCGTGAACTTCTCTAACATCGGCCCGATGACTGACGTCGGCATCGACAACTTCGATCTGGTTAAATATCTGATTAGCCAAGTTATGTTGAGCGACAACGACCGTTACGAAGCGTTGAAAGAGTACTTCCCAGACGCGAAGAAAGAAGACTGGAGACTGTGGACTGCGGGCCAACGTGTGCAGATCATCAAGAAAGACCCGAAAGAAGGCGGCGTGCTGCGTCTGGGTACCGAAGTGGTTAGCTCTAAAGATGGCAGCATCGCGGCGCTTTTAGGCGCATCACCGGGCGCATCGACTGCGGCTCCAATCATGCTGCACCTGATGGAAACCGTGTTTAAAGATAAAGTTGCTACCCCAGAATGGCAGACCAAACTGAAGCAGATCATTCCTTCATACGGCACCAAACTGAACGGCAACGTGGAAGCGACCGAGAAAGAACTGGGCTACACCAGCCGCGTTCTGCAACTCGACAACCCAACGCCAGCAGCGCAACCTGCTGAGCAGGCACCGGCGGCAGAAGCTGCTCCGGCTCCACAGGGCAATACCGAGAAGAAAGAACAGAAACAACCGGCCGATATCGCGCTGTAAGTTACGTTCTATTCTGATGCATGAAAACCGCCTTTAGGGGCGGTTTTTTGCTTTCTGGAATGCGGCTTCCAAAGAATGACAAAAATCTTCGGCTTTATTGGCGATGTCACTCCGAGGGGGGAATGATGCTGGGAATACAACACCGGAGGGACTTAGCAATCTATGGGAAATGTCAGCTCAAATAATCATCAGCAATGTGGCAGTTATGGTAGTATTTGTGATACTGAATTTAGTACCATGAATCACACTACTGAGGTGCCTATGCCTGTCCAGCCCGTCTATGCCAATGCCGCCGTCAGCATCAGCGACTTTAAAAAATCACCCAATGCCGTACTCAAAGAATCCAATGGCCAGCCCGTGGCCGTGTTAACCAATGGCCGAATTTCAGGCTATTACGTTTCCGCCGAAACATGGGAATCCCTTGCGGAATACCTCGAAGATATGGAGTTAGGCGAGCTGGTGCGTTCGCGACAGGCCAGCAAAAGAATTAAGGTCAATTTGGATGACTTATGAACTTGAAAGGTTTGATAAGTAGAGCGTTGTGTTGGTTTTGGCCGTGGGGAAACGCGAGCGGTCTGAAATTTATCAGACCGCCAAGCAGCGAATGTGATCAGTCCGCTTTACGCCCCAGCCCCCAGCAAACCAGTGCGGCAACCAACAGTGACGGTAGCGTAGCCCCGACGTCGGGCAGGAAATGCGCCATCAGGTGATACACCGCGATACCTATTACCCAAGCTGCAAGCGAGCGCATATTCAGATCGTGGTGAGCGTGGCGGCGCAAAATGAAGTGATGGGTCAACACCACGCCAAACAGTGGCGCAAACACCGAGCCAATCAGCAGCAGGAAGTTTTCATACTGGGTCAGCGGCACGCTCCAGGCGATTAGCGTGCACAGCAGGCCAATGCCTAGCGTCAGTTTGCCTATGCCAATAGGCAGCGAGGTGCCGGCGGACACCGCCGCCGAGTGAATATCCGCGAAGGCATTTTCATGTTCGTCGACCAAAATCAGCAATAGAGGAATGCCCAAGGCGACGCCCGAAAGGGCCAGCAGAAGGGCATTGGCGTCAGCCGAGTTGGTGACGAAAGCCAGCGTGTAGGCCACGCCGAGCGACATCATCCAGCAGCTGCCAAGGAAATACCCGCAGGCAGTTCCCCAGAAGTTCTGCCGCGCCGATTTGCCAAAGCGGGTGTAATCCGACACCAGCGGCAGCCACGAAAAGGCCATCGACACCACGATATCGCAGGCCAGCGCGAACGGCATCGAACCGTCTCCGGCTTTGTGCCACAGGGCGGCGAGGTCAGCGTGCTGGAATAGATAAACCGTCAGCCACGCGCAGCTTGCCATCAGCAGCCAGATACCCCAGCGGCGTAGTACTACGCGAATAAATGCCAGAGGGCCGCTGGCCGCCAGCAGTGTCGCCACCGCGCCAAAAATAAAGGTCCACAGGGTCGGATTCGCCCAAGGCGTGCCGCTTCCCCAAGCTCGCTGGGCCAGCAGGCTTGCTGCATCGCGCATCACCACGATTTCAAACGCGCCCCAGCCGACCAGCTGTATCAGGTTAAACAGCACGGGCAGGGCAACGCCGCGTTTGCCGAGAGTCAGCCGCAGCGAGGCCATCGACGATAGCCCGGTCTGCCCGCCAATCACGCCGACCAGCGCCAATAGCGCCACGCCCACCGCGCTGCCAAGCAAAATGGCCGCCAGCGAACCCGCCAGCCCAAGGCCCGGCGCCAGAATCGCGCCCGCCTGCAGCACCATCAGACCCATGCCGAGCGAGAACCACAGCGAGAATAAATCAGACCAGCCGAGCACCCGAGACTTCTCAGGAATCGACGTTTGAGGCGAGTAAATACTATTATCTTTCATGGGGTTAATTTCGTTATCACAGCGAACGGCTGTTATAGCATATTTGCCGCAGGTTCAGATGACAGAGGGTGAGGAAACGCACTTTTCGATGCTAAAAGCATTTTCTCTAAGGAAGAGTTGTCTGAGGAGGCAGTTGTCAACCGTAAGTTGACAACTGCGATGGACGGAAAAGAGTACTTAACCCAGCTTTATGCATTGTCTTGACCATTCCCCCCAACCCCTACTTCGAATGAATCACAATCACCCCGAGCTTCTCCAGCAAATGGCTTTGCTGCCAGTCGTCGATTTTCGCGCCGTCGAGATCCACCGTGCGCAGGTTGAGTTCGCCGAGGTCTGAGTTGGTCAGGTCGCAGTGGGTGACGTTAATGTCATTCCAGTTGAATTCGGTGAATTCGCCGCCGGAAAGGTCGGAGCCACTGAGGTTTGCGCCGCGCAGATTGGCGCCGCTCCAGCGGTTTTCCCACAGTTCACATTTCTCCAGCACCACCTTGCTGAAATTGGTGTAGCTGAAGTTGTTTTTGGTGAGAAAGGCGCTGCAAAACCAGCTGCGGGGGGTGATCATATTCATGAAATTAGCCCCGGCAAAGTCTGCGCCGGTCGCTTTGCATTCGCGCATTTCCAGCCCTAACGCCTGAATATATTTGAAATCCGCCATGGTCAAATCGCAGTGTTTAAAGCTGGCATCTTTCATTTGGGCGTTCTGGAAAGAGCAGCCTTTCTGGTTCTCATCATCATAAAAGCTGCAATTGAGGAAGGCGGTGTCGCTCAGATCTGCGCCGTCAAAACGGCATTGCAGAAAGCGGCAATCCTCTAAAATTTCACCGGTGAATTGCAACTGGCTGATGCGTTTCTGAATGAAGATCTGATTTTTTATCATGAGAGTTACCTGTAATTATTTACAGGTGTTATAACCTATGAACAGCAGAATTCACAATAATCTCATCACGATTTTGCTGATCCAGCGAGCTGTTACTATGCTCAAGGACTTAACGGAAATTAGGCAAAGGAACCCTTCAATGCGTCTTTCAAACCTCTTTTTGGCTATCAGTTTGGCATGCAGCTCGTACGTGGCAGTGGCGGAGACCCCTTCCACGGCGACCTCAAAGCAGGAAAATGTCATGAACAGTCCCGAACAAACGGTGAACCCTTTCTTTGAACGCAGCCCGTTGATTTATCAGGCTCCGCAGTTCGACAAATACAAAGAGAGTGATTACGCCCCGGCGATTGCCGAAGGTATTAAACAGAAGCTGGCTGAAGTCGATAAAATTGCTAATGACACGGCGCCGCCAACCTTTGAGAACACCTACGTGGCGCTGGAGAAATCCGGCGTGCTGCTGACCCGCGTATTGAGCGTGTTTGATGCGATGACCTCGGCCAATACCACTGACGGCCTGCAGAAAATTGATGAAGAGACCTCGCCAAAACTGGCGGCAATGTCGGACAGCATTCACCTCAACAGCAAGCTGTTTGATCGCCTGAAAACGGTTTACGAGCAGCGTAATTCCTTAAAATTAGATGCCGAGTCCCAGCGGCTGATTGAAGTGACATATAAAGATTTCGAGCTGGCGGGTGCCAACCTGTCTGATGCCGATAAAGAAAAACTCAAGGCCCTGAACCAGCAGGCGGCGACGCTCAGCACTCAATTCACCAATAAGCTGCTGGCGGCCAGCAAGGCGGGCGGGCTGACGGTGAAAGACCAGAAACAGCTGGCCGGTTTGAGCGAGGCCGAGCTTTCAGCTGCGTCTCAGGCAGCAAAAGATCGCAAGCTGACCGACGCGTGGCTACTGGTGTTACAGAACACTACCCAGCAGCCGTTGCTTCAGCCGTTGGAAGACCGCGACACCCGCAAAGCACTCTATGAGGCGTCGATTAATCGTGCCGAGCACGGCGATGCAAACGACACGCGCCAGCTGATTTCCAAGCTGGCGAAGGTCCGCGCCGAGCAGGCGCAGATCCTGGGTTTCCCTTCTTATGCTGCATGGAAATTGCAAAACCAGATGGCGAAAACGCCGCAGGCCGCGCTCGACTTCATGCATAAAATTGTTCCAGCCGCTACTGCTCGCGCTGAACGAGAAGCACAGGACATTCAGGCGCTAATTGATAAGCAAAAAGGCGGCTTCAAGCTGGCGGCATGGGACTGGCAGCACTATTCCGAGCAGGTGCGCAAAGAGAAATATGACCTCGACGACGCGCAGATCAAACCCTATTTCGAGCTGAACAATGTGCTGGAAAACGGCGTGTTTTATGCTGCCAACCTGCTCTACGGGGTGACTTTCAAAGAGCGCCATGACCTGCCGGTTTATAACCCTGACGTGCGGGTGTTCGAGGTGTTCGACAAAGATGGCCAATCCATGGCGCTGTTCTACGCCGATTATTACCAGCGCGATAACAAAGGCGGTGGTGCGTGGATGAGCAATTTCGTCGATCAGTCCAACCTGTTTGGCACCAAGCCGGTGATCTATAACGTCGCCAACTTCCAAAAACCGGCAGAGGGCAAGCCCGCGCTGCTGTCATGGGACGACGTGATCACCATGTTCCACGAGTTCGGCCACGCGCTGCACGGCCTGTTCGCCGACCAGCAGTATCCAAGTCTCTCCGGAACCGCGACCCCGCGTGACTTCGTTGAATTCCCATCCCAGTTCAACGAGCACTGGGCGAGTGATCCGAAAGTCTTCTCTCACTTCGCCAAGAATTACCAAACCGGCGAGGCCATGCCGCAGGCGCTGCGCGACAAAATCGAGAAAGCCAGCAAGTTCAATAAAGGCTATGAGATGACCGAGTTGTTGGCCGCTGCGCTGCTCGATATGCACTGGCACAGCCTGAGCGCCAGTGAGCCAGAGCAGGACGTGGATAAATTCGAAGCGGCTTCGCTGAAAAAAGACAATATCGATCTAGCCTATGTGCCGCCGCGCTACCGTTCCAGCTACTTCCAACACATCTGGGGCAATGGCTACGCCGCCGGTTATTACGCCTATCTGTGGACCGAAATGCTGGCCGATGACGCCTTCGCGGGTATCGAAGAGCAGGGCGGGCTGACCCGTGAAAACGGGCAGAAGTTCCGTGACCAAATCCTGTCTCGCGGCAACAGCGAAGACCTCGAAAAGCTCTATGAAACCTGGCGCGGCAAGGCTCCATCCATTGAGCCAATGCTGATAAATCGTGGGTTGAAAGAGGAGTAATGGATGGAAGGCCCGGAGTTATTTCTGGGCCTTTTTTTGATCTTGAAAAAACAATAAAATCAAAAGATTGTTTCTTTAATCTGCGGCGGCGAGACTTTATTAAACCGCCTCCCGCACCGCCAATCTATGCCCCAGCCAGAAGAACAGCAGGCCGGCGGCGGCGGAGGCGATGAGGACGATAAACATCACCGGCGGGGCTGCGTAACTGAGCAGGAAACCACAGAGGACGGGGTTGATGGCCCCGCCGAGGTTGCTCAGGTTTTGCATGCCGTAATAGCTGCCTTTCATATTGTCCGGCGCAATAAAGTCGATGAACATATATTCCGCCGGAATGACGATTAGCTCACCGAAGCTGAAAATCGCCATCGCAATCACCCAAATCAGTACCGATGGCCCAGCCAGCATAAATCCTGCCAGTCCAATCATGAAAAATACCGTGCCGAGGAACAGCCATCTGAGCAGGGTGGCCTGGCGCATGCGGCTGCTAAGGGCATACTGAAAAACAATCACAATCAGGGCGTTAGTGATCATCACCGCGCCGATCACCTTGTAGGCGAACACGGCGTCGGAGGTCAAAATCAGGTATTGCGAGAGGTAGCCGGTGAACTGGCCGAAGACAATCGAACCCAGCGTGCTGCCAAGGGTGAAGTAAATCAGGCGGCGGTCGTGGGCCAAAATACTCAGGGTTTGGCGCAAGTTCGGCTTTGGTAGCGGCTTCTGTTCGATTTCCGCCTGTGCCGGGCGATTGGGGATATTGCGAATGCCCCAGCTCAGGGTGATCACCGTGACCAGTGCCAATCCGCCGGAGATCAAAAACGGCAGCATTGGGCTAAAACCTGCCAGCCATACGCCAAGGGAAGAGCCGACCGCCCAGCCGACGTTAATCAGCGTGTAGTTCATTGAAAAGGCTTTCACCCGCTTCTCCACGGGTAACCAACTGGCAATACAGGCTTTTAGGGTGATACTCAGTAGCGCGTATGAGGAGTTGAGCAGCGCCAGTACCACTAGCACGCCAGTGATAGAGGGCAGGACCGGCAGCAGGAAAAAGCTGAGTGAGAAGAAGCTTATCGAGGCGGCGATCAGCGTTCGATGGTTAAATTTATCCACCAGATAGCCGCCGTACAGGCTGCTGAGGATGCCCAGGGCCAGACTAGCCCCCATTATCACGCCGACGCTTTTGGGCAGCAGATGGTAATGCTCGGTGAGATAGATGGTAATGAAGGGTAGCGTAATACCACGCCCAATGGTCAGGACCAATGAACTGGCGAGTAAAGCAAGAATAATCGGCGGCATTCCCTTCATTTTTTTAACGTTCATCCTTCAAATTTTTAACATCCAGACCAAACACTCTACTCTCATCTCGAGCATTTTTTGTGTCGTAAAAAAGTTAAAAATGAAGGTATTACGCATATAAAATGCTGCGTTTATTCCTTATTTTGGGGTGCAATGCCACGAAGTAATAAGGCAGCGACGTGGCGGGATAAATCCTCGGCCGTCAGCTTGGTTTTCCCCGCGATACGCTGGTTTTGCATGGCGGCAATCGGCAGCAGCGTCAGGCCAAACAGGGAGAGAAAGACCAGCTCCGGCTCAATGTCTGGGTTCAAATAACCCTGTTTTTGCCAGCCCAACATGCACTGGTGAACCGCTTTTTTTTCATTGTCGCCAAAACGCGCATCCATCCGCTCTTTCAGCAAACCGCTCTCGCTGAGCACTTCGCGTATCCACAGCGGCGCAAACCAAGAGTGCTTGACGGAAATGTCGATAAAACGCTGGGCCAGCGCGGTAATGGCTGCCACAGGGTCATTCGGGTGCGCTTCAAACAGGCTACCGACCGAGGCGCGAGCGGGGAGAAAACGCTCGTCGATCAGCACGTCCAGCAGCTGTTCGCGGGTATTGAAGTAGTAATGCAGCATGGCGGAGGTGACGCCAGCCTCGCGGGCAATGGCGCTCAGTGGGGTCTCGGCAATGCCTTGCTGGGCAAACATTTTCAGGGCGGTATCCAACAAAAGATCGCGCTTATCGGCGCTTTTACTGGTGCCTGCCGGTCGGCCCGGACGACGCGGTTGTTTCTCTGTCATGACTTTCCCTGAGAGGTGTAGGTGGATTCTGATTAAGACGTTTTACCACTTTTTGACGGCGATATATTCACTTTGATCCATTGACCAGATGATTGAGTTTCTCATATATTAATTATCCAGTTAATTAATTACAAGTCAGACTCCTTTTATGACACTAGAGACTCAATCCAGCCTGATCGGCAATGGACAAGCAGAGAAAGCCCCGGTGGCGAAGAGCCAGCCCTCTTTCCGCATTGTCTTTTTTGCGCTGATGATGGCAATGCTGCTGGCGGCGTTAGACCAGACTATCGTTTCTACCGCGCTGCCCACCATTGTCGGCGAGCTGGGCGGTCTGTCCGACTTGTCTTGGGTGGTCACGGCTTACCTGCTGGCATCGACCATTGTAGTGCCGCTGTACGGCAAATTTGGTGACCTGTTTGGCCGCAAAATCGTGCTGCAAACGGCGATCATTGTGTTTTGGGTCGGCTCGGCGCTCTGTGGTCTGGCGCAGAATATGACCGAACTTATCCTGATGCGTGCCTTGCAAGGGCTGGGCGGGGGCGGCCTGATGGTGGTTTCCATGGCGGCGGTGGGCGACATTGTTACTCCCGCCGAACGCGGTAAGTATCAGGGCTTTTTCGGCGCCGTATTTGGGCTGGCGACGGTGGTCGGGCCGCTGCTCGGCGGCTTCCTGGTGGAGCACTTCAGCTGGCGCTGGATTTTCTACATCAACCTGCCGTTGGGCATTGTGGCGTTGCTTATCATCGGTGCGGCATTCCAGTCGCGGGTAGAGCGCGTTAAGCATGAGATTGACTACATTGGCGCGGCGTATTTGGCGACCGCGCTGACCTGCATCATCCTGTTTACCAGCGAAGGCGGCACTGTATTGTCATGGTCAGACGGCCAACTGTGGTGCATTTTGGCCTTCGGCTTAGTCTCGGTGGCTGGCTTTATTTACGAAGAGCGGCTGGCGATTGAGCCCATCATTCCGCTGCATTTATTCCGCCAGCGCACCTTTATGCTGAGCTGCTTGATTAGCTTCATCATTGGTATGGCGCTGTTCGGCTCGGTGACTTTCCTGCCGCTCTATTTGCAGGTGGTGAAAGACTCGACGCCGTCCGAAGCGGGGATGCAGATGCTGCCGCTGATGGGGGGAATCATCTTCAGCTCGATTCTTAGCGGGCGGATTATCAGCAAGACCGGCAAGTATCGCATTTTCCCGGTGGCGGGCACCTTGCTGGCTTTCATCGGCATGATGCTGCTCGGCTCGCTGAAGCTTGATGCGCCGCTGTATACGCTTTACCTGTATATGGCGATGATTGGTCTGGGTATTGGGATGGTGATGCAGGTGCTGATCCTCGCCGCGCAAAACAGCGTCGAGCTGAAGATGATTGGCGTGGCGACCTCCAGCACCACGCTTTTCCGCTCAATTGGCGGCTCGATTGGCGTCGCCGGTTTTGGCGCGGTCTTCACCCACGTGCTGCAAAACAAGTTAGAAGCGCTGATCCCCTCTGGTACCCAGTTGCCACGGGCATTAGGAGCAAAGGCAGTGCACGAGTTGCCACCGGCGATCCGCGAGGACTATTTCCAAGCCTTTGGCTCGGCGATCCACTCGGTGTATCACATCGCCGCGGCGGTGATGATTGTCGGGTTCGGGCTGGCGTTGATGATGAAGGACGTGCCGCTGCGCGGGAAAGTGTCGAGATAAACCTGTGCTGCACCTCCCCTCCTGAAAGGGGAGGTATCAAACCCAGAGTCGCCCAACTTGCTCAATCAGGCAAAAGGCTTTTCGTGCTTGATGATTTTATCTATCACATCCAACACCCCTTCCTCATTGTTCGACCCAGCGACGTAATTGGCGGCGGCGGTTGCCGAGGCCATGGCATTCGACATTGAGAAGCCAAACCCGGCCTGTTGCAGCATTTCGATGTCATTGCCGCCGTCGCCGAAGGTGACGACTTCGCTGTCGTCTATGCCCCACAGCTCCTGCAAAATGCGCAGCCCGTTGGCTTTATGGCGGCCGGGAATGATCAGGTCGGCAGAGCCGTGGCCGCTGGAAACCGGGGTGACAATATGGCCCAGCTCGCGGTCGATGGAGGTCATCAGCTCCGCCAGATGTTCGTCGGAAATATTCAGGGCGAATTTGAAAATGGTGTCGTTGATTTCGCTGGTGCTGTCGATTTGAATCAGGTGATGGTAAAAACGTTTCATCTTCTGGTAAAAATCTTCAGGGCGGGAAGCGTGAATATAGGCGCTGTTCTTGCCGCAAATTACCGTGCGCACGCCGGGAATCTCATGCAGGAAATTGAGGATTTTCTCGACGGACTCGGCAGGGATTTCCGCCACCGACACGTCCTGCCCTTCATTTACAATATAAGCGCCGTTCTCGGCGACAAAGGCAATCTCAGAGGCGATTTCAGGGAAGAAGGATTTAAGCTGGAAATATTGGTTACCGCTGGCGACGACGAATTTAATACCCTGCTGTTTTAATTGGGTATATTGCGACAAAAAACGCGTTTTGTTGTATTTTTTATCATCATCGAGAAACGTGCCGTCCATATCCACTGCGATTAACTTTACTGACATAAATCCCTCTCGTTGCGCTCAAAATGTAACTTTCATCATAAAAGCTATCGTGTAAAGGTCAAACGAAATGGCCGCCGAAAAGGGTCTACGCTTATAGCTTGTTGCACGTCACCAATGCCAATTCACCGGCGAAATATCAGGGCAGGACAGCTCTGACAAATATAACTTCAGAGGTTCTCTATGTTGTACCGCCGTTTTGAACGAATTATTGATATCTTCCGCAAGGCGCCAGCGGACGCGCCACCCGACAAAGTGGGCGCTTTCTATCTCTATTATTTGCGTCAGGTTTGGCCGATGTTCGCCGCGCTGCTGGTGGTCGGGCTGGTGGCGTCATTAATCGAAGTGGCACTGTTCAGCTATCTCAGCCGTATTATCGATTTAACTAATAGCACGCCTCCGGCGCAGTTCTTCAGCTTGCACGGGCCGGAGCTGCTGTGGATGGCGGCGGTGGCGCTGATCCTGCGTCCGGTCTTCTTCGGGCTACATGACCTGCTGGTGCATCAGACGATCAGTCCGGGCATGACCAGCATGATCCGCTGGCAAAACCACAACTACGTGCTGCGCCAGAGTCTGAACTTCTTCCAGAACGATTTTGCCGGGCGCATCGCGCAACGCATTATGCAAACCGGTAACTCATTGCGTGACTCGGCGGTGCAGGCGGTGGACGCCATCTGGCACGTGCTGATTTACGCGGCCAGCGCACTGGTGCTGTTCGCCGAAGCCGACTGGCGGCTGATGATCCCGCTGATTATCTGGATTCTGGGCTATATTGCCTGCCTCTACTATTTCGTGCCGCGCGTGAAGGCTCGCTCGGTGGAGTCCTCCGAGGCGCGTTCCAAACTGATGGGCTGCATTGTCGACGGCTACACCAATATCACCACGCTCAAGCTGTTTGCACATACCGACCTCGAGCAGCAATACGCCCGCGATGCCATTACTGAGCAGACCCATAAAACTCAGATGGCCAGCCGCGTGGTGACCAGCATGGACGTAGCCATCACCACCATGAACGGCCTGCTAATTGTCGGGACTACGGGTCTGGCGGTGTGGCTGTGGACCCAGTCGCTGATTAGCGTCGGGGCTATTGCCCTGGCGACCGGGCTGGTGATCCGCATTGTTAACATGTCCAGCTGGATCATGTGGGTGGTGAACGGCATTTTCGAAAATATCGGCATGGTTCAGGACGGGCTGAAGACCATCGCCCAGCCGATCAAAGTGAGTGATAAGCCGGACGCAAAACAGCTGGACGTTCACAGCGGAGAGATTCGTTTCGATCAGGTGAATTTCAACTACGGCAAAGAGCGTCAAGTGATTGGTGGGCTGAATCTGAATATTCGTCCGGGCGAAAAAATTGGCCTAATTGGGCCGTCGGGTGCCGGTAAATCGACATTGGTGAACCTGCTGCTGAGACTGTATGACATTGACGGTGGGCGGATTTCTATCGATCAGCAGGATATTTCGCAGGTCACGCAGGAGAGCCTGCGGGCGCAAATTGGCATGATCACTCAGGACACGTCGCTGCTGCACCGCTCAATTCGCGACAACCTGCTGTATGGTCGCCCGGACGCCACGGATGAGGAGATTTGGCAGGCGATTCACCGCGCCCGCGCCGATGAGTTTATCCCCGAGCTGTATGACCCGCAGGGTCGTTCGGGTTTGGATGCTCACGTCGGCGAACGCGGCGTGAAGCTCTCCGGCGGCCAGCGCCAGCGTATTGCCATTGCCCGCGTGCTGCTGAAAAACGCGCCGATTCTGATTCTGGATGAAGCCACTTCGGCGCTGGATTCCGAGGTCGAGGCGGCGATTCAGGAAAGTTTCGAAGATCTGATGCAGGGCAAAACGGTGATCGCCATTGCTCACCGCCTGTCGACCATCGTCAAAATGGACCGTCTGGTGGTGCTGGAGAAAGGCAAAATTGTCGAAGCCGGCACCCACGCCGAGCTGCTGGCCCACAACGGCCTGTATGCCCGCCTGTGGCAGCATCAGACCGGGGGCTTTGTCGGCACCGATTAATATTGGTTTGAAATCTACACGTCAGGCTTTGCGATAAGGCAGAGCCTGACGCGCTTCCTCTTCCCACTGCAACACCGCCGCGCGCTCCTCTTGTAAGAAATTCTCCACTGCCGCCTGCAATCCGCCGTGCCGTAAATGGTGCCACGAATGGGTGATCACCGGCTCAAAGCCGCGCAGCAGCTTGTGTTCGCCCTGCGCCCCGGCGTCAAACCGCGCCAGGCCATGGGCAATTGCGTAGTCCATTCCCTGATAGAAGCAGGTTTCGAAATGCAGCCGGTCGAACTCCGCCAGACAGCCCCAGCAGCGGCCATAAAAGGTATCGCCGTCCACCAGACTAAAGGCCATCGCCACCGGCTGGCCGCTGAGGGTGGTGAGGACGACACGCAGGTTCTGCGGCATACGTTCGGCCAGCAGGCTGAAGAATTCCCGCGTCAGATAAGGCGCGCGGCCGCGCACCAGATAGGTATTGGCATAGCAGGTGTAGACGAAATCCCACTGCGCTTCAGTGACCTGCGCGCCCTCCAGCCATGCAAATTCAAAGCCCTGAGCCGCCACCAGTTCGCGCTCTTTGCGCATCTGTTTGCGTTTGCGCGAAGCCAGCGTGTCGAGGAAATCCTGAAAGTCGCGATAGCCGCGATTGTGCCAGTGATACTGCAAGCCGGTGCGCTGTAGCCATTCGCCTCGACCCGCAAACAGCGCGTGATTGCCCGCGTCTGTAAAGTTGATATGCGCGCCGGAGAGCTGCTGTTGGGCCAAGTAATCTGACAAATGGTCGAGCAGATGCGCCGCGGCGGCGGGGTCGCCCAGCAGGCGGGCGCCGGTCACCGGGCTAAAAGGCACTGCGCCGAGCCACTTCGGATAGTAACGAATGCCCGCCCCCTCGCTGGCTTCCGCCCATCCCTGATCGAAAACATATTCTCCGGCAGAGTGCATTTTGCGGTAGCCGGGAATGGCCGCCAGACAGCGTTCGCCCTCCATCCACAGCAGGTGTTCCGTCTGCCAGCCCGTGCGCGGCGTGATGCTGCCGCTCTCCTCCAAAGCAGAAAGAAAGGCGTGACGCTGGAAGGGCTGACCGGCGGGCACCATGGCGTCCCACTGCTCGGCGGGGAAATCGGCCAGACGGTTCAACGCGGTAATGGGCATGGCAATTCTCTCTGTCTTGGTAGCGAATTAAGGTTTTATCGGGTGGCCCTGCGGGTCAATCAGGGCGTCATCAAACTGCATCGACTCGGCAAAGCTAATGAAATTCACAATCGCCGGGGTTCTTTCCCACTGGCGGAACAGCATCACAATGCACGAGGGGATCTCCGGCGGCTGAATCGACCGGTAGACCACGCCGGGCAGGGAGATCACTCTCGACAGGCTGGCCGGGATCACGGCGATGCCGACGTTAAAGGCCACCTGCGCCAGTACGTCCACCAAGCCACCCGACGGATACTGCTGGCGAATCGAAAAGCCGCCGCGCCGCGCCACTTCGTGCATCCCTGAGGTCTGTTCGGCCATCACGAAGGCTTCTCCTGCCAACTGCAGAGGAGCAATGGGCTCGACAGCGTCCGCCAGCGGGTGAGAGGCGGGGAGCGCGAGGCAGAAATTATCTCGCTGGAGGGCGCGCATTTGCAGGCCGTCCGGCAGCGGCGTTGGGCCACGGACCAGCGCCACGTCCAGCGAGCCGTCGAGTAAATCCTGCGGCAGCGACACCATCGGCCTCTCGCGGGTCAGTAGCGCGACTTGCGGCCGCCGCTGCTTGTATTCGCACACCAGCTGGCCGAGCAAGCCTGACCACAAAGCTGAACCCACGTAGCCCAGCGCTACCTGCCCAATCTCACCCCGCGCGGCGCGCAGTCCGGTGTCCAGCGTGCGCTGTGCTTGCAGCAGAGTGGCGGCAGCTTCGTGACGAAATAATTCCCCAGCTTGGGTCAGATGAACAGCGCGTTTTGTGCGCACGAACAGCGGCGTGCCGACCATCTCTTCCAGTTGCTTGATTTGCACTGACAGCGTGGGGGCCGCGATATTCAGACTCTCAGCCGCCGCGGCGAAATGCAGCTGGTCGGCCACCGCCATAAAGTAGCGCAAATGTCTCAGCTCCACGGCATTCCTCCTAATAATTAGTCTTTACCTAATTATTCTAACGATCCTGATGATTGAAGTTAACAGTCTACGATCGCATCGTATTGCGATAGTTTGAGAAAAATGGAAACAAAAAATGATCAGGCAAATTGCCGTTTTTAGTGATGTACACGCCAACTTGCCGGCGTTAAAGGCCGTGCTGGAAGATATTGATACGCGACGCATCACCGAGATTTACTGCCTTGGCGACTTGGTAGATTTTGCCCCTTGGCCGAACGAGGTGATTGAACTGCTGCGCCAGCGCCAAATTCCCACGGTGATGGGCAATCATGATGACCGCGTGGCTTTTGACCGCCCGGTGACGCCAATGGCAAAGCATTCGCCTGAGGAGTGCGATGCGCGAGTAGAAGCTATCGCGCTGAGTAAAGCGACGATTAGCGCCGAAAACATGGCTTATCTGCGCGATTTACCCTTTAAGCGGCAGGTAGTGCTGGGGGAGGGAGATAAGGCAAAAAGCCTGCTGTTGGTGCATGCCAGTGCTAACGCCATTCACGAATATATCTATCAAGATCATAGTCCAAGCGCGTTAGCCGACATGTGCGCGGCCAATCATGCCGATGGTATGCTAATGGGCCACACGCATTGTGCCTATCTCCGGCAGCTCGCGACGGCGAGTGGGAAAAGCGTATTAATTGGCAATACCGGCGCCACCGGGCGAATAAAATTGGGGCAGCCTTTGGCAACCTATATGATCTGTACTTGGGAAGAGGGTGATATTTCAGCAGAGATTGTGGCAGTGGAATATAACGTGGTGGAAACGGCATCGGCCATTATTCATAGCCCAATCCCTGATTTCTACGCGAGGGAGTTAATAACTCACTCCCTCGGTTGAACCTGCTGAAATAATAAGTCACCTTGCAAGGTGACTTATTAAATGGCGAATTAGGTCGCCGTCGCTTCAGGATTGTCAGACAGTGAGATAAAGGTCTTGGTCTTGCTGTCGAATGCTTCAATCGAGCCAGACTCGATATCATAAACCCAGCCGTGCAGGTTCATTTGGCCCTTGGCTAATGCCAGCGCCACGCAAGGGTGGGTGCGCAAGTTACCCAACTGGGCGATGACGTTTTCATGCACCATGCCGTTAACGCGCGCTTGGGAAGTTTCATGCCCGGCGGAGTCATTGATGGCTTTCGCCGCATCCGCATAGCGCAGCCAGTGGGCCACGGCAGGCATGTGGTCGAGGCAGGAGCAGTTTGCCACGGCGGTCATCGCGCCGCAGTCTGAGTGACCGCACACCACGATATCGCGAATGCCGAGCGCCATCACGGCGTATTCGACGGTGGCGGACACGCCGCCAGGCTCAGGCCCAAAAGGTGGCACGATGTTACCTGCGTTACGAATAACAAACAGTTCGCCGGGCTCACGCTGGGTGACTAATTCCGGAACTAAACGGCTGTCGGAGCAGGATATAAAAAGGGTCTTAGGGTTTTGATTAGATGCGAGCTTTTTGAAAAGCTTAGAACGCTGTGGGAATGCGTCTTTTTGGAATCTTAAAAAACCTTCAATTACGTCTTTCATCATGAATTCCATATATATTAATTGCAGCGATGTTGCCACGAAAAACAGGGCAAATCAATCAGTGGCGAATATGTGTAATTATATGTCATTAACTGCATGGCCCGTCGCCGATTAATATCAGGATTTTCGTGATATTTTACTCTATTATTATCCATAAGAAGGTTGTGGCTTATTTGCGGTATAGCTTGCAGCAGGGTTTGCGCAATGCTCGCGGCACTTTTCGCGCAGCCATTCCGCCCTTTTTCTGTTGTTATTCCTTTATGAACGCTGAACGACTAGTCTTATGACATAAGAGGTCGTATCCCAATGTGAAGGAGTCTGTATGACAATCGAATATGCCGTCTTCGGTGGTGGGTGTTTCTGGTGTACCGAAGCCGTTTTTAAAGACGTGATTGGTGTCGAATCGGTTGAGAGTGTCTACACCGGTGGCCGCCGTCCAAACCCAACTTACGAGCAGGTATGCAGCGGCGCGACGGGTCACGCAGAAGCCATTCGCGTTGGCTTTGACCCAGAGAAACTGAGCTACGGCGACCTGCTGGATATCCATTTCGTGACCCATGATCCGACCCAGTTGAACCGTCAGGGCAACGACATCGGCACGCAGTATCGCTCGGTTTTATTCCCGGCAGATCAGCACCAGCAGGCCGAAGCCGAGGCTGCTATTCAGCGCGCCCAGGCCGACAACAGCCAGCCGGTGGTCACCACCATCGAGCCACTGGGTGAAGTCTATGTCGCCGAAGATTACCACCAGAACTACTGGGACGGCGCGGGCCAGCGCAATGGTTACTGTCTGGCAGTGATCCCTCCGAAATTGCAAAAGCTGCGTAAGAGCTATGCGGCTAAGGTGAAATCTCTGCAACAGCCGTGAATTTTTTTCGCCTAATGGCGTGAAAAAGCCGTAATGTGAAATTTATTAGCGCGCCCGTGGGGAAACCTACCGGCGCGTTTTTTCATTGTGAGAAAACATTTCACTCATGTTGTTGGGCAGGAGGACATGTTGTATAAACTTTCTGCTCTATAGGGTTTATAAAATATAAAAATTGAAGATTACTTATCCGAGGAAAATATAACATGAGTGAAAAAGTCGGTGTTCCACAGGCAACTTCCGATTTGCATGACTGGCTGTCCTATATTGATAGTCTCCACTCGCAAGTTATAGATATGAGTCTTAATAGAATTAAAGCAGTAGCTAATACTTTAGAGGTATTAAAACCTGCGCCATTTATTTTTTTAGTGGGTGGCACCAATGGCAAAGGCACCACCTGTCACACGCTGGAAAAAACGCTGCAACTGTCCGGCTATAAAGTGGGGGTGTTTAGCTCGCCTCACATGATCAATTACACCGAAACCGTGCGCATTCAGGGTAAAGAGCTGGCCGGAAGCGAGCACGTTGCCGCCTTTGTTGCCATTAACCATGCCCGTCAAGACACTACCCTCACACCATTTGAATTCAACACATTAGGTGCTTTCTGGCTGATGAAGCAGGCGCAGGTGGATGTGGCGATTATCGAAGTTGGTATGGGCGGGCGTGATGACGCGACCAATATCATCGAGCCAGACATTTCGGTGATAACCAACGTTGCGCTGGACCACGAAGACTGGCTGGGCAAAGACACCGAGGCCATCGGCGAGATCAAAGCCGGTATTTTCCGCGCCGGTAAACCGGCCATCATTGGGCAGGCGAGCGCGCCCGCGTCGCTGCTGGCCTACGCTCAGAAAATTGGCGCGGTGACCCATCAGCGCGACGCCAATTGGCAACTCGACGTAGAAGAAAATAAATGGTCATTCAGTGATGCCGCAGGCCAACTGACTGACTTAGCCATTCCTAAAATGCCGCTGGAAAACGTGGCGACAGCAATTGCCGCTCTGCGCGCCAGTGGATTAAATTTCACGCCTGCCGCTCTGCAAGAGGTTATTCTTCACGCCAATTTACCGGGTCGTTTCCAAATTATTGGCAATAGCCCAACCACTATTTTAGATGTCGCGCATAACCCACACGCGGCGGCTTATTTAGCGGAAAGATTACGCAAATTCCCAATTAAGGGAAATTACCGTTTTGTTATCGGCATGCTTATTAATAAAGATATTAAGGGTACCGTCGACCATTTAAAAACTTTATCTGATAAATGGTATTGCTGCGGGGTGCAGGCCGGGCCGCGAAGCACTAAGCCGGAAGATGTCGCGCAATATTTACCTCAGGCGCAAAAATTCGCCGATATTTTGGCGGGCTGGGAAGCCGCAAAACGCGATGTGCAAGAAGGGGATGTGATTGTGGTCTGTGGGTCATTCTTCTCCGTCGCGCCGGTGTTGAACGCGTTGAACTTAGAGTCTGAATAAACAGTTTGCCAGAATAAAAACGCCCGCAGGTTGAGATGCCTGCGGGCGTTTTTGCTTCTAATCACTCAGCGAATGTCTGCCAAACATCATCCGGAACATAGGTCGGGTTCTGCCCCGAGCGATGCAATGTCGGTAATAACAGGCTTTGCTCTCCGGGGCGATCTACCACTTCAACCGTCCCCGTGGTCGCGTTTCTGCGGAACAGCAAGTTTGACTTGCCGGCCAGCGTAATGGCTTTCACCGTGCTGCCGTCGGCTTTGGTTACCGGCAGGCCAGCGGTGATATACAGACCGGCTTCCACCGCGCAGTTATCTCCCAACGAAATACCCACCCCGGAGTTGGCGCCCAATAGACAGTTGGCGCCAATCGACACCACGTGCTTCCCGCCACCCGAGGTGCTGCCCATAATCGAGGCACCGCCGCCGATGTGCGAACCGCCCTGAATAGTGGCGCCAAGGCTGATGCGCCCTTCGACCATGCAAGGCCCGAGGGTGCCGGAGTTCATGTTGCAAAAACCCGCCGAAGAGACAAAAGTACCCGGCGCCAGATAAGCCCCGAGCATGATTTTGTTGGGATCGAGTAGGTAGACGTCGGTGGCTGGCACATAATCGACCATGCGCGGCAGCCTGAAAACGCTATACACCGTCGGCCTGCCCGGCGTATTTCTACTGACTTTTTGCAACTCTTTCAGTTGTTCCGGCAGGCAGGGGCCGTGAGAGGTCCAGGCCACATCGATCAACAGCTCGGTAAAACCGGCGAGGTTGGCCTGCCACGGCTTAATTTTGCGCTGGCTCAGCAAATGCAGGCGCAGGTACAGGTCGTGCAGGTCGCGGGGTGGCTGACGTAAATCAGCAATGGTGGTGTGGATGGCAATGCTTCGCACCCGACGCATTGTGTCGTGGTCCGGCGTTGCTAATTGGAATTGTGTTTGTGCTTCACTGGCGGAAAGATAACGTGTTTCTGAAATTTCTGTCACCGACTGCAAGGTTGTTTCGGCAAACCAACTATCCAGTACGACTCCATTCTCGGCAACCGTTGCCAGGCCGTGTCCACTGGCCCCTTGAGCAACATAATTGTCTGTCATGTGTTCTTGTTCTTTTGGTAAGGATAACGGAATTCACAAAATGGCAGGTTCGTCACAAAGAGAGAATAGGGCGCGATTAAAGAATTATGTAATCAGATGTGAGACACGGATTTTTATCAAAAAAGGGAACTAAAAACGATTTTTCGCCACGCTTTCGCCACCTTTTTAATGATTTTAACGGTTGGGGGCGGAAAAGTTGATTTTTGCCTTATAAGAGCAGATTAGCTTTACGAATTAGCTACCCCCTTTAATTTACTCGCCAATAAAAACCCCCGCTAAGAAGCAGGGGCATTTTTTAGTCTTCGTTGACGAATATCGAAACAGGCAGATTGAAGCGTTTTGCCAGCGCTTTCATGTGCTCCACCGTTAAATTCCTGTCGCCATTCAAAATGCGACTGACTAATGAGCGTTGGCCAATTTCATTCTCAAAATCGCTCTGCGTGAGTCCGTACTGATCCATTAAAACGCGTAACATGGAAACGCCCGGAGGCGTGGCCGCCAGCAAAGCGTTAAATTCAGCAAAATCGGGCGACTCATTTTCATAACGATCGATTTTGGCCGTTAACATCTCAATGAGCGGGTTGCTTGGATCAAATTCTACAAGGTACTCAGCAAGCTCAACGGCTTCTTTATAGTCAGCCTTAGACGTGCTGCCTCCTAAGAGAGGTACAATGCTAACCAACTGTTGTGAGGCTTTGATTGCTTCGCTAATCATGCTGGGTTCTCCCGATATTTCTTCACTAACTTATCGTATTCAGCGTGAGTGGATATTGATTTGATGAACAACCGCCCGTATTCAAAGTCAGCGAAGAACATTAACCTGAGGTTATTGCCGCCTACATCAACTACCCACCACTTATCTCTGTACTTCATCCTATCCAGACTGGGAAAAACCTCCCTCATCTCATCTGGATCACTAAAATTTCCTCGCTTGAACGCTCTGTAGACATCATTTAGCGCTTTAGCATCGTTGGGAAACTTTTGTGCTGCTTCATCAAATGGTCCCTTTGATACAACGTGCATGGCTCACTCCCTGTTCCAACTTGGAAACATGATAGCGCACTTTTTATACGTTTCCAAGTTGGAACATGTGTGGCTGAGCGACGCCTCACGTTGCTACGCAAATCTCGTCCTCAATCCTCTTTTACAAAGTCTACAAATACGTGGGTTTTCTGCGAGCAAATAATAATCCCCAACACATCGGGGATAATTATTTATGGCACCTATTTCACCGCAATATAAATACTAATACTTTGTTCACCCGAGTAATATTCAAAGTCAGTAGTATAAGCCCGCTGATATTGAGCTTCTTCGCTCTGGAAATAACGCCAGACTTCGCCCCATAAATCGATACAGGCTTGCGGCAATTCACCTTCGGCAGAGAAGACCAGATAATTACCCTCTTGAATCTCTACGGCTTCCAACTCAGAGTCGTCTTGTGTGGAAAGCGTATTCGCTGCGGCATAGACATCAAAGCTGCCATTGAAATCTGACTCATACCCCGAGTAAACCCCATAAACTTTCGATGTGGGTTGCAAGCGAGGTGCAGCCTGCGCGAAAAACTGCTGCCACAGCGGGCCGATTTTTGCGGTTTCAGCCTCCCTCTCATCCTGATTTTTTGTCCGTGTCTTAAAACCAAATACCGTAAATTTTTCAATCTGTTGGGTCTGCATATTCATTCCTTTATTGCACGGAGATAAAGTGAAACCAAAAGCAGATGATGACTTTTAAAATTATGGAAAGGAAGTGGGTAGAGCGTTGTGGGCCACGGCCTACAGCCGCCGTCGATTTGTCCCATTCTTTCCCATTATCTTAAGAATAATATAGAAGCTGCTTGCTGTGTTTTGCCCGCCCTGTCGGCGGGCTTTTTTATTCTCAATATCCCAAAAACAAAAAAGCCGCAGAGATAAACCTGCGGCTTTTAATTAATTCCAGATTAAGGAATTAGCGCATTGTCACGAACTCTTCAGCACCTGTTGGGTGAATTGCGACAGTGTTATCGAAGTCTTTCTTGGTGGCGCCCATTTTGATGGCTACCGCGAAGCCTTGCAGCATTTCGTCCATGCCGTAACCGATGCCGTGCAGGCCAACGATTTTCTCTTCTTTACCCACGCAGACCAGCTTCATGCGGCACGGCTGGCGGTGCTGGGTGACGGCGGTGTACATCGCGGTGAAAGCAGATTTGTACACTTTCACATTGTCTGCGCCGAATTTCTCAATAGCTTCCGGCTCGGTCAGGCCCACGGTGCCGATGGCAGGGTGGCTGAAGACCACGGTCGCGATGTTGCTGTAGTCCAGATGCTCGTCCGGCTTGTTGTTGAACAGGCGCTCGGAGAGACGACGGCCCGCCGCAACGGCGACTGGCGTTAGCTCGACGGCACCGGTGTTATCACCCACCGCGTAAATGCCTTTAACGCTGGTGTTCTGGAACTTATCGACGATGATGTAGCCTTTGTCGTTAGTTTTCACGCCAGTGGCTTTCAGATTGAAGTTGTCAGTTTCTGGCTCACGGCCAATCGCCCACACCAGGCTGTCGACTTCAAACTCTTTGCCATTTTCCAGTTTCAGGGTCAGGCTGCCGTCGGCATTTTTGACCACTTCTTTTGGAATCGACTCGGTATGCAGCGCCGGACCTTCGGTGTTCATCACTTCGACCAGCGTTTCAACGATCAATGGATCGAAAGTACGCAGCGGCGCGTGTTTACGCACGAACAGGTGAGTTTCTGCACCCAGCGCGTTCATCACGCCAGCAATCTCAACCGCGATATAGCCTGCGCCCACAACCGCAACGCGTTTTGGCATTTCAGTCAGGTCAAAGAAACCGTCTGAGTCGATACCGTATTCCGCACCCGGAATGTTCGGGTGGCTAGGGCGGCCGCCGGTGGCGATCAGGATGTGATCGGCAGTGATCTTCTCGCCGTTAACTTCCACAGTGTGATCGTCGATGAAGCGAGCAAAGCCGCGGATCACGTCCACTTTATTTTTACCCAGCACGTTGTCGTACGAGGTGTGAATACGGTCGATGTAGGCAGTACGGTTGGCGACCAGCGTCTTCCAGTTGAAACTATTGACCGTGGTATCGAAGCCATAATCTGGGCCGTAGTTACGGATTGCTTCAGCAATCTGCGCCGCGTGCCACATGACTTTCTTAGGAACGCAACCTACGTTGACACAGGTGCCGCCAAGCTCTTTTGCTTCGATCAGCGCACATTTTTGCCCATGCATGGCGGCACGGTTAATTGATGCGATACCGCCGCTGCCGCCGCCAATTGCCAGATAGTCATAATGTTTAGTCATCGGTTAGTCCGTTAGAGAAAGTGAATGGGCCTCAATGGGCGTCATGAATCTTAAAAAATTGCCTAAGAGTTTAACGTGAGAATTCGCTTTGTCGCAAAGGTTGCATCAATGATTGTAATAGGTGTGGAACGTTTTGATAGCCAGAGCCTTGGGGGAGGCGGCTCTGGCCAGGGGAGAGTGAGGCTGGCAGAATTTACTCTGGCACCACCCATTTCACCAACTGGTGGCCCGTGCCCGATGGCACCAGCGTTTCCAGCAGCCACGGCAGCACGTTGTTCATCTGCTGTTCCAGCTTCCACGGCGGGTTAATCACGATCATGCCCGAGGCGGTCATACCGCGCTGGTCACTGTCCGGACGCACACCCAGCTCGATTTGCAGAATGCGGCGAATGCCGGTGGCTTCGAGGTCGCGCAGCATCTTCTTGATTTGCTGACGCATGACTACTGGATACCACAGCGCGTAGGTGCCGGTCGCGAAGCGTTTGTAACCTTCCTGAATGCCTTTCACCACGTCCTGATAATCGGTTTTCAGCTCGTAAGGCGGGTCCATCAAAATCAAACCACGGCGTGACTGTGGTGGAAGTTGGGCCTTCAACTGCTGGTAGCCGTCTTCACGCACGACGCGGGCGCGGTTGTCTTTCTGGAACTCACTGCGCAGCAGCGGGAAGTCGCTCGGGTGCAGTTCGGTCAGGTGCAGTTTGTCCTCTTCACGCAGCAACTGGCGGGCAATCAGCGGCGAGCCTGGGTAGTAGCGCAGGCTCTCGTTGCGGTTGAAATGCTTGATGGCCGACATATAGGCCGCCAGTTCCGCAGGCTGATCTTCACGCTGCCAAATACGCGCGATGCCTTCCAAATATTCGCCGGTGCGCTCGGCGTGTTCGCCGCTCAGCAGGTAGCGACCAGCGCCCGCGTGGGTGTCGAGATACAGGAAAGGTTTCTCTTTTTCTTTCAGAGATTCGATGATCAGACTCTGAACAGTGTGTTTCAGGACGTCGGCGTGGTTGCCAGCGTGAAAACTGTGGCGGTAACTCAACATAGGTTTTACGTTTCCGAATAATGAATGTAGACAGTAAAATCAGTGGGTTACCGAAAGTTTATACTGTACTGGGAATGTGAAGAAGGCGGCCAGCTGTCGCGACGCGCCTTGAATGGGGCTTAGTATAAACTGTCTGGCGAAGAAATTGGCAAAAGCCTTACCTCATCGCCAGCGGCTTGGCCAGATTAGGAGGCGTTCGGGCAGGTGTCGGACACGCCGTTAAGGTTTTCCTGCTCGATTTTAAAGGTCACTTTTGGCGTCGCGGCGGACTTATCTAAGGTCAGGATAAAGATGCTGTCGAAATCCTTGCCCGGCCACTCCGGCACCACGCTTGGGTCGCCGCCGTTCTCTTTGACGATATTTTTCACGATTTTGTCGAGGTTCTTGTGCTCCCAGGAGACAAAAATCTTCGCGTCTTTGTACTTATCGTCCTGCAACTCTTTGGTTACGCCGTCAACGTCGTCGGCGTGAAACTGAATATTGATTGGCTGGTTGAGGCGCACGGCGGTGGGCATGATGGTGGAAAGCGGGCGCAGTGAGTTAGTTACCCAGCTTTTGCTCTTTCGGTCCTGCGGCAAAAATGTGGTCAGGATTGCCATAGCGCGGCAATAACACGCCCGGCAGCGCCAGCGCGCGGTTCAGCCCTTTGCAGGTCAACTGGCCGCTGCTGCTCGCCGGTTTTTCGCCGTGACGGACAAAAATCAGCGTTTCTTGCGCGCTGGCCATCTGGCTGGTTATCACCAGCGAGAGCAGGCCAGCGGCCAACATTCCTAACTTCATCGCTTTCATCATTTTATCCTTTGCTCTGTTTTTGTTGATTTGAGCACATCCTAACCCGCGCCCAGAGCCGGCGTGAATGCCAGCTGGCTTAATTTTCGTTACCGGTTGAAACAGCCAACATCGCGTCCAGCCATTGATTTTCGCCGAAACTGGCCTCATGTTAGAAATTACGCCATTTTTATTGCAATTCGAATTTATGACTGACGCGCGAAGATGCCGAATACCGCGCCGCGCATCAGACCCAAGGCGATAAGCGCACGACGCTATCGCCCTTAGCGACACAAAAAGGACTGGCCCCTATGACTGAACAGCAAAATCTGTCGAACAACCCGCTTCTGAAACCTTTTGTCCTGCCGCCGTTTTCTGCGATCCGTCCTGAACACATTGTCCCTGCCATCAAATCCGTGATTGAAGATTACCGCCAGACGGTGGAAGAGGTTGTGGCGCAATCCGGGCCTTTTAGCTGGGAAAACCTGTGCCAGCCGCTGGCGGAAAGTGACGATCGTTTTAGCCGTATCTGGTCGCCGGTCGGCCACCTGAACGCGGTAAAAAACAGCCCAGAGCTGCGCGAAGCCTATGAGCAATGTCTGCCGCTGATTTCTGAATTCAGCACTTGGATGGGCCAGCACGCGGGGCTTTATCAGGCTTATCGCGAGCTGAAAGAGGGCGCGAACTTCGACCAACTGACGCTGGCGCAGAAAAAATCTGTCGATAATGCGCTGCGTGATTTTGAGCTGTCCGGTATCGGTTTATCTCCAGAGAAGCAAAAGCGCTACGGCGAAATCTCGGCTCGCCTGTCCGAGCTGGGTTCGACCTACAGCAACAATGTGCTCGACGCCACCATGGGCTGGAGCAAGTTGATCACCGATGTGAAGGATTTGAAAGGCTTGCCGGAGAGCGCGCTGGCCGCTGCCAAAGCGCTGGCAGAGTCGAAAGAGCAAGAAGGCTGGCTGTTGACGCTGGATATCCCGAGCTACCTGCCGGTGATGACCTATGCGGAAAACCGTGAGCTGCGTGAAGAGATGTATCGCGCCTTCCTGACCCGCGCCTCGGATCAAGGCCCGAACGCCGGTAAGTGGGACAACAGCCAAGTGATGGCCGATGAGCTGGCGCTGCGCCACGAACTGGCCGAGCTGCTGGGCTTTACATCCTTTGCCGACCAGTCTCTGGCCACTAAAATGGCCGAAAGCCCGTCTCAGGTGATCGACTTCCTTAATGGTCTGGCGAAACGCGCCCGTCCGCAGGCCGAGCAAGAGCTGGCACAGCTTCGCGCCTTCGCCAAACAGCATTACGGCGTGGATGAGATGGAAGCCTGGGACCTGCCGTTCTACGGTGAAAAACAGAAACAGCACCTGTTCTCTATCAATGACGAACAGCTGCGCCCGTACTTCCCTGAGCAGCGTGCGCTGGAAGGCTTGTTCGAGGTGGTGAAACGCATTTATGGCATCACCGCCAAAGAGCGCAAAGACGTGGACACGTGGCACAAAGACGTGCGTTTCTTCGACCTGTTTGACGACAGCGGCGAACTGCGCGGCAGCTTCTACCTCGACCTCTATGCTCGCGAACACAAACGCGGCGGCGCGTGGATGAACGACTGCGCGGGCAGCCTGCGCAAAGCCAACGGCGAAGTGCAGAAGCCGGTGGCCTACCTGACCTGTAACTTCAACCGCCCGGTGGGTAACGGCCCGGCGCTGTTTACTCACAATGAAGTCACCACGCTGTTCCATGAGTTCGGCCACGGCCTGCACCATATGCTGACCAAAATCGACGTCTCGGGCGTTGCGGGTATCAGCGGGGTGCCGTGGGACGCCGTCGAACTGCCAAGCCAGTTTATGGAAAACTGGTGCTGGGAGCCGGAAGCGCTGGCGTTTATCTCCGGGCATTTCGAAACCGGCGAGCCATTGCCGACCGACATGCTGGATAAAATGCTGGCAGCCAAGAACTATCAGGCGGCGCTGTTTATCCTGCGTCAGCTGGAGTTCGGCCTGTTCGACTTCCGCATGCACGCCGAGTATGACCCTGCCAAGGGCGCGCAGATCCTGCAAACCCTCGCGGAAATCAAAAAGCAGGTCGCCGTGGTGCCATCGCCAAGCTGGGGTCGTTTCCCACACGCCTTCAGCCACATTTTCGCCGGTGGCTACGCGGCGGGTTACTACAGCTATCTGTGGGCCGAAGTGCTGTCTGCCGATGCTTACTCGCGCTTCGAAGAAGAGGGGATTTTCAACCGCGAAACCGGCCAGTCCTTCCTCGACAACATTCTGTCGCGCGGCGGTTCTGAAGAACCGATGGAGCTGTTCAAACGCTTCCGTGGGCGCGAGCCTCAGCTAGATGCTATGCTGCGCCATTATGGAATTAAGGAAAGCGTCACCTCGTGAGTGTCTGTTTAATCTGTGAAGAAGGCGCCTCTCAGGGCGCCTTATCTATTCTGGCCGAGCGCTGGAACCTGACCTCTGACCCCGACGCCAATATGGCGCTGGTGCTGACCCCTGAGCGTCTCGAACTGCGCAAGCTGGACGAGCCAAAGCTGGGGGCGATTTTCGTCGATTTCGTCGGCGGGACCATGGCGCACCGCCGCAAGTTCGGCGGCGGGCGGGGCGAAGCGGTGGCGAAAGCCGTCGGCGTCAAAGGCAGCTATTTGCCAAACGTGGTGGATGCCACAGCAGGCCTCGGACGCGACGCGTTCGTGCTGGCGTCACTGGGCTGCCACGTGCGCATGCTGGAGCGTAATCCGGTGGTCGCGGCGCTGCTCGATGACGGTCTGGAAAGAGGCTATCGCGATGCTGAAATCGGCCCGTGGCTGCGCGAGCGCATGACGCTGCTGCACGCGTCGAGCCTGACCGCCTTGTCGGAGCTGACGCCGAAGCCGGAAGTGGTCTACCTCGACCCGATGTATCCGCATAAGCAGAAAAGCGCGCTGGTGAAGAAAGAGATGCGCGTCTTTCAGGGGCTGGTGGGGCCGGACGAAGATGCCGATGGCCTGCTGGAACCGGCGCGCCGTCTGGCAACCAAGCGTATCGTGGTGAAACGGCCAGACTACGCCCCGCCGATGGCGGACATCGCCGCGCAGGCCGCGGTAGTCACCAAAAGCCACCGGTTTGATATTTATACGCCGCTCTGAGCCTTCATCGCATTCTGCGACACCATAAAAAAGGAGATGCTAAGCATCTCCTTTTCTTCATGTAACGCGGGACCGGCGGGATTAGTCGATGGCGGCTTCGTCTTCTTCGTCACGCAGAGGGACGATCAGCATATCGATGTGTACGGTGTTGATCAGCTGGCGCGCGGAGGACATCAGCTTGCTCCAGAAGTCCTGATGATGGCCGCACAGCACCAAATCGACGTCATATTTCTTAATAGCATCAACCAGCACCTGGGCTAAATCACCGCTGCCGCTCAGGGTTTCTGAAATCGGATAGCCGGCATTCTGGGACAGCTCGTTCAACGCGTGGTGAGTCTCTTCAGAAATGCGTTTCTGCATGTCTCCCAAATTCACGTCAATCAGGCCGGTGTACAGGTCGGAATAATTTACGTCAACATGAATGAGTGACACTTTGGCGTTATAAGGACGCGCCATAGAAACCGCTTTCTCTACCAGTACTTTGCTTTCAGGGGAAAGATCAACCGCAATGAGTATGTGTTTGTAAGACATGAGAAAACTCCTTCCATAAGTCAGTTAATAACCATTTCAGCATCATGCGAGTTCCATGTCTTAAGTATAGCGCTAAAACGGACAGATAAATCAAGCGCATCGCCCGCGTTTCTGGCAAGAGATAAATACTTCCCCACTTTTTTATATCGTTTCCTACACTCAATATTAGGGGGCCGACGCAATATGCCTGCGCCCCCGAGTTTCTGCACGAGTTAGGAGGGCGGGCGAGAGGTTGCCCGGGGGGTGTGATGTCATAAGAGGTTGGGCGGGGTCGCAAAGCGTCATCAATAAGGACAGCCCGTTTTTCTGATGGTTGTCCGCATGATGAACCCGTCTTGAGGGGGAGTTATGATCAGTCCCGTTGCGCTGTTTTGGGCTTTATGTTTTGTCTTCGTCGTGAATATGCTGCGCTATTACTCTTCTTTGCGGGCGCTACTGGTGGTGCTGCGTGACTGCGATCCGCTGCTCTATCAATATGTCGATGGGCGGGGTTTCTTCACCACTCATGGGCAGCCGAGTAAGCAAATTAGACTGGTGAGCTACATTTATGCTCAGCGCTATACCGACCATCACGACCCTGAGTTTATTCGCCGCTGTGAGCGAGTGCGCGGTCAGTTTATGTTAACCACGGCGCTGTGCGGGCTAATCCTCGTCAGTATGTTAGCGATGCTCATTTGGTTCTAATCTACAGGTTTTATTGTTCAGCTAAGGGAGGGGGTTTTGCTTTTCCAGCCAATAAAAAAGGCGACTTGCTATTAACAAGTCGCCTTTTGCATTTATTAACCTAACTCAAATCAACTTATCAAATTAGATAAGTTTCAGCGCGATCCAGTACAGGCTACCTGAAAGCACAATCGACACCGGCAGGGTTAAGATCCATGCCATGGCGATGCTTTTCACGGTTTTGCTCTGCACGCCGCCGCCGTCAACCAGCATGGTACCGGCAACCGCTGAAGAGAGTACGTGGGTGGTGGATACCGGCATACCGGTATAACTTGCCACGCCAATCGACAGTGCCGCGGTCAGCTGGGCTGACAGGCCCTGCGCGTAGGTCATGCCTTTCTTGCCAATCTTCTCGCCGATGGTGGTCGCAACGCGCTTCCAGCCAATCATCGTACCCAGCGCCAAGGCCAGTGCGACGGCAATAATGATCCACAGCGGCGCGTACTCTACCGTTTGCAGAATGTCGCCTTTCAGGTTGCCCAGGAAGCGTTTATCGGCTGAAGAGGTTTCGTCCAACTTCGCGGCTTTGTCTGCGGTATCGGCCACGCACATCAGCAGGCGGCGCATGTGGCTGCGCTGCTCTGGCGACAGGTCGCTGTAAGATTGCAGATTCGCCAGCAGTGATTGCGCGCGATCGATAGCGTCCAGCGCGTGTGAGCTATCGCAGTGGAACACTTTCTCTTTCTGCGTATCTGCGGCATCAGCCGCCGCTTCGTCCGGCGTTGGCACCAGCGGCGTCAGCGCCACCACGTGCGGCAGGGCGTCGCTGTGCTGCTGATAATATTGCTGCAAGTGAGTCACTGCGTCACGGGTACGCGCGATGTCGTAACCGGTGGCATTCATATTCAGCACGAAGCCCGCAGGCGCAACACCAATCAACACCAGCATAATCAGACCAATGCCTTTCTGACCGTCGTTCGCACCGTGTGAGAAGCTCACGCCGATAGCAGACAGGATCAGGCCGATACGGGTCCAGAATGGCGGCTTCTTCTTGCCGTCTTTCTTTTCACGCTCAGCAGGCGTCAGGTGAATACGCGCGTGTTTCTTGGTGCCGCTCCAGTAGCGACGCAAAATGAAGATCATCGCCCCCGCCATAATCATCCCCACCAGTGGAGAGACAATCAGCGACGCGAAAATACCTATCATTTTGGGAATGTTTAACGCATCGACCACCGAGCTGTGAGTCACTAATGCATTAGTCAAACCGACGCCGATGATGGCACCAATCAGGGTATGGGAGCTGGAGGCCGGAAGGCCAAAATACCAAGTGCCGAGGTTCCAGATGATGGCGGCGAGCAGCATGGAGAACACCATGGCCAGACCGTGGGTGGAACCGACATTCAGTAGCAGGTCAGTCGGCAAGAGGTGAACGATGGCATAAGCCACACTCAATCCGCCGAGAATAACGCCTAAGAAGTTAAATACCCCAGCCATAACGACCGCAAGTTGCGAGCGCATTGCACGGGTATAGATGACGGTAGCTACTGCGTTAGCCGTATCATGGAAGCCGTTGATAGCTTCGTAGAACAGCACAAACAGTAACGCGAGGATCAACAACGAACCGGTATGGATGTCTAACCCGGCAAATAAATGCAGCATAATTGTTACGCCAGTTTGTGGTCATGAACGCCGCGCATTATCTGCGAGAACGGGGCGACGGTAAAAGGAAAATATGACATTTTTTTGACTAAAAGCAGGTTGATTTTATAGCTTGTTCGAAGTAACTCTTTTCAAATCAGAAGGTTACTCCTCCATCTTTCATGACACATTTCGTTACCAGCGCCATCTATTTACTTTCCCGGCTGGCATCAGCTCCTTCCGCACCTTACAATCGCCGCCCGTGACAGGTTTCTGGCGACTATTTAGCCTGCTTTTCTGTCAAAAAAAGTACAGCAATCAGTACAACTTTAAACGTAGTTGAAGATCAGAAAAAAGTGAGGCCGATGTGGAACAGGTTGATGTAGTCGTGGTTGGCGCAGGCGCTGCGGGCATGTTTTGTGCCGCGCTGGCGGGTCAGGGTGGCCGCCGCGTTGTGCTGCTCGACAACGGCAAAAAAGCGGGCCGTAAAATCCTCATGTCAGGGGGCGGGCGCTGTAACTTCACCAATCTGTATGCCGAACCGGCGGCCTATCTTTCCAACAATCCGCATTTCTGCAAATCGGCGCTGGCGCGCTACACCCAGTGGGATTTCATCGACATGGTTAACCGCCATGGCATCGCGTGGCATGAGAAAACCCTCGGCCAGCTGTTCTGCGATGACTCGGCGCAGCAAATCGTCGCTATGCTGGAGAGTGAATGCGCGAAGGGCAAGGTGGAAATCCGCCTGCGCAGCGAAATCACCTCGGTGGTGAAAACCGAAACTGGCTTTGAAATCAATGTGAACGGCTCAACTGTAAGTACTCACTCACTTGTGGTGGCGAGCGGCGGGTTATCCATGCCGGGCCTCGGCGCATCGCCGTGGGGATATCGTCTGGCGGAGCAGTTTGGCCTGAAAGTGCTGCCAACCCGCGCCGGATTGGTACCCTTTACGCTGCACAAGCCGCTGTTGGACCATCTGCAGACCCTGTCCGGCGTTTCGGTGCCGTCGGTTTTGACTGCCGAAGACGGCACGGTGTTTCGCGAAAGCATCTTATTCACCCATCGCGGCATGTCCGGCCCAGCGGTTTTACAGCTTTCCAGCTACTGGCAGCCAGGCGAGTTTGTGAGCGTTAACTTACTTCCTGAGCTAGATTTAGCCGGCTTTTTGAACGATCAGCGCCAGCAGCACCCTAACCAAAGCCTGAAAAATACGCTGGCGATGCAGCTGCCGAAGCGTCTGGTTGAGTGTCTGCAAACCCTCGGCCAAATTCCCGATGTCACCCTCAAGCAGCTCAACGTGCCGCAGCAGGCAGAATTAGTTGAACAGCTACAAAACTGGCGCGTCCAGCCGAACGGCACCGAAGGCTATCGCACGGCGGAAGTCACCCTCGGCGGCGTCGACACCAAAGAGCTGTCATCCAAAACCATGGGCGCCACTAAAGTCCCCGGCCTGTACTTCATCGGCGAAGTGGTTGACGTCACCGGCTGGCTCGGCGGCTACAATTTCCAGTGGGCCTGGAGCTCGGCGTGGGCCTGCGCGCAGGAGCTGGTGCGCGCCGGATGATCATAAAATCGCACTGAGGTAGCTCAGCCCAGAACGTCGATTGGGTCGCTCATCTAATCAACTCCACGACGTGCTGGACTGAGTGGCACTCTTATTTTTAGTTAAGAGTGGCCTTTTCACGCATCAGCTTGGGGTCTTCGTTGGATATTTGCTTGTAAGCCAATACCGATGAAAAAGAGGCTAACAGGCAGCAGACGAAGGCAAAGAGAAATACGGCGGGATAGCCAAATAGTGACACAATGCCTCCGCCCACCAGTCCTGCAATTAAGATCCCTATATCAAAACAAGACTCATAGGTACTCAGCGCCAGACCGATATTTTCATCAGGCATACTTTTTAATGCCGGAAGGGCAAGCAAGGGGTAAATCATTGACAGGCCGAATCCTGTTAAGAAAGAGCCCAGCATTGCCTCGTAGGGATGAGATGAAAGTGCAATCAATAATAAACCAATGGCTTCAATGGCAATTGAAAACAGTGTCAGTTTTAAACCTGAACTGTCTGCTTTCCACCCCAAGGTTAGTCTTGAAACAACATAACCTACGCCAAATAGAGCTAAGGCGACGGCTGCCTGACTTCCCCATCCATTTTTAATAAAATAGAGCACGAGAAACGTCGTAATAGAGGCATAACCTATATTGGCCAGCGAGAATCCCGATCCCGCTTTCCATATTCTTTGGATCGCATAGGAAAGTTTCGCGTGATTTTTTTCGGGATGCGTTGCCACAGGTTTAATGATGGCGACGAGCAAAAGACCAAACGCAGGTAGAACCGTCATAGCAATAGCAGAAATAGTAATACCAGTGTGGTAATACGACCATGTACCTGCATAATTACCCAGCGCTAAGCCCAGGAACATGGCAATACCCACCCAAGACATAATTTTCCCGGCATGTTCTCGACCGACGAGGCCAATAGGCCATGTGCCACTGCAAGTAAAAATTAAGCTTTCGCCAATACCCATGAGTATTCGCGAAAAAATAATGACAGATAAAGCGACTTTAGCTGAATCAATAAAACCGAATGAAAATAAACATAATAGCCCCGCCAGCAAGGTGAGGGACAGTCCCAGCACCATACCTTTTCGTGGTCCATGATTGTCAGAATATCGACCAGCGGCTGCTCGAGAAAACAGTGTTGATAATGATTCAGTGGCGACAACCAGGCCAACATAAAAAGCGGAATAGCCCAAGGACTCATTAATATACAGAGGCAATGTCGCGAGGGATAATCCAAGTGTTGTTATAGCGATAAAAAGAATGCTCGCGACGCAGCTCGCAGCAACAATATTATTCTTTATCTTATACATGGCTATTTTCCTCATAAATGACCTTGTCCTCGTTAAGCGTTATTCGGCCTTCAAGAAATGCCCGAACAGCCCAATAGATCATCTTTTTTTCGGCCATAAGAATCGTTTCTTTCAGGTCACTCTCAGTCATTCCATTCGCTATTCTGTCGGGTTCCTGATCAATAATAGGCTTTGTTGATACCCATGGTTTAAAATCGAGAATTTCTCGTTGGGTTATATTATTTAAGGTTATATTTAATTTGCATTTGCGGGATGTGTGCCTGAAATAACGCGCTGTGTATTAGATGCATTTTTTTCAATAAGAATAACGCTGAGTCTCATTGTTGACTATTCCATTATTGATATGCAGTACTATTAATTTAATTTTCTATCAAGGTTATGACCGATGATAAATGATAATTGAAGAATAAATTCAACGTGGTGATTTGTAAATCCCTCTAACCGACCTTACACTAAAGAAAAAATGTCTTTAATACGTATAAGGTTATTATGGAAAGCCTTAAGGGGATGACCGCGTTCGTTTCTGCCGCTGAGCTTCTCAGTTATGCAGGTGCGGGCCGAGTTCTGGGTGTCTCTTCTTCCGCCATTGCTAAAAGTGTAGCCAGACTTGAGAACGAGCTGGGGGTTAGGCTGTTCTACAGAACAACCCGCAGTATTGGGCTAACGGAAGAAGGTGCGATTTTTTATGAGCGTTGTAAGCATATACTGGATGATATTTACGACGCACAGGCGATGATTTCGTCCACGCGGTCGCGTCCTAAGGGCAGACTGCGTGTGAGCGTGCCGCAGATCTTCGGCCACAATCTGCTTATGCCATTGCTACCTGAGTTCCTAAAGGTGTATCCAGAAATCGAACTCGATATCGATTTTGAGGATCGTGTGATTGATATAATTGGCGAAGGGATAGATATTGCGGTGAGAAGTGGGGAGCTCAGGGATACGCGATTGATTGGTCATCGGCTAGGGGAGCAGCATTTTGTTGTTTGTGGTTCTAAAAGTTATTTAGAAAAACAGGGTACTCCCCAGGACCCTACCGATCTCGTCAAACATAATTGTATCCATTTTAAATATCCCTCAAATGGTCTCCTCGCCCAATGGTCGTTTTCAGCGCCTAATACACACTTAAGTCTTCCCCGTAATCTTATCTTTAATAATACGGATGCCGGGTTACGCGCTGCCATTGATGGACTTGGTATTGCCCATTTACCTGTTTATGTTGCGGAAAGCGCGATAAAAAATAAACTTCTGCAACCGATACTCACCGAGTTTATGGTTCCCCTTGGTTCATTATCACTTATTTGGCCCTCTAATCGGCATCTGTCTCCCCAGGTCCGCGCTTTTGTAGATTTCATTATTAATGAAGTGCGTGCCAACCCAGCGATGTTCGAGCCAAAATGGCTGGAATAAATAACCGAAATTTCTTTTAGACCTTATTCGGAATATGCGCCGCGCTCAGTAAAAATTAAAAGGCTGCCGTTTGGCAGCCTTTGGTTAGCACACTGATTGGTTTTGACTTAACAGCTCCACGATGCTGGTCATATTTACCTGACCGAGATCCTGCGCCAAGGCCGAGTACGGCGATTTGGCTCATTATTGGGTAGGCTGATTAACATTTGCACAGCGGGCGGAACTAACCCAAACGATTATCCACTCAAATCTTCGTCATCTGAAGACAACTTTGATATTCATCATCGAATCGAATGGATACTCACCATGCCAAACCCATATAACTACGGAATGCCGAATAATAATTACATTTATCGGCCGCCCGAACCGCCTGCTCATCCGCAAAATTATATTTATCAGCAGCCCGCCCTGCCGAATAATCAGCAGATTTATCAACAACCTAATAATGGTAATTGGGGGCCGATGCCGGCCGCACCGCGTCCAGGCAATGTGCCGCTGCCGCCGGTGCATGTGCCGATGCCACCACCGCCGATTAACAGTCTCTATGCGTCGACCAGCAATCATCGGCAGTACGACTATGTGCCGATGCCACCGCCGCCGCACCCGAAAATCATTCCGCTGCCTGCCTATGAGCCGCCGCGCCCGAATAATTTACATCCGCTGGCCCAGCAGGAAGTCAGGCGCAATCCGCTACCTTCCACCAGCCGACCGCCTGCAGCTCCACCGGCGCAAAGCAGCTCGCGCCCTCGCGCCAACACCCTTGCCGCCACGCCGCCGAAGTTTGACGTGCGCGGCAATGATGTCGCCGCCACGCAGCGGGAGTCGCGTTGGGCAGTGCATTTATGGAGCAATATGAGCAGCAGTCAGACCAGCCTATTGGTCAACCATATGCACCAGATGATTGGCACCCTGCGCTCGTGCGAAAGCCGTTTCAGCGAATTCACTGCGGGCATGGACAAAGCGACGGTGGCCGATTTGCACCGGGGTTTAAGGAAGGCCGGGGAGCTGGAGCGCGAATTAAAAGATTGGTCGCGTTCAGGCGAAAGCAGCGCCGTGCTGGCTAACCGTTTGCAGGGCTCCATCAAGCAAACCATCGACGTGCTGGGTAGCGCGATGAACTACTACAAGCCCGCCGTCTCCCAGCAAATTCGCTCCCAATCGGTGTTTACCGATCGCGGCAGGCAGAAGATTCGTTCCGACCAGGTGCGCAGCAGCAGCCGCGAAAACCGCCACGCGGGGATTGTCGACACGTTGAACCGACGCCCCTCCACGGAGAACTTTTTCCCGCAGCGCATCAACCATGCAAAATCGAGCAATGAGCGCATCCCAACCTCTGACACGGCCAAGCGCTTTAAGGTCAGCGGCACGCCATTTATCGCCGGTGCGTCGGGGACGGGGCAGTTTGTTATTCAGCATCTGGAGATGTCGAAGCCCTTCGCCCAGTGTTCGTCGCAAGAGAAGCAAAGCCGGGAAAAAATCCTGATAATGTACGCCGCGCTGATGACGCTTTCCGGACATCACAGCGTTATGGAAACCCTGATGATCGGCAGAAAACTTGGCTATCTGGCGGACCTCCCCGATCCGCTGCAAGGCCCTGGCGGCTATGACAAATGCATGAAAGCCCTCGACTCGCGCCTGCGCAGCATGGGAATGGACGCCAACGTGAGATTGCGGGCTTAACAATGGGGCAGCTTCGCGATGGTGAAGCTGCCTTTTTCGCCATTTATCATCCCCTAACTACTTGTATGAGTATTGAAGCTATAGCTGATAGGTCATATTTTAGGCATATGAGACTTATAGGGAGAGGAAAATGGGGAACTTCAAACAACTCGTGGCGAAGCAGTCGCCCGAAAGCCAACAACGCATTGCAGAGAAAAGGGAACAGTTGCGAAGTGAAATAAAAAAGGCGCAGTTTCCTGCGCCTCTGGCGTGATGTTGACTCTACTCGCTTCTAGAAACTCACCTTCACCCCGACCCTGGCAATGATGAGCCATCGGCTGTCAGATCAAGCCCTGAGCCAGCCATCGCAGTGACGGCCGCGTTATCATCGGAAACTAGCATATTTTTGAGCGCCAGGGATTGGCCCCGCTGCTGATTAAGATACCTTCGCATTACTGCCATTGACCACCACGCGGAATGTGGGATGAAAACACCCGGCGCGCCGCAAAGATGGCCTACCAGGTAGTGCTGTCACGCAATATAGAGAATGGAGATAACGTCGGCAGTCAGGCGCGTCCTACCTGCTTGTAGGACGCATCTGAAGATAAGGAAAAGGATGATAAATCGGTAGGAAAGTGCCGTTTAGGCGGATTTCTGACAGTGATGCACGCCAATGTAACGCTCAAACTTGGCAGTTTTGAGTTGGCTCAAATCCACCAAGACCAGTCCGTCAATGCAGTTATTGAACGCCGGGTCTGAGCCGAAGTCGATAAACTGCACCCCGCCCGCCTCGCACAGCTCGGTGTACTGCTTGTACAGCGGCGGAATGGCGCAGCCCAGATTACTCAACATTCTTTTCAGGCGCTGAAGGTCTTCGGCATAGTCCTCGCCGGAGAACTGCGCCAGCACGTCGGGCAGCGAAGCCGGATAAGGGCGGCGCGAAGTCGCCAGCGGCAGGGTCGGAGCAAAGTAAATCCGGTAGAAGGCAATCAGCAGGTCGCGAGCCGCCAGAGGCAGGCCGCCGGAAATCGACACCGGGCCAAACAGATAGCGGGTTTGCGGATACTTCGCCAGATAGGCCCCAATGCCCAGCCACAGGTAGTCGAGGCCGCGTTTCCCCCAGTAGGCGGGTTGGATAAAGCTGCGGCCAAGCTCAATGCCCTGGGCTAAAATCGGGTCCATCTGATGGCCGTAATGGAACAGGCTCTGGCTATAAATAGTGTCGATGCCGTGCTCCTGCACGTGGTCGGCCGTCGGCATAAAACGGTAGGCGCCAACGATTTCCAAATCCTGCGGATCCCACAACACCAGGTGATAATAGCTGTCGTCATAGCTGTCGAGGTCGCGGCGACGGCCACTGCCTTCACCCACCGCGCGGAAGGCGATTTCGCGCAGACGCCCCAGCTCGCGCAGGATCGGCACATAGTCCTCGCCGTTGCGGCGATAAAGATAGATAAGCTTGCCGTCCGGCGTCTGCCCCAGCTTTTCACTGCCTTCCAGCGCCCGTTTCAGCACGGCGCGGTCTTCGGCGCGGGCAATGGCCGACTCTGACTGGAACAGCCCCTCTTTGCCTTGCCCAAGGCGATAAACGTGGCGACGAAAACGCTCGGCTAAATCATTGGCGTGGGTGTGTCCGTCGTGCCAACTGGCATAAGGAATCCGCGCGCCAATCTGCAATTTCAAACTGTTGCCGCGCTGGCGGAACATTTCCCGCACCAGCAGCAGCGAAGAGAGCGGGCGATAAACCAGCGAGCTGAGATAGAACAGCGCGCTGTTATTGCCACTGATGTGCACCGGCACAATGGGCGCGCGCACCTTGGCGGCCATGCGAATAAAACCGGTATGCCAGCGGCCGTCGCGCACCCCTTTCGAACTCAGGCGCGACACCTCGCCCGCCGGGAAGACAACCAGCACGCCCTGGTTTTCCAAATGCTCTTGCATCGCGGAGACCTGCGAGCGCTGTGTGCGATTGCCCATATTATCCACCGGAATCATCAGGCTGCTGATGGACTCCACGCGCGATAACAGGCGATTGGCCATCACCTTGACATCCGGACGCACCGAGGCCACGGCATGCAGCAATGCCAAACCGTCTAATGTACCAATCGGGTGATTCGCAATCACCACCACCGGACCGTAGCTTGGGATCTGCTCCAAATCGCGTTCGGCCAGTTCACAGCGAATATCGAAATATTCCAGCACCTGCTCGACCATATCCATGCCTTTTAGGTGGCGATGCTGGTCGGCAAGCTGGTGGAAGTCTTTCTCGTGGAACAGAGTTTTCAGCAGGCTAAGCTGCCATGACGGGGTTTTACGCTGCGGGTCGAGATCCTGAAGTACGGTGTCCATGCTAAACATAGGCTTGTCCTCCGGTGAAGTTAATCAGAACATAAGCAGCGCGGATGACAGTAAAATGGCAGGTAAGTGACAGAACGGGGAAGTTTGCCCTTTCTGCAAGGGCGGTCATCCACTTCTATACTTACTCCTCACTCACTGAATTCTGGAAATACCGAGGAGCAGAGATGAGCCAAGTTCAAAAAGCCTTATCGCCCGAAAACGCCGCTACCAATCGGCATATTGAAGATTTCCTGACCCAACTCAACAGCGCCGGAGGGAAACCGATGGAGCAGCTGGAGCCAAAAGAAGCGCGGCAGGTGCTGGTGGATGCGCAAAAGTCGGTGGAAGTGAACCTCAGTGGCATCGAAACCAGCGAAAAAGTGATTATTGTTGATGATCACTCGGTGACGCTGTCCATCGTTCGCCCGATTGGTCATAGCAAGAAGCTTCCGGCGTTTATGTTCTTTCACGGCGGTGGCTGGATCCTCGGTGACTTCCCAACCCATAAGCGTTTGGTCCGTGATTTAGTGGTCGGCAGCGGCGCGGTGGCGGTATTCGTTAACTACACGCCATCCCCCGAGGCGCAGTATCCGGTGGCGATCAACGAGGCTTACGCCGCGACTAAATGGGTGGCGGAGCACGGAGATGAAATCAACGTCGACAGCTCGCGGCTGGCAGTGGCCGGTAATAGCGTCGGGGGGAATATGTCCGCCGCCGTGGCCCTGATGGCGAAAGAAAAAGGCGCGCCGCATATCGCCTTCCAGCTGCTGCTTTGGCCGGTCACTGACGCCAATTTCGAGACAGAATCCTACCAGCGTTACCCTGAAGGCTTCTTCCTGACCCGTAATATGATGAAGTGGTTTTGGGACGCTTACACCACCGACGCCGGAAAACGCCAAGAGCTGCACGCCTCGCCGCTTCAAGCCAAACCTGAACAGCTCGCTGGCCTGCCTCCAGCGCTGATCCAAGTCGCCGAATATGATGTTTTACGCGATGAAGGGGAAGCTTATGGCCGCAAGCTCAATGAAGCCGGGGTGGAGGTCACTCTGGTCAGGTATGACGGGCTGATTCATGACTACGGGCTGCTCAACCCGCTGGCTGAAATTCCCGCCGTGAAAGTCGCGCTGGCCCAGGCCGCCGGCGCGTTGAGGCATTATCTGGAGTAGGGCCTTTTGCTCCTCCCCCTGACAAGAGGGAGGAGCAAAACCTAAAAACCATCAAACAGCGCCAGTCGTTACTCGCCCCATATGGTGCGCATCCACGAATTTTCCGTCGCGAACGGCATAGCAGGGACTGGTGCCTTCGATTTCAAACCCAAACTTTTGATACAGCGCCAGCGCCGCCTGGTTGTCGACAAACACGGTCAGCTCGATGCGCCGCACGTTAATCCAGTTATCGCAAAGGTCGGTGATGGTTTTCAGCAGCAGGCTGCCGACGCCTTGGCCGTGATAACTCGCGTCAACGCCCATGCCGAAAGAAGCAACGTGGCGGCGGCGCAGGTTTGGCTCAATTCTTAAGGTTATCTGCCCCACGATCCGATCGCCGTCGCACGCCACATAGCTGAAAAGGCTAGGGGATGTGTCGGCTAGCCGCTCTTCCCAGCGGGCGAGGGTCGGCAGAGGGAGTTGCAGGGTGTCGCTGTAGAGCTGAGTCTGGGCATAAAGATGATTAAGCTGCGCAGCATCGCTTGGTAATGAATGACGGACGCTGAACTGACTCGATTTGCCGGACTCGTTCTCGCTCATAGCAACTTCCTTTTTTTAGAGTGGATGTGGTGTTTACTGCTTGAATAACCTCTGAATTTATCCGTCTTTAAAAAAGAGTCAATCAATAGTTTGGCGAAAAAAAGTGCTTTACAAGTGCGAATGATAATGATTATTATTGTCATGTGTTCCGGAGATGGCCACACACCATGGTCAAACGGGTCTCCAGAATGCACGACATTGCTCACATTGCTTCCAGTGTTTCTTAGCCAGCCGGGTGCTGGCTTTTTTTTTATCCCTTTTTTCCCGTCATACTTCGCGCTGGTAGTGCGTTGGCTGCGGTTGCTCACCCCAGTCACATACCTATGTATGCTCCTGGGGACTCGCAACCTTGCCGCCTTCTCCCAACACGAATTATTTAGGGAAAATATTTGATTCCTTACTCTCCCAACTCTTAAAAATCTCCTACAAATCCTTTGAATTTAGCTGTCTACACTTGTTCATATTATTTGAACAGAGGAGTGAGATTTTTACGCTTTCTTATTCTCCGGCGTTGACTAGACTAGAGAAAACATTGAGGAGAGTTGAACATGATCTACTTACGCAAAGCAGAAGAACGCGGTCACGCAAACCATGGCTGGCTTGATAGCTGGCATACGTTCTCCTTCGCCGATTATTATGATGCGAACTTTATGGGTTTCTCCGCGCTGCGGGTGATTAACGAAGATTTTATCGATGCTGGCCAAGGCTTTGGCAAGCACCCGCATAAAGACATGGAAATTCTGACCTACGTGCTGGAAGGCACCGTGGAGCATCAGGACAGCATGGGCAACAAAGAGCAGATCCACGCGGGTGAATTCCAGATTATGAGTGCCGGTACCGGCGTGACGCACTCGGAGTACAACGGCAGCGCAGATAAGAAGCTGCACCTGTACCAGATTTGGATCATTCCTGAAAAAACAGGCATTGCGCCACGTTATGAGCAACGCCTGTTCGATGCGCCTCAGGGCCGCCAGCTGGTGCTGTCGCCAGATGCGCGCGACGGCTCGCTGAAAGTGTTCCAGGATATGGAGCTTTCTCGCTGGGCGCTGAAGAAAGACGAGCAGTCGGTCTATCAGATTTCGGCTGAGCGCCGCGTGTGGATCCAAGTGGTCAAAGGCACCGTTGAGATTAACGGCCAGAAAGCGTCAACCAGCGACGCCTTTGCTATCTGGGATGAAACCGCGCTGTCGATTCACGCCGACGTTGACAGCGAAATCCTGCTGTTTGACCTGCCGCCGGTGTGACGGCAACGTAAGCTGAAATCAGTGCCAGTGGCGCTGATAACTAACGAAAAGCGGCACTTAGGTGTCGCTTTTTTATTGCTCGCTCCCCTTTCTTTTGTTGACCCGCCTCTGATTGCCGCGACGTACAGTTATCCGTCAGGTGGAAACTTTGCTAAGATCACGACATCAACCCTTAACCCGTTCATTGGCTTTATCTAATTGAAAATATCCAAGAAAAAACGGCCAGTGCTGCAGGACGTTGCCGACAAAGTGGGCATCACCAAAATGACGGTCAGCCGTTATTTGCGCAACCCTGAGCAGGTTTCTGCCGTGCTGCAAGAGAAAATCTCCGCGGCGCTTGATGAACTGGGTTATATCCCGAACCGCGCCCCTGACATTCTTTCCAACGCCAAGAGCCGCGCCATCGGCGTGCTGCTGCCTTCACTGACTAACCAAGTGTTCGCCGAAGTGCTGCGTGGCATTGAAAGCGTCACCGATATTCATGGCTATCAGACCATGCTAGCGCACTACGGCTACAGCCCGGAGCGCGAGGAACAGCGGCTGACGTCGCTGCTCTCTTACAATATCGACGGGCTTATCTTGTCAGAGCGCAACCACACCCCGCGCACCCTGAAGATGATTGAAGTGGCGGGCATCCCAGTAGTGGAAATGATGGATTGCGTCTCGCCCTGCGTCGATTTAGCCGTCGGCTTCAACAACTATGAGGCGGCGCGGCAAATGACCCAGCAGATTATTGCTCGCGGGCATCGCCACGTGGTCTATTTCGGCGCGCGTCAGGATGAGCGAACGCTGATTAAGCAGCAGGGTTACGAACAGGCGATGCGTGAATCAGGGCTGGTGCCTTACAGCGTGATGACCAGCCGCTCGTCGAGTTATTCCGCCGGGGCCGAGCTGCTAAAGCAGGCGCAGCAGGACTGGCCGCAAATCGACAGTATTTTTTGTACCAATGATGACTTGGCGGCCGGGGCGTTTTTCGAATGCCAGCGTCAGGGTCTGCATATCCCTTCGCAAATGGCGATTGCCGGTTTCCACGGCCACAACATGGGGCAGGCGATGGAGCCACAGCTCGCCAGCGTGCTGACGCCGCGCGAACGCATGGGGCAAATTACCGCCGAGAGAATGCTGGCGAGGCTGCGCGGCGAGGCGGTGACGCCGAAGATGGTGGATGTAGGTTTCACCATCTCCGCTGGTGGTAGCATTTAGTCCTTTGGGCCTAGTTTGCTTGCCACTTTGAATCCGCGCTGTGCTCATAACCCTCACGTACTACGTGTACGCTCGGGTTCTTGCGCGCAGTCCGAATCCAAATTGGCTGCGCCACTGACGGCCCATCTTTGCATCTGTTGAGCTAAAATTTGTGCTGTTGCACAAATTTCATTCTATGAGCCTTATCACAGAACGCTATTTCTGCTGTTGTTTGAAGATTTAGACAACGCTATAAACGAGCTTCCGGGACGTTATCAGAGCAGTGCCCTGAGCGAAACCTGATTCGAAGTCTGTCTTAACTGGCAGCCTTCGAATCAGGTTTTTTTTTTGGCCGAAATTTGGCAAGTCAGTTCGCTGATTAGGATAAAAACGATGAATATCAAATCTCTGGCAGAAAATTTATTAAGGCTAGTCGGCGGCGAAAGTAACGTCGAGACGGTGGTGCACTGTGCGACGCGCCTGCGGTTTTCCCTGCGTGACAACGATAAAGCCGACACCGCCGCGATAGAACAGCTGGACGGCGTGATCACTACCGTGAGCGGCTCCGGCCAGTTCCAGATAGTGATTGGTAATCGGGTAGCCGAGGTGTATCGCGAGCTAGGGGAGATCTCCTCCGTGCTGGATGACAACACCAAAAGCCGCGAAAAACCGACCAAACGCAGCGGCAGCCGTATTGGGCAGCTGATCGACATCGTGTCGGCGATTTTCACCCCGCTGCTGGGAGCCATGGCCGCCGCTGGCGTGCTGAAAGGCTTGCTGAACATCGCTACTTCCCAAGGCTGGCTGGATAAAACCGAATCCACTTACATCATCCTGCAAGCCGCCTCCGACAGCCTTTTCTACTTCCTGCCAATCATGCTGGCCATTACCTCGGCGCGGCGTTTTCAGGGCAACGTCTTTGTGGCAGTGTCGATTGCCGGGGCGCTGATTTATCCGTCGATGATTGACCTGTTCACCCGTCAGGTGGAGGTGACGTTCTTCGGCATTCCGGTGGTGATGATGAAGTACACCTCGACGGTGGTGCCGATCATTCTGTCGGTTTACGTCATGTGTCACTTAGAGCGGCTGCTGAATAAATTCATTCACGAAACCGTGCGCAACATCATCACGCCGTTCCTGCTGCTGGTGGTGATGGTGCCGCTGACGCTGGTCACGCTGGGGCCGGTGGGGATTTACACCAGCGAGGCGGCGGCGGGCGTTTTCGTTGCCATCTTCAGCTATAACCCGATTATTGCCAGCGCGCTATTCGCCGCGCTGTGGCAGGTGTTCGTCATCTTCGGCATGCACTGGGCCTTTACGCCGGTGATCATCAACGACATTACCGTGCTGGGGCGCAGCACCTTAAAAGCCTCGACGGTACCGGCGGTATTTGCTCAGGCCGGGGCCGTGCTCGGCGTGATGTTCAAAACGCGTAATAAAAAGATGAAAGCGCTGGCGGGAAGTACCTTTATCACCGCGTTGTTTGGTATCACCGAGCCTGCGGTTTACGGCGTAACCCTAAAACTGAAGAAGCCCTTTGTCTGCGCGGTCATTGCCGCTGCGGTCGGCGGCGGCGTGGTGGGTTACTCCAACAGCGCGGCGATTTCCACCGGTATTCCAAGCTTGCTGACCCTGCCGATTTTCTATGGCGAAGGCTTCGGCGGGCTGATCCTCGGCATCGTGATCTCCTTCGTGATGGCGGCGGTACTGACCTATATCGTCGGCTTTGAAGACCCGATTGATGAGTCAGCTCCTGCGCCGTCACCCAGCGCTTCACCTGGGAAAAACGCGAAACCTCAGCCAGTTACCGATATGTCCGCCGATATCGCCGAAGACATTATGGTGCCCGTCAACGGGCGCGTGGTGGCGCTCGAGCAGGTCAACGACAAAGTGTTTTCCAGCGGCGTGGTGGGGGATGGCATCGCGATCCAGCCCACCGAGGGCAAGGTCTATTCCCCAGTCGATGGAGTCGTGACCGCCACATTTGATTCTGGCCACGCGCTGCATATTTTGTCCGACAACGGGGCTGAAATCCTGATCCACATTGGGCTGGATACCGTCCAGCTCAACGGCCAGCACTACGCCATGCACGTGAAGGAGAATCAGAGCGTGAAGCGCGGAGATTTACTGATCGACTTCGACCTTGCCGCTATCGAAAAAGCCGGTTTTGACACCATCACGCCGGTGATCATCGCTAATTCAGACCGCTATCAAACCTTCCATAAAACGCGTCTGCCTGCCGCCAATACCGGGGATGTCTTGTTGACGCTGTCTTGATGCTCAAAGGAGAAAAATTGTGAAATATTCGGAACTTAAACCTTTCCCGACAGACTTTTTATGGGGCGCTTCCACCTCGGCTTATCAGGTGGAAGGCGCATGGGATGAAGATGGCAAAGGGCCGTCGGTTATCGACGCCCGCCGCGAATACCCGGAAGGCACCACCGACTTTAAAGTTGCCAGCGATCACTATCATCGCTACAAAGAAGACATTGCGATGTTCGCCGAAATTGGCCTGAAGTCGTACCGTTTTTCCATCGCCTGGACGCGAATTATCCCCGACGGCAGTGGCGAAATTAACCCGGCCGGGATCGACTTCTACCATCGGCTGATCGACGAGATCCTCAGCCACGGCATTGTGCCGATCGTCACCATGTACCACTTTGATCTCCCGCAGGCGCTGCAAGAAAAAGGCGGCTGGTACAACCGTGAAACCGTGGATGCCTTCGCCCGCTACGCCGACGTGCTGTTTGATGAATACGGCAGTAAAGTGAAATATTGGCTGACCATCAACGAGCAAAACCTGATGATTTTGCAGGGCGCGGCGCTGGGCACGCTGGATGAAAAGCTGGTGAATCAGAAGAAAAACCTCTACCAGCAAAACCACAATATGCTGGTGGCGCAGGCCAAGGTGATGAATTCACTGCACAATAAGTTCCCGGGAGCGAAAATTGGCCCGGCGCCGAACATTGCGGTGATTTACCCTGCGACCTCCAAACCGGAAGATATTCTGGCGGCGTTCAACTACAACGCCATCCGCAACTGGCTCTATCTGGATATGGCGGCGCGCGGCGAATACAACACGCTGGCTTGGCGATATATGGAAGAGAAGGGCTATGCGCCGGAGATTTTGCCGGGGGATATGGAGATCTTGCGCAGCGGCAAGCCGGACTTCATCGCCTTCAACTACTACACCACCCAGGCGGTGGAAGCCAGCCGGGGCGACGGCACCGACGAAGTGATTCGCGGTGGCAATAAGCTGTTGAAATCAGGGGAAGATGGCGTGCATCGCGGCGCGGCGAATGACCACCTGCCGCGCACCCAGTTTGGCACTGAAATTGACCCGGTAGGTTTTCGCAACACGCTGCGTGAAATCTACGATCGCTACCACCTGCCGCTATTAATTACCGAAAATGGTCTGGGGGCCTTCGATAAGCTGGATGAGAATGGGGAAATAAACGACGACTACCGTATCGATTATTTACGCCGCCATCTTGAGCAAATGCAGCTGGCCATCACCGACGGCGTTGAGGTATTTGGCTATACGCCGTGGTCGGCGTTGGATCTAATTTCCACCCATCAGGGCTGTTCTAAGCGCTATGGATTAATTTATGTTAATCGTGACGAATTTGATTTAAAAGATCTGAAGCGTATTCGTAAGTTAAGCTCTTACTGGTATGCGGATGTGATTAAAAATAATGCGCTATAAGCGCGATTAAAGGCGTATAAACGCCATAAGCAGTCTGTTGTTGCCAATAAGGTGATAGCGCATTTCGCGTTATCGCCTTAATGCTTTTATAGGCAATAACCCTTTTAAAACCCTCGCTAAAGTAAGGATCTATCCGGCATGAGAAAACTGGGATGAGAGTCTTAAAAATACTCAGTAATAATGCGGTGATTGCCACGGAAGATGATCAACAAGAAGTGGTGGCGATTGGCCGTGGTATTGGTTTTGGCAAGCAGGTGGGAGACAGTCTGAATACCGCGGATATCGAGAGCCAGTTTGTGAAAAAGGCCAGCGGCATGACGGATATTCTGGCACAACTGACGGCGGCTATCCCCACGGAATGCTTATTTATTACTCAGGAAATTATCAAGTTAGCTAAAAGCCGTCTCAATATCGAGGCGCAAGAGACGTTGTTCTTCGCGCTAAGCGACCATATTAGTTTTGCGGTTGAGCGTTATAAAAAAGGCATTGAGATAAAGAACATCCTACTCTGGGATATTAAGCAGTTTTATCAGGCGGAGTTTGCCGTTGCCCTCGAGGCATTGGCAATGATTAACCAAAAATTACATTGTGAACTGCCCGAGGATGAAGCCGGTTTTATTGCTCTGCATCTGGCGAATGCGACCACCAACAATATGCAAAGCACCATGCAGAGTGCCAGCATGATTAAAGATATTCTTAACATCATCAAATATGATTTACGCATCAAGTACGATGAAAAGTCTATCGACTATCAGCGCATTATCACTCACCTGAAATTCTTCTCGCTGCGTTTATTAAACCGCACCGAAGTGAATCATGACGATAAAAGTATTTACGCCGGAATTCAGGACGCCATGCCCGTGGCTTATCAGTGCGCGTTAAAGATAAATGATTACGTGCTGAAGAATCACCGCTGTCAGCTGACCACGGATGAAATCATGTTTTTAACCATTCATATCAATCGCTTGAAGCCGGATTGATGTTTTGTTTTTGTCCCTCCATTATTTAGGGGAGGGTTGGGGTTGGCTGTATTGAGCGCGGAATTAAACCACTCCTCATCCCAGCCTTCTCCTCTGAGAGGAGAAGGAGCAAACCTTTTTCCTATTTCGCATTCAGCTTCTGCAATGCCGCTACGCAGCGATCTACCACGCCGTCGAATTTGTGGTCGATATTCACGCGCAGCACATCTGGCTCGTCTTCGCCCGGCTCTTCCAAGGCTTCGAATTGGCTTTTCAGCAAATCCAGCGGCATGAAATGCCCAGCGCGGGCTTTCAGGCGTTCCGAAATAACGTCAACGCTACCTTTTAAATACAAGAAAACCACGCCCTGATTGTCATCACGCAGCGCGTCGCGATAGCGACGTTTGAGCGCGGAGCAGACAATAATGCCGGTTTCGTTTTTATGGTACAGGCTGTAGGCCGCGTCGTTCAGGCGTTTGAGCCACGGCGCGCGGTCGTCATCGTTCAGTGGGTGGCCGCTGGCCATTTTCTGGATATTGGCGCGGGGATGAAGGTCATCACCGTCAATAAATTTAGCGTTGATTTCACGCGCCAGTGCTGCGCCTACGGTGGATTTACCGCTGCCTGACACGCCCATCAGAATGATGCTTTGTCCTGCCATAAGTATGATCTCTATCCCAAAATGAAAATTTCGACTGCGGAGTGAGTCCTAATATTAGCATGTTACCGGTATCATGATACCGGTAACAAATGGAGATGTGATTAATATCACAAAGGAATGCACTGCTGATTTAGCGGTCGCGACCTGTACCCGTTGCACTGTTAACTCCTACAACTTATTGAAAATCAAAAATAATGTACCGGCGTTTGATCACCTGCGCTGGAGAAAGCATTAAGGGGAAAAGATATGCCATTAGTTATTGTAGCCGTAGGCGTCGCGCTACTGCTGTTGCTTATGATCCGATTCAAACTCAACGGGTTTATCGCACTGATTCTGGTCGCGCTGGCGGTCGGCATCATGCAGGGTATGCCGGTCGATAAAGTTATCACTTCGATTAAAAACGGGGTTGGCGGCACGCTGGGAAGTCTGGCGCTGATCATGGGCTTTGGTGCCATGCTCGGTAAAATGCTGGCTGACTGCGGGGGTGCGCAGCGTATTGCCACCACGCTGATTAAGAAGTTTGGTAAAGAGTACATTCAATGGGCCGTGGTGCTGACTGGCTTTATCGTCGGCTTTGCGCTGTTCTATGAAGTGGGTTTCGTACTGATGCTGCCGCTGGTATTTACCATCGCCGCCGCCGCGCGCCTGCCGCTGCTATATGTCGGCGTGCCGATGGCGGCTGCGCTGTCCGTGACCCACGGCTTCCTGCCACCACACCCAGGTCCAACGGCGATTGCCACCATCTTCCATGCAGATATGGGTAAAACCCTGCTCTATGGCTCATTGCTGGCCGTACCGACGGTTATCATCGCCGGGCCGCTGTTTGCGCGCTTCCTCAAAGGAATCGACAAGCCGGTGCCAGAAGGCTTATTCAACCCGAAAACCTTTACTGAAGAAGAGATGCCAAGCTTCGGCGTGAGCGTCGCGACGTCGCTGGTGCCGGTGATCCTGATGGCTTTCCGCGCGGTGTGTGAGATGGTGCTGCCGAAGGGCCACGCTATCCTGCCTTACGCAGAATTCTTCGGTGACCCGGTGATGGCAACCCTGATTGCCGTGCTGATTGCTATCTTCACCTTTGGTCTGAACCGTGGCCGTACCATGACAGAAGTGATGGATACCGTGACTGACTCCATCAAAATCATCGCTATGATGCTGTTGATCATCGGCGGTGGCGGTGCGTTCAAACAGGTACTGGTAGACAGCGGCATCGAGCCATACATCGCTAACATCATGAACGGCAGCCACCTGTCGCCAATTCTGCTGGCATGGTCGATTGCGGCAGTGCTGCGTATCGCGCTGGGTTCGGCAACCGTGGCGGCCATTACCGCTGGCGGCATTGCGGCTCCGCTGATTGCCACCACCGGCGTTAGCCCTGAGCTGATGGTTATTTCCGTGGGTTCCGGCAGCCTGATTTTCTCTCACGTTAATGACCCAGGCTTCTGGCTGTTCAAAGAGTATTTCAACCTGACTATCGTCGAGACCTTCAAGTCATGGTCGGTGCTGGAAACCATCATCTCCCTCTGCGGCTTGGGCGGATGTTTGCTGCTGTCGATGGTGGTGTAAAACGTTATCTGTTGAAGTAAAAACAACAGGTTATCAATAAAAACGGCGAGCCATGTGCTCGCCGTTTTTTTATGGGGAAGACAAAAAACTCGCGTTGAACTCTTACCTTGTGAGAGTAAAGTTGCGGTTCAATGGAGATGAACATGAATAAACAACTATTCGAACAACTTCGGCAATCAGCTGAGGAAATGGTGGCGATCCGTAAGGGCGCGATGGCACCTACGCATGTCACTCGTGTGCTGATGCCTCTAGTGGGGAAAAAGGCTTTAAAAGCCTGATAAGATCAGAAGAATTGGAATAAAAAAGGCGAGCCATATACTCGCCGTTTTTTGTTGGTACGGAGTGAGAAGCTTATGCAAAGACGACTTTAATTGTGCCGGTGGTTTGTTTGGATTTAGCGACGACGATTTGTACATCTCGGCCCAGACGGCTCAAGCAATCGAGCATTTTAGCTTCGCTAATACCTCTGAACTGACCGCGTAATAAGCCTGATAACTTAGGCTGGCTCATGCCAAAAAGCTCGGCGGCTGCGACTTGAGTCAAACGTCTGCTTTTCATGATTTCGCCAATCTTTTGTGCCAACTGAGCTTTTACTAACATCTCTTCCGCATTAGGCAAACCAATGTCGGCGTAAACATTGCCGCTGCTTGCTTCGACGTCAATATGGTCATTCATTTTGCATCTCCTTTTGCATGAGCCTCTTTTCACTAAATCTTCAAATACGCCCTAACTCCATCCAGGAACATCTGGGTGGAAAGCATGATCAGCACCAGACCCATCAGGCGTTCGAGGGCGCTGACGCCTTTATCGCCGAGCAGGCGCAGGAACAGGTTTGACAGCAACAGGATGCACATCGACAGGCCCCACGCGATGAACAGTGCCAGCGTCAGGTGCGACATCTGATTCGGGTATTGATGCGAGAGCAGCATCAGCGTTGCCAGAATCGACGGGCCGGCCACCAGTGGGATTGCCATCGGCACCAGGAAGGGTTCTTCACCCGCCGGTAAGCCGGTGCTGCTTTTCTCTTCTGAAGGGAAAATCATCTTGATGGCGATCAGGAACAGAATAATACCGCCGGAAATCGACACCGTTTCTGTGCGCAGATTGAGGAAGGAGAGGATCTTCTCACCGGCAAACAGGAAAATAAGCATCAGGATCAGCGCGATCAGCATCTCGCGGATCAGCACCACTCGACGACGCTTAGGATCTAAATGTTTGAGCACCGACATAAAGATCGGCAGGTTACCTAGTGGGTCCATAATTAAAAACAGCAAAATAGTTGCTGAAATCATTTCGGTCATGACTACCTCAGAAGAGAGTTACCCCTATACCCGTGGGTATATAGGGATTATTTTTACCTGTTATATAAGTTGTGCTGCTAAAAAAGCCCGCACTATCGATTAAATTCACTTGCCACTTCTACACCATTTTGTAAGGTGGTATACCCGTCTTCGTTTGTTTCGAATAGGTACTGTCTTTTGCCTGTCACCCGAACGGTTTCCGGGACAAATCCTTTGTGTTGACAGGGTCGTCAGCGCTAAAAAATCAAACTCATTACGCAGCTATCACCTTTCAGGTCAGGACAGTAATTATGAAAAATGTAGGTTTCATTGGCTGGCGCGGTATGGTCGGTTCTGTACTCATGCAACGCATGATTGAAGAACGCGATTTTGACGCCATCCGCCCGGTATTCTTCTCTACCTCGCAACACGGCCAGGCCGCTCCGTCATTTACCGGGCAGCAGGGCACATTGCAGGATGCTTATGATCTCGACGCACTGAGTGCGTTGGACATTATCATTACCTGTCAGGGCGGCGATTATACCAATGAAATCTATCCGAAGCTGCGTCAAATCGGTTGGAATGGCTACTGGATCGACGCAGCATCCTCTTTAAGAATGAACGATGACGCGATCATTATTCTGGACCCGGTCAACAGCGCAGTAATTCATCAGGGTATCGACAAAGGTATTAAGACCTTTGCCGGCGGTAACTGCACCGTCAGCCTGATGCTGATGTCACTCGGCGGCCTGTTTGCCAATGACCTGATTGAGTGGGCCTCTGTCGCCACTTATCAGGCGGCATCTGGCGGCGGCGCGCGTCACATGCGCGAATTGCTGACCCAAATGGGCATGCTGCACAACAACGTGGCGAAAGAGCTGCAAGATCCGGCTTCGGCCATTCTGGATATCGAACGCAAAGTCACTGCGCTGACCCGCAGCGGTACTCTGCCAACCGACAACTTCGGCGTTCCTTTAGCGGGCGGTCTGATCCCTTGGATTGACAAGCAGCTCGACAACGGCCAGACCAAAGAAGAGTGGAAAGGTCAGGCTGAAACCAACAAAATCCTTGGTACTTCAAGCGTGATCCCAGTGGATGGCCTGTGCGTGCGCATCGGCGCGCTGCGCTGCCACAGCCAGGCTTTCACCCTGAAACTAAAAAAAGACGTGTCGATTCCAGAAATCGAACAGATGCTGGCTACCCACAATGACTGGGTTCGCGTGATCCCGAATGACCGTGAACTGTCGATGCGTGAACTGACTCCGGCCGCGGTCACCGGCACCATGAACACCCCGGTTGGGCGTCTGCGTAAGCTGAACATGGGCCCACAGTATCTCTCCGCCTTCACCGTGGGCGACCAGCTGCTCTGGGGCGCCGCTGAGCCTCTGCGCCGCATGCTGCGCATCTTGCTGTAACTCCTGATAATCCTCCCTCGGGGCACCAGCACGGTGTCCCGTTTTAACTCCTTTTATCAAGCACTTCACCCTGTTCCTGTCTCTCCTCCTAGCGCTTTCCCCTGAATTTCAAGACACCCAAAATTCCTCTGCTTATCCACCCTGCCTTTTAACGACCTTTGTCTATGCTTAGTAGATGACCCATTAGAATTTGAGAAGGGGGAAATAGCACATTTTTAGAAACTGTGAACATGAGCGTCGTCGAGCACGTTTAAGCAAAAAATAACGGCACGCGCATCACAGGGCGCATGAGAAAACGGGCGCACAATTTATTTGAGAAATAACATTAATCATCTGCCTGATGTCATTGAATTTATTGATTTAATTAATCATAGGACGAAATTCATGTCAGTACTTCCCGATCAGCACGTTATTAATCAGCTTATTTCTGGACACTACGCTGATCCTTTTTCCTTACTGGGGATGCACACCGTCGCGGCAGGTATTGAAGTTCGCGCTCTGCTGCCAGACGCTGATCAAGTGTGGGTGGTGGACGCCGACAAGGGTACGCAGGTGTGTGAGCTGCGCCGCTATGACGAACGCGGTTTTTTTGTCGGGTTAATACCACGGCGCAAGAACCCGTTTCGCTATCAGTTGGACGTGCGTTGGGGCGAAAATACCCATCGCCTCGACGACCCTTATCGCTTCGGCACTCTGTTGCAGGAGCTGGATATCTGGCTGTTGGCCGAGGGCACGCACCTCCGCCCTTATGAACAACTGGGCGCGCACCCGCAGGTGCTGGATGGCGTCGAAGGCGTGAGTTTCGCCGTCTGGGCGCCGAATGCCACGCGGATCTCCGTAGTGGGTGAGTTCAATTACTGGGACGGCCGCCGCCACCCGATGCGTCAGCGCCGCGAAAACGGCATTTGGGAGCTGTTTATCCCCGCCGTTAAGCAGGGCCAGCTCTACAAATATGAAATTATTGATTGCCGTGGCCATGTTTCGCTGCGCGCCGACCCTTATGCTTTTGAAGCCCAGATGCGCCCGGAGACGGCTTCTCTGGTGCGCCAACTGCCTGAAAAGGTGCCGTTTTCCGCCGAACGCAAGAAAGCCAATGCCTTTAACCAGCCCATCTCCGTTTACGAGGTGCATCTCGGCTCGTGGCGTCGCCATACCGATGATAATTTCTGGCTGAGCTATGGTGAGCTGGCCGAGCAGCTGGTCTCCTACGCCAAATGGATGGGCTTCACCCATATTGAACTGATGCCAATTAACGAGCATCCGTTCGACGGCAGCTGGGGCTATCAGCCGCTCGGCATGTATGCCCCGACCCGTCGCTACGGCACGCCGCAAGAGTTCAAAGCCTTTATCGACGCCGCCCACGACGCCGGGCTGAACGTGATCCTCGACTGGGTGCCGGGCCATTTCCCGAGCGACGCCCACGGGCTGGCGCAGTTCGACGGCACCGCGCTGTACGAATATGCCGATCCGCGCGAAGGTTATCATCAGGACTGGAACACGCTGATTTACAACTATGGCCGCCACGAAGTGCGCAACTATCTGGCGGGTAACGGTTTTTACTGGATTGAGCGCTACGGCATTGATGGTTTGCGCGTCGATGCCGTGGCGTCGATGATCTACCGCGACTACAGCCGCAAGCCGGGAGAGTGGGTGCCTAATCACTATGGCGGGCGGGAAAATCTCGAAGCGATCTCCTTCCTGCGCTACACCAACCAGACCATCGGCCGCGAGCTGGATGGCGCAGTCACGCTGGCGGAAGAGTCCACCGACTACCCCGGCGTCACCATGCCGCCGGACGCCAACGGCCTCGGCTTCCACTACAAGTGGAATATGGGCTGGATGCATGACTCCCTCAATTACATGCAGCTTGACCCGGTTCACCGCAAATATCACCACCACCTTATGACTTTCGGCGTGCTCTACGCCTACAGCGAGAACTTCATTTTACCGCTGTCGCACGATGAAGTGGTGCACGGCAAAGGCTCGCTACTCGACAGAATGCCGGGCGACACCTGGCAGAAATTTGCCAACCTGCGGGCCTATTACGGCTTTATGTGGGCCCATCCGGGCAAGAAACTGCTGTTTATGGGTTGTGAATTTGCCCAAGGCCGCGAATGGGATTTCAACAACAGCCTCGACTGGCATCTGCTGAATGACCAAAACGGCTGGCACAGCGGCGTGCAGCATTTAGTGCGCGATTTAAACCACGTTTATCGCCAGCAGTCGCCGCTGTATGAGCTGGATTTCAACCCGCGCGGTTTTGAATGGCTGGTGGTGGATGACCATGAAAACTCGGTGTTTGCCTTTGCTCGTCGCGACGAGCACGGCAACGAAATCATCGTGGTCAGCAACTTCACGCCGGTGCCGCGCTACGATTATCGCATCGGCGTCGGGCGTCCGGGGCGCTACCATGAAGTGCTGAATACCGATTCGCACTTCTATCGCGGCAGCAATGTCGGCAACGGCGGCGATATTTACAGCCATGCCCACCACCACCATCAGCGCGATCACTCCATATCGCTGACCATTCCTCCGCTGGCGACTCTCTATCTCAGGCGGGAGGATCTATGAATAAGCTCCAGCCCGGTAAATCGCAGCCGTTTGGCGCCACGTTGCAGCCAGATGGCGTCAACTTCAGCCTGTTTTCCGCCCACGCGGAGAAGGTCGAGTTGTGCCTGTTTGATGAAGCGGGCAGCGAGCAGCGCTTAACCTTGCCGGGGAGAACCGGCAACCTCTGGCACGGCTTTTTGCCAAACGCCAAGGCAGGGCAGCGCTACGGTTATCGGGTTTACGGGCCGTTTGAACCGGCGCGGGGGTTACGTTTCAATCCTAAAAAGCTGTTGATCGACCCAGCCGCTCGGGCGCTAGAAGGAGAGCTGCGGGACAACGCGCGGCTCACCGGCGGCATTGACGCGCCGGATGACAAAGACAGCGCGGTGGCCGCGCCAAAGTCAGTAGTGATCAATGACGCCTTTGACTGGGGAGATGACGCGCCGCCCGCCACGCCGTGGAGCGAAACGGTGATTTATGAGGCGCACGTTCGCGGTTTGACTCGCCATCATCCGGGCATTCCGGCGGCGCTGCGCGGCACTTACGCCGGGCTGGCGCATCCGGTGATGCTGCAATATCTCCAGCATCTGGGCATTACCGCCATTGAATTATTGCCGGTGCAGCATCACGCCGACGAGCCGCGCCTACAGCGGCTTGGGCTGAGCAATTACTGGGGCTATAACGTGCTGGCCCCTTGCGCGGTGGAACCACGCTACGCCAGCCGCCACAAAAACCTATCGGCATTGAACGAATTTAAAGCAGCGGTCAAAGCGCTGCATCAGGCGGGAATCGAAGTGATCCTCGACGTGGTGTTCAACCACAGCGCGGAGCTGGACGTCGACGGGCCATTTATCTCCTTCCGTGGCATCGATAACGCCAGCTGGTACTGGCTGCGCGAAGACGGCAGTGACGACAACGTGACCGGCTGCGGCAACGCGCTGCGTCTGGTGGATGACGAAACCATTGCCTGGACGGTGGACTGCCTGCGCTATTGGGTGCGGGAGTGCCACGTCGACGGTTTCCGCTTTGATTTAGCCACGGTGCTTGGCAGAACGCCGACCTTCGACACCCAATCGCCGCTGTTTGCCGCAATTCAGGCCGACGACGTGCTATCGGGCTGCAAGCTGATTGCCGAACCCTGGGACATCGGCCCCGGCGGCTACCAACTGGGGCATTTCCCCGCGCCTTTCGCCGAGTGGAGCGACCTGTGGCGCGATGACATGCGCAAATTCTGGCTGCACGGCAACCTGCCGCTGGGGCAGTTCGCCCAGCGCTTTGCCGCCTCCGCCGACCTGTTCAATCATGACGATCGCGCGCCTTATTCCAGCGTGAACATGCTTACCGCTCACGACGGCTTCACGCTGCGCGATCTGGTCAGTTTTAACGACAAACACAATCAGGCCAATGGCGAAGATAACCGCGATGGCCACAATGAGAATTACAGCCAGAACCATGGCGAAGAGGGGCTGAACGCCTCGCCTGCGGTGCAGCATCAGCGCGGGCTGAGCCAACGCGCTCTGTTGGCCACGCTGCTGCTGTCTCAGGGCACGCCGATGCTGCTGGCGGGCGATGAGCAGGGCCACAGCCAGCAGGGCAACAATAATGCCTACTGTCAGGATAACGCGTTGACGTGGCTCGACTGGAACCACGCCGATGAAAGCCTGACGGCGTACGTGGCGGCGCTGATTGCGCTGCGCAAAAAGATCCCCGCGCTGTCCCGTTCTTCATGGTGGCAGGCCGAGGGAGATGACGTTGAATGGCTGGACCAGCAAGGCCAGCCGATGAGCAATGAGGGTTGGGAGCATGGCCCGCAGCAGTGGCTGCAAATCCGCCTTTCGGGGCGCTGGCTGGTGGTTCTCAACGCATCGCTTAACGATGTTGATATGCAATTGCCCGCAGGGAACTGGCGCCCGGTTGCGCCATTCGCTGAGGGAGCACCGCCGGTCAGGGAGGGCGGAATGTGGTGTGCGCAAGCGAAAACCCTATCTGTACTGGAGAGCGGCGAATAAGTGATTAACAACCAATCGTCGGGCAACACCTTCGGCACAGCGCAACGTCAGCAGAGTGATGCAAGGAGTTCATCATGAGTAAAACAGAACATCGAGACCCGGTCATGCTGGCAAGACAGCTGCCGCTCAAGTCCGTGGCGCTAATTTTGGCCGGAGGACGCGGTTCGCGCTTGAAAGATTTAACCGCCACGCGGGCCAAGCCTGCGGTGCACTTTGGTGGCAAATTCCGCATCATCGATTTTGCCCTGTCGAACTGTCTGAACTCGGGCATTCGTCGCATCGGCGTAATCACGCAATATCAATCACATACCCTTGTTCAGCATATTCAGCGCGGCTGGTCGTTTCTCAATGAGGAGATGAACGAGTTCGTCGATTTACTCCCCGCCCAGCAGCGCCAAAGCACCGAGCATTGGTACAAAGGTACCGCCGACGCGGTGTATCAGAATCTGGACATTATTCGCCGCTATGAGGCGGAGTACGTGGTGATTCTGGCCGGGGACCACATCTACAAAATGGACTACTCGCGCATGCTGGTGGACCACGTGGAAAAAGGCGGCGATTGCACCGTGGCCTGTCTGGCCGTGCCGCTGGCGGAAGCCAGTGAATTTGGCGTGATGGACGTCAGCGAAGACTATCAAATCAAGAGCTTCCTCGAAAAACCGCAGGATCCGCCTTCTATACCGGGCCAGCCGGACATGGCGCTGGCCAGCATGGGGGTCTACATTTTTAATGCGGATTACCTTTTCCGCCTACTTGAAGAGGACATGGCGAGCGAAGAGTCCAGCCACGACTTTGGTAAAGATCTTATTCCGAAAATTACGCGTCAGGGCGCGGCCTGGGCCCATCCCTTCAGCCTCTCCTGCGTGACGCAAAACAGCGAGCAGCCACCGTACTGGCGCGACGTCGGTACGCTGGACGCTTACTGGAAAGCCAATCTGGATTTAGCGTCGGTGACGCCTGAGCTGGATATGTATGACCGCTCGTGGCCTATCCGCACCCATATGGAGCCGCTGCCGCCGGCCAAGTTTGTGCAAGACAGGTCGGGCAGCCACGGCATGACCATGAACTCTCTGGTAGCCGGGGGCTGCATTGTCTCTGGCTCGGTGGTGGTCAACGCCGTGCTGTTCCCGCGCGTGCGGGTGAACTCGTTTTGCAATATTGATTCGACAGTCTTGCTACCGGACGTCAACGTCGGTCGCTCCTGTCGTTTGCGTAAATGCGTGATCGACCGTGCCTGTCATATTCCTGAGGGCATGGTGATTGGCGAAAACGCCGACGAAGACAGTAAACGTTTTTATCGTTCAGAGGGCGGGGTCGTGCTCGTCACCAGGGCGATGCTCGCGAAATTGTAATACCCGGCATTTTGCAGCCCAACGCGTTGGGTCGGCCGGTAAGAAGTGAAAAGCTGATTAGATGAAATGAACGTGGTCCGGGACGGTCAAGAGGGAGAATATTGACGTCTGCCCCGATAATATTTGCTCGCCATTTCGGCCCTTATCCCGTGATGGCGGTGATGACTCAGGAGCGCGAATGCAGGTTTTACATGTTTGTTCAGAGCTGTTCCCCCTGTTGAAAACGGGCGGACTGGCTGACGTCGCGGGTGCGCTTCCCGCCGCACAAATTGAAGGGGGGACTGACGTTCGCGTCTTGATTCCGGCGTTCCCTGATATCAAACGCGGGCTGGGCGAGACGCAGGTCGTGGGGCAACTTGATACTTTTGCGGGGCAGGTGACGCTGCGCTACGGCGTCTATCAGGGCGTGGGAATTTATATTATTGACGTGCCCATTTTGTATGACCGCCCCGGCAGTCCGTATCACGATCAATCTTTATATGCTTACCCGGATAACCATCTGCGCTTTGCCCTGCTGGGCTGGATGGCGGCGGAGCTGGGTGCCGGGTTCGATCCGTCTTGGCAGCCGGATATTCTGCAATCCCATGACTGGCACGCCGGGCTGACGTCCGCCTACGTGCGCGCGCGTAATCTGCCGGTGAAAACCGTGTTTACGGTGCACAATCTGGCATTTCAGGGGCTGTTCGAAAGCCACCATTTGCAGCAGCTGCAAATCCCGCAAGAGTTCTTCCAGATGCACGGCTTGGAGTTCTTCGGCCAGATTTCTTACCTCAAGGCCGGGCTGTATTACTCCGACCACGTCACCACCGTCAGCCCAACCTACGCTAAGGAGATCACCCGGCCGGAGTTTGGTTACGGCATGGAGTCGCTACTGCTGGAGCTGGAGCGCGAAGGGCGTCTCACCGGTATTCTCAACGGCGTAGACGATGCTATCTGGCAGCCGCGCAATGATGTGCTGCTCTCGGCCCGTTACGACGCCGACGACCTGCGCTCCAAAGCCATCAACAAAGCCTATTTGCAGCGGGCGATGGGGCTGGACGTCGATGACTCGCGGCTGGTGTTCGCCGTGGTCAGCCGCCTGACCAGCCAAAAAGGGTTGGATCTGGTGCTGGAAGCGCTGCCCGATCTGCTGGAACGCGGCGGCCAATTGGCGCTGCTCGGCGCGGGCGATGCCGTGTTGCAGCAGGCATTTTTGGCAGCGGCGGCGGACAATCCGGGGCAGGTTGGCGTTCAGCTGGGTTATCACGAAGCGTTCTCGCACCGCATTATTGGCGGCGCGGATGTGATCATGGTGCCGAGCCGCTTCGAGCCTTGCGGCTTGACTCAGCTCTACGGCCTGAAGTACGGCACGCTGCCGCTGGTGCGTCGCACCGGCGGGTTGGCTGATACCGTGGTGGACTGCGCGCTGGAGAATCTGGCCGACGGCACCGCCAGCGGTTTTGTTTTCGAAGAGGCGAACGGCAAGTCATTGGGTAACGCTATTCGTCGGGCCTTTGTTCTCTGGAGCCGGCCAAAGCATTGGCGGCACGTGCAGCATCACGCCATGGGAATCGACTTCGGCTGGCAGGTTGCGGCTCAGGCCTATCTGTCTCTTTATCAACGCCTGTTGTCATAATGGCCGCGCAGCGGCATGACTTGATTGGGAACGAAACGCTATGACCTCACCGTTTAATTACACATCGCCTACTGTCAGTGTTGAAGCGCTGAAACACTCTATTGCCTATAAGTTGATGTTTATCATCGGCAAAGATCCGTCTATCGCTACCCAGCACGACTGGCTGAACGCCACGCTGTTTGCCGTGCGCGACCGTATGGTGGAGCGCTGGCTGCGATCCAACCGCGCGCAAACGTCGCAGGATGTGCGTCAGGTTTATTATCTGTCGATGGAGTTTTTGATTGGCCGCACCTTGTCTAACGCGCTGCTGTCGATGGGCATCTACGATGACATCAAGCAGGCGCTGGATGAAATGGGCTTTGACCTTGAGGAGCTGATCGGCGAAGAGAATGACCCCGGCTTGGGCAATGGCGGGTTGGGGCGTTTGGCGGCCTGTTTCCTTGATTCACTGGCGACGCTGGCGCTGCCGGGCCGTGGCTACGGCATTCGCTATGAATACGGCATGTTCGCGCAAAATATCATTAATGGTCAGCAGATGGAGTCCCCAGACTATTGGCTGGAGTACGGCAACCCGTGGGAATTCCAGCGCCACAGCACCCGCTACAAGGTGCGTTTCGGCGGGCGTTTGCAGCATGAAGGCAGCAAAACCCGCTGGCTAGAAACCGAAGAAGTTATTGCGCTGGCTTATGATCAGGTTATTCCCGGCTTCGACACCGACGCCACCAACACGCTGCGCCTGTGGGGTGCGCAGGCCAGTAACGAAATCAACCTCGGCAAATTCAATCAGGGCGACTACTTTGCGGCGGTGGAAGATAAAAACCACTCGGAAAACGTGTCGCGGGTGCTCTACCCGGATGACTCCACCTACTCGGGCCGCGAGCTGCGCCTGCGCCAAGAGTACTTTTTGGTGTCGGCTACCGTGCAGGACATCCTCAACCGCCACTACGTCACGCACCACACTTACGAGAATCTGGCGGACAAAATCGCCATCCACCTCAATGATACTCACCCGGTGCTCTCCATCCCTGAGCTAATGCGTCTGCTGATTGACGAGCATAAATTCACGTGGGAGCAGGCGTGGGGGACAGTGACGCAGGTCTTCTCCTACACCAACCACACCCTAATGAGCGAAGCGTTGGAAACCTGGCCGGTGGATATGATTGGCAAAATCCTGCCGCGCCATCTGGAAATTATCTTCCAGATTAACGACCACTTCCTCAAAGAGGTGGCGGTGAAAGTGCCGGATGACAGCGGCATTCTCTCCCGCGTGTCGATTATTGATGAAGGCAACGGCCGCCGTGTACGCATGGCGTGGCTGGCGGTGATTGCCAGCCATAAAGTGAACGGCGTGTCGGCGCTGCACTCGGAGTTGATGGTGCAGTCGCTGTTTGTCGACTTCGCCCACATCTATCCAGACCGTTTCTGCAATAAAACCAATGGCGTGACCCCGCGCCGCTGGCTGGGGCTGGCCAACAAGCCGCTGTCGAAAGTGCTGGATGACGCCATCGGCCATAACTGGCGTACGGACCTCAGCCAGCTGGAAGAGCTGAAACAGAATATCGACTACCCAAGCTTCCTCGAGGCGCTGCGCAAGGCCAAGCTGGAGAACAAAAAGCGGCTGGCGCTGTATATCGCTCAGAAGCTCGACGTGGTGGTGGACCCGAAAAGCCTGTTCGACGTGCAGATTAAGCGCATTCACGAGTACAAACGCCAGCTGATGAACGTGCTGCACGTCATCACCCGTTATAACCGGATTATCGAAGATCCCGATGCTGGCTGGGTGCCGCGCACGGTGATTTTTGCCGGGAAAGCGGCCTCTGCGTACTACGCGGCCAAGCAAATTATTCGCCTGATCAATGACGTAGCCGCGGTGATCAATGAAGATCCCCGCGTGCGCGACAAACTCAAAGTAGTGTTCATTCCGAACTACAGCGTGAGTTTGGCACAGATCATCATTCCGGCGGCGGATCTCTCTGAACAGATCTCGCTGGCGGGCACCGAGGCGTCCGGCACCAGTAATATGAAGTTTGCGCTCAACGGCGCGCTAACCATCGGCACGCTGGATGGCGCCAATGTCGAAATGCTGGAGCACGTCGGCGAAGAGAATATCTTTATCTTCGGCAACACTACCCCGCAGGTCGAGCAGCTGCGCCGCGACGGCTACAACCCGCACAGCTACTATGAGCAGGACGCTGAGTTGCATCAGGTGCTAACTCAGATTGCCACCGGCGTCTTCAGCCCTAATGAGCCAAAACGCTACAGCAATCTGTTCGACACGCTGGTTAACCTTGGCGACCATTATCAGGTATTGGCGGACTATCGCAGCTATGTCGATACCCAAGATAAAGTGGATGAACTCTACAAACAGCCCGAGGAGTGGACCCGCCGTACTCTGCTGAACATCGCCAACATGGGCTATTTTTCCTCCGACCGCACCATCCAAGAATACGCGGATGAGATCTGGAACATTAAGCCGATTAAGTTGTGATGAGGTAATTGGTAATTATCGGAACAACTTAGCTGGATGAATAAAAGGCACATGAAAATGTGTCTTTTATTATTTCGAGGCTTATCTAAAAGCCATTAAATTAAGATTAAATTGTATTGACGGCCTCTGAATAAAAGCTTAATTTTCACACAGCAGCCCAGCACTGTTCGTAGATAATAGTTAGGATCTACTCAACGGTTCTGGGCTTTTTCATATCAAAGGAACTGATAAGAATGAAAAAAACGGCAGTTATGATCGACGGCGGGTATTTTATTCGCCGCATAGATTATTTTTTGAGAAAGCATTTTTCTGGAATGACAATCGATGCGGCACAGCTAGTAAAAATCATTTGGCGTATCGTTAGATTTCACTTGGACTCCCCACACGGCAGACATGCCGAGCTAGAGCCTCTCGCGCTTTATCGTATCTATTATTATGACTGCCCACCTCTTGATAAGCAGATTAAATTTCCACTTCCTCTTGAAGGCCATAAAACACCTTCTACGAAAAACTTTAAAGCCCATGCTCCAAATGTTTTACGCAATGAATTACATGAAGAATTAAGGCGTAATCGCAAAACTGCTTTAAGAATGGGAGTGTTATCTACAACGGGCCAGTGGCAGGTAAAAGAAAGAAGGTTGAAGCAACTTATCAATAATGAAGTAAGTTGGAATGAACTCACCAACGATGATTTCTATTATGAATATAAGCAAAAAGCCGTCGATATAAAGTTAGGGATGGATATCACTATTTTGGCCCATGAAAAACTGGTGGATGTCATTATCCTGCTTGCAGGAGATGCTGATTTTGTTCCTGCTGCAAAGCATGCTCGAATCAAAGGCGTGGATTTTATTCTTGATCCAATGCATCAGAAGGTATCTGCATCATTATCGGAACATGTTGATGGTGTTCAGTCTAGCAACATCGTTGTCGCTATTGCGGATATCTGTAAGATTCAACCAACCCATAAACCCGAATGGTGGGAAGCACATGTTGATCGTAGAAGAGAGAAACGTAGCCAGCGGGCGAGTTAGCTGTTGTCTCAGAGATAAAAAAGGCATCCATCTGGATGCCTTTTTGCTTGCTAGCCCCAGTGATTAGGAGGCAAGCGAGATGTCTTTCTTCTGCTGCTTATTGGCTGCCAGCCACTCGGCGACGCGCGCCTGTTGGGCTTTGTCCAGCCACATGCCGAGCTTGGTACGGCGCCAGATGGCGTCGTCGAGTTCGCAAACCCACTCTTTCTCAACCAGATAGCGCAGCTCGGCTTCGTACAGACCGTGACCGAAATCTTCGCCCAGTGATTCAAGGCTGGTAGCGTCGGCGATAAACAACTCGGTCTGGCTGCCGTAAGTGTGGGTATAGCGGCGGGCCAGTGACTCAGGCAACCATTTGAAACGGTTACGCAAATTGGCGGCGTAAGTTTCACGGTCACCGCCGAGTTTACCACCCGGCAGCACGGCGTTTTTGGTCCACGCCGGGCCTGCTTTCGAATAGTATTTACCCAGTTTCTCCATCGCGTGCTCAGCCAGCTTACGGTAAGTGGTGAGTTTGCCGCCGAACACCGACAGCAGCGGCGCTTTGCCGTTTTGGTCATGAACGTCCAACGTGTAATCACGAGTCACGGCCTGTGGAGAATCTGATTCGTCGTCGCACAGCGGGCGAACGCCGGAGTAGCTCCAGACGATATCTTCGGTGGTCAGCTGTTTCTTAAAGTGGTCGTTATACACTTTCAGCAGATAGCTGGTCTCTTTCTCGTCGATCTGCACGTCTTTCGGATCGCCGTGGTACTCCACGTCGGTGGTGCCGATGATCGAGAACTCGTCCAGCCATGGAATAACGAACACAATACGGTGGTCTTCGTTTTGCAGAATATAGGCCTGCGGCTGATTGTGCGCACGTGGCACCACGATATGGCTACCTTTGATCAGGCGGATGCCGTATGGCGATTTCAGTTTCAGGCCGTCGTCGAAGAAGTGTTTCACCCAAGGGCCAGTCGCGTTGACCAGACCTTTGGCGCGCCAGGTGAAGGTTTTGCCGGTATCGACTTCTTCGGCTTCCACCATCCACATGCCGTCTTCGCGCCATGCGCGAGTAACTCGGGTGCGAGTACGAACTTCGCCGCCGCGTTCTTCCACTTCCTGAGCGTTAAGTACGACTAAACGCGCATCATCAACCCAGCAGTCAGAGTATTCGAAACCTTTGGTTAGCTCCGGCTTGAGCACGGAATCCGCGCCAAACTTCAGCCCTTTACTGGACGGCAGGCTGGTACGTTTGCCCAAATGGTCGTACATAAACAGGCCGATGCGGATCATCCAGGCCGGGCGCAGGTGAGGCTGGTGTGGCAGGCGGAAGCGCATTGGGAAGGCAATGTGTGGCGCAAGGCGCAGCAGCACTTCGCGCTCGGCCAGTGCTTCACTGACCAGGCGGAATTCATAATGTTCGAGGTAGCGCAGGCCACCGTGAATCAGTTTTGAGCTAGCTGAAGAGGTTGCGCAGGCCAAGTCTTGCGCTTCCAGCAGCAGAACGGACAGCCCGCGGCCAGCCGCATCCGTAGCGATGCCAGTACCATTGATACCGCCACCGATTACGATCAAGTCTTTGGTTTCCACGTCATCTTCCTCCAGATGTTCGTAATAGCTCTTTTATGTTCGTTTTCGCTCATGATTGTAATCGAGAAACAGCAAACAAGCCAAGCGTTAACCAAATAAAAACATTTAGGCGTGATGCAGGTAACATAATTTTGGCGATTTGGCGCAATCAGATTAAAGAATAGACAAAGATGGCAGGAATTCGCGCGGTGCTTTTCGTAATTGCTCGTTTAAGACGATAAAGAAGGGGGAACGGGGAGCCGGACGCGCAGGGCGCACGTCCGGATAGGGCGGATTTAGCAGAGTTCGAGCTGGACGTCGTACTTCTCAATCAGCTTCATCACGCTTTCTGGCGGCTTCTGATCGGTAAACATATAGTCAATCAGACTCATGTTGCCGAGGTTTACCATGGCGTTACGGCCAAATTTCGAGTGGTCGGTCACTAGCATTACGCAGCGCGAATTCTCAATGATGGCGCGCTTGGTGCGCACTTCGTGATAGTCGAACTCCAGCAGTGAGCCATCCATGTCGATGCCGCTGATGCCCAAAATGCCGTAGTCGAGACGAAACTGGGAGATAAAGTCCAGCGTCGCTTCGCCCATAATGCCGCCATCGCGGGTGCGCACTTCGCCACCGGCGAGGATCAAACGAAAATCCTCTTTGGCGGTGAGCAGGGTGGCAACGTTGAGGTTGTTGGTCACTACGCGCAGGTTTTTGTGATTCAACAGCGCGTGGGCCACGGCTTCCGGCGTGGTGCCGATATCAATAAACAGCGTCGCGCCGTCGGGGATTTGCGCCGCGACGCGCTGGGCGATGCGCGCTTTCTCTTCCGACCACATAATTTTACGGTCGTGATAGGCGGCATTCACCGAGCTGGAAGGCAGGGCAGCACCGCCGTGGTGGCGATGAATTTTGTTCTGCTCGGCGAGGTCATTCAGGTCGCGGCGGATGGTCTGCGGGCTGACGGCAAAGTGCTCAACCAGCTCTTCCGTACTCACATAACCCTGCTGGCGCACCAGTTCAATAATGGCATCATGGCGTTGTGTCTGTTTCACCGAAATCCCCTAATTCTGTTTTTTATGTGACGTACGGGTGTCAACAAAGGCCATGAGCAGGCCAAGCACCAGACCGAAAACGTGCGCGGCATTGGCGATAGCCAGCCCCATCACGTTGAAATAGCCCAGCACCAACCAGGCAATGGAAAATACCATTAGTCCGCGTGGCAGAGAAATACCGCGTTCCGGTTTTAACTCGCCGGTCAGCCAGACATACCCCATCAGGGCATATACTACGCCGGATAAGCCGCCAAACCAGATCCCGCTGAAAAGTGACTGTCCCCAGCCGCTGACCAGTGCCGAAACCAGGGTAATAGTGAACAGTTTGCCAGTGCCCAGACGCTTTTCCACTGGGCCGCCGAGGTACCACCACCACAGTAGATTAAACAGAATATGCAGCAGGGAGAAGTGCAGCAGCGCCGGGCTGAACCAGCGCCAAATCTCGAGATATTGGCTGCTGTCCATCGGCCATGCCAGCGTGCGCATGACATTTTCGTCGCCATAAATCTGTTGCAGAATATAGACCGCGATGCACAAGAACATCATCACCATGGTCAGCGGGCCTGCCTGACTGCGAATGCGCTGCCAGTAGGAGTAATGCTGATAGCTGAGGTTAGCGCCGGTGTTGCCGGTCTGCCAGCTGGCCGCCTGATAGCGCGGATGCAGCGGGTCTTCTAGAAAGAGGGCTAATTGCTGCTCGACTTCCGGTAGCCGGGCTTCATCTTCCAGCCAGATCTGCACTTCCTGACTTTCATTTTTGACCTGCAGTTTTATCCCTTGAGTTGCCATGTAATCGACAAAGGCCAGCGCCAGGCGGGGGTTGTTCAGGCTGAGAATGCGCACCATATTATTCAGCTGGTCCTGTAGTAGTTTGATTTTTAAAAGACATTTGTAGGGTAAACCTTTTCTGCCAGCGTTTAGAGAGTCGATTATAACGTCAGCGGACAAGGTTGTTGTCGAAAAATCAAATTATGCAGGAGGGATAACAGAGTGAAGAAAATTCCCGCGTCCCTGCGGGAGAGTTGTTGCGCCTTGAAATCAGCTGTTTTGCGTCAGTTTGCTGTAGCTGGTCATCAGGTTGCGATAATCAGGAATGTGGCTGGAGAACAGCGCGCCCAGCCCTTCCACATCGTTACGCCAGTCGCGGTGTAGCTCACAGGCCACGCCGAACCAGGTCATCAGCTGTGCGCCCGCATTGGACATGCGATCCCATGCCGAATGGCGAGTCATTTCATTGAAAGTGCCGGAAGCATCGGTGACCACGAAGACCTCGAAGCCTTCCTCAATGGCGGACAGCGCCGGGAAGGCCACGCACACTTCGGTGACTACGCCGGCGATCAGCAGCTGTTTCTTGCCCGTGGCTTTGATGGCTTTGACGAAATCTTCGTTATCCCACGCATTAATCTGCCCAGGGCGTGCGATATAGGGCGCATCTGGGAACTGGCTTTTCAGCTCAGGCACCAGCGGGCCGTTTGGACCCTCTTCAAAACTGGTGGTTAAGATGGTCGGCAGCTTGAAGTAGCTGGCGATATCGGCCAAGGCCAGCACGTTATTTTTGAATTTATCCGGGTCGATATCGCGCACCAGAGAGAGCAGGCCGGTTTGGTGATCGACTAACAGCACGGCGACATCATCTTTGTTCAAACGTTTGTAAGCTACGGTCATGGGGTACTCCTTTGAGGTAAAAATGCCCGAGGGCGTTAAGCCAACCTGAGACGTGGCGCCAGCATTCTGCTGCCAGCGCCCGTCATCGGGTTAGGAATGCATCTGACCAAATCGGCCACTGTTGAAATCGTCGATAGCCTCTCTGATCTCTTCCTGCGTGTTCATGACGAAGGGTCCGTGGCCCACGATTGGCTCATCAATAGGCTCGCCGCTGAGCAACAAGAACACCGCGTCGGTATTGGCTTCCAGCTCAATGCTGCTGCCCTGCGGGTCGAACTGCACCAACTGCGCTTCGCGTACCACGTCATTGCCGTTGATGAGCAAGGTGCCGTGCAGCATCACCAGCATCAGGGTTCTGCCTGCTGCAACGTCGAAACGCGCCTTACCGTTTTGCGTCATGCGCACGTCCCATACGTCCAGCGGCGAAAAGGTATGCGCCGGGCCGCGTTGGCCGTCGAATTCCCCGGCAATCACCCGCAGATACCCGGCGTTATCCGGCAAATTAACCGCCGGAATGTGTTTGTCGGTCAGCGTCTGGTAGCCGGGCTGGGTCATTTTGTCTTTGGCGGGCAAATTGACCCACAGCTGCACCATTTCCAGCCCACCGCCCTGGCGGGAGAAGGCCTCGGAATGGAACTCTTCGTGCAAAATGCCCGAACCGGCGGTCATCCACTGTACGTCGCCAGGGCCGATAACGCCGCCCGCGCCGGTGGAGTCGCGATGTTGCACTTCACCTTGATAGACGATGGTGACCGTCTCAAAGCCACGGTGCGGGTGCTGCCCGACGCCGCGCGGCTGGCCATCGTTTGGGGTGAACTGCGCCGGACCCGCGTAGTCGAGCAGCAGGAACGGACTGACATGCTTGCCGTGGCTGCCATAACTGAACATCGAACGGACCGGGAAGCCATCGCCAACCCAGTGCTGGCGCGGTGCGCTATACGTGCCGAGGATTTTCTTCATCATCATCTCCAGTCAAAAAAGGGGGCCAAAACGACGTTGCCTTGGCTGATGGAAAGATGATAGATCTGCAACGATTGGTCCGGTAGATGCTAAAATTGTCCGCAGTGTTCTATTAATAGAACGATATGGAGAGCGCGATGCGCGATTTGAACGATCTCTATTATTTTGTCGAAGTGGTGAATCATCGCGGCTTCTCGCCAGCCGGGCGCGCCTTGGGCATGCCGAAATCCAAGCTGAGCCGACGCATTGCGCTGCTTGAGGAGAGGCTGGGGACGCGGCTTATTCAGCGTTCCACCCGGCGTTTTACCGTCACCGAGGTGGGGCAGGTTTACTATCAGCATTGCCGCGCAATGCTGATTGAGGCCGAGGCGGCGGACGAAGCTATTGCTCTGCGCTACGCCGAGCCGCGTGGCGTGGTGCGAGTGACCTGCCCGGTGGCGCTGCTGGATTCGCGGGTGGGTGAGATGCTGGCCGAGTTTATGGTGCAGTACCCGCTGGTGGATGTGCATCTGGAAGCCACCAATCGGCGTGTTGATGTGGTAGGAGAGGGCATTGACGTGGCGATCCGCGTTCGGCCGCCGCCGCTGGAAGACAGTGAGCTGGTGATGCGCGTATTGGCGGACCGTGCGCAGTGCTTAGTGGCCAGCCCCAAGCTATTGGAAAAACAGGGATTACCCTTGACTCCCGCTGATCTTATCGGTTGGCCAAGCTTGGATTTGGGCGTGCCGCAAAACGACCACGTTTGGACGTTGAATGGGCCGGACGGCGAGCAGGCGGCGATTCGCCATCAGCCGCGTTTAGTGACGCGCAGTATGCCTGCATTGCGGGCTGCGGCGGTGGCTGGCGTAGGGATTGTGCAGTTGCCGACCATGATGCTGACGGAGCAGATTGCCCGAGGGGAGCTGATACAGGTGCTGCAGGGTTGGCAGCCGCGACGCGAAATTATTCATGCGGTTTTCGCGTCACGACGAGGACTTTTGCCTTCCGTCAGGGCACTGCTCGACCTGCTGGCCGAGCGTTTTTCGAACCTGAAAGAAGACTAAAGCCTGTTACAGACCTTCGAGCGCCTGCTCAAGGTCTGCCACCAGATCTTCCACATCTTCGATGCCAATACTGATGCGCACCAAGCCGTCAGTGATGCCGCTCAGACGGCGGACTTCTGGCGAAACCGCGCTGTGCGTAGTGGTTGCCGGGTGACATGCCAGAGAGTCGGTATCGCCGACGGAAACGGCCTGAGTGATCAGCGTCAGCTTGTCGAGGAAGGTGCGCGCTGCTTCACGGCCGCCGCGCAGTTCAATTGCCATGATGCCGCCGAACAGTTTCATCTGACGCGCTGCAATCTCATGGCCCGGATGGCTTTTCAGCCCCGGATAGAACACCTGCGACACCGCCGGATGCGCATGCAGTACTTCGGCAATATGCGCCGCGCCGACGGAGCTGGCTTCAACGCGCAGTGGCAGCGTTTTCAAACCACGGATCAATAAAGCGGCTTCGAACGGGCTTAAACAGCCGCCGAACTGCTTCAGACACAGCACGCGAATTGGGTCGATCAGCGCTTTGCTACCCACCACGATACCGCCGGTGGCGTCGCCGTGACCGCTGATATATTTGGTGGCGGAGTGCAGGGAGATGTCGATCCCCATATCTAACGGACGGGTCAGGTAAGGGGTGGCGAAGGTGTTATCCACCACGCTGACAGCACCAGCCTGCTTGGCGATACGGGCAATTTCTGCAATATCGGCAATACCCAAAACGGGGTTGGCTGGGGTTTCCACAAACACCATTTTGGTCTGCGGCGTCAGGGCGGCTTGCAGATCTTTGGTGTCCGCCACGTAAATCGGTTTGATGCCGTAGCGCGGCAGCAGGTTGCGGATCACACCCTCGGTGCCGCCATACAGCGTACCCACGTGGATGATCTCATCGCCCGGCGACAGCAGGGCAAACAGCACGGCGCTGATGGCCGCCATGCCGCTGGCACAGGCCACGGCACTTTCGCCGCCTTCCAGCGCCGCCATTTTCTGCTCAACAACCGCCACGGTTGGGTTTGCGAAACGGCTATAGGAGTAGCCCGGCTCTTCGCCGCTGAAGCGACGCGCGCCGCTGTCAAAGTCATCGTAAGAGAAAGATGAGGTCGCGGTGATTGGCGTAGTGATCGCGCCAGTTAAAGGGTCAGGCTGTTGACCCGCGTGCACGGCAAGCGTACGCATACCCAATTGGCGGGTGTTTTCCAGATGTTTCATCTTCATATCCTGTAAAAATCAGGGATAAATTATATCAATACTTATAAGCAGTAGCTGTTTTCGCTTAAGAACATTTGGCACTCAGGACCAAACCAAACGATATATCCCCAGCGCCACACGTGTTCGTTATATGTAGAGAAGCCGCCGCCATATTGGCAGCGACTTAAACTGGGGGAATATTTGGGGTGACCGGCGACTCAGCCGAATGGGGAAGCAGGGGAGATTAGGCTTCTACATCCTGAGGGAAGGTGTTTGACCAGGCTTCGAAACCGCCGTCGATGCTATAAACCGATTCAAAACCCTGAGTCAGCAGGTATTGCGCGGCGCCGCGGCTGCTAATGCCGTGATAGCACATCACCATCACTGGGGTTTTGGTGTCGGCGCGTTCCATAAACGCCAGCATGCTTTCATTGCTGAGGTGGAATGCCCCCGGAGCATGGGCCGCACCAAAGCTTTGCGGGTCGCGGATATCTACCATGACCGCGTCGCCCTGTTTCAGGCGGGTGTGCGCTTGTTCAACGCTGATCGATTCAAATTGTTCCATTCTGGCGAGCCTCAATAATCAGTTATCGGCATATTCTACCTAATTATTTGCTCACCAAGACCAGACAAACCACAGGGTTAAGACTTAAACCAGAATCACTCTCACGCCTTTTTGACGCAATTGTTCAAGGATTTCAACGTCCGCCTCCTTGCCGGTGATCAGCACATCGATTTGCTCGGTGCGGCTAAATAGCATTCCCGCGCGCTGGCCGACTTTGCTGCTATCAACCAGAACTGCCAGCTTGCCGACGTAATTGAGCATTTTCTGTTCGGCCATGGCGGTCAGCATGTCGGTTTTATACAGGCCGTCGGTGGTCAGGCCCGCGCCGCTGGTGAACATCCAGTGCCCGGCATACAGGCTCGCATCGCCATCTTGTGGCGCGAGGGTGATGGACTGACTCTTGTTGTACTGCCCACCCATGATGACCACGCTTTCGTGCTCTTGCTCAATCAGGTAGTTAGCCAGTGGCAGATAGTTGGTGATCACCTGAATATCTTTGCCACACATTTCGCGGCCCAGCAGAAATGCCGTCGAGCCACAGTTGATCACTACACTTTCACCCGGTTCGCAGAGCTGCGCTGCCGCCTGAGCGATGCGTTTTTTCTCATCGAGATTGTGAGTCTGGTGGATATTGAGCGGCGTCCAGTTCTCCCGTGGCGAACTGACGGCTTCGGCACCGTTGCGAACTTTGCGCAATTTCCCCAGCTCATTGAGTTTGGTGATATCACGGCGCGCGGTGGCCGGAGAAATATCGAAGCTGTCGATCACATCGGAGACAGAGATCTGGCCCTTACGTTGTAAGAGGTTAAGGATCGCGTTGTGACGTTGGGGTTCAGTCATGATTGCTCCGCAAGGGAAATGATTATTGCGTGATTATAATCGAGTGATTCAATCATTCATACACCCTTAGTTTTGTTACACCTCTTTGTTGGAAAAGGCAGGGAGGTCGCCCCTGCCTGTATCCAATATGATTAAAGGAATGATTTGAAAGGTAAATCTGTTTCAGAAGTGAAGCAGTCATCGAAGCCACGCGGGTAGTGGTATTCGAAATTATCTTTATCATTTGGATAAGTAAATTTGCCGCCAACCTGCCAAATAAATGGCTTAAAGTCATATTTCAGTCGGTCTTTTTTCATATTCCACAGCATGCGGATTTCTTGCGGGTCAGCCTGGAAGTTTGACCAAATATCATGGTGGAAGGGGATAACTACCTGAGTTTTAAGAGATTCTGCCATCCGCAAAATATCAACGCTGGTCATTTTATCCGTTACGCCACGCGGGTTTTCGCCATAAGAGCCGAGCGCTACGTCCACCTGATGCTCATTGCCATGTTTGGCGAAATAGTTGGAATAGTGGGAGTCGCCGCTATGGTACAGATTGCCGCCTGGCGTTTTGAACAGGTAGTTCACCGCGCGTTTGTCCATCATATCTGGCAACACGCCTTCGGCTTTTTGGTCTGCTGGCAGCGTGATTAGCACGGTGCGGTCGAAGGAGTCCAGCGCGTGGATTTCCACATCTTTGATTTTCACCACTTTGCCCGGGGTCATCACGATGCAGCGTTCAGCCGGTACGCCCCAGCTCATCCAGAGATCCACGCAGGTCTGTGGGCCGATAAACGGCACGTCTGATGAGCAATTCTGCATGACGGCGGCGGCGACGTTAACGTCAATGTGATCGTTATGATCGTGGGTAGAGAGCACGGCGTCGATCTCTCTAATAGCAAAGGGATCAAGCACAAATGGCGTGGTGCGCAGGTTCGGCTGGAGCTTTTTCACCCCCGCCATACGCTGCATCTGATGGCCGGTTTTCATCAGCGGGCTGCTGTGATTTTGCTTGCCCACGCCGCACCATAAATCGACGCAAATATTCGCCCCACCCTCTGATTTCAACCAGATCCCGGTACAGCCGAGCCACCACATCGCGAAGGTCCCCGGCGCGACGCGCTCTTGCTCAATCTCTTCATTAAGCCAGGTTCCCCACTCTGGGAAAGTATTCAGTATCCACGACTCGCGGGTAATGCTTTGAACTTTACTCATGGTTTGACCCTCTTCATGACACCAATGTGTCGATATTTTTAGTCTGAATGATTTTTGGTGATTACATATGATTGCTATGCGCAGAACTTAGCACCAATAAATCATCGATACAAGATGGGTTTTGAGAGTTTATCTGTTGGTCGAGCCAACCTTTGAGCTTGAAAGCCAAGAGTTAACTGACTGAGGTAATTGCTGGTTATTGTTATATCTTTATGAATTTAAAGCTTTAAATGTAATTTTTGTTTTATCGTGGATATTCTTGAAGCGGATATCTTGCGAGGAGTATCACAAATAATCATCTTCAATCTTTTAATGATTTATTGTGAGCGTTACTGTGCATCCGTCCTTACAGTATTTGTGACTATCGCTTTGCGTGATCTTCTCAAAGCGTGTCTCTCGAAGGTTAACGGAGAGTCTTATGGAATTCCTCTACACCGTATTCACCGTATTTTTTAATCAAGTCATGACCAATGCCCCGCTGCTGCTGGGTATTGTCACCATGCTGGGCTACATCCTGCTTAGGAAAAGCGTGAGTGTCGTCATCAAGGGCACCATCAAAACCATCATCGGTTTTATGTTGCTACAGGCCGGCTCGGGGATTTTGACCAGCACGTTCAAACCCGTGGTTGCCAAGCTTTCTGAAGTGTATGGCATTAATGGCGCCATTTCTGACACCTACGCCTCAATGATGGCAACGGTTGAAAGAATGGGTGAAGCCTACAGCTGGGTGGGCTATGCCGTACTAATCGCCCTGGCTCTCAACATTCTGTATGTCGTTTTCCGCCGTATTACGGGCATTCGCACCATCATGCTGACCGGCCACATCATGTTCCAGCAGGCCGGGCTTATCGCCGTGTTCTTCTTTGTGATGGGGTACCCGATGTGGACCACCATTTGGGCGACGGCGTTTCTGGTCTCGCTCTACTGGGGCATTACCTCCAACATGATGTACAAACCCACTCAGGCCGTGACGGAAAACAGCGGCTTCTCGATTGGGCACCAGCAGCAATTCGCCTCATGGATTGCTTATAAAATCGCCCCTTATCTGGGTAAAAAAGAAGACAGCGTCGAGAACCTCAAGCTGCCGGGCTGGTTGAATATCTTCCATGACAATATCGTCTCGACGGCCATCGTGATGACGATTTTCTTCGGCATCATCCTCTGCTCGTTTGGGCTTGATACCTTGCAACTGATGGCCGGTAAAACCCACTGGACTATCTATATCCTGCAAACGGGCCTGATGTTTGCGGTCGCTATTTTCATCATTATTCAGGGCGTGCGCATGTTCGTCGCTGAATTAACCGAAGCCTTTAACGGCATCTCCCAACGCTTAATTCCCGGTGCGGTTTTAGCTATCGACTGCGCGGCAATTTACAGCTTCGCGCCCAACGCCGTGGTTTGGGGCTTTATGTGGGGCACCATCGGGCAGCTGATCGCCGTGGGCATCCTGTTCGCGCTCGGCTCATCCATCATGATCATTCCTGGCTTTATCCCGATGTTCTTCTCCAATGCCACCATTGGCGTGTTTGCGAATCACTTTGGCGGCTGGCGCGCGGCGTTAAAAATCTGTCTGGTGATGGGCATGTTGGAGATCTTCGGCTGCGTCTGGGCAATCAAACTGACTGGCCTGAGTGCCTGGATGGGCATGGCCGACTGGTCAATTCTGGCACCGCCACTGATGCAGGGCTTCTTCAGTATCGGCATGGCCTTTATGGGCGTCATCGTGGTGGTCGCACTTCTTTATATGTTCTTCGCCGGTCGCACTCTGCGCGCCGAAGAAGATGCTGAAAAACAGGCACTTAATCAGCCTGCTTCTCACTAAGTTACACACTCTTATTCATCTATTTCACATTGACCGGAGATTTTCACATGACAGTACGAATTCTAGCGGTATGCGGTTGTGGGCAAGGCAGTTCAATGATCATGAAAATGAAAATTGGCCAGTTCCTCACTCAAGAGGGTGTTGACCACACCATGAACAGCTGCGCAGTGGGTGAGTACAAATCTGAACTGAGCGGGGCGGATATCATCGTGGCTTCAACCCACGTAGCTGATGAAATCACCGTGAGCGGCAACAAATACGTTGTCGGCGTGCGCAATATGCTTTCTGCGGCAGATTTTGGTCCGAAAGTGATGGAAGTGATTAACGCGCACTTCGCCAGCGATCTGAAGAAGTAAGGAGAGCGCCATGAAATTACGTGATTCTCTGGCTGAAAATGACTCGATTCGCCTGAACGCCGACGCTGAGACTTGGCAGGAGGCGGTGAAAATCGGGGTGGATATGCTGGTAGAGGCTGGCGTGGTTGAACCGCGCTACTACCAAGCCATTCTCGATGGCGTGGAGCGTTTCGGCCCTTATTTCGTGATTGCGCCCGGTCTGGCGATGCCGCACGGCCGCCCTGAAGAGGGCGTACTCAAAACCGGCTTTGCGCTGGTCACCTTGAAAACACCTCTGGTCTTCAACCATGAGGACAACGATCCGGTAGACATCCTGATCACCCTCGCGGCGGTGGATGCCAATGCCCATCAAGAAGTCGGCATTATGCAGGTGGTGAACCTGTTTGAAGACGAAGAGAACTTTGATCGCTTGCGTGCCTGCACCACGGCTCAACAAGTGCTGGATTTAATAGATAAAACCTCCGCAGCTTCTGAGGCTGCGTTGACTGACTCAATGTAAAGGGAACATACCATGTCTAAAACATTACCGATGTTGCAGGTTGCGCTTGATAACCAGTCGATGGATGACGCCTACAAAACCACGCGCCTGATAGCTAATGAAGTCGACATTATCGAAGTGGGTACCATTTTGTGCGTGGCGGAAGGGGTTCGCGCCGTCCGTGATTTGAAAGCACTGTATCCAGAAAAAATCGTATTAGCCGATGCCAAAATTGCTGACGCAGGGAAAATTTTGTCGCGCATGTGCTTTGAAGCCAATGCCGATTGGGTGACGGTTATCTGCTGTGCTGACATCAATACCACCAAGGGCGCGTTGGAAGTCGCAAAAGAGTTTGGCGGCGACGTGCAAATTGAACTGACAGGCTACTGGACGTGGGAACAGGCTCAGGAGTGGCGCGCTGCCGGAATTCAGCAAGTGGTGTATCACCGCAGCCGTGACGCACAGGCCGCCGGCGTAGCCTGGAGCGATGCCGATATTACGGCAATTCAACGCCTGTCCAGCATGGGCTTTAAAGTCACCATCACCGGTGGTCTGGCGCTGGAAGATCTGCCGCTGTTTAAAGATATCCCGGTGCACGTCTTTATCGCTGGTCGCAGTATTCGTGATGCGAAAGACCCGGTCGAGGCCGCTCGCCAGTTCAAAAAATCAATCAGCCAGCTTTGGGGCTAAGGACAGCGCAATGATGCACAAAGCCGTTCCACTCGGTATTTATGAAAAGGCCCTGCCTGCGGGGGAAGACTGGTTCGCACGCCTGAAAATGGCCAAAGAGCTAGGCTTTGATTTCGTCGAAATGTCGGTCGATGAAAGCGATCACCGATTGGCGCGGCTGGACTGGAGTCGCGAACAGCGAATGGCGGTGGTAGATGCCGTTGCCCGCACCGGTGTTCGCATTCCTTCCATGTGCCTCAGTGCGCATCGCCGTTTCCCACTTGGGTCCGAAGATGATGCCACCCGCGCGCAGGGGCTGGAGGTCATGCGTAAAGCCATCGTGCTGGCGCAGGACCTTGGCATTCGAGTTATCCAGCTTGCGGGCTACGACGTCTATTATCAGGAAGCCAATGACCACACCCGCGAGCGTTTCCGCGCTGGCCTGAAAGAGGCCGTGGAGATGGCAAGCCGCGCGCAGGTCACGCTGGCGATGGAAATCATGGATTACCCGCTGATGAATTCCATTAGCAAAGCTTTAGGCTACGCCCACTATCTGAACAATCCGTGGTTCCAGCTCTATCCCGACATCGGCAACTTATCGGCGTGGGATAACGACGTGCAAATGGAACTGGCGAGTGGCGCAGGCCATATCGTGGCGGTACACGTTAAAGACACTCAGCAGGGCGTGTTTAAAAATGTGCCTTTCGGCCAAGGCGTGGTGGAGTTCGAACGCTGCTTCAAGACGCTGCTCGACACCGGCTATCGCGGCCCCTATTTGATTGAAATGTGGAGCGAAACCGCGATCGACCCAGTTAAAGAGGTGCGCGAAGCTCGCGCATGGGTGGTAGATAAAATGCAGAAAGCCGGGTTAAACGTGGAGGCCGCAGTATGTTAGAGCAACTGAAAAGACAGGTTTTCGACGCCAATATGGCGCTGCCTGCGCGGGGTTTAGTCACCTTTACTTGGGGCAATGTCAGCGGCATCGACCGGACCTCCGGCCTGATGGTGATCAAACCCAGCGGCGTAGAGTATGAAGTGATGAGTGCCGACGACATGGTAGTGGTGAATATGCTGGGTGATGTGGTCGAAGGGCATTTCAAACCTTCTTCTGACACGGCAACCCATCTCGCGCTCTATGCCCGTTACCCAGAGCTGGGCGGCATTGTTCACACGCACTCAACCTATGCCACTTCATGGGCGCAGGCCAATGCACCTATTCCCGCGCTGGGTACCACTCATGCTGACTACTTCGCGGGGGCGATCCCCTGTACTCGACCACTCAGCCGAGCTGAAGTGACGGGTGAATATGAGCTGGAAACGGGCCACGTGATTGCCGAAACGCTGGGGGACGCTGACCCCTTGCATATGCCCGGCATTCTGGTTTCGCAGCATGGCCCCTTCTGCTGGGGAACCACGCCTGAAATGGCGGTACACAATGCCGTGGTGCTGGAAGAAGTGGCAAAAATGGCGTGGATAACCGGCACCCTTAACCGGCAATTACCGCCGATGGATGACTATCTTCTGAACAAACATTTTACTCGCAAACATGGCCCGGACGCTTATTACGGCCAGAATTAGCGCTGTTGCTTGGCCTCCAGCCGTAATATTTACCAACAAATCCCTAAGCTTATCGCGCCCTCGCGATGAGCTTTTTTGTCCTATTGGGTTTATACCTATAGTTGATCCCAGATCACAGATTTCGCTTTCATGCAGAACAGACTTCTTCTCCCGTAGTGTAACGAAAAGGAAAGAGCTGCCTTATGACCAAGCCCACTCTCAAGCAGGACGTTTTTTTGGCGGCGCTAACCCGCCAATGGCAAGCCTTCGGGCTCACTTCCGCCAAGGACATGACTTTACATCAATGGTGGCATGCCGTTAGCGCCGCCGTCGCCGAACAGCTTCCCCCCCAAAACGACACCGTTCCCGCCAGCAAAAAGCGCCAGAAGATAACGCGCCATGTGAACTACATTTCCATGGAGTTTTTGGTGGGGCGTTTGACGGGTAACAACCTGATTAACCTAGGTTGGTTCGACACCGTCGCTGACGTGCTGAAGCAGTTTGATATTAACCTCAGCGACTTGCTGGAAGAGGAAATTGACCCGGCTCTGGGCAATGGGGGCTTGGGGCGATTGGCCGCCTGCTACCTCGACGCCATGGCCTCCGTCGGCCAGCCTGCGATTGGCTATGGGTTGAACTATCAATACGGTTTGTTCCGCCAACGCTTTGTCGATGGGCAGCAGAAAGAGTCGCCGGACGATTGGCATCGCAACCAATATCCGTGGTTCCGCCACAACAGCTCGCTGGCCGTCAGCGTGGGTATCGGCGGGAAAATCGTCAAGAACGATGCCGGCGTTAGCCGCTGGGAGCCGGAGTTTACCCTGCGTGGCGAGGCTTGGGACTTGCCGGTGATTGGCTATCGCAACGGCGTCACCCAGCCGCTGCGCCTGTGGGAAGCCACCCACCCGCACCCCTTTGATTTGGAGAAATTCAACGACGGTGAGTTTCTTAAAGCCGAACAACAGGGCGTGGATGCCGCCAAACTGACCAAAGTGCTGTACCCCAATGATAACCATCAGGCCGGCAAACGCCTGCGCCTGATGCAGCAATATTTCCAGTGCGCCTGCTCGGTGGGCGATATGCTGCGCCGCCACCACTTCCTTGGGCGGAAAATTGCCGAACTGCCGGACTATGAGGTGATTCAGCTCAACGACACCCACCCCACCATCGCCATCCCCGAAATGCTGCGTGTGCTGCTCGATGAGCACCAGCTTAGCTGGGATGATGCCTGGCACATCACCAGCCGCACCTTTGCTTATACCAACCACACATTGATGCCAGAAGCGCTAGAAACCTGGGATGAAAAGCTGGTGCGCAGCCTGCTGCCGCGACACTTCCAGATAATCAAACAGATCAACGCCAACTTTAAGAAAGTGGTCGACAAACAGTGGCCGGGCGACGAACAGGTGTGGGCCAAACTGGCGGTTCATCATGACAAGCAGGTGCGCATGGCGAACCTGTGCGTGGTGGCCGGGTTTGCCGTCAACGGCGTCGCCGCGCTGCATTCTGATTTAGTGGTGAAAGACCTGTTCCCCGAGTATCACCAGCTGTGGCCGGAAAAATTCCACAATGTCACCAACGGCATCACGCCGCGCCGCTGGATTAAACAGTGTAATCCGGCGCTTTCGGCGCTGATCGATAAGCGTCTTGAGACGGACGCGTGGGTGACCGATCTCAGCTTGCTAAAGCAGCTGGAAAGCGGCGTAAAAGACAAAAAATTCTGCAAAGAGTACCGCAAGATAAAGCATGACAATAAAGTGCGCCTTGCCGAGTACGTCTGGCAGCGGCTGGGGATCAAACTCAATCCGAACGCCATCTTTGACGTGCAGATTAAGCGCCTGCATGAGTACAAACGCCAGCATCTGAATCTGCTGCACATCTTGTCGCTGTATAAGCAAATTCGCGAGAATCCAAAACTGGATATCGTCCCCCGCGTTTTCCTGTTCGGCGCGAAAGCCGCTCCGGGCTACTACTTGGCGAAAAACATCATCTATGCCATCAATCAAGTTGCCGAGGCGATCAACAACGATCCGATCGTCGGCGATCGCCTGAAAGTGGTGTTTATCCCCGACTATTCTGTGTCGGTGGCGGAGTTGATGATCCCGGCCGCCGATGTCTCAGAGCAGATTTCCACCGCCGGTAAAGAGGCGTCGGGCACCGGCAACATGAAGCTGGCGCTCAACGGTGCGCTGACGATCGGCACGCTGGACGGCGCCAATGTTGAGATTGCCGAGCAGGTGGGGGATGAGAATATCTTTATCTTTGGTCTGGACGTTGATGGCGTTAAGGCGCTGCAAAAGAAAGGCTATAAACCGCAGAGCGTGGTGAAAAAGGATAAACATCTCAAAGCCATTCTCGACGAACTCGCCAACGGCTTCTTCACCAAAGGGGATAAACACGCTTTTGATTTGATGCTTAATAGCTTCAAAGAGGGCGGCGACCCTTATCTGGTACTGGCCGATTTTGCTGCCTATTGCGAGGCGCAGAAAAACGTCGATGCACTTTACCGCGACGCCGACGAGTGGACCCGCCGCGCTATTCTCAACACGGCTCGCGTCGGCATGTTTAGCGCCGACCGCTCGATTCACGATTATCAGCAACGCATCTGGCAGGCCAAACGGTAGGAGCAGGAATGGAGGGCAAGCAACTCGAACACGCGGCACAGCAGGCAGGTATTGTAGACAGTTTTATCAATATGCAGGATGAAGTGCAGTCAGTTTCTGATGAAACCAAGCAGGCGCTGCTCTCCGCCATGGGGCGCGCCGAGCAGGATCTTAGCTCGGCGTCGCCACTGCCCGCCGTGCTGGTGTTTCATGAGCACCAGCCGGTGGAGCTAGCGCCGCAATATTCGTCGGATTTGCACTGGCAGCTAACCTTGGAAAATGGCGATGTTTCCTCCGGGGAGCATGTCGCCAACCAGCCGCTGCGTTTGCCGAAAAACCTGCCGACGGGGTATCACCAGTTAACCCTCAGCCACGGCAAGAAACAGTGGGGCTGTCGCATCATTATCGCGCCGTCTCGCTGTTACGAGCCGCAGGCCGTACTCAATGGCGAGAAGCTTTGGGGCGCGACGGTTCAGCTTTACACCCTCAGGTCAGAAAAGAACTGGGGCGTGGGGGATTTCGGCGACCTCAAGCAGATGCTGGAGCAGGTCGCCCAGCGCGGCGGGGCATTTATTGGCCTCAACCCAATTCATGCGCTCTATCCGGCCAACCCGCTTAGCGCCAGCCCCTACAGCCCATCGTCGCGGCGCTGGCTGAACGTCACTTATATTGATGTTAGCCAAGTGCCTGAATTTATTGAAAGCGAAGAAGCCCAGAGCTGGTGGAGAGAACCGGAAACCCGCGATGCGCTGCATCAGGCGCGCAGCCGGGAATATGTCGACTATGCGCAAGTGATGAAGCTGAAATCTGACGGGCTAAAACTGGCGTGGAAGACCTTTGTCGACACGCCGGAGGCCAGTCAGCGCAAGCGTGACTTTCGCAGTTTTGTTCATTTGGGCGGCGAAAGTCTGTATCAGCTTGCTGTTTTCGACGCCCTGCATATTCATCTGCGGGATTTGGACTTGGGCCTGTGGGGCTGGCCTGTGTGGCCGGAAACCTACCGCGACATTAACAGCCCCGACGTGGTGGCTTTTCGCGAGCGCTACGCCGACGAAGTAGAGTTCTATTTATGGTTGCAGTGGTTAGCCCACGAGCAATTTTCTGACTGTTATGAAACCAGCGTTGAGCTGGGAATGCCCATAGGTTTATACCGCGATTTGGCCGTTGGCGTGGCCGAGGGCGGGGCTGAAACCTGGTCTGACCCCAACCTCTACTGTTTGCGGGCGACGGTCGGCGCGCCGCCGGACCTGCTCGGGCCGCAGGGGCAGAACTGGGGGCTTCCGCCGATAGATCCCCACGTAATGCAAGAGCGCGCCTATCAGCCATTTATCGATTTACTGCGCGCCAATATGTCGCAGTGCGGTGCGCTGCGCATCGATCACGTGATGGGGCTGCTGCGGCTGTGGTGGATCCCCGCCCACGAACATGCGGCGAAAGGGGCTTATGTGCGTTATCCCCTGCAAGACCTGCTCGGCGTGCTGGCCTTAGAAAGCCAGCGCCACCGGTGCATGGTGATTGGCGAAGATTTGGGTATCGTGCCGCAAGAGATTGTCGCCAGCCTGCGCGACAGCGGCGTTTACTCCTACAAAGTGCTCTATTTCGAGCAGGAGAAAAAAGGCGTTTATCGCGCGCCGGGAGAGTACATCACGCAGGCGATGGCCACGGTAACCACTCATGATTTACCGACTCTGCGCGGCTATTGGGAAGGGGGCGATCTCACGCTCGGTGAGAAGCTGGGGATTTACCCGGATGCCAGCGTGCTGGCGCGGCTGCGCGCCGAGCGGGAAACCAATAAGCAGAACCTGCTGGATGCGTTGCATCGTCAGGGCTGCGTAGCGAAAAGCGTCGGAAAACAGGCCAGCCGGATGTCGATGACCCCAGCGTTAAATCGCGGTTTGCAGCGATATCTGGCGGGCAGCGCCAGCGCCTTACTGGGCCTGCAACCTGAAGATTGGCTGGACATGGCGACGCCGGTCAACGTGCCCGGCACCAATACGGAATACCCCAACTGGCAGCGCAAACTGACTCACAGCCTCGAGGAGATGTTTAGCGACGAGTGGGTCAATCGGCTGATAAAGGATTTGGACCGAAGGCGCAAAAAGGCATGAAAAAAGGGTTCAACTTAGCTGAACCCTTCTGTTTTCTAGCCTTGGCAAGCTGTTCTATTAGTAGAACGAGTGCTCGCCGCGCTGGTGTTCGGTCAGGTCACGAACGCCTTTCAGCTCTGGGAAGTTTTCCAGCAGTTCTTTCTCGATGCCGTCTTTCAGGGTGACATCAATCATTGAACAGCCGTTACAGCCGCCGCCGAATTGCAGAACCGCGATGCCGTCATCGGTGATTTCCATCAGAGAGACGCGGCCGCCGTGGCTGGCAAGCTGTGGGTTGATACGAGATTGCAGTTGATATTCAACGCGTTCCATCAGCGGCGCGTCGTCAGAAACTTTACGCATTTTCGCATTAGGGGCTTTCAGCGTGAGCTGTGAGCCAAGCTGGTCGGTAACAAAGTCGATTTCAGCATCAGCCAGATAAGGCTTGCTCAGCTCGTCGATGTAAGCGGACAGCTTTTCGAATTTCAATTCAGTATCCGTTGCTTCCACCGCGTCAGGTGGGCAGTAGGACACACCGCACTCCGCGGTCGGCGTACCGGGGTTGATCACGAATACGCGGATCTGGGTGCCTTCTTCTTGGCTTGCCAACAGTTTGGCAAAGTGCGCTTGGGCAGCATCGGTAATAAGAATCATAACATTGGCTCAATAGTTGACTACTCCAGTTGGTTATAATACGCCCTTTACTTAGCCGACTACAAGGTGCGACAAACGCACCAAATCTGTAGCGAGGCAATCCCCTGATTTCTCAGTAACTTACTGATTTCACATAATGTGCTACCCGTTGTAACAACATCATCAAGCAGCGCAACATGCTTGCCGTGGAAGTTTTCGCGGCAAATAAAGGCTCGGCGTAGATTCATTTTTCGTGCTGATTCGGAAAGCCGTTGCTGCGGCGGCGTGGCGCGAATTCGCTGCAAAGCATAGGGGTGAAATTGGCATTGCAACCAGTGAGCCAGCGGCGCGGCCAGCAATTCGCTCTGGTTATAGCCACGTCCAAAGTAGCGTCGGCGATGTAAAGGCACGCTGAGCAAAATATCCGGGCGAACCAACTCGCCGGCCCGAAACCGCGCCAGCCAGCGAAACAGCAGCAGCCTGGCGAGCGGTATGGCCAGCTCGGGCTGTTTGGCGAATTTCAGACGCATCACTAAGCCGCTGAGTGGCGCAATGTAGTCACTCACTTGCACCAAGGCGTCCCACGGCGGCGGCTTGCGCAGGCAGCGCCCGCAGTCGAGTTTGGCGTGGCTGCTGGATAGGCCGCAGCGCGGGCAGCAGGGCGGCGGCACGGGGAGGTATTTGACGCAAACGCTACAGATGCCGTGCCGCGCAAGATGCAGCGGCTGTTGGCATAGCCAGCACTGCGCCTGAATTGTTATCCTTAACATCACTTTTCCCTCAGTGGATTTCGAAACCCAACGGACATTACCCTATGAATAAGCTCTACTGGCAGACCTTTGGTGAAGGCGATCTCGATCTTGTGCTGCTTCACGGATGGGGGCTGAGTGCGGAAGTCTGGCGTTACACCGCCGAGCGACTCGCGCCGCATTTTCGGCTGCACCTGGTCGACCTGCCGGGCTATGGCCGCAGTGAAGGTTTTGGGCCGATGAGTATTGAGGAGATGGCCGACACCGTGCTGGCCGCCGCGCCAGAAAAAGCCGTGTGGCTAGGCTGGTCGCTGGGCGGGCTGGTCGCCAGCCAGATTGCCCTGAGTGCGCCAGCGCGCGTCGAAAAGCTGATCACCGTGGCCTCTTCCCCCTGTTTTGCCGCCCACGACGAGTGGCCGGGGATTAAGTCCGAAGTGCTGCACGGTTTCCAGCACCAGCTGAGTGAGGATTTCCAGCGCACGGTGGAGCGTTTTCTGGCCCTGCAAACGCTGGGCAGCGACAGCGCCCGTCAGGATGCCCGCATGTTGAAGTCGGTTGTGCTGGGCCAGCCGATGCCGTCGGTAGAGGTGCTCAATGGTGGATTAGAGATTTTGCGTCAGGTGGATTTGCGTCAGGCTATGTGCCAACTCAGCGTGCCGATGCTGCGAATTTATGGCGCGCTCGACGGTCTGGTGCCGCGCAAAATTGTGCCGTTATTGGATGCCCTGTGGCCGGAAAGCGAGTCGCATATCATTGAAAAATCGGCCCATGCGCCTTTTATTTCTCACCCAGAAGCCTTTTGTGAGCAGATAAAGCAGTTCGCTGTCACACATTGAAATTTCATGTAAATATTTTATACATTTCTACTGGATATTTTTTGGGCGTGACTAATACTTAGGCAGATAATACCGAACAGTGATTGTCGGGCCAGCCTATGGCTCGGTGACATCACGCCGCGTTTCTGGGGGATTTTGGTGTCAGGCCAGGAAGGTTACGCCAGCGCGGGTTTCATCGTCGGTATTGTCATGGGAGCTTTATCAAAATAATCACTCTTAGAGGTAACTTCATGAAATCTTATAAAATTATGGCAGCAGTCGTTCTGGCAGGCGTATTCTCAACCAGCGCAATGGCGGCAGAGTTGATCACTAAAGAAGTGGCACAAGAGAAAGGTTTGGTTAGCCTGGGTACCATCACGACCAGCAATGAATACACTGCACCAATGGACGCGCGCGAAGAGCTGTCCAAGCAGGCTGATGAGAAAGGCGGCAAATACTTCGTGATCATCGGTGGTCAAGAGAAGAAGAAAATCAGCGCAACGGCTGAAGTCTTTAAAGACAAATAAGTTTTTAACGGCAAATAAGTTTTACGGTCTTCACGAGAAGGGTGCCTAAGGGCGCCCTTTTTTATGGAGCATTCTTCAGGTTAAGTTCGCGGGCGGGTTGTGTATCATTAGCTGACTACCCTTTATTGCAGTGGGGTTTTTGCTGCTTTGAATAATAAGGAAGCTAAACGATGAGTTTGCCGCGTGCCCATGACCTGATTTGGATTGCCGACCGTTCGGCGCTGGAAAGTGATCAAGCCTTGCCCGAGTGGGTAAGCCACTGGCGGACGCATTTACCGCTGGTGGTGCGTCGGGGGCAGCGTGCTGATGGCGCAATCGCCGTGGGAATTCGTGGTATGACGCGCACTCAGCGGGCGACGGCCTGGGTGGCACCTTCCTCCATCGTGCGTACCGTGACGCCGGAATCGCTAGTCGCCAATCCGGTGTCATTACTGCATTCACGCTTTATTTCCCTGCCTCCAATGCAGTCGCTGATCACCTTCGCCAGCCTGAAATGGCCGTGGACATGGGGTGTGATCGGTAGCTGCGCCTACACTATGGCCAGTGATATCCCGGCGATGCACGCCGACAGCAATCTCGACTTGCTGATCCGCTGTGACCAGCCGGTATCGCCAGAGGCGTTCCGTGAGTTGAGCAATACTTTGCAGCAGCTGCCGTGCCGCACCGATGTACAAATCGTGACGCCGCAGGGCGACTTTGCCCTCGGCGAGTGGTTGCAGGGCGGTGAGGTGGAATTAGAAACGGACGCGGGCTTGGTGCAAGTCCGCGATCCGTGGCAATCGCTGAGTTAAGAGGGGATTAGCCGGTAGCTGACGGTCAGACATTTTTTGCCGTCTGCACAACTTTTGCAGCTGCCGCTGAGGCAGCTGTTATCAGGTTCAACGGCCTCCAGCTTTCTCATCGCTACCAGTTTGTCGAGCATCGCCTGCACCAGCGGCTGCGGCGCTTTCAGTTGCAGGCTCAGCTGGCGTGCATCGGCCATTCCGGCCAGTGCGACGTTATCGCGAACGGCTATCAGAGAAGTCATCTCAACTCCTTAATGGCAATCGTTAACTGCCGGCTGGCAGCAGGCGGCGACGTTGCGCGGTTTCAGCGTGACGGTCACGCGGCTGCGCATTTTCCTCAGCGCCACCAACACCAGCGCATTAAAAGCAATCACGGTGAGAATGATGCCCAGACTGCTGGCCGGATGCTGGCTAAAGGTGGCGGTCTGGAAGAACAGGGTTGCCAGCGAATAGGCCACGTTCAGCCCCCAGGCGATGGAGAAGGACATCCATCCACGGCTGGTTTCGCGAGCGATGGCCCCCATGACCGACACGCAAGGCACATACAGCAGCACAAAGATCAGGTAGCTATAAGCTGAAATCGCCGTGCCAAATTTACTGCTCATCACGCCCATCGAGGTGGCAGCCATTTCGCCGTCGCCCTTGCTGGCTTCAATCGGGTTCGACAGCACGCTCAGGCTGAAGGTGTCTTTCAAACCCTGCCAAGTTTCGTGTACCGCGCCATTCAGTTCATCCAACAGGTTGAAGTTGGCGGCATCAAACTCCTGCGTGGTGATGTGCTCGGCGGTATATAAGGTGTTGAGCGTGCCGACCACCACTTCCTTTGCCATCGCGCCCGTCACCAGTCCGACCGTCGCCTGCCAGTTGTCTTCGTGAACGCCCATCGGTTTCAGCAGCGGGGTTAGCACTTTACTGACGCTGGCCAGCGCCGAGTCATTAATGTTGTCCACCGCCTTGCCGCTAAAGGAGAAACTGTTCAGCGCGCCGATACAAATACTTGCGATAACAATGACTTTACCCGCGCGCAGCACAAAACTTTTCAGGCGCTGCCAGGTTTGCAGCAGCAGGCTTTTCAGATGCGGAATGTGGTAAACCGGCAGTTCCATCACGAAGGGAGAAGCTTCACCGCGCATGATGGTGTATTTCAGCACCAAGCCGGTGAGAATGGCGACCACAATGCCGAGCAGATAGAGCGAGAACACCACGGAGGCGCCGCTCTGGCCAAAGAACGCGGCGGAGAATACGGCAAAAATCGCCAGACGCGCGCCGCAGGACATAAAGGGCGCCATCATGACGGTCATCAGCCTTTCGCGCGGCGCGTCCAAGGTGCGCGCGCCCATAATCGAAGGCACATTGCAGCCGAAGCCGACGATCAGCGGCACGAAGGATTTGCCCGGCAGCCCCAAGGCCTGCATCAGTCGGTCCATCACGAACGCGGCTCGCGCCATGTAGCCGGAGTCTTCGAGGAAGGAGAGGAACAGGTACATCATGCCAATTTGCGGCACCAGGGGCAGCACGGTGTTGATACCGCCGCCAATCCCCTGCGCGAGGAAAATCGTCAGCCACTGCGGGAAGTGCAGGGTGAAGCCAACCCACTGCATGCCCTGAATGAAGACAGCCGCCGAGCCGATATCGAAAATCGGCTGCAGCGCGCCACCGATGTTAATCGCCAGCAGGAACATCAGGTACATCACCAGCAGGAAAATCGGCACGCCGAGGAAACGGTTGAGGATCACCCGGTCGAGAAGTTGCGTCATGCGATTCGGCGCGGTCAGGTGTGAATTACTTACCGCCTCGCACAGATTGACGATGCTCTGATAGCGCGCATCGGCGATCAGCAGCGCCGGGTCTTCATGCTGCTGGCTGACCAGCCTTTGGCGCACGGCGGGCAATAGCGCGGCGGCTTGCGGGGCGTGAGTCTGGCTATAAATGTCGCCTTCCAGCATCTGCAAGGCCAGCCAGCGGCGCTGTTGTAATGGCAGAGTGTCGGGCATGGCGTCGGCCATGGCGTCCACTTCCTGCTGTAAAATCGGCGGGTAAATCACCCGAGAGAGGTCAGAGGCGGCAGGGCGGCTATCAATGCATTTTTTCAGCTCGCTGATGCCGCTGGCGCGGGTAGAAATCAGCGCAATGACCGGGCAACCCAGCCGTTTTTCCAGAGCAGAAATATCAATAGTGATGTTCTGGGTCTGGGCAATATCCAGCATATTCAGCGCCACAATGCAGGGAATGCCAAGCTCCAGCAGTTGCAGCGTTAAGTAGAGGTTTCGCTCCAGATTCGAGGCATCCACCACGTTGATTATCAGGTCGGCGTCGCCGCTGAGAATGTAGTGGCAGGCAATTTGTTCGTCGAGCGAGGTTTGCTCGGAGATGGTGGTGAGCGAGTAGGTGCCGGGTAAATCAACCAGCGTGACCTGATGCCCGGCCGTGGAGAACTGGCCTTCTTTGCGCTCGACGGTGACGCCTGCCCAATTCCCCACGCGTTGACGTGCGCCAGTTAATTGGTTGAAAAGGGTGGTTTTGCCGGAGTTCGGATTACCAATTAAGCCAATAGTCAGTGCTTTCATACGTTGATTTCTACGTGAGAGAAGAGAGCGGCGCGGGCATTAAATTAAAGCGAGCCCGCGCTGAAAAAATCATCAGGCCTGAATTTCCAGCTTTAGCAGGTCGAGGTCTTTTTTGCGCACGACCAGACTGGTGCGACGGGTTTCGATTTGTACCGGATCACCCATGGGCGCTACGCGGATAATATTGAACAGAGAGCCGGGCAGCATGCCCAGTGACAGCAGTTTCTGCCGATAAGCCGGGCTGATTTCATGTGAAAAGCCGGTAATTTTATAAGCACGTTGAGAGAGTAGTTGCATAGGTCCTCGCGAAGCGTTCAGGCGGAATGGGGACGGCGATAGCGCCGTGCTTCCTTGCCCGGTTATTACCCCCTGACTGGGGTAAATCGTTGCGAAATAGGGTCTGGTTGGTGTCCGGCGAAGCCTTGCCAGACTAATTACTTTTAGAAGTAAAAATGCGAATAGTTATCATAATTAGTACGCACGAAGAGAGTTAAAAAAGGGACATTCCCTAAAAGACTCCCTTCGCGATGGGGCTATCCTATTCCTCTGTTAGGGCAGATTTATTGATTTAACTCAGTGATTACGTGATTAGTAATCATTCAAGAAGTAGGGGTATTGGCGGGAATAATAAAAAAGCCGCTGAAATTCAGCGACTTTGAGTAAGAGCAGAAATTGGCGCTTTTAGTGCTTTTTACCAAAGGCGGCGGCGAGGGCGTCGCCCATCGCGCTGTTGCCCGCAGGCGTAGACGCCGCGCGTCCGGCCGGTTTGTTCGGCGCACCGCGCTTTTGCGCGTCACGGCCGCTGCCACCGGCAGGGGCCGCCGAACCGCCACCGCGACGAGCCGAGGTTTCGCCCGGCTGCTCGTCAAGACGCATGGTCAGGGCGATACGCTTACGCTGCAAGTCCACTTCCATCACTTTCACTTTAACGATATCGCCCGCTTTGACCACGGTGTGTGGGTCATCGACAAACTTATTCGCCAGCGAAGAGATGTGCACCAGACCGTCCTGATGTACGCCGATATCCACGAAGGCGCCGAAGTTGGTCACGTTAGTCACCGAACCTTCCAGCACCATGCCCGGCAGCAGGTCATTCATGGTTTCAACGCCGTCAGCAAAGGTCGCGGTTTTGAACTCAGGGCGCGGATCGTGCCCCGGCTTTTCCAGCTCTTTGATGATGTCGGTCACCGTCGGCACGCCGAACTGCTCGTCGGTGAACTCGCTGGCTTTCAGGCCGCGCAGGGCGTTGGAGTCGCCCATCAGCTCTTTCAGCGCCAGATTGGTGGCCGCCAAAATGCGCTGCACCACCGGGTAAGTTTCCGGGTGAACGGTTGAGGCATCCAGAGGGTTATCGCCGTGGTTGATACGCAGGAAGCCCGCGCACTGTTCAAAGGCTTTTGGCCCCAGGCGGCTCACTTTCAACAGCTGCTCACGGTTGCGGAACTGGCCGTTTTCGTCGCGCCAGCTAACAATATTCTGCGCCATCATGCGCGTCAGGCCCGCGACGCGAGTCAACAACGGCACCGATGCGGTATTGAGGTCAACGCCCACGGCGTTCACGCAGTCTTCCACCACGGCATCGAGTTTCTTCGCCAATTGGGTCTGGCTGACGTCATGCTGGTACTGGCCGACACCAATGGATTTCGGATCAATTTTCACCAGCTCGGCCAGCGGGTCTTGCAGGCGGCGGGCAATAGAAACCGCGCCACGAATAGACACGTCGAGGTCGGGGAACTCCTGCGCCGCCAGCTCAGAGGCTGAATAGACCGACGCGCCCGCCTCGCTGACAATCACTTTCTGCGCTTTCACTTCTGGGAACTGTTTTTGCAGGTCGAGGAAGAAACGCTCGGTTTCGCGAGAAGCCGTGCCGTTGCCGATAGCCACCAGTTCAACATTGTGTTTGATGCACAGCGCCGCAACCTGCTGGGCCGCTTTCGCCGCCTGACCGGTGTGTGGGTAAACGGTGTCAATGCCGACCAGCTTGCCGGTGTTGTCGACTACCGCCACTTTCACGCCGGTGCGCAGGCCGGGGTCGAGGCCCATGGTGGCGCGCATTCCGGCCGGAGCGGCCATCAGCAGGTCGTGCATGTTGCGGGCGAAGACGTTAATCGCTTCGTCTTCGGCGCGCTCGCGCACCGTGCTCATCAGCTCGGTTTCAAGGTGCAACAGCACTTTGATGCGCCATGTCCAGTTGACCACAGCGCGACGCCAAACGTCGGCTGGCGCATTGTTCAGGCGCAGCCCGAGGTGCTCAATGATCAGCTGTTCGGCATAGCTCTCTTTTGGCGCTTCGTCATGCTGCGGATCGGCGTTCAGCGCCAGTTGCAGCACGCCTTCGTTGCGACCACGGAACATCGCCAGCGCGCGGTGAGAAGGGACTTTGGAAATCGGTTCGTGATGGTCGAAGTAGTCGCTAAATTTCGCGCCTTCCTGCTCTTTGCCATCGACCACGCGAGAGACTAAGTGGGCATTCTTCCACAGGTAGTCGCGAACTTTGGCCAACAAGCTGGCATCTTCGGCGAAACGCTCCATTAAGATGTAGCGCGCACCGTCAAGGGCGGCTTTGGTGTCGGCGACGCCTTTTTCTGCATCAACGAATTTGGCTGCGGTGGCGTCCGGCTCGTTTTGCGGCTCATTCCACAGCAGGTCGGCCAGCGGCTCGAGGCCAGCTTCAATGGCGATTTGCCCGCGAGTCCGGCGCTTAGGTTTATACGGCAGGTATAAATCTTCCAGCTCGGTTTTACTCAGCGTGGTGTTAATCGCTTTGGCGAGGTCATCGCTCAGTTTGCCCTGCTCCTCAATGGATTTGAGAATGGTTTGGCGGCGATCTTCAAGTTCACGCAGATAGCCCAGACGGCTGTCCAACTGACGCAGTTGGGTATCATCCAACCCACCGGTGACTTCCTTACGATACCGCGCAATAAATGGCACGGTATTACCTTCATCCAGCAGACGCACCACGGAAGCAACCTGCTCCGGGCGAACCTGCAATTCAGTTGCGATAATGCGGCTCAGTTGATCATTCATAGGCTTTTCATTCGTTGAGTGACATAAAAACTGGGGGACAGTTATACGTTTTGAGGGTGAAAAATGCCAGTTATCTGGCCCTTCTCACCGGCGTTTTGAGAGTCATGGAAGGTTTACGAACTTGGCGCTTGTTCATCATAGTTGATTTCATTCACATACCACATGGCTTCGCCCACCGGGGTTTGCACCACGGCGCTGTCGCCCACCTCTTTCTTCAGCAGGGCGCGGGCCATCGGCGAGTCGATAGAAATGTAATCTTTGCGGCCAAAAATTTCGTCATAGCCGACGATGCGAAAACGCTTGGTGTCGCCGTCGTCATTTTCGATATCAACCCAGGCCCCAAAGAACACTTTGCCTTTTTGCTGCGGCGAGTAATCGACAATGCGCAGTTGCTCAAGGCACTTGGTCAGATAGCGCACCCGGCGGTCAATCTCGCGCAGGCGCTTCTTATTATATTGGTAATCGGCGTTTTCACTGCGGTCGCCAAGGCTGGCAGCCCAGGTGACTTTCTTGGTCACTTCGGGCCGCTCTTCGCGCCAGAGGAAGTCCAGCTCTTGCTTAAGTTTGTTATAACCTTCGCGGGTAATCAGTTTGGTTTTCATATTCTGTTCACGAGTGAGTCTGTGCGCCAAAGGGGGATATTTTCATAGCCGGGTTGCAGGCTCAAGATTGCTAGAGCAAATTAGCCGGAAAGAGGTAAAGTGGCAATCATGCTGATTTATGTTAACGGGGGCGTGAGTAGCCGCTGAAAATTGTTGATAAATTAGGAAAAGCATAATCTTTGTAACAATTTCGACTAGAATATATACCATTAATAGCTGTCTGTTTTAGCACGAATTTCTAACAATACAGACTTCGGGTATTCATGCCTTTGGGAGTAATAAAAATGCAAGAGAATCATAAGATTCTGGTTGTTGATGACGATATGCGCCTGCGGGCTCTTTTAGAACGTTACCTGACCGAACAAGGTTTTCAGGTACGCAGCGTAGCGAACGCCGAACAGATGGATCGCTTGCTGACTCGTGAATCATTCCACCTGATGGTGCTGGATTTAATGCTTCCTGGCGAAGACGGCCTGTCCATTTGCCGCCGCCTGCGCAGCCAAAGTAACCCGATGCCAATCATTATGGTTACCGCGAAAGGTGAAGAAGTTGACCGTATCGTTGGTCTGGAAATCGGCGCCGATGACTATATTCCTAAGCCATTTAACCCGCGTGAATTGCTGGCCCGTATCCGCGCCGTGCTGCGCCGTCAGGCTAATGAACTGCCGGGCGCGCCTTCTCAAGAAGAAGCGGTGATCTCCTTCGGTAAGTTCAAACTGAACCTCGGCACCCGCGAGATGTTCCGTGAAGATGAGCCTATGCCATTGACTAGCGGCGAGTTTGCCGTGTTGAAAGCCTTGGTTAGCCATCCGCGTGAGCCGTTATCTCGCGACAAGTTGATGAACTTGGCCCGTGGCCGCGAATACAGCGCCATGGAGCGTTCCATCGACGTGCAAATCTCCCGCCTGCGTCGCATGGTGGAAGAAGATCCGGCACACCCACGTTACATCCAAACCGTTTGGGGCTTGGGTTATGTCTTTGTACCGGACGGCAGTAAGGCATGAGACGAATACGCTTTTCACCGCGTAGCTCGTTTGCCCGAACCCTGCTGTTGATCGTCACCTTGCTGTTCGTCAGCTTGGTGACGACCTATTTGGTCGTGCTGAATTTCGCCATTCTGCCGAGTCTGCAACAGTTCAATAAGGTCTTGGCTTACGAAGTGCGTATGCTCATGACCGATCAGTTGCAGCTGGAAGATGGCACGCTGCTGGCCGTTCCTCCGGCATTCCGCCGCGAAATCTACCGCGAGCTGGGGATTTCCCTCTATACCAACTCTGCCGCTGAAGAGAGCGGGCTGCGTTGGGCGCAACATTACGAATTCCTCAGTCAGCAAATGGCGCAGCAGCTCGGTGGCCCAACCGATGTTCGCGTCGAAGTGAACAAGAATACCCCGGTCGTGTGGCTGAAAACCTGGCTGTCGCCTGACATCTGGGTGCGCGTACCGTTGACCGAAATTCATCAAGGCGACTTCTCCCCGCTGTTCCGCTACACCTTGGCGATTATGCTGTTAGCCATAGGCGGCGCATGGCTGTTTATCCGTATTCAAAACCGACCCTTGGTGGAACTCGAACACGCCGCATTGCAGGTGGGTAAGGGGATAATCCCGGCCCCGCTGCGCGAGTACGGCGCGTCTGAGGTGCGTTCGGTGACCCGCGCGTTCAACCAGATGGCCGCCGGCGTGAAGCAGCTTGCCGACGACCGAACCTTGCTGATGGCCGGTGTCAGCCACGACCTGCGCACGCCGTTGACCCGTATTCGTTTAGCGACGGAGATGATGAGCGACGGCGATGGCTACCTCGCGGAGTCCATCAACAAGGACATCGAAGAGTGCAATGCCATTATTGAGCAGTTCATCGATTATCTGCGCACCGGGCAGGAGTTGCAGACCGAAGAGTGCGATCTCAACTCGATTCTCGGCGAAGTGATTGCCGCCGAAAGTGGATACGAGCGTGAAATCGATAGCGATTTGGTCAGCGGCGAAGTGCTGGTCAATGTGCATCCGCTGTCTATCAAACGCGCCGTGGTGAATATGGTGGTGAACGCCGCCCGCTACGGCAACGGCTGGATAAAAGTTAGCAGCGGCAAGGAGTTGCAGCGCGGTTGGTTCCAGGTTGAAGACGACGGCCCCGGCATTGAACCAAGCCAGCTGAAGCACCTGTTCCAGCCATTTGTTCGCGGCGACAGCGCCCGTACTACCAGCGGCACCGGACTAGGTTTAGCGATTGTGCAGCGCATCATCGATGCCCACGCCGGTTCGCTAGATATCGGCCGCAGCCCGCGCGGTGGACTCCGCATTCGGGCATATTTACCCCTGCCGGTGGAGAAGGCAGTTGTGACTTCACTTCCGCAGAAAACCGTTTGAGTTAAGGGGGTATAGCCCCTTGCTCCTCAAGCCTTAAGTTCAAATTCAAAACCGTGGGCGTCGGCCCACACCGACCAAGGGAGGCGTAAACGCGCCTCCCTTGGAACCCTGCGTTTTTTATTGCTGTGAGATCGAGGCTTCGCAGGGTTGGAATGGACGTGTTTCAGTCACCATAATGACAGCCGCGAAAAGCCGCCGCTTAGGCGGTTCCCTCGCTGCGGGATTACAACCCGCGCAAAAAAGGCGCGGTTTTCCACCTCTTGCTCGGCGTCATTTCTGAACGCGGCCTACTGGCATTTACGCCGAACCGTTTCATTCAATTCGCAAAACAAACCTGAACCTACTGAAAAGGGACGATTGAAAAGCCTCAAAACCGCGCTCAAAAATGGCGCCGAATGAATGGTTCGAGACCAAAGGCTCGAAGCCTGAAATTCGGGAACCGCCTAAGCGGCGACATTTTGCGGTGTGAACTGAAGTGACTGAAACATGTCCCTCCAACAAGCGAAGCGCGCAGTAAAAGAGCCGGGGATTCTCAAGGGGCGCGGCGATAGGCGCCCCTTGAGGCCGGTGTGGCGGCAGCGCACGACCTTGACCTTAAGGCCGGTGTGGGCCGGCGCCCACGACCTTGACCTTAAATTTGCTAAAGCTTTTTAAAGCTTTGGCCCCGCCGCGACCAACCGCGCTCCCGCCTCGGTATCCGTGTACTTATCAAAGTTAGTCACGAACTGCTGTGCGAGGTCGTGGGCCTTCTCTTGCCATTGCTCGACGGAACCGTAGGTGTTGCGCGGGTCGAGGATGTGGGTATCGACGCCCGGCAGTGCGGTTGGCACGGCGAGGTTGAATACTGGCAGAGTGAAGGTTTCGGCGTCATCGATGGTGCCATTCAGGATGGCGTCGATGATGGCGCGGGTGTTCTGGATAGAAATGCGTTTGCCCGTGCCGTTCCAGCCGGTGTTCACCAGATAGGCTTGAGCTCCGGCAGCTTCCATACGTTTTACCAGCACTTCGGCGTACTGTGTCGGGTGCAGCATCAAGAAGGCTGCGCCGAAACAGGCGGAGAAGGTTGGGGTGGGCTCGGTGACGCCGCGCTCGGTCCCTGCCAGCTTGGCGGTGAAGCCAGAGAGGAAGTGATATTGGGTCTGATCGGCAGTCAGGCGTGATACCGGCGGCAGAACGCCGAACGCGTCTGCGGTCAGGAAAATCACCTTGGTCGCGTGGCCCGCTTTCGACACTGGCTTGACGATGTTTTGGATATGGTAAATCGGGTAGGAAACGCGGGTGTTCTCGGTTTTCGAGTTATCGTCGAAGTCGATTTTACCGGCGGCATCTACCACCACGTTTTCCAACAGCGCGTCGCGGGTGATGGCGCCATAAATGTCTGGCTCGGCTTCTTTACTCAGCTTGATGGTTTTGGCGTAGCAGCCACCTTCAAAGTTGAACACGCCGTCGTCATCCCAGCCGTGCTCGTCGTCGCCAATCAGCTGGCGTTTCGGGTCGGTGGAGAGAGTGGTTTTGCCGGTGCCGGACAGGCCGAAGAATACCGCCACGTCGCCTTTTTCGCCGACGTTGGCGGAACAGTGCATGGAGGCAATACCTTGCAGCGGCAGCAGGTAGTTCATCACCGAGAACATGCCTTTTTTCATCTCGCCGCCGTACCAGGAGCCGCCAATCAGCTGAATGCGCTCGGTCAGGTTAAACGCGACAAAGTTTTCAGAGTTCAGACCTTGCTGCTGCCAGTTCGGGTTGGTGCATTTCGCGCCGTTCATCACGATGAAATCCGGCTCGAAGTTTTCCAGCTCGGCGTCCGTTGGGCGGATGAACATGTTTTTCACGAAATGCGCCTGCCAGGCCACTTCGGTAATAAAGCGGACTTTCAGACGTGAATCCGCGTTGGCGCCGCAGAAGGCGTCGATGATGAACAGGCGTTTAGAAGAGAGTTGCTGAGTCACCAGCGCTTTCAGCTCGCTCCACACTTCCTGGCTGAGCGGCTTATTGTCATTCTTCCCTTTGCCCTGATCGGCCCACCAGACGGTGTCTCGAGTGGTGTCATCGCGCACAATGTACTTATCTTTTGGCGAACGACCGGTAAAGATTCCGGTATCAACATTCACCGCGCCCAGCTCAGTGACTTGACCACGCTCAAAACCTTGCAGACCGGGTGCTGTCTCTTCTTTGAAGAGCAGGTCGTAATCCGGGTTATAAACAATTTCGCGGGTATCCTTGATACCGTAGGTGGCCAGTTTTTCTTTGCTGAGATGGTGGGTCGGCATGTCCCTGCTCCTAGATCGGATGGTCAAATCTGAACGGCTTTGTGGCCGCCATGTAAAATGAAATGCACTGCAATTGTAAAGATTTATGGCTTTTTATCTGCGGTTTTCTTCAAAGAATGGCATCTATGGCGGGTTTTTTGGCAGTTCTGAGAGACAGTGCACGAAGACGGTGTAACGAAAGTAAAGTAATTGAATGAAGCCGGAGCAATGTCAGACATTGCTCCGTATTTGATGGTGTTTATGGCGTTTAGTGAACGGCGCTGTCGGCGTCCGGCAGATTGCCGCTGGCTTTGTAGGTTGCCAGGTCCATGGCGTCGAACGCGTAATCGCTGCCACAGTAATCACAGTGCATTTCGATTTTGCCATCTTCTTCCAGCATCTCGAGCACTTCTTCGCCCGGCAGGGTCATCAGGGCATCTGCACAACGCTCACGGGAGCAGGTGCAGCGGAAGCAGACGTCTTGCGGTTCGTAGACCGTCACTTCTTCCTGATGATACAGGCGGTACAGCACTTCGGTGGCTGGCAGGGTGAACAGCTCTTCCGCTTTGATGGTGGTGGTCAGCTGTGACAGGTGGCTGAACTCTTCCGGGTCAGTCTCTTGCGCAGGCAGCACTTGCAGCAGCAGGCCGCCCGCCGCGGCTTTACCCTCGGACTCGCCGGTACGGATAAAGATGCGCGTTGGCAGCTGCTCTGAACGTAGGAAGTAGTTTTCCAGACATTCCGCCAGCGTTTCGCCTTCTAAATCAACCACGCCCTGATAGCGCTCACCTTCCGTTGGGGAAATGGTGATCACCATGTAGCCGTTGCCAATCATCTGCTTCAGCGAGCTGTCGGCGGCGATATCGCCTTGCAGACGGGCCACGCCGCGCATCTCTTGCTTGTTGTTGCCGTTAATAACCGCCAGCTTCAGTGGGCCATCGCCCTGAAGTTGTACGGTGATGTCGCCATCAAACTTCAGCGTGGCGGTCAGCAGGCTGGTCGCCACCAACATCTCACCCAGCAAGGTGCGAACTTCTGCCGGATAGTCGTGGCCAGCGACGATTTGCTCAAACGTCTCGCTGAGGGAAACCAGTTCACCGCGCACAGCGTGGTTTGTGAACAGGTAGCGGTGTAATTGGTCATGATTGGACATACTGTTCTCTCTACTTAAGCGACTTTCCGTTTATTCGGCATCGCCATATTTAAATTTAATCAGGTTGCGGCGCTCCTTCTTATCAGGGCGCCGATCAGGATGTGGCATGGCATTCATTTTACGCGCCTCAGAGATTTTCTCTCGGCTGGTAATGCTTAGTTCAGTTTCCTGATAAAGCTTTTGCGCCTCTTCGGCGCTTCGCCGCTGGGTTGTCAGGTCCAGAACCACGACGGTTTTTTCATCATTTCCCTGACGCAGTTTGATTTCGGCATTCACTTCAACCAGCTTACTCGGCTTGCCGCGCTGGCCGTTGTAATGCACTTTGCCGCCATCAATCATCTCACGCGCTAAGGCTCGCGTTTTGTAAAACCGCGCGGCCCACAGCCATTTGTCGAGGCGAACCCCGTTGTCATCCTCTGGCGTTTTGCCTTTCATATTTCTCCCCTAGGTCAGCAACGATCGGCTTTCCCGGCCTGTCACGGGCTGAATGGACGGCAGCAGGCTCAGGTAGTCACTGATCGAAGGATGGGCCTCAAACGCTTTGTTCGCCAGCGTAGAGTCGGGATTTTCTATACCCAGACAATAGCGGATACCAAAGGTTTTTGCCGCATTGAGGATGGGTTCTCCATCATCCACAAACAGGGTGCGCTGTGGATCAAAACCGGTTTTCTGCTGCACCGCCTGCCACAAACGCTGATCTTCCTTTGGATAACCAAATGTGTGGGTAGAAAGTAATAAATCAAGGTGCTGGTCCAAACCGGTGTGTTGGCACTTGACCTCAAGGCTGTGCGGATGGGCGTTGGTCAGCAAAATGGTCTGGCGGCCGCTGGCGCGTAAATGCTGCAAAAAGGGCAGGGTGTCGTCGCGCAGGCGCGCCCTGTGGCCGACCTCGGTGGTCATCTGGTAAATATCCAGATCCAGCTTGTTGCACCAATAGTCAAAGCAGTACCAGTTCATGGTGTGCTGGACAGCAAGGTATTCGGCGTGAATATATTGCCGCGCTTCTTCGAAACTCAGGCTGCGCTGTTGGCTCAGCGCCTGCGGGACATCTTGCAGCCAAAACTGGCTGTCGAAGGCGAGATCCAACAGCGTGCCGTCCATGTCCAGCAGCAGGGTATCAATGTTATTCCAGTCAAACTCCGGTGGCATACAGGCTCCATATCTCCACGGTGAACGACTTGAGTGCCGTTGCTGGGAGAGAAATATTATAAAGGGCAGAGGAAAGCGGCAGGGTAGCACATCCTTCCCTCACGCCGCCGAGGCTGGCGTGAGGGAAGTCAGGTGTTCATTGTAACCTGAAAAGATTAATTCAGCGTGTGAGGCGCGGGCGTTACGATGGTCGGATTGAAGCAGTTGTTGTAGTAGTGCTGGATGTCATTCATCCGATGTTTGTCTTTCAACATGCGTTTTGCCAACAGCACGGCGTTCACCACTAAGCAAACCACTAACAGAATCAACAACAAGCTGGTGCCCAAATAGCGCCATAGCGTCGAGATATCCGGCTCGCTGTGCAGTGAAATATGCCGCGTGCCGTTGGCGTCAACGTTGATGCTGGTGATCACTCCTTGGGCAGTGAATGGCGTATGCAGCAGCATGGAAGAGAGATTCTGCAACTGTTTCCACTGGTTTAACGGGCTATAGGCATAGAGGGAAACCGGCGGGGCAGGCTGGTCGACCAACTGTTTGCCTTCATCATTGCTGATTAAGAAGCCGCCCGGCGGTGGGCTATTGAGCGCCTGTGCCGCGCGGCGTGTTTCCAGCGCGAAGAATGACGAAGTGGCGGTATTCACCAGTTCGCTCAGCGACTGGGCGCTTACCGGGCGTAGTAACACGTTCATGCCTTTCAGGGTGCCAGATTTGGCGCGCTTAACCAGCGTTGCCCAGTTGTCGGCATTGCCCAGATTAACCAGCGCGTTTTTCAGCCGCACACAATCATCGCTGTTACTGCACAATGTCTGCGTTTTCAACACGATATCTGAGAAGTCGTCCAGCAGGATCATGCCCGATTTTTCAATCGCGGTGGCGAGCTGTGGGTTGATGTTCTGCTCGGTGCCACTGTCGTTTGGATGCAGCTGAGTATTCACCGTGGTGAGCAGCGCGGTGGCAGCGTCGATGGATTCTGATTCCGGTATTGGCAGCGGCGCGGCTTCGTTCCAGTAAATGCCAGAGCAGTCAAATGGCATGAAGCTGGTCGGCGCGGCGCGGGCGCTCTCTGGCGGCACATAGCACATGCCGGTGCCCTGAACTTTTAGCGTGTCGCCAACCCGCAGCGGCGTTTTCTCCAGCGCTTGCACGCTGTTAACCTGGGTGCTCTGCGCGCCTTGCAGCCACGCGACGCTGAGTTTCAGAGGTAATCCGAGTGGGACATAAATCAGCAAAACCAGCAGTAGCACCAAGGCACTGGCAGCCAGCACCAGATTCTTACCCCACTGTTGCAGCGGGAAATTTTTCACTTCGTCATGCAGCGACAGGTAACTGCCCTGACGCACCACTTGGCTGTTCATATAGACTTCAACATCGGTCGGCTGACCCAGATCGCGGGCAATGAACGGCTGCCAGTGCGGCGGATAGATCAGGTCTACCGCGCCCAAAGAAATATTGCTGATATCACCCTGTTTCGACTCGCCAAACAGGCCCCAGCGCTTAGGCTGGCCGCGCAGACAGTGGATCTCTTTGCGATGCTTGCCCAGGCGTTCAGCCAAGTAGCGCCAGCTTACCCAACCCGCCAGCACTACCGCCAGAGCCAGCGTCCACGGCAGGATCACCGCCGGTCCTACCAGAGTAATAAACAGCAGCAGCATAATGGCCGAGATAGCAATGGCTTCGCGCACGCCGTTGGAGCGCGTCAGGGCGTGCTCTTCGCGGGTTTCATGGCGAACTTTGACCAACTGAATGTGTTCACTCTCTTCATGGCGAATCGAGGCGTTTTGCGGAGGAGTCGGGATAACGGAAGGGGCCGGGGCCGAGCGTTCGTAAATATGATTGACCAGCGAATGGCCGTTGAGCGAGATAACCAAGGGGACAGTCTGGGTTTTAATCAGCTCAACGTGGTTTTCCTGCGCGATGTACTGTTCCCAAAACGGCGGCAGATGCACTTCGGTCGTTTCGAGGAAATATCGCCATTTATTGGGATCTTCGCTGGCGACGCCGTAACGGGTGATCGCCCGCGTGACCGCGTAGACGTTTTCACTTTTGGCGGTGAGCGTCAGTTTATCTCGCAAAACCATCAGGTTACTGCGATGAGTAATTGGCGTTTGGCTCAGTTTTTCGTGTTGACGCAAATATTGCTCGACGGCATCTCTTTCATGCTGCGTAAGCTTGCGCTGATTGGGTTTGCTGAAATGCACGGTTGAAGATGCAGTATTGCGACGTCGGACGATAAACCAGAAGAATACGCCTGCGGCAATTGCGGTGATACACAATAAGAATAGTGTCACGATTACTGTGCTCATCCGATCCCCTGATTAAGATGATTTGTATCAACACGCTGTGAATTCATAAGTGCAAATAGTCTATCAAAACAAAGATTTAACAATGAAATCCATCAGCACGATTTAAAACTGTGCCGGGAAGGATTAATTCATGGGTTGTTTTTAGCGGCTCTCTTTTGTGAGCCGAATGTGGCGTATACCGCCTACTTATCACGTAAAAACAGCCACTTTGGATCATACCAATATTCTTAACGAAGCGGGTATCGGTATAATCCTATTTTTATGCGTCGTGCTTTTTGTTAATGGGTGTTTATATAAATTGCGACGTAAATCACCTAGTTATTTCTGCGAAATTGTTCAGCTTTGTTGAGGTTGCCGAATTTATGTCGCACAAATATTGCGATGAAGGTTCGCATTAACGCACAATGCCATCAAGTGACAATGAACTGAAACCCATTGCGACACCGTGTCAGGTGAACAATAAATTGGGGAAACCATGGATAAGCACCTGCAAAAACCTGAGATTCTAAAAGTGGAGACTGTTGCCAGCTCTCGCTTATTTACTATCGAATCCGTCGATCTCTCCTTCAGTAATGGCGTGCAGCGCGTGTATGAGCGTATGCGCCCCTCTAATCGCGAAGCAGTGCTGATTGTGCCAGTTATCGGCGATGATCTGCTGCTGATTCACGAGTACGCCGTGGGTATCGACAGCTATGAGCTGGGTTTTCCAAAAGGACTGATTGATCCGGGCGAAACGGTATTTGAAGCCGCCAACCGTGAGCTGATGGAAGAGGTGGGCTACGGGGCTAACCAGTTAGAGTTTCTCTCGAAGCTGACCATGGCACCCTCTTATTTCTCCAGCCGGATGAATATCGTGATTGCCAAAGGGTTGTACCCGCAAAGTTTGGAAGGCGATGAGCCGGAGCCTTTGCCGCAAACGCGCTGGCCGATTGCCCGCATGCTGGAACTGCTGAAAGAGCCTGATTTCAATGAAGCGCGTAACGTCAGCGCGCTGTTCCTCGCTCACGATTTCCTGACGCGAAACGCGATGTAAGCCGCTGACTTTACTTAGCCGCTTTCTCCCAGCAATAGACATAAAAAAAGCCGGTCATGCATGATGCAGACCGGCTTTTTTGTTTCAGGCGTTAGGCCATTAGAACAGCTCGTGTTCCTGACCGTTGTCCATGATCGTTGTCCCCACCTCGTGCACGGCGTGCTCGGTTGGCTGGGTTCCTTCGATAAAGTACTCAGGACGGCTGGCACCGCCGCCATCAGACAGTTTGCCCGTCTGCTTGTCGATAGTGACGGTCACGATACCCGGCGGAGGTGTCTGCTTCTGCACAGGTACGCCTTCCAGCACGGCTTTCATGTAGTCATCCCACGCTGGCTGAGCACTCTTCGCGCCGCCTTCCGCCCCTGAGATCTGGTCAGGAATCGCGCCAGAAGCCGTGGTGCGGCCGAGGTCGCGACGGTGATCGTCAAAACCAATCCACACTGAGGTTACAACATCCGGGCCATAGCCAGAGAACCAGGCATCTTTTGAGCTGTTGGTTGTACCGGTTTTACCGCCAATGTCGTTACGCTTCAGGTCACGACCCGCGCGCCAGCCGGTGCCCATCCAACCTGGTTCACCAAAGATATTGGTGTTCAGCGCATCGCTGATCAGGAAGGAGAGCGGGGTGCTGATCACGTGCGGCGCATACTGGTCTTCACCCGCAGGCTGTTGGCCTGCTGGGACTTGCTCCAGTTTTGGCATCGGCACGCTGTTGTTGTTATTGCCTTCGCTGGAAACCGCCACGTTTTCGACGTTGTCGTCAGATAGCACGGCTGATTTCTGCGTGTCGCCGTAAATCACCGGAATATTACAGGTGCGGCAGGCAATTTTTGGTTTCGCTTCAAACTGGACCTGACCTGACTCATCAACGATTTTGGTGATGAAGTAAGGGTCAACCAGATAACCGCCGTTGGTCAGAGCCGCATAGCCACGAACCACCTGCAACGGAGTGAAGGAAGCAGAACCCAGCGCCAGCGACTCGGAGTGAACGATATTGGCCGCCGGGAACCCAAAGCGCAGCAGGTATTCCGCCGCGTAGTCCACGCCCATTGCACGCATCGCACGCACCATGACCACGTTCTTAGACTCACCCAGACCCTGACGCAGGCGGATCGGCCCAGCATAGGTTGGAGGGGAGTTCTTCGGACGCCAATCTTGACCGGCACCGGCATCCCAACGAGTGATAGGCATGTCGTTAAGAATGGTTGCCAGCGTCAGGCCCTTGTCCATCGCCGCGGTATACAGGAACGGCTTGATGTTCGAACCTAACTGGCGCAGAGCCTGCGTCGCACGGTTGAACTTGCTCTGGTTGAAGTCAAAACCGCCGACCAGCGCTTCAACAGCACCGGTATTCGGGTTGAGGGAGACCAGCGCCGAGTTGACATCAGGAACCTGCGCCAACCACCAAACGTCACCGACTTTACGCACCCAAATCTGCTGGCCCGGCTGCACCACGTCAGAGACTTTCTTCGGCGTCGGGCCTTGGCTGTTGTCAGTACGGTAAGGACGCGCCCAGCGCATGCCGCTAAACGGCAGAGAAATCACCGCGCGGTTGGCCATGGTCGCCGTTGCCTGCTCGCCGTCAACCTGAGTCACTACGGCTGGGAACAGCGGGCCGTAGACTGGCAGGGTTTTCAGCGACTGAACGATTTTCTGCTCATCCCACGGCGTTTCACCCACTTTCCACAATTGGTTCGATGGGCCGCGATAGCCGTGGCGCATGTCATAGTTCAGCACGTTGGTGCGCACGGCCTCTTGCGCCGCCAACTGGGTTTTCTTGGTGATGGTGGTGTAAACCATGTAGCCGTCGTTATAGGCGTTGTCGCCATAACGTTTCACCATTTCCTGACGAACCATCTCGGTCAGGTAAGGGGCTGAAAACTCAATGTGCGGGGCGTGGTAATTGGCAACCAGTGGCTCAGCGCGAGCCTGATCGTACTGGGCCTGCGTGATGTATTTCTCATCCAGCATACGGGCCAGAACGGTATTACGACGGGCCAACGAGCGATCGTGAGAATAGAGCGGGTTGAAGGTTGATGGCGCTTTTGGCAGACCGGCAATCACTGCCATCTCACTCAACGTCAGCTGATTCACCTCTTTGCCAAAATAGACCTGTGCCGCAGCGCCCACGCCGTAAGCGCGATAGCCCAGATAAATCTTGTTCAAATAAAGCTCAAGGATCTCATCCTTGTTCATCATTTGTTCAATGCGGATAGCCAGAAACGCTTCTTTGATTTTACGGGTCAAGGTGCGTTCAGGGCTTAAGAAGAAGTTACGCGCCAGCTGCTGAGTAATGGTACTCGCACCTTGGGACGCATGGCCGGAGACCAGCGCCACGGAAGCCGCACGGAAAATACCGATAGGGTCAACGCCATGGTGCTCGTAGAAACGGCTGTCCTCCGTCGCAATAAAGGCATGCACCAGCTCCGGTGGGATCTGGTCGAGTTTCAGCGGGATACGACGTTTTTCACCGTACTGGGCGATCAAATCGCCGTCAGCACTATAAACCTGCATAGGTGTTTGCAAGCGCACGTCTTTAAGCGTGGCAACGTCAGGAAGCTGTGGCTCGATATATTTGTACAAGCCAAATATCGAGGCTGCTCCCAGCAAAATGCAACACACTGCAAGAATCAAAAAATACTTTACGAACTTCACCTGAGATTTCCCATTTAGTGGCAATTGGGCAGTTTATAAACAACCGCGCGGTAGTATAAAGGCAAGCCTACGACATGGATACGTTCTTTTATGAACTTGACGATATGGAGATCAGACGCAAATGCGATCACAAGCATGGCAGGTAGGCCTGGATATTCAAGCTGGTTTTGCCCGAGCGATCGCCGTCCAACGGCGACATTACGGTTGGCAACTGAGGCAGTGGTGGGAGCATCCTCTGCCCCCACTTTCTTTACGCGGGGGGATTTTACATGAGACCACGGCGCTTTCAGCTATTTTATCGAATTGGCGCAGCACCCTTCCTGTAAAAATTTCGTTGCGAATTTGCCTTCCTGCTCATCGGGTTATGCAGCACAGCCTCCCCCAGCCTGATGTCCGGCTGTCTGGCGCCGCACGCAGCGCTTTTATCTTTGCCAGTGGAGCAAAACACTTCCCGCTCAGCGTTGAGCAACTGGTGATGGACTACCGCGCCGCGCCGATGGACGCGCAAAACATCATTGTCACGGCGGCCCGCCGCGAAGAGCTGCAGCAGTGGCAGCGTTTTCTGGCTGCATCTCATCTCACGCCGGAAGTGGTGGAGCTGGCGCCCTGTGCTCTGCAATTGGCGGCAAGCGTCGCGGGGGAAAGCGCGGAAAAACTGCTGCTGCACCGGCTTGATGAAGGCTGGCTGTGGGCGTCGCCACACGGGCTGCCTTTCCAATTTGGCGTGTTTGACGCGCAGGAAGTCAAAGATATCAGCCAACTCGCTAGTCTGGCAAAAGAGCAGTACCGGGCCGCAAAACTCTGCGATGAACAGCTGCTGTTCAGCAGTCCGAGGGTTGAAGAGTTGCCGCAAGGTGTCGGCTCTTGGTCGCCTTTTCGCGCATTGACCCAGTTTTCCCCGCCGCTGCCCGCTAATCCTGCGGCATTCGCGCTGGCGATGGGCTTAGCCCTTAGAGCGAGGGATAACGGATGTTGCAGGTAAATTTACTGCCCTGGCGCGCCCAACAGAGGCAACAGCAACAACGCTTTTGGCTCTTCCTCACGGTGCTGACCCTGATGTTGACTCTGCTGGTGGCGGCAGTGGGGTGGTGGCTTGTCCAGCGTGATCTGGCTGAGCAGAGGGTGGCGGCGCAACAGTTGAGTGAGTGGCAAAAACGTTTAGGCACCCAGCTTAAGAAGGTGGATGTGGCCCGGCTGCAATTACAGTCGCTACAGCTAACCGCCAGCCAGCGCCAGCAGCGCTACGAGAAGAATGCCTCTTATCTGCAACTGCTCGGGCTATTGTCGCAGCATATTCCCGACGGCCTGTGGCTCACTCAGCTTAACGAGGGCGCGAGCGGCGTGCTCAGACTACAAGGCGAGTCAAGGGTTTATCACAGCGTGATGGCTTTCTCTCAGGCATTGAGGGAGGAGCTGCTACTCGCCGATGTCCGGCTGCTGGATATGCAGCGCCAGCCCAATCACAACCTGCAGTTCTTGATGCAGCTGCGCCTTGCGGTTCCGCAACGCGACTAAATAAAGGAGAAGGTGATGAACCACGCCTTACTCAGTGCCTTTGACCGCGCGCTGGACCAGCCGGTTTGGAATCGAATACTTATGCTGGCCCTGCTCAGCGGCGCGTGCGGCGCACTCCTCTACTTCTTGCTGTTGAGCTCCTCTTTGCAGCAACGCCAGGAAGGGCAACAGCAAAACGCTGACTTACAGCAGGCAATCTTACAGCAACAGACCAACTTGCTGACTCAGCCCGCGCTGGCGGTGCTTTTGCAGCAACAAAGGCCGCTTCTTGCCAGCCGCGAGTTTCAACCTATTACCCTGTTAGAGCAGATAACCGCGCCACTGCGCGAGTCGAAAAGCATCTTAGTTAAATGGCTGCCAGAGGAGAGTGGCGTTTCCCCCCCGCAAGATGAACCCGAAGCGGAGCGGGGCAGTTTGTCGGTAAAGGCCAGCTTTAACGACCTAATGAGGCTGATGAGTGAGCTGGCCGATGGTCCAAACTCGCCGAGCTTAGATCAGTTAAATCTGCAGGCAGGGAGCGGGCAACTGGATGTCAGGTTCTCTTTAACCGCAGAAAGTTTTAAACCCAAGGCGCTAACAGGGATGAAGAGCTGGGAGAACATCGTTCGCGATCCCTTCGCTGCCGCGACATCAGCCTCCTGCCTGGACCCGGTTCACAGCTTTAAGGGGGTGCTGCTGGCGGGGATTATCGGCAGCGGCGAGCAGCGCCAGGGATGGCTGATGTGGCCGGGCGCGGGTTGGCAAAAGGCTTCGCCCGGATGGCGCGACGGCGCGTCGGGCTGGCAGGTGGATGCTGTCACGCCGGGCAGCGTGCTGTTTGATTTAGACCATCCGCCCTGCGCCACACAACGATTTAAGCTTCAGTTAGGCAGCCAGTAAAGCTGCCGCTCATTCTATGCCAAGGAAAGGAATAATAATGAATCGAGTAAAAGGCGTTCTTGGAATGACATTCCTCTGTTTCGCGCTATTTATCAGTTTGTGGAGCCGGGCGAGCGCCGCTGCGCCCATTACGCTGGAATTTCAAAACGCACCGCTGACCGTCATCCTGCAAGCGTTGGCAGATCATCAGCAAATGAACCTGGTCACTGCGCCGGGTGTGCAGGGGAATTTAAGCGTCAGGCTGGCCGACGTCCCCTGGCAGCAGGCGCTGGATATTATTTTGCAGATGGGCAAGGTCAGCAGCCATCGGCAGGGAAACGTGTTGATGGTTACACCTACTCCCGATCCCGCGCTGCTGCGCCTCAAGAGGGAAGAAGAGAGCGAAAATGAGCTGCGCCAAAGGCCGCTCATCAGCATGACGCTGCCTCTACATTATGCCGACGCGACGGAGACGGCGGCGAGCCTGAATGCGCAGAAAGGCTCGCTGCTCTCAGAAAGGGGGCGGGCATCGGCGGATATTCGCACCAACACGATTTTGATTCGCGACACCCAGCAAGCGCTGGACACCGTCGCACCCTGGGTCAGGGAGATGGATTTGCCTTTGCAGCAGGTGCAGTTGGCGGCGCACATTGTCACCATGAACAGCGAAAGCCTGCGCGAACTCGGGGTGCGCTGGGGGTTTAGCGGCGACGCTGCCGTCACCAAGTCGGTCAGGATGAATAGCTTCAATATGGGGTTGCCGGTGGATAATCCGGCCTTTACTGCGGGGTTCAATCTGGCGCACATCAGCGGCCGGATACTGGATTTGGAGCTGACCGCGCTGGAGCAGGAAAATCAGGTGGATATCATCGCCAGCCCGCGCCTGCTGACAGCCCACATGCAAACCGCCAGCATCAAGCAGGGAAGTGAGATCCCATACCAAGTCTCCAGCGGCGGCCGGGGGCGCACGTCTATTGAATTCAAAGAGGCCGTGTTGGGCATGGAGGTGACGCCTAAAATTCAGCGCAACGGCAATATCACCCTGGCCTTACACATCAGCCAAAATATGCCGGGCAAAACGGTGAAACAGGCCGAGGGCGAGGCGCTGGCCATTGATAAACAAGAGATAAAAACTCAAGTCACTGTTAAAGACGGCGAAACCGTGGTGCTGGGGGGCATTTTCCAACGACACAATCAGAGCGCGCAAAACAAAGTTCCTCTGCTTGGCGACATCCCGGTGGTGGGATCTTTATTCAAACATCAGGCAAAAAACCAGAAACGACGCGAACTGGTGATTTTTATTACTCCCACCTTAATTAACAGCCAATAGGTACCCGTTGCTATAATAAAAACAGAGAAATAGTGCTGAGCTTATACAACTTTTTGCGTCCTGAAAGGCTTCTGAGTTTGACGCTGCCGTCGATTTAGCTTACAAGGGTTACCGAATTGAGCACCGTGATTTTTAATGACTGCTGACACGCCGATAAAAAACGTACGGTTTCCCTCCCGCGGCGCGCGATGCGATTTATTCGGTTGCCAAACTACCAAGAGTGTTGAGATAATTTTTGTCTGATCTCGCACTATCGCTCATGAGGTTTCAGTTTAGGTCCCGCCGCTAATTTGATTGGCGGGGCGGGTTATCATCAACGAATTGTCTTAGTAATACCGAAAAACATGGCAGAGAAACGCAATATCTTTCTGGTTGGGCCTATGGGTGCCGGCAAAAGCACTATTGGTCGACAGTTAGCTCAGCAACTCAATATGGAGTTTTTCGACTCCGATCACGAAATTGAGCGACGTACCGGGGCTGATGTAGGCTGGGTATTTGATTTAGAAGGCGAAGACGGATTCCGCGACCGCGAAGAAAAAGTGATCAACGAACTCACAGAAAAACAAGGCATCGTTCTGGCGACCGGTGGGGGTTCTGTTAAATCACGCGAAACCCGCAACCGTTTATCAGCGCGTGGCGTTGTCGTCTATCTTGAAACTACCATCGAAAAACAATTGGCGCGTACACAACGCGACAAAAAACGTCCATTGTTACAGGTGAGTTCACCTCCACGCGAAGTGCTTGAAGCACTGGCGAAAGAACGTAACCCACTGTACGAAGAAATTGCGGATGTGACTATCCGTACTGATGATCAAAGCGCCAAGGTCGTTGCTAACCAAATCATTAACATGTTGGAAAGCAATTAATTTTTGGCATTCTGTTATTGCCTGAAGGTGTAAGTTAAGAAGGTCACTGAGCGCGAAATGGAGAGGATTACCGTAACCTTAGGGGAGCGTAGCTACCCAATTACGATTGCTGCCGGATTGTTCCACGATCCGGCTTCTTTTATGCCTGTAAAGGCAGGTGATCAGGTCATGCTGGTGACAAACCAGACTCTGGCACCTCTCTATCTGGACTCTGTTCGTTCAGTGCTGGAGCAGGCAGGCGTTCGTGTTGATCAGGTGATACTGCCTGATGGTGAACAATACAAATCCCTGTCTGTTCTTAATGATGTTTTCTCAGCCCTGCTGGAAAAACCTCATGGTCGCGATACCACGCTTATTGCCCTTGGTGGCGGCGTGGTGGGCGACTTGACCGGCTTTGCTGCCGCCAGTTATCAGCGTGGGGTACGCTTTATTCAGGTGCCTACCACGTTGCTATCTCAGGTCGATTCTTCCGTTGGTGGCAAAACTGCCGTCAACCATCCGCTGGGCAAAAACATGATCGGCGCGTTCTATCAACCCGCTTCGGTTGTGGTCGATCTCGACTGCCTGCGTACCCTGCCTGCCCGTGAGATGTCCTCCGGTCTGGCTGAGGTCATAAAATACGGCATTATTCTTGATGCCGACTTCTTCGATTGGCTTGAAGACAATATGGATGCCCTGTTAGCGCTGGATATGAACGCGCTGGCTTACTGTATCCGTCGTTGCTGCGAGATCAAAGCTGACGTGGTTGCCGCCGACGAGCGCGAAAGTGGTATGCGCGCTTTGCTCAATCTTGGCCATACTTACGGGCATGCGATTGAAGCTGAAATGGGTTACGGCAACTGGTTGCACGGTGAAGCCGTCGCGGCTGGCATGGTCATGGCGTGTTATACCGCGCATCGTTTAGGCCAATTTACTCTGGCTGACATTGCCCGAGTGAAAAATCTGCTCGTGCGTGCCGGACTGCCGGTTACCGGTCCTCAGGAAATGCCTGCTGAAGCCTATTTGCCGCACATGATGCGCGACAAGAAAGTCTTGGCAGGTGAGCTGCGTCTGGTGTTGCCGAAAGCGATTGGTCAGTCTGAAGTTCGCTCCGGTGTGTCTCATGAAATGGTGCTGGCATCGATTGAGGATTGTCGGTAACGCCTCTGCCTGTGTGCTGCGTGTCACAGGCTTGCGCCTACCCTTTACCCCTTTGCCAGCAAAGCGTTATATTTATCAGTCAGGATAGTTGCTCCGCATAAGGTCGCATTTGCTGGCCTTTAGCCGGGTTGGAGGTTTTAGATGGATGATTTAACACCGGAAGACGATCTCAAGCCAGACACAAGCGATCGCCGCCCAACGCGCTCACGCAAACCGCCTTCTTCTGGACCTAAACTTGCCGTATCACGCCAACATGTGATGATTGGTGTCGGCATTCTGGTACTGCTGTTACTGATTGTCGGTATTGGTTCTGCCCTCAAAGCCCCAACCAAGCATGAAGCTTCGCAAGTCAATAATGGACCGAAAGACATCAACTTGTCGGGTTCAGGCAATGACGCAGCGGCGCCGACTCAGCCTACTGAGCAAGCTCAACAAAATGCAGCCTCCGCGAGCGGTGACGCACAGCCGAAAAGTATCGGCCTGCCTCCTATTTCCTCTACGCCAACTGAAGCTCAGCCTCAGCCCGATAACGGCCAGGCCAAAGAGCGTGTTGATTTGCCGGGAGATATGTCTGACGCGCTCTCTTCTCAGCAAGGTCAGGTTAACTCTGCCGCGCAGGATGGCATTAACGCCGGAGCACAGTCGCTGACTTCATTGCCGACAGCGCCAGCCACCGTTGATGGTGCTGCCAAAGGCACTGCGCCAGTCGCGCCGCGTAACACGCAGCAGCAGACTACGCACAAAGCTGCGCAGCCAAAAGCCACGCACACTGCGCCAGCCCATGCCAATAAGCCTGCGGCTAGCAAGCCAGCGGCGACTAAACCGGCAGCGACAGCGTCTCATCCGGCGAAAGAAACAACTAAACCTGTTGCCACGGCCAGTGCGCCAGCGACGGGCAGCGGCGGCGCGATTAAATCCGCACCGGGCAGCCACTTTACGTTGCAGCTGAGCGGGGCTTCACAGTCCAACTCCCTGAACGCCTTCGCTAAACAGCAGGGCCTGAAAAACTATCTGGTTTATCAGACTTCGCGTGATGGTAAGCCTTGGTATGTTCTGGTGAGCGGCAACTATGCTTCTTCTGCAGAAGCTAAGAGCGCAATTTCTCGTTTGCCAGCTGAAGTTCAAGCCAAAAAACCGTGGGTTAAGCCTGTACATCAAGTACAGCAAGACCTGAAAAAATGAATCTGATCTCAACGCGATTTGCTGTCTAAAAACAGGGTACAATCCGCGGCTGTGAATTGTATAAGTAGCTAACTGACGGCATGAAGAAAAACCGCGCTTTTTTGAAATGGGCTGGTGGCAAATACCCGCTGGTCGATGACATCAAACGTCATCTTCCAGCAGGTGATTGTTTAATAGAGCCTTTTGTTGGTGCGGGGTCGGTGTTTCTTAACACCGACTATAAATCGTACATTCTGGCTGACATCAACAGCGACCTGATTAACCTCTACAACATTGTTAAATCGCGTACCGCAGAATTCGTGCGCGATGCTCGCGTGCTTTTCTCTCCTGAATTCAACCAATCAGAACGTTTCTACGCCTTGAGAGAAGAATTCAACCTGACGAGTGATATCTACCGTCGCTCGGTGTTGTTCCTGTATCTCAACCGCCATTGTTACAACGGGCTGTGTCGCTATAATCTTAGCGGTGCGTTCAATGTGCCTTTTGGTCGTTATAAGAAGCCCTATTTCCCGGAAGCGGAACTCTACTGGTTTGCCGAAAAAGCACAGAATGCACAGTTTGTTTGCGAGCATTACCAGCCAACTCTGCTGAAGGCGGTTTCCGGATCGGTGGTGTATTGTGACCCTCCGTACGCGCCGTTATCGGCCACGGCTAATTTTACGGCTTACCATACCAACAGTTTCAGCATGGCAGATCAGCAGAATCTGGCCCGTCTGGCGCATCAGTTATCTTCAGAGCGCGACGTGCCGGTGTTGATCTCCAACCATGAAACGCCACTCACGTTGGAGTGGTACGCCGGAGCGAAGCTGCATCGGGTTTCTGCCCGCCGGACTATCAGCAGCAATGTATCGCAACGCAGTAAAGTGAATGAGCTGTTAGCGCTTTATCGCTGATCTTTCTCGTTGATATAAAACCGATTATTTCTGTAAACCTATAAGTAGTTTGGAGAAGCGGATGAAAAAGTTTTTAATTGCCCCATCTATTCTTTCGGCTGACTTTGCGCGTTTGGGCGAAGACACTGTGAAAGCACTGGAAGCTGGCGGTGACGTCGTTCACTTTGACGTCATGGATAACCACTACGTGCCTAACCTGACCATCGGACCTTTGGTCTGCCAGTCGCTGCATAATTACCTACAGAAATCCGGCATCAACGCGCCAATTGATGTTCACCTGATGGTTAAGCCAGTTGATCGCCTGATCCCTGACTTTGCCGCGGCCGGTGCCACTTATATCTCTTTCCATCCGGAAGCGTCTGAGCACGTCGACCGCACTATCCAGCTGATCAAAGAGCACGGCTGTAAAGCCGGTCTGGTGTTCAACCCGGCGACCTCTCTGAGCTACCTCGATTACGTGATGGACAAACTCGACGTGATCCTGCTGATGTCCGTCAACCCAGGCTTCGGCGGCCAGTCGTTTATTCCGGGCACCCTCGACAAACTGCGCCAGGTGCGCAAACTGATCGACGACAGCGGCTATGACATCCGTTTGGAAATTGACGGTGGCGTGAAAGCTGAAAACATTGGTGAGATTGCCGCAGCGGGCGCTGACATGTTTGTCGCCGGTTCTGCCATCTTCAACCAGCCTGACTACCGCACGGTGATTGACCATATGCGCAGCGAACTGGCGAAGGTTTCCCATGACTGATTCTCTGCCCGCAGGCGTTATGACACTTAAAGGCGCTGCTTTTGATCTCGACGGCACCTTGGTAGACAGCGCGCCGGGACTGGCAGATGCGGTAGATATGGCCCTGAAAGATATGGGTTTACCCGCTGCTGGCGTTGAGCGTATCAGCACCTGGATTGGCAACGGCGCTGATGTCATGGTGGAACGCGCCGTGCGCTGGGCCGAGGGAGATATGTCTCCTGCGGCTTTGCAGTGTGTGCGGGATAAATTCGACCACTACTACGCCGACACCGCCGCCGGTGGCAGCCGCCTCTACCCACAGGTTAAAGAGACACTGGCCGCCTTGCACGCGCAGGGCCTGCCGTTGGGTCTTATCACCAACAAGCCGACGCCGTTTGTCGCGCCACTGCTGGCATCGCTGGGCATCGAAAGCTATTTTTCGGTGGTGATCGGCGGTGATGATGTTGTACAAAAGAAACCGCACCCCGCGCCGATTTACCTGATGCTAGCGCAGCTTGGTTTACGCGCTAGCGAACTGGTTTTTGTCGGGGATTCGCGTAATGATATTCAGGCGGCTCAGGCTGCCGGTTGCCGCTGCGTTGGTTTAACGTACGGCTACAACTACGGTGAAAGCATCGCGCTGAGCAAGCCCGACAGCGTGTTGGACCATTTCGCCGACCTCTTGCCCACTTTTGGGCTGTTATCTTAAAAGATCAGGAAGCATAAAAATGAGTAAACCCATCGTATTTAGTGGTGCACAGCCCTCAGGTGAACTGACCATTGGCAACTACATGGGTGCGCTGCGTCAGTGGGTTAAGTTGCAGGACGATTACGAGTGCATCTACTGCATCGTCGACCTGCATGCGATCACCGTGCGTCAAGACCCTGCGCAGCTGCGCAAGGCGACGCTCGACACGTTAGCGCTGTACTTGGCCTGCGGCATTGACCCGCAAAAAAGTACCATTTTTGTGCAATCCCACGTTCCTGAACATACGCAGCTGAGTTGGGCACTCAACTGCTATACCTACTTCGGTGAACTGGGTCGTATGACTCAATTTAAAGATAAATCAACCCGTTATGAGAATGAAAATGCCAGTATCACGGCAGGTTTATTCGATTATCCGGTGTTGATGGCCGCCGATATCCTGTTGTACCAGACCAATCAGGTGCCAGTAGGGGAAGACCAGAAACAGCATCTGGAGCTGAGCCGCGATATTGCCAACCGTTTTAACGCGCTGTACGGCGACGTGTTCACCGTTCCAGAACCGTTTATTCCTAAGTCCGGCGCGCGCGTGATGTCTCTGCAAGAGCCGACCAAGAAGATGTCCAAGTCTGACGATAACCGCAACAACGTTATCGGCCTGCTGGAAGATCCAAAAGCGGTAACCAAAAAAATCAAACGCGCGATGACGGACTCCGAAGAGCCGCCTGTCGTGCGTTATGACCTGACGACGAAAGCGGGTGTTTCTAACCTGCTGGATATCCTCTCTGGCGTGACCGGCAAAAGCATCCCAGAGCTGGAAGCTGAGTTCGAAGGCCAGATGTATGGTCATCTGAAAGGCGCGGTGGCTGAAGCCGTTTCAGGTATGCTGACCGAGCTGCAAGAGCGTTATCACCGTTTCCGTAATGACGAAGCCTTGTTGCAGCAAATCATGCGTGACGGTGCTGAAAAAGCCCGCGCCCGAGCCAAGTCTACGCTGGCAAAAGTGTATGAAGCCATTGGCTTTGTTGCCGCGCCGTAAGCATTAGGCTCGAGCAATAAAAAACCACGCCTCGGCGTGGTTTTTTATGTCTGTGCATCAAGAGCCCGAGTTGAAATTGTAGGTGAATGTCGCGTTGTAGCGCCATGCGCGCTGGTCGCTGTCTATCGGTGTATCGCCAATCGGTCGCGCCGCTTCGACTGAAATCGAGTAGTGGCGGTTATCGCTAAAAGTCACGCCGAGGGCGTAAGACGACAGCTTTTGCTTGGCGATGCCAGCCTGATTAAACCCGGCGCGTGCGGCGTCCACTACCGCGTAAGGCTGGATGGTTTTCAGCCATTTCCCCTGTTCGAGATTGTGCATGTAGCGCATCTCCACCTGCCCGCCGACGCCGTAATCGCCGGAGGCATCACTGTCCGGATAGCCCCGACCATAATGTGTCGCCCCGAAGTTGACGCGCTCCGGCTCCGGCAAATCATTATCTGTCCAGTCACCCTCCACCGAGGCACTCAGTCGCCATTTCTGGTCGAATAGATAGGCCGTGTCGCCGTTAAATTTCCAGCGAGTAAAGCCGAGATCGGCATTCGGCGTATTGTTGCTGGCCCCTAAGGCGTCGATGCCTTGGCGTACATTGAAGCGCGCATTCCAGTAAGCCTTATCGTATTCGCGGTAGCCGGTGAGGGTGAGATCCGCCGCCGGGTAGCGGACGTGCTGATTGACATCAGGGAGCTGGATTTGCTGGCCCGCGCGCATCGCCCACAGGTCGTAGTCATATTTCTTGTCGAGATAATCCAGCCCGCCGCTGAGGGTCCACTGCCGTTTGCGGGTTAATTCCAGCGGATAGCTGAATACCACGCCGCCATTATATTGGGTTTGCTTATTCTTCGCGCCAATACTGATGTCGTCCGGCAGGGTAAATAAAGTGCTGTAATTCTTATCTTTCTGCTGATAGTAGCTGCCTTTGAGCTGCATCAGCAGGCCGTCGTCACCGAGATACTGCTGGTAGTTCAGGCCGAGATAGGTTTTGCGCGTGTCACCGCCGAGCGGCACCAGCGTTGCCACGCCAAGCTGCTCGCCGTAGGGGGTTAAGCCGCTGAGGGTCGCGTTAACGATAGCCAGATTTTGGCCTTTGCGTGTGTCGGCGCTGGTGATGACATTCCAGTTGTGGGGGCGCTGGGCGTCCACATTGAGCGTGGTGGCGCCGTAGATATTGTTGGGGTTATTGGCCGACGCGCTGACCTTAGTGTCCGGCGTGCGGTTCATCAGCAGGGTGTAGCGTTCGAAAGTGTCCTGCGTGAGCGGCTTTTCCGCCATCATTGGCTGCGCTAGTTTGCTCAGCCAGCGACCGATTTGCACATTGTCACTGCGGATCTGCGTCGAGGCGATGTAGCCCTCCACCAGCCCGACTTTCACCGTGCCGTCGTGGAAATTGTCCACCGGTAAATAGGCGTAAGAGAGCACGTAGCCATCGTGTTTATAGCGCTGAGTGATGGTGTCGGCGGCGGCCAGCAGCTGTGACAGCGGCACCTTTTCGCCAATATAAGGGGCGAAAGGCTTGCTGAGGGAGTCCAGCGCGTAGCGCGTGCCGCCGACAAACTGAATATGCTTCACCTCCACCAGCGTTTGCGGCGTGAAAGAAGGCGTCGGGCTGGGTGTCGTGACGCTAATTTTTTGCGATTTTACCGGAGCTTGGGACAGAGGGCGCGCGAGTTTGGCTGGGTTATTCGGGTCGATAAGCGTGGGGAGCATGTCAGCCGAGGTATAGCCGATGACAGTGCCGAATAACACCACTATGCAGGATTTTGTTTTCATAAACATTCCTTTGGTCGCATAGATTGAAAGGTAAACGCTGTGCTTTAGCTCACTCCCTGTGGTGCACAGGGAGTGTTTTTATGATGTCGAAATGAATGAAGTGAGTGATTATTTCTTAGTATCGAGTTTGGCGGTCAGGCCGGAAGTCAGGCCGCCCACCGTGGTGCTGACGTTGGTCAGCAGGCCACCAGATTGGGATGCCGACGCTGACGCGCCCGCTGAGATCCCCCCGGAGCTGGTCGTGCTGTTACTGGCCGGAACCACCAGCGCGCCGGTGCCAGAAACGGCTTTACCGGTATCTTGTACCGCCGTCCCCAAGCCAGATAACGCCGGAGTATTCGCCGAGAGTTGGGTGCCCGCTGAGGTTACCGCGCCACCCACCTGAGTCACCAATCCGTTGACCGGTGTGCCGAGGCCGGTTGCGCCGCCGACGTTCTGGGTAACTCCCTGAACATTCGCCACCACCGGGGTAACTATGCCCGTCGTGGCGGTGGTGACATTAGACAGTGCGCCCGTTTGCAAATTGCTCGCCAGCCCGTTGCCGGTATTGGTGGTCAACTTGCCGACGTCATTCACCAAACCACCGGCCGTGCCCGTTACTCCACCTATAGGCGTTGACGCGCCGTTGGTCGCCAGCGAAGTGCCTAAGCCGCTCACGCCAGTGCCCAGATCGGCCACGGCTTTTGGAATGCCTGCGGCGGTGGTGCCGATGGCATTAGGATTGGTGCCTAACTGGCCGACGCCATTTTGAATACCGCCGCCGACGTCGGAGACGGCCTTGCCGGTGCTATCGACAATAGTGACCACACCAGAGCCGACCAACGGCACGTTGCCGACAGGGGCTTGGCTGGCGATACTGCTAACTTGAGTGCCGAGGCCGCTCACCGCGCCGCCGGCATTACTGAGGATGGTGCCAGTGGTCAGGGTGGTGGACGGCGTTCCGCTACCTGAACCACTTCCAGAGCCAGAGCCAGAGCCTGATCCGCTGCCGTTTCCATTACCCGAGCCGTTACCCGCCGTAACCCCGCCGTCGCCGGTGGTGGTTGTCCCTGTTCCTGTGCCACTCCCTGTGGTGGTCGATCCATTACCCGCCGTTGTTCCATCACTTCCTGACGTTGAACCATCACCGGTCGTTGCTGCGCCCGTGGTGGAGGTTTTTGCAGTGGTTGATGAACCGCCTCCGCCACTTCCGCTGCATGCAGCGAGGGACAGGGCGACCAGAATAGCTAATGCGATCTTGCTGACATTACCGACGTGAATATATGGGCGCATGGTTGGCCCCTCCACAGAGAAGACGCCAGAGTTGGCGTACTTAAAGTTTAAGTGGAAGGTGCTGAATATTCCATTTGGTGAAGGGTTAAATTTTATACAGACGCGACACAGATCTAAAATTCAGTCCATATATTCTGTGATGGGTGTTTCGCTGGCAAACCAATTCAATTGGTTACGCAAACTGACCACTGAGCCAACGATAATTAAACTTGGACTTTCCACCTGCTTGGCAAGCTGGCTGAGGGAGGACAATTCGCCGGTGATCACCCGTTGGCGCTGGGTGGTGCCATTTTCCACCAGCGCGACCGGCGTGGTGGCCGCGAGGCCGTTTTTCAGCAGGTTGGCCTGAATATCTGCCGCCTGCGTCAGCCCCATATAGAACACCAGCGTCTGCTGGCCCTGCGCCAGACAGGCCCAGTCGAGCTTGCCATCCTGCTTGGCGTGACCGGTTATTAGCCGGACACTTTGCGCGTGGTCACGGTGAGTCAGCGGAATACCGCTGTAGGCCGAACAGCCGGAGGCCGCCGTAATGCCTGGGACTACCGAGAAGGCGATGCCTTCGGCTTTCAGTGCCTCCAGCTCTTCACCGCCGCGCCCGAAGATAAACGGGTCACCGCCTTTTAGCCGCACCACGCGTTTACCCAGCCTGGCCTGCTCGAGCAAAATATCGTTGATTCTCTCTTGCGGCACGCAGTGGTGCCCGGCGCGCTTGCCGACAAAAATCCGCTCGGCGTCGCGGCGTACCAGATTCAGCACGGCGTCAGACACCAGCCGGTCATACACCACCACGTCGGCCAGCTGCATCTGTTGCAAACCTTTTAGCGTCAGTAAACCGGCGTCTCCCGGCCCCGCGCCTACCAGCACCACTTCGCCATGATGCTCCACCGGCTGGCTAAATAGCTCTTCGATGTAGGCGTCGCTCTGCTGGGCATCATTGTTAGCCAGCGACTGTGCCAGGCGATGATGATTAAACAGCTTTTCCCACCAGCGGCGGCGCTGCGACATATCCTGAAAATGCGTTTTGACCCGCTGGCGCAGCTGCCCGGCTGTGTTTGCCAGTTTGCCGAGATGCTGAGGAAGAATCGCCTCCAGCCGTTCGCGCAGCAGGCGGGCCAACACGGGAGCATTGCCGCCGGAGGAGACGGCAATCATCAGCGGAGAACGGTCGATGATCGACGGCATGATGAAGCTGGCGCTTTCCGGCGCGTCCACCACGTTGCAGAACACTCGGCGCTGTTCTGCGGCTTGGCTCACTTGCTGATTAACCGCTTCGGAATCCGTCGCGGCGATCACCAGCCACTTTTCATCCACCAGCAGCGGCGAGAAAGGCCCGCGCAGCAGGCGCACTTTCCCTTCAGCTTGCCAGACGTCGAACTGCGCGCTAAAGCTCGTGGCGTTCACCCACAGGTCAGCCCCGGCGTCGAGCAGCAGACGCGCCTTGCGCTCCGCGACGTCTCCCGCCCCCACCAGCAGACAGGCTTTGTTGTGTAACTGGCAAAACAGCGGGAAATAGTCCATCGCGCGCGGCGCTCCTAAAGATTAATTTGCACGTTGCCGTCGCGGACTCGCGTCGGATAGGCGGTGATAGAATGGCTTTCATCTTCCATGCACAGCCCGTCCGTCAGGCGGAAGTGTTGCTTTTTCAGCGGGCTGGCGACCCACAGCTCGCCCTGATGCTCGGCGATGATGCCGCGCGACAATACGCTGGCTTGGGCGAAAGGGTCAATATTCGATAAAGCAAAAACCTGCTCATCGGCGCGCGGGCGGAATAGCGCCACTTGCTGTTCACCGGCCAGCGCACAAACGCCGCAGCCCGGCAGAATTTGTTCAACAGAACAGAGGGTTAGCCACTGGCTCATAATACTTCCTCCCCGGCGTCAATCAGGTTAACGGGAATACGTTCTTCAGGCCGCGCAGGGCGGTGTTGCTGGCGCTCGCCGACGAACTGCACGTTCGGGTCACGCTGCGCGCTATTGATGAAGTGGGCAAAGCGCGTCTGCGCCGCCGGGTCATTCAGCGTTTCCTGCCATTCGCAGACCGCCGAGTCGCGCAGGCGGGCGAGTTCCGCCTCCAGTTGCTCATTCAGGCCAAGCTTGTCGTCAATGATCACTTTGCGCAGGTAATCAATGCCGCCTTCGAGGCTCTCCAGCCAAACCGAGGTGCGTTGCAGCTTATCGGCGGTGCGGATGTAGAACATCATGAAGCGGTCGAGGTATTGCAGCAGTTGATCATTGTCTAAATCGGCTGCCAGCAAATCGCCGTGACGTGGCTTCATGCCGCCGTTGCCGCAGACATACAGGTTCCAGCCGTTTTCGGTGGCGATGATCCCCACGTCTTTGCCCTGAGCTTCTGAGCATTCACGGGTACAGCCCGAAACGCCGAATTTCATTTTGTGCGGGGTGCGGATGCCCTTGTAGCGGTTTTCCAGACTGATGCCGAAGCCCAAGCTGTCACCGACGCCAAATCGACACCAGGTGCTTCCTACGCAGGTTTTCGCCATGCGTAGTGCCTTGGCGTAGGCCTGGCCGGTTTCGAATCCGGCATTAATCAGCTTCTGCCAAATTGCCGGTAAATCGTCTTTCTGCGCGCCGAACATGCCGATGCGCTGTGAGCCGGTGATTTTGGTATAGAGGTTATATTCCGCGGCAATCTCGCCAATGGCTTGCAGGCCCTGCGGGGTAATTTCGCCGCCCGGCGAGCGCGGAATAACGGAGTAAGTGCCGTCTTTCTGCATGTTGGCGAGGAACACGTCGTTGGTGTCCTGAAGAGGCGCGTGCTGCGGTTTGAGCACGTAATCATTCCAGCAGGAGGCCAGCAGCGAGCCGACGGTCGGTTTACAAACTTCGCAGCCGTAGCCCTGACCATATTTCGCCAGCAGCTGCTCGAAGGACTTAATGCCTTCGACGCGGATCAGGTGGTAAAGCTCCTGACGCGAATAGGCGAAGTGCTCGCACAGGTGATGATTCACCTCTATGCCTTGCTTGCTCAGCTCGGCGTTCAGCACTTGGGTCACCAGCGGAATGCAGCCGCCGCAGCCGGTGCCGGCTTTGGTGGTGGATTTCAGCTCCGCCACCGTGTGGCAACCGCCCTGAACCGCTTTGATAATGTCGCCCTTGGTCACGTCGAAGCAGGAGCAGATTTGCGCGCTTTCCGGCAGGGCGTCGGTACCAATCACCGCGCCGCCGCTGCCCGCGTGGGCTGGCAGGATCAGCGCGTCCGGATTTTCCGGCAGTGGAATGCTGTTGAGCACCAATTGCAGCAGATTGCCGTAATCGCTGGTGTCGCCGACCAACACCGCGCCGAGCAGGGTTTTGTTATCTTCGCTGACCACCAGACGCTTGTATAAGGCTTTGCTTTCATCGAGATAGACGTAACTGCGTGCGCCCTCGGTGCGGGCATGGGCGTCGCCGATACCCGCCACGTCAACGCCCAGCAGCTTGAGCTTGGCGCTCATATCCGCGCCGGTGAACTGGTTTTCGCGGCCTAACAGATGGTCGGCGGTGACCTGAGCCATTTTATAGCCCGGCGCAACCAAGCCGAAGGTGCGCTGGTTCCACGAGGCGCATTCGCCGATGGCGTAGACATCCGCGTCGCTGGTCTGGCACTGGTCGTTGATCACAATGCCGCCGCGCGGCGCAATCTCTAAATCACACTGGCGCGCCAGCTTGTCCTGCGGGCGGATACCGGTGGAGAAGACGATGAAATCCACTTCCAGCGAGCTGCCGTCGGCGAAAGCCATGGTTTTGCGGGCGAACTGGCCGCCTTGGGAGATCTCTTTGGTGTTCTTCGCGGTATGAACTTGCACGCCCATGCTTTCGATTTTCTGCCGCAGCTGGTTGCCGCCCATCACGTCGAGCTGTTCGGCCATCAGGCCGGGGGCGAATTCAATTACATGGGTTTCGACGCCCAGATTTTTCAGCGCGCCTGCGGCTTCCAGCCCCAACAGGCCGCCGCCGACCACCGCGCCGCGCTTGCTGCGACGGGCGCAGGCTTCAATGGCGTGCAGGTCTTCAATGGTGCGATAGACGAAGCAGTCCTGGCCGTCAGACCCGGCAATCGGCGGCACCCACGGGTAGGAGCCGGTGGCGATCACCAGTTTGTCGTAATAGAGGGTGCGGCCGCTGCTGGAGTGAATCACCTTTTCGGCACGGTTCAGCGTGATAGCTCGCTCGCCGATCAGCACCTTAACGCCGTGCTTCTCGTAGAAGCCTTCGCGCACCAGAGATAACTCTTCGGCGGTGTGGTGGGAAAAATAGGAGGAAAGATGAACGCGGTCGTAGGCGACGCGCGGCTCTTCACAAAATACCGTGATATCGAACTGGCCCGGCTCGGCTTTATCCAATAAATCTTCAATAAAGCGATGGCCGACCATGCCGTTACCAATAATCGCCAGTCTGACTTTGCTCATGTTTGCCTCGGAATTGATTTCTATAGGCTCAACATAACGCGCGTGAAGTCGGGCACCTTGACGCAAATCAAGCCGCCTCCAATATACTCCCTAGGTGGTATTTTACTGATTTATATTGGTTTTTATGTAAGTGGACGATTTTAAATAGGTTTGTTGCCCGTGAAGCTCGGGGCGAGGGTTGGGTGAAATTTGCGCACTTGCTCAAGCAATAAGATTCCTAACCCGCAGGTTTGGGCTATTGTGGGCGAAGAACATCAAAATCTCAGCGAGGTAACAGGTGACTCAGACCAGTTTGCAGACTATCAAAAACGTTCGACTGCCTTACGCCGACGGGTTGTGGCAGATTCAAATCGAAGGCGGGCGCATTCGCCAAATCACCAGTCAGCCGCAGGGGACTGGGCAGACCGAGGGCGTGCTGGATGCTCAGGGCGGGCTGGCGATCCCGCCGTTTGTCGAACCGCATATTCATCTCGATACCACCCAGACTGCCGGGCAACCTGCTTGGAACCAGTCCGGCACCTTGTTCGAAGGCATTGAACGATGGGCCGAGCGCAAGGCGCAGCTGACTCACGAAGACGTTAAAGCGCGTGCGTGGCAGACCCTCAAGTGGCAGATTGCCAACGGCATTCAGCACGTGCGAACTCACGTGGATGTCTCTGACCCGACGCTGACCGCGCTGAAAGCCATGTTGGAAGTGAAGGCCGAAGTCGCGCCTTGGGTCGACGTACAGATTGTCGCTTTCCCACAGGAAGGCATCATGTCCTATCCCAATGGCGAAGCCTTGCTGGAAGAGGCGCTGAGGCTGGGGGCCGACGTGGTGGGGGCAATTCCGCACTTTGAATTCACCCGCGAGTATGGCGTGGAGTCGCTGCACAAGACCTTCGCGCTGGCGCAAAAGTACCACAAGCTGGTCGATGTGCACTGCGATGAAATCGATGACGAGCAGTCGCGCTTTGTGGAAACCGTCGCGGCTCTTGCCCTGCGCGAAAATATGGGCTCGCGTGTTACCGCCAGCCACACCACCGCGATGCACTCTTACAACGGGGCTTACACCTCGCGGCTGTTCCGCCTGCTGAAGATGTCCGGCATTAACTTTGTTGCCAACCCGCTGGTGAATATTCATCTGCAAGGGCGCTTTGACACTTACCCGAAACGTCGCGGCGTGACGCGGGTGAAAGAGATGCTCGACGCCGGGATTAACGTCTGTTTCGGCCACGATGACGTGTTCGACCCGTGGTATCCGCTGGGCACCGCTAACATGCTGCAAGTGCTGCACATGGGGCTGCATGTCTGCCAACTGATGGGCTACCAGCAGATTGACGATGGCCTGAAGTTAATCACCACTTACAGCGCCAAAACCCTGAATCTTCAAGGCTATAACTTGAAAAGTGGCAATGAAGCCAATCTGGTGATTCTCCCGGCTGAGAGCGGATTCGACGCGGTGCGCCGCCAGACGCCAGTGCGCTACTCCATCCGTCGCGGGGTGGTGATTGCCGAGACGCAGCCCGCGCAGACGGTGATCCATTTGCAGAAAACCGAGTCGGTCAACTTCAACAGTTAGACGGCCTGCGCGTCAGTGCGCGGTGGCGCGATAGAGTCGCGGCTGACGATTTTCGGTGGGAACTGCTGGTGGATGATATCGCCCTCGAGCGACAGTTCATCCAGCAGTAGCCGCGTGGCGAACTGCGCCATGTCGGTTATCGGGAAGTGCACGCTGGTCAGCGCCGGGCGCACAAACTCGGCGCGCTCGCCGCTGTCATAGCAAATCAGTGAAATATCTTCTGGCACCCGCAGGCGGTGTTCGCTGATCGCCAGCAGGGCGCCAATCGCCATATCCTCATTGCAGCAGTAAATCGCCGTTGGCTTCACCGGCTGGCGTAACAAGGTGTCGGTGTGGCGGAAGCCGCTGTCCAGTTTGTAATCCCCCTCCAACGTCGCTAAAGGCGCAATCCCCGCCTGCTGCATGGCGTCGGCGAAGCCTTGCCAGCGCAATTTGGCGGAGTGGCGCAGCAGCGGCCCACTGATGCAGGCTATTTGCCGATGACCGGCGTCGAGCAGCATCTGGGTGGCGATGCTGCTGGCGAGGGCGTGGTCGAAGCTGATGCAGCGAGATTCCAGTCCGGGCACCAGACGGTCGAGCAGCACGAAAGGATTGTTGTCGTGGGCCAGCTGTTTCAGGCGTTCATCGCTGATGTGGCGCACGTGCAGGATCAGGCCGTCACAGCGTAAGCCGAACAGCCGCGCAATGGCCTGCTGTTCGTTCTCCTCGCTATCACGCCCTTGAGTGACGACTAACTGCTTCCCCTGCGACTCGGCTTCGGTTTGCACCACGTCCATCAGTGCGCCAAAAAACGCACCGCGATAGGAGGTGGTGACTAACCCCAGTGTATGGCTTTGGCTCGACGCCAGCGCACGGGCCGCCGGATGCGGGCTGTAGCCCAACATCGCGATAGCCCGAACCACGATTTCACGCGTGGCTGCTTTGACCTTTTGGTCGCCATTCACCACCCGAGAAACGGTGGCCCGGGACACTCCGGCATAGGCTGCGACGTCTTCCAATGTCACCATACTGGCTCCTGTAGCCCCGCCAGTCAGGGGCAGGGAAATTATCTAAATTGAGGTAAATACGGCGCGTTGAGCTGTAAAACCTCATCGAAGAGTTGTTGTGCCAGCGCGGCGTCGCCGACCAACGGGTTGGTCATCAGCGCCAGCAGGCCGCTTTGTCGGTCGCCGTGCACCGCGCAGTCGATGGTCAGGCGCTCAAAGGTTTTCACCTGATCCGCCAGCGTATGCAGTACCGGCGCTAAGCGCCCGAACACCAGCGGCGTCGCGCCGTGGGCGTCGATAATACAGTTGGTTTCTACCACGGCGTCATCCGGTAAGCCATGAATAGCGCCGTGATTTGATGTATTTACCACCATTTGCGTGCCGAGATTATTATGGATTGAGCGAATCAGTTCCAGTGCCACTTCCGAATAGAAGGAGCCGCCGCGGAAACTCAGCTGCTCCGGCTTGGTATTCAGATTCGGATCGGCGTACAGCGCGAACAGCTCTTTCTCCACCTGCATCACTTTTTCGGCACGGGTTCCGCCGTCCGCCGCCTGTTTAATCTCATCTTCCAGCATGGCGCGCGGCAGATAGAAATAGCGGTGATATGGGCAAGGGATCACCCCCAGCGCCCGCAGCAGCTCAGGCTTCCACGGCTGATCCTTGATGTTGTTCATGGTCAACGTCGCGCCGTCGCACAGCAGATCCAGCGTTTTTTGCGTCACGTCTTTGCCCTTCTCCAACACGCGATGCACCCACACCATGTGGTTCAGCCCGGCGAATTGCAGATGAATATCTTCATCTTTCGCGCCAAGCATTTTAGAGATCATGTGATGCATGGTGATGGGCACGTTGCACAGGCCGATGATTTTGGCTTTGCTGTGGCGGGCCACGGCTTCGGTGACGATACCGGCCGGGTTGGTGAAGTTGATGATGAAGGCGTCTGGCGCTAATTCTTCAACTTTTCGAGCAATTTCCAGCAGCACCGGGATGGTACGCAGTGCTTTGGCAAAGCCGCCTACGCCAGTGGTTTCTTGGCCGATCAGGCCATACTTCAAGCCGAGGCGCTCGTCGGCGGCGCGGGCAGGGAGCTGGCCGACGCGCAGCTGGGTGAGCACGAATTTGGCGTCGCGAATGGCGTCATCCAGCTGGAAATGCACGCTAACTTTGACGTGCTCCAGCCCGGCTTTCGCCAGCATGCGGCGGGTCAGCTCGGAGATAATGGTGACTTTTTCGCGGCCCGCTTCGACATCCACTAAGGCCAGTTCGGTGACCGGCAGCTCGTTAAAGCGTAGGATCAAGCCTTCGACCAGCTCCGGCGTATAGCTGCTGCCCCCGCCGACGATGGTGATTTTAAACTGACTCATGGGCACCTCCGATAAGCTCCAGCGCCGTCGCCAGCACTTTGTCGCCGCGCATGGTGCCGTAATCCATCATATCTATTACCGCGACTTTTTTGCCGAGCGGGGTGGCGAGGTCAGAGAGACGGGCCAGTTCATAGCGTACCTGCGGGCCGAGTAGCACCACGTCGGCTTCGCCAATAATGTGTTCAAACTCGGCCACCGGCACGGCGCGCACGTCGACGTCCAGCTCGCGGGTTTTCGCCTCACTCAGCATTCGCTGAACCAACATACTGGTCGACATTCCTGCGGCACAGCAAAGGACAATTTTTTTCATATTCGACTCCTGCCTTTTTGAAAGTGTGATTCAGTGATAGGTGATTAAAATTGAAGAATGAGAGCGCTCTCATTTTTATATCTTAGCCGGATAGCGTTGTCAAAAAACCCCCCATGTCACAAAGCGAGAGATGACCGACAAAACTTTTTTTTACTTGGCAGGTCATAGCTATACGTAAATAAAAGTAAAGCTCTGGCACTGTAGGTATAGGCTCTTTAGAATCAATGGGTTTATCCCGTTAGATTTCGAGCTGAAGCCGCGCGGGCTGCCGCCTAGCTGCATCTTGAAATCTATCGGGTACAGTTGTTTGTATTTTGGATAAAGGAATCGTCATGTTTAAACGTACTTTAGTGACCGTCACTGCGCTGCTCTCCCTCACCGCGCTGTCACCTGCTGCACTCGCTGCCGCACAGCAACACGTACTGCTGACGACCTCCGCAGGTAATATCGAAGTCGAACTCGACAGTGCTAAAGCACCGGTTTCTGTGAAGAATTTCGTCGATTACGCGCAAAGTGGTTACTACAACAACACCATTTTCCACCGCGTTATTCCAGGCTTCATGATTCAGGGTGGCGGTTTCACCACTGACATGCAGCAGAAGCAGACCAAAGCGCCAATCAAAAACGAAGCTGACAATGGCTTGCGTAACCTGCGCGGCACCATCGCCATGGCGCGTACTTCTGAGAAAGACAGCGCGACCAGCCAGTTCTTCTTCAACGTGGCTGACAACGCCTTCCTCGACCACGGCCAGCGTGACTTCGGTTATGCGGTATTTGGTAAAGTTATCAAGGGGATGGACGTCGTAGATAAAATCGCTCAGGTGAAAACCGATAACGTAGGCCCATACCAGAACGTGCCAACCACGCCGGTGGTTATCCTTTCTGCCAAAGTCCTGCCATAATTTTAGCCAGTAGCAAGCATGCGAAAGCCTCCTATCCGGAGGCTTTTTTTATGCCAAAAATTCGGATTTCTTGACGCCTATTCATCTGCCTTATAGGTTTTAATCAGTGCCAGAACCCACCCCTGTTCAAAGGATAATGAAATGAGTGAACCCCGCCTGATCGCGATTGCCATGCAGGATGGCAAACCCGTGCAAAACTTGACGCTGCTGCCTGCGCTGGCTAACCGCCACGGTTTAATCACCGGCGCGACCGGCACGGGTAAAACCGTGACCCTTCAACGCATGGCCGAGCAATTTTCGCGTATCGGCGTGCCGGTATTTTTGGCCGATGTGAAAGGTGATTTGTCAGGGATTGGCGCACCGGGCGTGGCGTCGGACAAGCTGAATGCGCGGCTTCAGGGCATTGGTGTGACTGACTGGCAGCCGCGGGCTTGCACCATTATTCCATGGGATATTTTTGCCGAGAAAGGCCATCCGATCCGCGCCACGGTGTCGGATCTTGGTCCACTGCTGCTCGCCCGCTTGCTCGACCTGAATGAAGTGCAAACCGGCGTGCTCAATCTGGTGTTTAAGATTGCCGATGACAGCGGCATGCTGCTGCTCGACATGAAAGACCTGCGCGCAATGGTGCAAGTGGTCGGCGACAACGCCAAACAGTTCCAGACCCAGTACGGCAACATTTCGTCGGCTTCCATTGGCGCAATTCAGCGCGGGCTGCTGACGCTGGAAGGACAGGGCGCCAACCAGTTCTTCGGCGAACCTATGTTGGATATCAAGGACTTGATGAAAACTGACGCCAACGGGCAGGGCATTATTAACCTGCTGGCGGCGGATAAACTGATTAACCAGCCTAAGCTGTATGCCGTGTTCTTACTGTGGCTGCTGGCGGAGCTGTTCGAGCATCTGCCCGAAGTCGGCGACCCCGAGCAGCCAAAACTGGTGTTCTTCTTCGACGAAGCGCACCTGCTGTTCACCGACGCTCCCGCCGCGCTGTTGACCAAGATTGAGCAGGTTGTTCGCCTGATTCGCTCGAAAGGGGTGGGTATCTACTTCGTCACCCAGAACCCGCTGGATATTCCTGACAGCGTGCTCGGCCAACTGGGAAATCGCGTGCAGCACGCCCTGCGAGCTTTCACGCCGCGTGACCAGAAGGCGGTGAAAGCGGCGGCGCAGACCCTGCGCGCTAACCCGAAATTTGATGCTGAAATGGCAATTTCCGAGCTGGGCGTCGGCGAAGCGCTGGTCTCCTTCCTTGATGAGAAGGGGCGCCCGAACGTGGTCGAGCGGGCGATGGTTATCGCGCCAGAATCCAAAATGGGCATGCTCGGCGATGAGGGGATGAATAGCGCGCTGAACAAATCGCCACTCTATGGCCGGTATGAAGATGCCATTGACCGCGAGTCGGCGTATGAAAAGATTCAGGCTCAGGGCTTTGGCACCGTGGCACAGCCTGCTGGCACGGCGGCGCAAAAGCCGGCTGCAACGCAGGCTGAGGGTGGCGGCTTGATGGGCAGCTTGAATGAGATCCTCTTCGGCTCTACCGGCCCGCGTGGCGGGAAAAAAGACGGGGTGGTGCAGGTCGCAGCCAAAAGCATGGCGCGCGACTTAGGTCGGCAGATCCTGCGCGGCGTGCTTGGCTCTATTATGGGTGGTCGCAAGAAGTAGCGCAAAGTAAGCCCTATCCCGCCGTTTTCTAAGAATGCCCTGCAAATGCCGGGCATTTTTTTTGCCCTCACTTTCCCTGACTATACTTACCTCAGAAATACGCTAGCGAGCGTACCCACGCTAAGGAGTCCGAGATGAGTACCAAGCTGACCGCGAAACAGAAAGAGAAGTTGTTCAAAGAGCGCCAAAATCGCAATTTCCAAGCCAGTTCACTGTTGGATGGTTTGCACATCGAGCTTGTGAACCTCACCCCAGAGCAAGTTGCCCAGCGACTGGATGACTTAAGGGGGCACTATGAACGATAAGCTGAATGCAGGCGTCGACCCCTATCTCTATCCCGGTATCCAGGTGCTAGAAAATAAACTAGGTATTCACGAGGCGAATCGATTAGCGCAGGCGGAAATGGCCTTTACTGCGCTGCGGGCCGCTACCCTCTCCCTTGGGCAACCCGAGATGGGCTTGCCGCACCTTTGCGCCATTCACCAAACGCTGTTTCAGGACATTTATCCTTGGGCTGGTAAATTTCGTGAAATGGATATCTACAAAGAAGACACGCCTTTCTGCCACTTCGCCTATATCGAGAAAGAGGGCAATGCGCTGATGCAGGAGCTGGAAGATGAGGGTTATCTGGTTGATCTTCCTCACAAAGATTTCTGCAAGAAATTGGCTCATTACTATACGGGTATCAATCTGCTGCATCCGTTCCGCGACGGCAATGGACGGGCGCAACGCATCTTCTTCGAGCAACTGATTATTCACGCTGGTTACGACGTTGATTGGAAAAATATCGACCGTGAAAGCTGGTTAGACGCCAATAAAAAGGCGGTATTTGGTGATGAAAAGCCGCTCACTGCCCTCTTTAAACAGGCTGTCCTTGAAATAGAAGACACTAAGTAAAATCTGCCTTCTTCTCACCCGGTTCTGAAGTCAGGGCCGGGAAAGCCCCCCTCGCTGATAGCTTCTTCCACTTTATTTACTGACCAGAAAACTAAACGGCTGTTTATATTAAATTTTTAATTATAAATAAGTTGCGCTGTATTGATCGAAATTATTTTCATTAATGTCTAGTGAATTTCTTAGATATATATAAGACAGGGTGAGCTTTTTTTTAAATGAGTTTACTCCTGAAAAGTTGTTCTGTTAGTCTCATGTCGGTGGCAAACGCTTCGTTATTATTGCTAATTTAGCAGAGCATTTGCATTGCTTATAAATGATGAATGCCATCAGGGATTATCACTATTATGTACTATAGATGATAATTTATATAAAACTTCGATGAATATTTATGATCGAAAAATAATAAGGATATTATATGAAAGAGTTATCTGTTATAGAAATGAATGCAGTATCGGGTGCTGGCTGGGGTTTTTGGGCGGGGGCAGGGGTTGGGGCTTTGGCTGGGATTGTTGCGACCTATAGCCTTATGATCTTGAATAAAGAAACGTTTCATGATGTAACTCCAGAAAAAAATGAACTCAATCAGCATCTTATTGCTGCTTCTACTCTATTGGGCGCACTTTCTGGCGCAATCGCCGAAGCGCGTTAATAGCAATCACTGACTCAATAAAATTAATAAGGAAATTATATGAAAGAGTTATCTGTCGTAGAAATGAATGCAGTATCTGGTGCTGGTTGGGGTCTTTGGGCTGGTGCTGGCGTTGGTTTAATGTCAGGTTTTTTGTCTGGAATTTTAATTAGCAAGATGCGGGGTGAATCGCATATTCCTAAAAACGAAGAGCAGGCAGAATTAAACCGATTGATTGTTTCAGCATCGACAGTTCTAGGTGCACTTTCTGGCGCAATCGCCGAAGCGCGTTCATAATCTAGGCAGTAAAGTCAATTATTTTCACAATGCATATTAGAATAATGGCTGTTCACCGTGAGAATGATTGAATTAATACCGTGGTGACTTCACCACGGTATTATCCGAAGTTTCTTAAATGAAAGTGATGGCAGAGTTAACTTTTTCATACCCCCATTCACTTGCCGTGCGAAGGCGCTGATTTAGGCTGTAGATGCAGAGAGTTAATGATTAGAAACGATTAAATGTTAACGAAATGTCACTAAAGTGGCCTGTTCTGGATATGTTGTGTTGTTAAGATCTAAGAAAATACTTATGTCAGAACAGCCAATTTACTCGGGATGAATAATGTCTATTATTACTCACGCAGTCTACTGTGTGGGTCAAGGATTTTGACCTAACAAAATCAAAATTTAATAAGGATATTATATGAAGATTAGTAGTAAAAATTATTGACTTAGTGCTGGGATGACTATCATCGCGGCAGTATGGCTATTACAGAAGAATACATGGATGCATTTTTGCGCTGACATTAAGGGATGTAATGAACAGGAAAGGAATCTTTCGACAAGAAGCCTTAGAAAATAAGAAGCAGCAATGGGAAGGTAAAGCCTTGTTGCTCGCAGGGGCCTCTCCATGGTTAATCAGTCTTATTTCATTAGCATTTATCATTTTTATTTGCGGATTTCTCTATTTTTGTGAGTATTCACGAAGAATTGATGTCAGTGGTGAAGTGATCACGCTGCCCCATTCCGTCAACATTTATGCGCCACAACAGGGATACATCACCAAGACTTATGTCAAAGTGGGAGATGAAATCAAAAAAGGCGACCCTATCTACGCCATTGATCTCTCTCATACCACCTCATCAGGCAATGTTAGCGCTGAAACTAAAATTGCTCTTGAAAAACAGGTCGTTAATCTTGAAGCAATTACTGCGCATTTGAAGCAAAACCGACATGTTACCGCCGAGAACTTAAAAAGCCAGCTGAAAAAATATACCGAATCTAATAAAGAAACCCGCAGATTAGTCGAAAGCTCGCGCCGGGGCGTAGAAAACATGCGTCAAGGTCTGAAAAGTTATGAAGAATATTTGACTCGCGGTTTAATCAATAAAGATCAACTTAATAACCACCGCAGTCAGTTTTACCAGCAGCAAAGCACTTATCAAAATTTAAACAGTCAGGCAATTCAGGAAGAGCTGCAAGTGGCTAAAATAGAGAGCGACCTGTTAACGCAGATAGCTGACATTGATAACCAAATTTCGCAAAACGAATTTCAATTAAACGATCTGCGCCGAAAGATGATTGAATCTGATGCCGGCGAAAGCGTGATTGTCAGTGCAAAATCAGCGGGCATCGTGGAATCGCTAAGCGTGACGACCGGGCAAATGGTCAGTTCAGGTAACAGTCTGGCGCAAATAATGCCGGTTAAAGATATTAAATATTATCTTCTCCTTTGGTTGCCAAGCAGCAGTCTGCCTTATATTAAAACTGGTGACGGAATTAATATCCGCTATGACGCATTTCCATCAGAAAAATTTGGGCAGTTCCCCGGCACCATTGATCTTATTTCTAAATTGCCCGCATCCAAACAGGAGTTGGGTCAATACAGTACTGCATTGACGGACCCCAAAGGGGAGCTGACGGATAATTATTATAAAGTTTTGGTTTCCATCAATAGAACCGATTTTAGCGATAAAGGCAAGATGATGTATTTATCCCATGGTTTAAAAGCCAGAGCGATTGTCTTCCTCGAAAAACGGCCTTTATATCAGTGGATGTTCACCCCTTTCTATAATATTAAAGACAGCGTAACTGGCCCAGTCGATGAAAAATAATACATTTAACTACATCATCCAAAAGCTGAACTTTGGGATGAAAAGAAAGGTTCCGCATATTCTGCAAACAGAAATGTCGGAATGCGGTTTGGCCTGTCTGGCGATGGTTTGCGGCTATTATGGCCTGAATATCGACATGTTTAATTTCCGCCAGAAATTTTCAGTTTCCAGCCAGGGTGCGACCTTAAATGCGATTGTCCAGTCAGCGACGGCGGTGAATTTAAAAAGCCGCTCGCTGGCGCTTGATATGGATGAAATTAAACAGCTTAAACTGCCATGCGTATTGCACTGGGATATGAATCACTTCGTGGTATTGGTGGCAGTGAAACGCTCTGGCTATGTGGTTCACGACCCGGCTTTTGGTAAGCGGGTTATCTCCCATCAGGATATGTCTAAGCATTTTACCGGCGTAGCCCTGGAATTATGGCCCGACAGTAAGTTTCAAAAAGAGACGCTGAAAACCCGCGTCAAGCTGCTGGATTTAGCAAGAAGCGTCGTCGGTTTGAAGGGCGCGTTAACCAAGATATTCTTCCTCTCAATTGTGATTGAAGCCATCAACCTACTGACGCCAGTGGGCACCCAGCTGGTGATGGACCATGTGATTCAGGCCAAGGACCTCGGCCTGCTTTCGGTTATCTGTATCGGCTTGCTCACGGCCATTATTTTTAGCTCCTTTGTCAGCATGCTGCGCGGCTGGGTGTCGCTGGTTATCGGCTCGCTGATTGATGTGCAATGGAAAAACTCCTTCTTCGATCACCTGATTCGCCTGCCACTCTCTTTCTTTGAGAAGCGCCATCTTGGCGATATTCAATCACGCTTTAGCTCGCTGGATACCATCCGCAGCACTTTCACCAACAGCATTATCGGTGGGGTGATTGATGGCATCATGACTATTGGCCTGATTGGGATGATGGTGGCCTACGGCGGCTGGCTATGTTGGGTCGTCGTCGGCTTTACCGCCCTATACGCCATCATGCGTCTGGCGACGTATGATTTTTACCGTCGGCTGTCGGAGGAGAAAATTGTCAAAGACGCCAAGGCGGGTTCCCACTTTATGGAAACCCTCTACGGGGTGGCCACCATTAAGGCGCTGGGGCTGAACCACAAACGTTCGCGTTTTTGGCTGAATCTGAATATTGATGCCACCAATACCGGCATCCGCCTCAACCGATTCACCATGCTGTTTGGCGGTATTAATACCTTTATTACCGCCATTGATCAGGTAGCTATTCTCTGGCTCGGTGCCGCGATGGTGGTGGATAATGCCATGACGTTGGGGATGTTTATGGCGTTCAATGCCTACCGTGGGCAGTTCTCCGGTCGCGCTTCCAACCTTATTGACCTGTTCCTACAGCTGCGCATGTTATCGCTACATAACGACAGGATCTCCGACATTGTCTTTACTGAGGCTGAGCAAGAGGCGCCGGCGCGTCAGGTCTTCCCGCCAAACAAGCCCATCTCTTTTGAAGTTAAAGGACTCGGTTTTCAGTATGACGATTTATCTCGCCCGGTATTCAGTGAGTTGAGTTTCAACATTGAACCCGGTGATAGCGTGGCGATTGTCGGCCCGTCCGGGGTAGGTAAAACCACCTTACTGAAGGTGATGACCGGCTTATTGCCTCCAAGTCAGGGGACGGTGCTGGCCGACGGACTCGACATTAATAAGATTGGCGTGAACAACTACCGGGAAAGCATTTCCTGCGTGTTACAGGAAGATAAGCTGTTTTCCGGCTCCATTGCCGACAATATCGTCAGTTTTGATGTGGAACCGGACAGTGAACTGATGCTGGCTTGCGCGGTATATTGCAATATTCATAATGAAATTATGCAGATGTCGATGGGCTATGAGACGTTGATTGGCGAGCTGGGCAACGGGCTGTCGGGCGGGCAGAAGCAGAGGCTGTTAATTGCCCGCGCACTGTATCGCAAGCCGAATATCATCTTTATGGATGAAGCGACCAGCCATCTTGATTTGGACAACGAGGAGATCATCAACAAATCGATTTCCCAGTTGCAAATCACCCGCATTATTGTGGCGCACCGGCCATCGACGATTGCTTCCGCCAATCGAGTGATCACCTTGGGGGGAGCCATTCCCGCGCCCTAGTCGAATAATCTGACGCGAAGCGGCCTGGCTGGTTTCACAATACCTTCTGCTTGTGCAAGAATGCCCGCACTTGTTTAGGTAAAAGCCAGGTCGAAAATGAATTGCGTAGAATGCTGTCGATATCTGAGTGTAGATGAAGCTGAATGTTTTTACTTATCAGTAGGATACCTCTGACATGCTGCTGCTTATCGACAACTACGACTCCTTTACCTACAACCTGTATCAATATTTTTGCGAGCTGGGTGCCGACGTTTTAGTTAAGCGTAACGATCAACTCAGCCTCGCCGACATTGAGCAGTTGGCTCCTTCCCACTTGGTTATCTCGCCCGGCCCTTGTACCCCGGACGACGCGGGCATCTCCCTCGCCGCCATCACCCATTTCGCCGATAAGCTGCCGATCCTTGGCGTCTGCCTCGGGCATCAGGCCATGGCGCAGGCCTTTGGCGGCCGCGTGGTGCGTGCCCGAAAGGCGGTGCACGGCAAAACTTCGCCAATTCGCCACAGCGGCGAAAGCGTTTTTCGTGGTTTAAACAACCCGCTGACCGTCACCCGCTATCACTCACTGATTGTTACCCCTGAAAGCCTGCCGGACTGTTTTACCCTGACGGCGTGGACCGAGCGCGATGGTCATCCCGATGAGATCATGGGCATCGCCCATAAGCAGCTTCCTCTTCACGGGGTGCAGTTCCATCCCGAAAGCATCCTCAGCGAGCAGGGCCACCAGCTGTTGGATAATTTTCTTAAGATTTAATAGCTTAACTTCCCCGAGACAATTTCTTATCCGCCAGAGCAGATTTCCGTTTGCTTGTGGGTGATTTATTATGCATATTTTATGATTATATTTTCACATCCTGTGCGGCTGTGAATCTCTTTGCATCATGCTGATACGCAACAAGTGATATCGGGCAACGTCTTGAAGGGGATGTAAATAATGGCGGAAAAATCAGCGGTAACGCGTCAAGATCACGATCGGACTATTTTGCCGGTTTATGCACCAGCGCAGTTCATTCCGGTGAAAGGGAAAGGCAGCCGCGTTTGGGATCAGCAGGGCACCGAGTATGTTGATTTTGCGGGCGGTATTGCGGTCACCGCGCTGGGGCATTGCCATCCGGCGTTAGTGAAAGCGTTGCATGAGCAGGGTGAAACCCTGTGGCATGTGAGTAACGTCTTCACCAATGAACCGGCATTACGACTGGCGCAGAAGCTGATCGACGCGACCTTTGCCGATCGCGTATTTTTTGCTAACTCTGGCGCCGAGGCCAACGAGGCCGCCTTTAAGCTGGCACGCTACTACGCCGCGCATCGCCACAGCCCTTATAAAAGCAAAATCATTGCCTTCCACAACGCCTTCCACGGCCGCACTTTCTTTACCGTTACCGTGGGCGGGCAGCCGAAATACTCCGACGGCTTTGGTCCAAAACCTGCCGACATAGTCCATGTGCCTTTCAACGATCTCGACGCCGTTAAAGCCGTGATTGATGACCACACCTGCGCCATCGTAGTCGAGCCGGTACAGGGCGAAGGCGGTGTTACGCCTGCCACGCAAGAGTTCATGCAAGGTCTGCGCGAACTGTGCGATAAGCATCAAGCCTTGTTGGTGCTCGACGAAGTTCAAACCGGCATGGGCCGTTCCGGCAAGCTGTTCAGCTATATGCATTACGGCGTGAAGCCGGACATTATCACCACCGCAAAAGCGCTGGGCGGCGGTTTCCCAGTCAGCGCGATGCTGGCAACGGAAGAAGTGGCGTCAGTCATGGAGCCGGGCAAGCACGGCACCACCTACGGCGGCAACCCACTGGCCTGCGCCGTGGCCGGTGCCGCGCTAGACATTATCAACACGCCAGAGGTGTTGTCGGGCGTGGCGGAGCGCCGCGAGAAATTCATTCAGGCGCTGGAAGCGATTAATGAAGAGTTCGGCCTGTTCAAATCTCTGCGCGGGCAGGGGCTGCTGATTGGCGCCGAGCTTGCCGACACCTATAAAAACCGCGCCGGTGATTTCCACAAAGCCGCCGCCGAGTTCGGACTCATGATGCTAATCGCAGGCCCGAACGTGATCCGCTTCGCACCATCGCTGGTGATTGAGTTTGCGGATATTAGCGAGGGGATGGAGCGCTTTAAGCAGGCCATTAGGAAGGTGCTGGCTTAAGGTCAAGACCTTGCGTTGCCACGCAAACTGGCCTCAAGGGGCGCCTATCGCCACGCCCCTTAAGAATCCCCGGCTCTTTACTGCGCGCTCCGCTCGCTAGGCGGACGTGTTTCAGGTACTTCCGTTATCCACCGCCCTCCCTATCAATAAAGAATGTCGCCGCTTAGGCGGTGCCTTCGCTTCAGGCTTCGAGCCATAGGTCTCGAACCATTCGCTCAGCGCCATTTTTGACTGCGGTTTTGAGGCATTTAGACCGTGCCGTTTCAGTGTGTTTTGCCTTGCTCCCTTTCCTTTTTAAGGAGAGGGCAGGGGTGAGGTTTGCTGCATAGAGCACGATTCAAACCACTCCTCATCCCAACCTTCTCCTCTGAGAGGAGAAGGAGCTAAACCCAACCGTGGCCGTTTCAGTGGTTTCGACTTTAAAGGCGTGCTTTGACGCGCCTCGTCAACCAAACCCCATGATGAGGGCGCTGCTTCCACGCGAGTGAAGAAATCGTGTGCATCACGCTGAGGTGCGACAGCACGCGGCGCAGGTGGCGTTCCATCTCGGTTATCGGCATGTCAGGGTGCAACTCGGGCGCGGCGAATAGGCTGTTTTCACTGCTTGGGCCATCGTAGGTCAGGCGCTGTTGACAGCTTTGCAGCGCGATTTCGCAACGCTGTAGATAATCCATCGCCAACTGCGGGGTCAGCATATAGTGTTCGCGGGCCAGAATGGTCATGGCGTTGATATGCTCGACGATAAACTGGCTGTGGGTCACCCACAGACGCATATCGGCCAGATAGCGCGAGTTAAAGCCCGGCTCCTGCATGGCCTGATTTAATGAGGTAAACAGCGCGTTGTGCGCCTGATTGACCTTCATGCGTGCGTAGGCCAGTTTCTCCGGCTCGGGATCTTCTTCAAGTAGTAGGCGGATGGCGGTTTGGTCGCTCTCCAGCGCCTGATAGGCATTTTGCCGCAACATCCCGCTCTGCCACTGTGGCCATAGCCACAGGGTGCCGCCGAAGGCCAGCGCGCAGCCAATCAGGGTGTCGATGAGCCTTGGCACGAGGAAGTGCGCGCCGTTCATCGCCAGCAGTTGCAGGGTATACACTGCCGTGACCGTAATACCAATGGTCGCCAGCCCGTAGTTCTTGCGCAGCACGGTGTAAGACACCACGGTGATCACCAGCATGCTCAGTAGGGTAACGCTTTCGGGAAGCTCCAACTGCAATAGCCCTGATGCGACGAGCAAACCAACCAGCGTGCCGAGCGCACGGTGCTGGATCCGCACCCGCGTGGCGTTGTAGCCGTTTTGGCTGACCAACATCACCGTCATCAAAATCCAATAGGGCTTCGGCAAATTGAAAAACAGCCCGAGACTGCTGCCAATAGCCAGCATCACGCCCAGCCGGGCGGCATTGCGCAGCGCGGCGGATTTAAAAGAGAGATAGCTTTTCAGCGCAGGCCAGAACGGCAGGCGGTTTTGCGTCTGCATTAGGTCGCGGCGGTAGAGTGGGCGCTGAGTGCGCAGCAAGCGAGCAATCCGGCTAAAGTGGTAATAGCAGAACTGGCCGACCGGGTTATCGCGATAGCGCGAGGCAATTTTCTCCAGCGCCGCGAGTTCATTGGTCATGTTGAAACGGTCTGAGCGGCGGTGATAGAGAATGTCATCGGCGATCACTCGCAGACGGGTGGCGATCACCTGCGCATTGCGGCGAATCACCGCCTCGGCGTGGCTCTCTTCCACCAGCTTCTGCACTTCTTCTGGCAAATGCAGGCTGACGGCGATGTGCTCCTGTAAGTCGAGCGCCACCTGAAAACGCTGAAATAGCCTCTTGTGCTGGTGATGCCCCTGCTGCGGCAGCATGTGCAATTGCTGGTAGAGCAGGGCGATCAGGTCGATCACCTGCTGCTGGCGTTTCAGCAGCGGCGGCAGCGCGGTTTCCGGATCGGTGTGTTGGGTGAGCAGGCTGTATTTGGCTTCGAAATAGTCGGCCAGCTGGATATAAAGCTGGCTGAGGGTTTCGCGCATTGGTTGCTCTTTAGAGAGGCGAAACCAGACCCAGTTAAACAGTCCGTACCACGCGGTGCCGACGATATACAGCAGCGGCGCGTGCCAGATGGGCACCAGCCCGGCCATGCTCAGGGTGAAAATGGTGGCCACCAGCGCACCCGGCAGTAAACGCGCGTGCAGGGGGCCAATCTCGCCGGTCACGCCAATAATCAGCGCCAGCGATAACATGATAAGGGGCAGGGGAATATGCCAGTCGACCAGCATCAGTTGCAGCATGACGCTGCCGAATGCAAACAGAGAGCCGCCGACAATCAGGCGTTTGAAAAAGCGTTTGTGGGGAGTATCCAGACCAGAAATGTTGCAGCAGGCGGGCACCAGCGAGAACAGCAGGCCCATTTGCAACTGGCCGAACATCCAGCCGATAGCGACCGGAATTGCCAGTACCAGCGTCTGGCGTAGCGCGTAGTTGACCTCGGGATGATAGAAAAACCGACGCCACAATCTCATGCGTTGCTGCTTAACACGCACTATCAATCAGTCTCCCTAGGCTCCAATAAAAACGGCGCGACAGTTGCCTGCCGCGCCGTTTCTCAGGGAATTAACGTGTGCCGTAAACGACAATCGTTTTACCGTGAGCGGAGATCAGGCTCTGATCTTCCAGCATTTTTAGAATTCGACCAACGGTTTCGCGGGAGCAACCCACGATCTGGCCAATTTCCTGACGAGTGATTTTGATCTGCATCCCGTCTGGGTGAGTCATCGCATCCGGTTGTTTTGCCAGATTCAGCAAGGTCTGCGCGATACGGCCGGTAACGTCGAGGAAGGCCAGGTTACCGACTTTCTCAGAGGTTACTTGCAGGCGTGTCGCCATCTGAGCGGATAAGCGCATCAGAATGTCCGGATTAACCTGAATCAACTGGCGGAATTTTTTATAGGAAATTTCAGCCACTTCGCAGGCAGTTTTTGCACGAACCCAAGCACTACGTTCCTGACCTTCTTCGAAGAGTCCCAGCTCGCCGATGAAGTCACCTTGATTCAGGTAGGACAGTATCATCTCTTTGCCTTCTTCATCTTTAATCAGGACGGCAACCGACCCTTTCACGATGTAGTAAAGCGTTTCGGCCTTTTCACCTTGGTGAATCAGCGTACTTTTAGAAGGATACTTATGTATATGACAGTGAGACAGGAACCATTCGAGAGTAGGGTCTGTTTGTGGCTTGCCGAGAACCATTTGCTATTATCCTCTGTTGTTATCGCTGCCCAAAATCACAGGGCTCAGAGTTCCCTGTACGGCGTCTTTAAATACGCGCCCTTTTAGCATATGAACTGTCCAGCAATGCTGCAAGCGGGAGTCGGAGTGAAACAAGAATCTGAATATTTCTGTTAACACCGTGGCTTCAGAGTGAAAACCACAAACCCATCACCGCAATTTACTGAAACAGTGTGTAACGGCTTTGTTTGTAGCACAGGTTTGCGCGGGTGTCTTCTGTTGTCTCGCTTCAGCATGATGGCGATCGGGTTACGTTGCCGGTTTTTTTCTAAAAGAGTAGTCTGAAGGAAATTTCTGCTTCATAAACGCATCAGGAGTATGGCACATGCAGGCACGGGTAAAATGGGTTGAAGGGCTGACATTTTTGGGTGAATCCGCCTCTGGACATCAGGTTCTGATGGACGGCAATGCGGGCGACAAGGCCCCAAGCCCGATGGAAATGTTGCTGATGTCTGCGGGAGGTTGCAGCGCCATCGACGTGGTGTCGATTCTGCAAAAAGGTCGCAACGAGGTGCACAATTGCGAAGTGAAACTGACCTCAGAACGCCGCGAAGAAGCACCGCGCCTGTTCACGCGCATCAACCTGCATTTTATTGTCAGCGGCAAAGATTTGACTGACAAAGTGGTCGAGCGCGCCGTGGCGCTGTCTGCCGAGAAATACTGTTCTGTTTCATTGATGCTGGGCAAAGCCGCCACCATCACCCACAGCTTTGAAATCGTCGAAGCGGAATAAGCGTTACCAAGGGTACTGCTGACACTTCAGCCGCAATAACTCTAAGAATCGCCGCGCCGCAAAGGTTAGCGGCGATTTTTGCGAATAGAATACGCAGTATTCCGCCTCCGGCAGAGTATCAATGTCCAGCAAGCAGAGTTTGTCCTCCAGGTGGAAAGGGGCGTACATCGCGCGCGCCACGATGGTCAGATAATCCGACTGCAACACCATATTCAGCCCGCAAACCACGGAATCCGTGCGCAACGGTGCCGGGCCAGCCTGATAAAACGCCGCCATGGTCAACTGTAGCTGTCGGTAATAGCCCATATCCGTTTCAGGAAAGACCCAGCGCGCGCCCTGTAGCTCATCTAAGGTTTTCGCCTGTGTCAGAGGGTGCCCGCGCCGCGCCAGCACGCCAAAGGGGGCGCGAAACAGCGGCTCACGAATCAAATCCTCCAGCGGCAATCCCGGCCCGGCGCTGCCGACGGCAAAGTCGAGACGCCCCTCGCGCAGGGCGGGAAGCAACATGGAAAGCTGCCCCTCTTTCACCAGCAGCTTGGTCTGTGGGAACTGCTCGGTAAAGCTGTCGGCCAGAGGCGGAAAAACCGTTAGGGCCAGCAGCGACGAGCAGCCCATGGCTACCGAACCTTGCGAAAAGTGATTCATCTGCTGAATCTCGGCGGCGGCCCGCTCCAGCTCCTCCAGAATAAACTGCATGCGCTGGGCAAAGGCGCGACCCGTTTCCGTCAGCATCATCCCCTGATTGCCGCGCACGATAAGCTGGGTGTCCAGCACCTGCTCCAGCTCGCGCAGTGAGCGGCTTAACGCCGGTTGGGATTGATTCATCGCCCGCGCCGCGCCGCGAATACTGCCGCTGCGGATCACCTGCTGGAAGGTTCTCAACTGCTGTAATTTCGGAAGATATTTCATCCCTGGCCCCCTATGCCGAAAAAGCATCACACTGCTGAAAATTGCATCTTATGGCAAAAGAATAAAGCTGATAGGTTCTGGAAGAAGCATCTAACTTACTGTTATTTATTTAAAAAGTGACGCGCGTCGCATTTATGAGCTTTCACGTATCGTGATAAGTGCCTCATGGCTATAACAAAAAGGATATCAGCTATGAAAAATCGTTCTTTAATGATTTTCTTGCTGTTTATAGGTTATGTGTTGGTTTATATCGACAAAACCGTTATTGGTTTTGCGCTATTGCCAATCGAAAAGGAATTCAATCTTCAGCCCGAACAACTGGGGTATATCACCGGCATCTTCTTTCTGGCTTATTCTCTGTTCCAAATTCCTGCGGGCTGGCTCAACGACCGTATCGGCTTTAAAAAGGTACTGATCCTCTCCCTGTTTATGCTCGGCGGCTTCGCGCTGTGCTTTGGCCTGCTCGGGTTTGGCCTCGGGCTGCTGATTTGCTTCCGCTTTCTGGCGGGCGTGGGTCATTCGGGTTACCCAACGTCATGTGCCAAAGCCGTGGTGGCGAATTTCGCCCTCGAGCAGCGCACCTTTGCGCAATCCATCCTGCTCTCCTCCGCCGGGCTGGCGATGACCGCCGGGCCGCTGATCGCGGTCTATAGTCTGGACTCACTGGGCTGGCGCGGCTCATTTTCCGTATTGGGCCTGCTGGCGTTTGCGGTGGCGATCTGCATCGTGATTTTTGTGCCGAAGGCCGAACAGGCGGTCAGCTCGGCGCGAAATAAGGCGCAGGGCAGTTATCGCGCCTTGCTCAAAAATCCCATCGTCGTGCTGCTGTTTATCTCCATCTTCTGTATCAACATTCCCTCTTACGGCCTGATGGCGTGGCTGCCGAAATATCTGGTGCAGCATCGCGGCATGTCGCTGGAAACCTCCGGCTTTGTGGTCGCTACCGGCGGGCTGGGCATCTGGATCTCCTCGCTGGCCACCGGCTGGCTGGTGGGGCGTTATATGCAGGGCAAAGAGCCGAAGGTGGTGTTTAGCTGCTCCATGCTCAGCGCGCTGTGCATCTGGCTGGTATACACCACCTCGTCGGCGATGACCGCCGGGCTGTTTTTATTCCTCGGCTACATCTTCCTGATGGCGTCATTCGTCACCGTGTTTACCCTGCCAATGAAACGCCTGCCGACGGACGTCATGGGCGCCGCCATGGGCATCATCAATACCGGCGGCACGCTGGGCGGCTTCGTCGCCCCGATAGTCATGGGATATCTGATAACCGTGACCCAAAGTTACCTTTCACCCTTTATTTTTCTCTCCGTGGCGATGGTCGTTGCGGGCGTGGTGATCCTGCCGCTAGCCAAGGCCACGCGCCCGTTGGTTAGCGATGCGGCTTAACGACAACATTTAAGGAAAGAGATGATGACGATCCATTTTGAAAGCCTGCTGGAAGAAGTAAAACCGAAAGTTATCGCCTGGCGTCGGCATATCCATGCCCACCCTGAGCTATCGTTTCAGGAGCAGGCCACGGCGGATTACATCGCCAATGAGCTGGCGACCTTCGGGCATCTCGAGCTGAGAAGGCTGACGCCAAACAGCGTGGTGGCGGAGCTGCGCGGGGCGTATCCCGGCCCGACTTATGCCCTGCGTGCCGACATCGACGCTTTGCCGATTCAGGAGGAAACCGACGAGCCGTTCTGCTCCACCGTGCCTGGCGTGATGCACGCCTGCGGCCATGACGCCCACTCGGCCATGCTGCTGGGGGCGGCATGGGTGTTGAGCCAGTGCCAGTCCGAGCTGCGCGGCTCGGTGCGTTTCATCTTCCAGCATGCCGAAGAGCTACCGCCGGGCGGCGCGCAGGAGCTGATAGATCTGGGTGTATTGGACGGCGTGAGCCAGATTTTCGGCCTGCACGTCATGCCCAATTACCCGACGGGGGAGGTCGGCCTGAAAGAGGGCGTGTTCTGCGCCTCCAGCGACAACTTCGACATTGTGATCCACGGCAAGGGCGGGCACGGCTCGATGCCGCAGCTGTGCATTGATCCGGTGGTGATTGGCGCGGAAGTGGTGATGGCGCTGCAAACGCTAGTATCGCGCAGGCTCGATCCGCTGCGCGTGCCGGTGCTGACGGTTGCTACTTTTCAGGGCGGCGAAAGCTACAACGTGATCCCCGAGCGGGCGCGGCTGGCCGGAACCTTGCGTACCCACGACAGCAGCGTGCGTCAGGTGGTGCCGGGGTTAATGGAGCAGACCATCGCGGGCATCGTCTCGGCCTATGGCGCGAAACATGAAATTCGCTGGACGCCCGGCTATGTCAATGGCGATAACCACCCGGACGCCTGCGCGGTAGCGCGGCAGGTGATTACCAACACGCTGGGTCAAGAGGCACTAAGAGAGCTTGAACACCCGCTGTTTGGTGGCGAAGATTTCTCTTCTTATCAGCAGGTTGTGCCGGGCTGCTTCCTGTTTATCGGCAGCGGCAATGAGGCTATCGGGGCGACGTACAATGTACATCACCCGCGATTTAAACTGGATGAAGAGGTGCTGCAGATTGGCGTTAAACTGCACGTCGGCTTTATCCGCCATCTGCTGATCAATCAGGACTAAGCCCGGCTACTCGATTTTCTTACCTTCCATCAGGCGCTGCACCAGCGGCGCCATGATTAACTCCATCGCCAGCCCCATCTTGCCGCCCGGCACCACCAACGTATTGATGTGCGAAATGAATGAGCCTTGCAGCATCGCCAGCAGGTAAGGGAAATCAATGTCGTCCAGCCCGCGGAAGTGGATCACCACGAAACTCTCATCCAGCGACGGAATAGCTTTCGCCGCGAACGGGTTGGAGGTATCCACCGTTGGCACGCGCTGGAAGTTAATATGGGTGCGGGAGAACTGCGGGGTGATGTAGTTAATGTAGTCATCCATCGAACGCACTACAGAGTCCATCACGGCTTCGCGCGAATGGCCGCGTTCGCCGGTGTCGCGTACCAGTTTCTGGATCCACTCAAGGTTAACAATCGGCACTACGCCAACCAGCAAATCAACCTGCGCCGCCACGTCGATTTTGTCGGCGACGACGCCACCGTGCAGCCCCTCGTAGAACAGCACGTCGGTCGGTTCGGCCAGCGCCTGCCACGGCGTGAAGGTGCCCGGCACCTGATTGTAAGGAACGGCTTCGTCATAAGTATGCAAATACTTGCGCGAGCGCCCGCTGCCCGAGCGGCCATATTCAATAAAGCTTTGCTCGAGCAGGGCGAAGTCATTGGCCTCTGGCCCGAAGTAGCTGATGTGGCGGCCCTGATCGCGCGCCTTACGAATGGCGGCGTCCATCTCCGGGCGGGTAAAACGGTGAAAACTGTCCCCTTCCAGCTCGGCGGAACGCAGCCCAAGCTGTTGGAAAATCTTGCGAAACGCCAAACTGGTGGTGGTGGTTCCTGCACCGCTGGAGCCGGTCACGGCAATAACTGGGTGTTTAGCTGACATGTGCGCTTTTCTCCGTAAAGGTGATGCTGGCAGACGTGCGTCGGTCTATTCTCAGATGCAAACCTTGCGTCAACGCTGCGCATAATTAATCCCATTGTTACCATGTTTATGCGTTTAGCGACAAGTTTCCCGCCGACAATCTTTGATCAAACGGCGGCTGCCCAAAAGGCGGCGCTTTCTTGCCCAGTGATGCCCTAAACGCAACGCAATGACACTTTTTTGATGCTTTAATCTCAACTGTTTTGCTCTAGACTGAACTAATAATTTGCCGCTTTTTCGGAGTGCATTCCCTATGAACATGCCGTCATCCCGCTGGTGGTGGGACCTCTCCACGCTGGAATTCAGCCAGCTTGATATGCAAAATTTGGTGGCGATCCTGCCGATTGGCGCGGTGGAGCAGCACGGGCCGCATCTGCCGGTGCGCGTGGATGCCGCGATCAATGCCGGAATTGTCTCCCGCGCGGTCGAGCTGCTGCCCGCTGACCTGCCGGTGCTGGTGCTGCCCGCGCTGCCGATTGGCAAATCCGACGAGCATCTTGAATACCCCGGCACCTTAAGCCTGCCTTACGAGGTGCTGGGGAAAGTATGGTTTGAAGTGGCAAAAAGCGCATGGCGCGCCGGGGTGCGAAAGCTGATTTTTTGGAATTCCCACGGCGGCCAGCCGCAGCTGATGGAAATCGTCTGCCGCCAGTTGCGCATTGAGTTAGGAATGTTCGCCGTGGGTGCCAGTTGGTTCGCCACCCTCGACAGTTCTGACTTATACAGCCCCGGCGAGCGTGCCTTCGGCATTCACGGTGGCGAGTCAGAAACCAGCGTCATGCTGCACCTGCACCCCGACTTAGTGGCGATGGACAAGGCCGAAAACTTTACCTCGGCGGCCGAAGCGCTGGCGGCGCGGGGCGGCATTCTGACTCCAGAGGGCGGTGTCAGCTTTGGCTGGCAGGCGCAGGATTTACACCCGGCAGGGGTCACCGGCAATGCCGCAGCCGCCGACGCCCAGCGCGGCGAGATTGAAGTAGAACGCGCCGCGCAGGCCTTGGTGCGACTGGCGCAAGAGGTGTATGACTATCCCCTCAGCGCCGTGACGCAGGCGACGCGCTTCAAGCCATAACCTTTCTCTTTTTGATGGCGCAGCCCCGTCAGGCGGTTTGCGTCATCATGCTTTTCACCGTTTCCGCCAGCACGCTGCCAATGGCGCTGGTGCCGCGATCGTGACCTATCAGCATCAATTTTTGCGTCTGCTGGCCTAGCTCACGCACCGGAATGTACATCAGCCGCCCGGCGCGCAGGTCGAACTCAATATCAAAAGGCGTGAGGAAGGTCAGACCTTGGTCTTCCATGGCGGCGTGGCGCATCACTTCGATCGAATTGGTTTCAATCACCGGGTGCGCCGTCACCAGCGCCTTGGCGAACACGTCATTCAGGTAAGGGCGTATCACCGTGGTTTTGTCTGCGATAACAATCGGATAGGCAATGCAGTCGCTGATGCGCAAACTGGTTTTATCCGCCAGCGGATGGCCCGGCGCGACCACCGCGCCCAGTCGGCCGACGGCGCTGGAGAGCACTCGCAGCGTCGGCGGCAACACGAAATCAAAGCCCAGGCCGAGGTCAGCCTCGCCCGATTCCACCGCTGACATAATGTCATCGCCGCTGGTCAGCTGGCGCAGGATCAGTTTCACCCGTGGGTTGGCGCGGCGAAACTCGCTGGCCATGCGCGGGATCAGGTTGGCCGCCAACCCGCTCATCATCGCCACCGTCACCTCGCCACGGCGTAACCCCTTCAGCTCCTCGATTTTCACCTGCGCCCACTCCAGCTCTTTAAAGGTCTGGCGAACGTGATGGATCAGCACCTCTCCGGCGGCGGTCAGTACCATTTTGCGCGGCAGACGCTGGAATAGCGGGGTGCCCAGCTCATCTTCTAACGCCAGTATCTGGCGGTTAATTGCCGACGCCGAAATATGCAAACGGGCCGCCGCTTTGCGAATAGACCCGGCGCGCGCCACCTGATCGAGATACATCAACAGCCGGTGCTGCAACATAAGAACTTCTCCGTCGAAGAGCGTTGCTTTAAAGGCATCGCAGAGTGCGAAAAACTGTGCTTTTAAGGTAACGAATTAAGCGGCATAAATGAAGGACTGTTATCGGGGGGAGTAAAGGCTATGTCTGGTTTATCGCGCCGTAATTTTGCCAAAGCGCTGGCAAGCATGATGTTGATTCCGTTGGCTGCACCACTGATGTCCCGCAAGGCGTTTGCTGCGGGTGAAACCATAAAAGTTGCTCTGTTATTACCGGGTTCCGTGGCCGACGGCGGCTGGAGCCAGCTGGCTTATCAGGGTTTGCAGAACCTGAAAGCGCAGGGATTCAACGTCGCCAGCAGCGAAAGCGTGCCGCAGGCGCAGATGGAGCAGGTGATCCGGGGTTATGCCGATGACGGCTACACCCTGATCATCGGCCACAGCTTCGAATATGGCTCGGCATTCAATGAAATTGCGCCGGAATATCCAGACACCTACTTCTTCGCCACCACCTTTAAGCCGTCGGAAAAAGCGCCGAACAACGTGGAATTCGTTGATCTGGCCTACTTGAACGCGGCCTATGGCGCAGGGGCGCTGGCGGCGCTGATTTCCGAAAAAGGCAAAGCCGTGGGCTATGTCGGTGGCGGGGATAACCCAACCCAGCAGGGCATGATGCGCGCCTTTATTGCCGGAGCAGAGAAAACCCGTCCGGGGATCAAAGGTTTGGGCATCGTCACCGGCGATTACGACAACGCCGCCAAGGGCCGCGAAGCTGCCAGCACCATGATTGGCAACGGCGCGGACGTCATTTGGCACAGCGCGGATGTCACTGGCTTAGGTGCGATTCAGGGCGCGGCGGCGGCCAAGGTGAAAGCTATCGGCTGCTATTCGGACCAGAAAAGCATCGCGCCCGATTTCGTCGCCACCAGCTTCGAAACCAACCTGCCGTGGGTGGTTGAACAAGTGGCGCACAGCGTGCGTGACAAGAAATTCCTCGGCGGGCAGGAGTGGAAACCAAAAGTCTCTGACGCCTGGCTGCCGCTGTACGGCAGTGACAAATACAACAGCAAGTTAGTTAGCGCGGCGGCTTGGGCGACGTTTCAGGATATCTGGGCGCAGCTCGCCAGCGGCAGTATTGATGTTGCCAGTTTGATTAAAGCGAAATAAAAGCCTGAGGAAGTTGCATGACGTTATCCACCTCCGTTACTGACGCGGTCGTCGAACTGCGCGGTATCTGTAAACAGTTCGGCAAGGTTCGGGCCAACGATAAGGTCGATATGACCATTGCGGCCGGTGAAATTGTCGCCCTGCTCGGGGAAAACGGCGCAGGCAAAAGTACATTGATGCAAATTTTGTACGGCTTATATCAGGCCGACACCGGGGATATTTTGGTAGAAGGCCGTCGGGTCAGCATTAAGGACCCCGGCGACGCGATTCGGCTGGGCATCGGCATGGTTCACCAAGAATTCATGCTGGTTCAGCCGATGAGCGTGGTGGAAAACGTAATTTTAGGGCTGAAAGAGACGCGCAGCGGCTATCTGGATCTGCACGCCGCCGCCAGGCGTCTGCAACAGATTTCGGACAAACACGGGCTGGCGGTTGACCCCTGGGCCAAGATCCAACATCTGCCGATTGGCGTTCAGCAGCGGGTGGAGATCCTTAAGTTGCTGTACCGCGATGCCAAGGTGCTCATTCTCGACGAACCCACGGCGGTACTGACGCCGCGCGAAAAAGAGGGGCTGTTTGCCACGCTGGACTCGCTGCGTGCCGAAGGCCGCTCGGTGGTGATCGTCACCCATAAACTCTATGAAATCATGGCGGTGGCCGACCGCGTTTGCGTGATGCGCAGCGGGAAAATGGTCGAAAGCGTCGCCGTAACAGAGACGTCAGAAACCGATTTAGCCCGCCGCATGGTGGGGCGCGACGTGCTGCTGCGGGTGGAAAAGCCCCAGCAGACACCGGGCGAAGAGGTGCTGCATATCGACAACATCGCCATGCGCGATGAAGCCGGAAACCAGAAAATTTGGCGCGTGGCGCTGAAAGTCCGCGCCGGAGAGATCCTCGGCATCGCCGGGGTTGACGGCAACGGGCAGTCAGAACTGGCGGACGCCTTGCTCAACCTGCGGCCCATCGAGGCCGGGCGCATTGTACTGGGCGGCGTCGATATCTCCGATTTCACGCCCGCCCAGCGGCGCGGCGCGGGCATCGGTTTTATTCCCGCAGACCGCCGTGGCGTCGGCTCTGTCACTTCCATGTCGATCAGTGATAACGCCATTCTCGGCGCCCCCCGGCAACATGCGCGGGCGCGCGGCTGGCTGTTCAGCAAAAAATCCATCGCCGCCAAGGCGCAGGAGATTGTGAACCACTTCCGCGTAGTGACGCCGGATCTCGATTTTGAAGCTGGAAAGCTCTCCGGCGGCAACCTGCAAAAACTGATTTTAGGCCGTGAAGTGCTGCGTCGCCCACGGCTGCTGGTGGTTGAGCAGCCGACGCGCGGGCTGGACGTCGGCGCAGTGGAGGCCGTGTGGCAAGGCTTGCTGGAAGCACGTCAGCAGGGCTGTGCGATTGTGATGATCTCCGCCGAACTGGAAGAAATTATGAATTTATCCGACCGCATCGCGGTGATGTACGCCGGGCAAATCGCCGGGGTGCTGGACGCCGCCGAGGCGACCACTGAACAAATTGGCGAGCTGATGGCCGGTGGCAAGCTTAAGAATCTCAAGCCGGGCAGCAGTCTGCAGGAGGCATCATGAAAGCGTTGTTAGCGCGCCGCCATGCGCCGGTGGATTCCACCCTCTCGCTGGTGCTCACCACGGCTCTGGCGCTAGTCGCCGCCTTCGTGCTGGCCGGTTTACTGTTTATTCCCTTTGGCGCCAGCCCGCTGACCGCCTTTGGTTCGCTGTTCGCCGAGGCTTTTGGCTCGCTGCGCGGCTTTAGCCAGACGCTGGTACAGGCCACGCCGCTGATTTTGATTGCTCAGGCCACCATCGTGATTTGGCGCGGCGGGCTGGGTTATATCGGCTTTGAAGGCTGCTTCTTGGTGGGCGCGGCGGCGGCCTCTTATGTCGCGCTGGGGGGCACGCCGCAGGGCATGTCCTTCATGCTGCCCGCGTGGGCCTTCTGGCCGGTGGTGATTGTCGCGGCCTTTGCGGCCGGGGCGATTTGGGCGGGCATCGTCGGCATTATGCGCGTGCGTTTCGGCGGCAATGACGTGCTTATCTCGCTGATGGCTAACTACGTGGCGGCCTTCCTAATCCAATACTTAGTCTCTGGCCCGATGCGCGCGCCGGGCGACTTACCCCAGACTCCGCGTCTGCCGGTGGAAAGCTGGTTGCCGATGATTTTACCCGGCGTTCGGGCACACATGGGCTTATTGATTGCGCTGGCCTGCTCGGTGCTGGTGTGGGTGCTGATCCGCGCCACGCCGGTCGGCTACGAAATGATTGTCAGCGGCCTGAACCCGAAAGCCGCGCGCTATGGCGGTATCAACGTGGTGCGCCGCCAGATGCTGGCGGTGTTCCTCGGCGGCGGCATGGCCGCGCTGGCCGGGCTGTGCGCGGTGCTTGGCGTGCAGCATCGGCTGATGGACGGATTAGCCGGCGGCGTCGGCTTTGTCGGCGTGGTCGTGGCCCTGTTGGCGCGGCTCAATCCGCTGGTGGTGATCCCGACGGCCATTTTATACGGCGGGTTGGAAGTGGGTGGCAGCGCGATGCAGCGCCAGAGCGGCCTGCCGACCTCGGTGATTTTCATTCTGGAAAGCCTCGTGGTGCTGTTGATCCTCGCCGGAGACATTCTGCGCTATTACCGAATTAATTGGCCGGGGCGGGCAGAAACCCCGCTGGCCGCCGCCACGGAGAACAAATCATGAGTCTGTGGGCGCATCTGGACACTGCATTTTTCATCACGTGGTTAGCCGCGGCGGTTCGCCTCGCCGGGCCGGTCCTGCTGGCTTCTCTGGGGGAAATCTACGCCGAACGCTCCGGGGTGCTGAATATCGGCATTGAAGGCACGGTGCTGATGGGCGCGCTGTCGAGCTATCTGGTGGCGGTGTGGTCTGGCTCCACCGTGCTCGGCTTCTTCGCCGGTGGCGTGGGTGGCTTAATCGTCGGGCTGTTTCTGGCGTTCCTCTACCTGCGGGCGCTCGCCAGTCAGGTGGTGGTCGGCATCGTGTTCAACATTCTGGCGGCGGGCATTGCCACCTATGTCTACAGTCTGGTGATGGGCAACGCCACCTCGCCGACCATCGACATGTTCAACGCCTTGCCGATCCCCGGCCTGTCGCAGCTGCCGGTGGTGGGGAAAATCTTCTTTAATCAGCCCTGGCCGCTCTATCTGACGCTGATTCTGGTGGCCGTGGCGCAGATTGGCCTGTTCCACACGCGCTTTGGTTTAACGCTGCGCGCCGTCGGCGAGAACCCACGCGCCGCCCACGCCGCCGGGCTAAATGTCCAGCGGGTCAGAACCTACGGCGTGATGCTCTCCTGCCTTGGCGCAGGGCTGGCGGGAGGCTATCTGGTCACCGCGCAGATTGGCCTGTTTCGCGACAACATTGTCAGCGGGCAGGGATTTATCGCGCTGGCGATTGTGATTTTCGGTCGCTGGAGCCCGGTTAAAGCCCTGCTGGCGGCCTTTATTTTCGGCGCTGCCGACGCGCTGCAGCTCTCTTTGCAGCTGTTCGACAACGCGCTTCCGGCGCAGGTGCTGCTGGCCCTGCCTTACTTACTTACCATTCTGGCGATGTCCGGCATCGTCGGCAAAACCGTTCAGCCGGGCGCACTGACCCAGCCCTATCACAAGGAGTAGTCACTATGTTGCACAGTTTCCGTGGTACCAACGTCAAGTCTGCACAGGCTTTTCGTATCAGCCCGAAAGATACCAACTACTTCGCCATCCTGTTCGACCATGAGCAGGATCAGATTGAAAACATCTTCGTGATTGAGATTTTTAAAGTCGGTGGCGCGACGCCGCCGAACGAGCACGCCACCGCCCACGAGTTTTTCTACGTGCTGCACGGCGAAGGTATTGCGCGCTGCGACGGCAAAGAGATGGCGCTGAAGCAGGGCGACGCGCTGCTGCTCGCGCCGGGCAATGAGCATCTGATTCAAAATACCGGTAGCTCGAAGCTCTATACCCTGACGGTGATGACTCCGAATGAAGGCTTTGCCGAGCTGATTCGCGGCGGCGAGCCGGTCGAGCTGGACGAAGAAGACCTGCGCGTTCTGAGCGGGGCGGCGGGGAGCGAGGCGGCATGAGTTCACGGCAGTCTGATTTAATTCCTTTAGGGGCCAGCCCGCGCAACCAGTGGCACGTCTCCGCGCAGCAGGTGGATTTAGTGCGCGACGCCGTGCCGCCGCAGACCATCACGGTGGCTGACGGCGACCGGCAGATTCGGCTCGACGTGCAGCGTACCGCGCTGATTGTCATCGATATGCAAAATGACTTTTGCCATCCCGACGGCTGGCTGGGGCATATTGGCGTCGACGTCACCCCCGCGCGTGGCCCGATTGCGCCTTTGCAGCGCCTGCTGCCGGTGGCGCGCCAGTCGGATATTCCGGTGATTTGGCTCAACTGGGGCAACCGCGCCGACAAGCTGAACCTCAGCCCGGCCGTGCTGCACGTCTACAAGCCGACGGGAGAAGGCGTGGGGCTGGGCGATCCGCTGCCGGTTTCCGGTGCGCCGGTGCTGCAACACGCCAGCTGGGCCGCCGCCGTGGTGGACGAGCTGCCCAAGCAGGCCGGGGATATCAGCGTGGATAAATATCGCATGTCCGGCTTCAAAGACACCGAGCTGGACAGCATTCTGCGCAATCTCAACGTCACTACGCTGCTGTTCGCCGGAGTGAATGCCGACCAGTGCGTGCTTTGCACCTTGCAGGACGCCAACTTCCAGGGCTACGACTGCCTGCTGTTGGAGGACTGCTGCGCCACTACCTCGCCGCAATACTGTCTGGACGCCACCTTGTACAACGTTCGCCAGTGCTTTGGTTTTGTTACCGATTCTGACCAGCTGCTTACCCAGCTTTCGGCTTAATCGGCAGGAGAGTAAATGTCTTATATTTTGGCCGATGGCTGGCTGGTCACCATGAACCCGCAGCGCGATGTGTTGGAGCAGGCCAGCCTGTTGATTGAAGGTGACAGAATTCGGGCGATTGGCACGCGCCAGCAACTGGTCGCCAGCCATCCTGAGTCTGAAGTGCTGGACTGCCGCGACGCCATCATCATTCCCGGCATGGTCAACACCCATACCCATCTGTTCCAGACCCTGTTGAAAGGGCTGGGCGATGATATGGTGCTGAAAAAGTGGTTCACCTGCATGACCGGGCCGAGCGCGGTGGAGCTGACGGAAGAGGACGTGTTCGCCGCCGCCATGCACGGCTGCGTGGAGTCGCTGCGTTCCGGCGTCACCTCGCTGGTGGATTTCATGTATGCCCATCCGCGCCCCGGCTTGACCGCCAAAGTGGTGGAAGCCTTTGAACTGACGGGCATTCGTGGTCGCGTCTGTCGCGGGTTTATCACGGCGGGGGCCGAACACGGCATTCCCACCGAGCTAATCGAAATCCCCGAGGCGGCGCTGGCCGACGCCCGCCAGCTGATTTATCACTACAACCGCGAAGGCGGCAGGGTGAAGGTCGGCATTGCGCCAAGCATGATTTGGGCGCTTGACGAAAAAGTGCTGCGCGGCACCCGCGAGCTGGCGAATGAAACTGGCGCGCTGATCACCACCCACGTGGCGGAAACCGATTTTGAGATTGCCCAGTCGCAGCTGCGTTTTCAAAGCACGGATACCGAGTTTCTCAGCGACATCGGCTTCCTCGGGCCCGACGTGCTGGCGGTACACTGCGTGCAGTGCAGCAGCCGCGACATCCGCACGTTGAAGCATTACGACGTGCGGGTTTCGCACAACCCGTGCAGCAACATGTACTTAGCTTCCGGCGTCGCGCCGATTCCTGAGATGCTGGCGGCGGGTTTGACCGTCGGCTTAGGCTCCGACGGCCCGGCCAGCAGCAACAACCACAGCCTGTTTCATGCGATGAAAATGGCGGCGCTGGTGCAAAAGGGCGTGCATCGCGACCCCACTATCATGACTGCCGAAAAGGTGCTGGAGATGGCGACCATAGACGGCGCGCGGGCAATTGGCCTTGAGCATGAAATCGGCTCGCTGGAAGTCGGCAAAAAGGCGGATGTGGTAGTGATTGGCACTAACCACCCGGCGATGACGCCGGTGCATCATCCGGTTTCGGCGCTGGTTTACTCGGCGCTGGGCCACGAAGTCACCGACGTGTTTGTCGACGGCCAGCCAGTTTTGCGTAACGGCCAGCTGACGCGGGTCAATGAGCGGGAAGTGATGGTGCGCTCGCAGCAGGCGGCGAACAGCCTGGCCGCAAGGGCAGGAAGTGACAAATTTAAACGCCGTCCGTGGCGCTCAAGCAGTTTCTGATTTCGCTAGTTCCATTCATCCTGACGCTCTTCATCCCCCGCGCGGAATTGGCCGCGCGGCATGATGTTCAACGTTTCGTGCAGTTCTGACCACACCAGCACTACCTCGCCGCTTTTTAGCTGGCGGCGCACATCTTCGACTTTCTGCTCCAGCGTGCGCTCTTGCTCGCCGTAGTCGGTACCCTCACGCAGCACAAAGGCTTCAATCACGTTGGTGAGGATCTCTGCGTCCAGTTCTTTCCACGGAATAATCACGGGTTACTTTCCTAAAGCTACTTGCCAATAAACAGGGAGGACTTTGCATCAAAGTCAGTTAAATAGGGAGCGATCCACGCCGGAATACGCTGCTCCAGCCACATTTGCGGGTTGCGCAGGCTGCCGGACACAAAGCCGACGTGGCCACCGTGCTCGGTCAGTTGGTACTCGACGCCCGGCGGCAGGTCGGCCAGCGGGGGGATCACCTCCGGCGTCATAAAGGGGTCGTCTTTGGCATGAATGATCAGCAGCGGAATGCGCACCTGCGACAGCAACGGCATGCCGCTGCAACGGCGATAATAGTCCAGCGCGTCGGCGAAGCCGTGGGCCTTGGAGGTAATGGCGTCATCGAATTCGCGCAGGCGCTTAATGGATTTCAGCTGTTGCAACGTAACCGGCAGGGTGCCGGGGTACTTCGCCAGTTTGCGCGAGGCGTTCAGTTTGAGCTGCTCCAGCAGATAGCGCTGGTAAAAGCGCGAAGCGCCGCGCTCCAGCCTTAGCGCGCAGGGTTCCAGCATCAGCGGCGCTGATACCACCACCGCGGCTTTCAGATGGCAGCGAATCCCTTCTTGCCCGAGATAACAGGCCAGCATATTGCCGCCGAGCGAGACGCCGACCGCGCCGGTTGGCACGTCGCCATGAGTTTCCCGCAGCCAGTTGAGGAAGAAGCGCGCGTCCTCGGTTTCGCCAGAATGGTAGATGCGCTGCTGCTTATTCGGCTCGCCGCTACAGCCGCGAAAATGCATTACCACCCCCAGCCAGCCCTGCTCGCGCCACGCGTGCAGTAGCCCGTGGGCATAAGGGCTGTAGAAATTACCTTCCAACCCGTGGAACAGCACCATGCGCGGCTTATCTTGCGCCAGCGCCGGGTCTTCACTCCAGGCTAAATCAATGAAATCGCCATCCGGCGTGTCCAGTCGCTGCCAGTGTGGTTCAAGCTGCACGCGGCGTCGAACCAACCGGGGCAGGATGGTTTGCAGGTGCGGGTTTGCGGCCCCACGAATAGGCTGGAACGATTCATACATAAGATATAAGGTTTTTTGATAAGTAATGATTGTGCGAGCTAAATCACACTGATAGCTTTTAATCCTAACGCATATTCTTCAGGGTGGAGTACCCAAACTTAATGGAACCTAGTTTATTCTTTTCAATGCTTGGCTTTTTGTGGGTCGCTGCTATTACACCCGGTCCGAACAATATGTTGTTGACCACCTCTGGCGCTAATTTCGGGTTCTTCCGCTCAATTTGGCTGTTAATTGGCATCATGCTTGGCATGCAAAGCGTGGTGCTGCTGGTGGCGTTTGGCGTCGGCAGCTTGATTATGGTTTACCCCGCGTTGCACCTGTTCCTGAAAATCGCCGGGAGCCTCTATTTGCTCTGGCTGGCGTGGAAAATCGCGACTTCAGCTTATGAAAGATTAGAAGTGGGTGCCGCGCCGCCGAAGCCGCTCTACTGGTATCAGGGCTGGCTGCTGCAATTTCTCAACCCAAAAGCCTGGCTGATGGGGCTGGGCGCAGTCGCCAGTTTTAGCCTGGCTGGCGCGCAGTATAACCACTCAATCGCGGCCATCAGCGTCGGGATTTTCATCGTGAATCTGGTGTCAGGCGTTATCTGGCTGGGATTCGGCACCGTAATTGGCCGCCTGCTCAGCACCCGCCGCGCCTGGTACACCTTCAACGTCGCCATGGGTGTATTGACTGCGGCCTGCGTGTTGTTGATTTGGCATTAAAAAAACCTCTGGCTCGTCAAAGGCTTCCCACGAGAGGCCTTTTTAAATCCTTCTTATATTCCATAAAGTAATTAAAGATAATTTCTAATTACTTTCTATCCTTTTGCGGCTCCGCTAAAACTGTCTGACAAACCGCCAAAACGGTCTGATAACCCCCTTTAAATCCTGTGCGGAGCAATTTCTTATGGCGAGCAAAACCTTTGGTTATTTCAAGTTACACGGCGTGGCGCTGGCTTTGAGTCTTGCGGCTTTTGGCGCACAGGCGGCGGATGTCACCGTGGCCTACCAAACCTCGGCGGAGCCGGCGAAAGTCGCGCAGGCGGAAAACAGTTTTGGCAAAGAATCCGGCGCGCAGGTTGACTGGCGCAAGTTCGACAGCGGCTCAAGCGTGCTGCGTGCGCTGGCGTCCGGCGATGTGCAGATTGGCAATATCGGCTCCAGCCCGTTGGCGGTGGCCGCCAGCCAGAAGCTGCCTATTGAAGTGTTTTTGATCGCCTCTGAGCTGGGTAGCTCGGAAGCGCTGGTGGTAAAGAAAGAGATTAAAGATCCGAAAGACTTGGTCGGCAAGCGCATCGCGGTGCCTTTCATCTCCACCACCCATTACAGCCTGCTGTCGGCACTCAAACATTGGGATATCGACCCTAAACAGGTCACCATCGTGAATCTTCAGCCACCGGCCATCGCCGCCGCCTGGGCGCGGGGTGATATTGACGGCGCTTATGTTTGGGCTCCGGCGGTGAATGAATTGGAGAAAACCGGCAAGGTGCTGACGGACTCCTCGCAGGTCGGCAAATGGGGTTCGCCAACTCTCGACGTGTGGGTAGTGCGCAAGGACTTCGCCAAAGCGCATCCTGAGATTGTCACCGCGTTTGCCCGCAGTGCGTTGAAAGCGCAGGGAGATTACCTGCAACAGCCAGAGAAGTGGCTACAGGACAAAGGCAATCTTGACGCCCTATCGCGCCTGAGTGGCGTTCCGGCCGAGCAAGTGCCTGATTTAGTGAAAGGTAACCGTTATTTGCCAGTGGACGAGCAGGTCACCCAGCTGGGTAAGCCGGTGGATAAAGCCATTAAAGACACCGCGGCGTTCCTCAAAGAGCAGGGCAAAGTGCAGCAGGTGGACGACGACTACAGCGATTACGTGACCAACCAGTTCGTCAAAGCCGTTCAGGCTAGCCCGAAATCCTGAGGAGAACGCCATGCTTAACGTCTCGCACCTTTCGGCGGAATATCAGGGCCGCCCGGCCCTGAAAGATATCTCCTTGCATATTGCCAGCGGCGAACTGGTGGTGGTGCTCGGCCCGTCGGGCTGTGGCAAAACCACCTTACTCAACCTGATTGCCGGATTTTTGCCTGCATCGAGCGGCTCTATCACCCTCGACGGCGTGCCGGTCAGCGGGCCGGGTGCCGATCGCGGCGTGGTGTTCCAGCATGAGGGATTACTGCCGTGGCGCGACGTGGTGAGCAACGTGGAGTTCGGCCTGCAATTGGCGGGCATCAACAAGAGCCAGCGCCGGGAAACCGCGCTGCGCATGCTTAATAAAGTCGGGCTGAAAGGCTACGAGCAGCACTTCATCTGGCAGCTTTCCGGCGGGATGCGTCAGAGAGTGGGTATTGCTCGCGCGCTGGCCGCCGACCCGCGCCTGCTGCTGTTAGATGAGCCTTTCGGCGCACTCGACGCCTTTACCCGCGAACAGATGCAGGAGCTTCTGCTGACTATTTGGCGCGACACCGGCAAACAAATTTTGCTCATTACCCATGACATTGAGGAGGCGGTGTTCCTCGCCAGCGAGCTGTTGCTGCTCTCGCCAGGGCCGGGGCAGGTGGTAGAACGCCTGAAGCTCGACTTCGGCCAGCGTTACGCCAACGGCGAGCCGTGCCGCGCCATTAAGTCAGACCCGCAGTTTATTGCTCAGCGTGAATACGTGCTGAGTAAAGTCTTCCAGCAGCGCGAGGTGTTGATATGAGTCTGGATTCTGCGCTCAACAATCAAACCACCGTGGCCGCCACTCGGCGCTCATGGCTGGCGCGCATTCCGCGCAACGTGCGGCTGAGCATTGCCACGCTGCTGGTGCTAGTGGTGGTGTGGTGGGCGGTGACCGCGCTGAAACTCATCAGCCCGCTGTTTCTCCCCGCGCCGCAGCAGGTGCTGCATCAGCTGTATGTCATCGCCAGCCCGCAAGGCTTTATGGACGCCACGCTGTGGCAGCATTTGGCGGCCAGCCTGACGCGCATTTTGATCGCGCTGCTGGCGGCGGTGGTGATTGGCGTGCCGGTGGGCATTGCTATGGGGCTGAATGATACGGTGCGCGGCATTTTGGACCCGCTGATTGAGTTGTATCGCCCGGTGCCGCCGTTGGCGTACCTGCCGCTGATGGTGATCTGGTTTGGTATCGGCGAAACCTCGAAAATTCTGCTGATCTATCTGGCGATTTTCGCCCCGGTGGCGCTCTCCGCCGTGGCGGGCGTGCGCAGCGTTTCTCAGGTGCGAGTCCGCGCCGCGCAGGCCCTCGGCGCCAGTAAGTTACAGGTACTGCGCTATGTGGTGCTGCCGAGCGCGCTGCCGGAAATTCTGACCGGCATTCGGATTGGCCTCGGCGTCGGCTGGTCCACGCTGGTGGCCGCCGAGCTGATTGCCGCCACGCGCGGTTTGGGTTTTATGGTGCAGTCCGCCGGTGAGTTTTTGGCGACTGATGTGGTTATTGCGGGCATCAGCGTGATCGCGCTGATCGCCTTTAGTCTTGAAATCGGCCTGCGCGCCTTACAGCGCAAACTCACCCCGTGGCACGGAGAACAGCAATGAACGAACGTTTGATTATCACGCCGTTAGGCCCGTATATCGGCGCGCAGGTTGAGAATATCGACCTGACTCGCCCCCTGTCTGACGCGCAGTTTGAGCAGTTCTACCACGCTTTGCTCAAGCATCAGGTGCTGTTTGCCCGCAATCAGCCGATCACTCCGGCGCAGCAGCGAGCGCTGGCCGCGCGGTTCGGCGATTTGCACATTCATCCGGTTTACCCGCACGCGCCGGATGTCGAAGAGATCATCGTGCTCGACACCCACGACGACAACCCGCCGGACAATGACAACTGGCACACCGATGTCACCTTTATCGAAACGCCTCCGGCGATTGCGGTGTTGGCGTCAAAGCACCTGCCGACCACCGGCGGCGACACGCTGTGGGCCAGCGGCATTGCGGCCTACGAGGCGCTGTCCGAGCCTTTCCGCCAGTTGCTGACGGGTCTGCAGGCCGAGCACGACTTCACCAAGTCATTCCAGGAATTCAAATATCGCAAGACGCCGGAAGAGCATCAGCAGTGGCAGAAAGCCAAAGAGAAGAACCTGCCGTTGCTGCACCCGGTGATTCGAACTCACCCCGTGAGCGGCAAGCAGGCGCTCTTTGTGAACGAAGGTTTTACCACGCGAATTGTTGGCCTGAGCGAGAAGGAGAGTGCGGCGATCCTGACTTTCCTGTTTAACCACGTGACCAAACCCGAGTTTCAGGTGCGCTGGCGCTGGCAGCAGGATGATATCGCGATCTGGGATAACCGCGTGACGCAGCATTACGCGAATGCGGATTATCTGCCGCAGCGGCGGATTATGCATCGGGCGACGGTGCTGGGTGATAAGCCTTTTTATAAAGGGTGACGCGTGGTTGTGCGGGGCTGCGACGGCGTTTAAGGTTTTGCTCCTCCCCTTTCCAGGGGAGGGGGCTAGCCAAATCAACTCTCTACATCAAACGCCTTCGACATCTCTTCGAGCTGTTCTTGGGCGTCGAGCCAGGTCATTTCGGTCTCTTCCAGCGCGCCTTTGGTTTTGGTTTGCTGTTGCAGACACTCGGTGAGCTCGGCTTTGCGGCTGATGTCGTAAATGGCGGAATCGGCGAGCTTCTCTTCAATAGCCGCCAGTTCACTGCTCAGCTTTTCCATCTGCGTTTCCAGCTTGGTTATCTGCTTGCGTAGCGGCTGGGTCTGGTTGCGAAAATCGGCTTCGCGGCGCTTCTGGTCTTTGCGCGATTGCGCGCTGTTTACGCCGCCGTCTTTGGCCGGAGCTTCTTGCTGGCTCTCCTGACGCTGAATCTCCACCAGCCACTGCTGGTAATCTTCCAAATCGCCGTCGAACTGCTCGACTTTGCCGCCGTGAACCAGATAGAGGTCGTCGGTGGTGGAGCGCAGTAAGTGACGGTCGTGCGACACCACCACCATCGCGCCTTCGAAATCGATCAATGCTTCGGTCAGCGCCTGACGCATATCGAGATCCAAGTGGTTGGTTGGTTCGTCGAGCAGCAGCAGGTTAGGGCGCTGCCAGACGATCAGGGCCAGCACCAGACGCGCTTTTTCGCCACCGGAGAAACGGCCGGTCGGGTCTGTCACTTTATCGCCGTGGAAGCCGAAACCGCCGAGATAGTCGCGCAGTTGCTGCTCAGTCTCTTTACTCGCCAGACGCACTAAGTGCTGCAACGGCGAGTCTTCGGCGCGCAGGAACTCCAACTGATGCTGGGCGAAGTAGCCCAGTTTGACCCCTTTCGACAGGCCAATATCTCCCTGCAAAGGCGCCATAGTGCCCGCTAACAGCTTGATCAACGTGGATTTACCGGCGCCGTTTCTGCCCAGCAGCCCGATGCGCGAACCCGGCACCAGATTCAGCTTGATGGAGTCCAGAATGGTGGTGTCGCCATAGCCCGCGCTGACTTTTTCCATGCGCAGCAGCGGGTCGGGCAAACTTTCTGGCGAACGGAAGCTAAAATGAAAAGGATTATCCACGTGCGCCGGGGCGATCAGCTCCATGCGTTCCAGCATCTTGATACGGCTCTGCGCCTGCTTGGCCTTGGTGGCCTGTGCGCGGAAACGGTCAATATAGCTCTGCAAGTGGGCGACTTTCTCTTGCTGGCTCTCAAACAGCGACTGCTGCTGCGCCAGTTTAGTGGCCCGTTGGCGCTCGAAAGAGGAGTAGTTGCCGGTGTATTCGTTCAGCGTTTGCTGCTCGATATGCAGGATTTTATCGACAATCGGGTCGAGGAAATCGCGGTCATGGGAAATCAGCACCAGCGTGCCGGTGTAGCTTTTCAGCCACTTTTCAAGCCAGATCACCGCGTCTAAATCAAGGTGGTTGGTCGGTTCGTCGAGCAGCAGTAAGTCTGAGCGACAAATCAGCGCCTGCGCCAAGTTGAGGCGCATGCGCCAGCCGCCCGAGAAGGATTTCACCGGCTGCTGCAATTGGCTTTGGCTAAAGCCCAGCCCGCTGAGCAGGCTGGCGGCGCGCGCCGGAATGGTCCACGCCTGAATGGCGTCGAGCTTGCCGTGGGCGTGAGCGATGGCGTTGCCGTCGTCGCGCTCGTTGGCGGCGTGCAATTCAGATTCTAACTGACGAAACTCGCGGTCGCCGTCGATAACATACTCTATGGCTGGCACGTCAAGCGCGGGCGTTTCCTGATTAACCCAGGCCAAAGCCCAGTTATTCGGGAAAGTCATGTTGCCCGCGTCGGCGCTCATTTCGTTTTTCAACAGTGAGATAAGTGTCGATTTACCACAGCCGTTTTTGCCGACCAGACCGACTTTTTGGCCGGGATTAATGGTCGCTGATGCGTTATCTAGCAGGACGTTAGTGCCGCGTCGGATTTGTAATGAGGAGAAAACAATCATAAAGCGCCGTGTTGAGAGTATGTTAAATTGTCACGATCATAAGTTAAACAAGACGTATTGCGTCCTATTTTTAGTCTTTGCGAAGCATGGTAACGGAAAAACCGCACCCTGACGACGCTTTGGAGGTATTGATGTCGCAGCCACCAAAGGTTTTGCTGCTGTATGCCCACCCGGAATCGCCCGATTCGGTCGCCAACCGCGTTTTGTTGCAACAAGCGCAGCAATTAGAGCATGTCACCGTTCACGATTTGTACGCCCACTACCCCGATTTTTTCATCGATATTCACCGCGAACAACAGCTGTTGCGCGACCATAAAGTGATTGTTTTTCAACATCCTCTTTATACCTATAGCTGCCCGGCGCTGCTAAAAGAGTGGATGGATCGCGTCTTGGCTCGCGGCTTTGCCAGCGGCGCAGGCGGCAACGCGTTGCGGGGAAAGTATTGGCGCTCGGTGGTCACTACCGGCGAGCCGGAGGGTGCCTATAAAGCAGGCGGTTATAATCGCTACCCGATGTCGGACATTATGCGCCCCTTCGAGCTGACATCGGCCATGTGCCATATGCACTGGATGACGCCGATTATCATCTATTGGGCCCGCCGCCAGAAACCTGATGTATTACATAGTCATGCGCAGGCTTACGGCGATTGGTTAAGGTCTCCACTGCCACACGGGGGCAATCAATAATGGACGGTTCGAATCTTCCGGCGGCGATTTTGCTGTTTCTGTTCGCTGCCGTGGTTGCAGTACCCATTGCCCAGAAGTTGGGTATTGGCGCGGTGCTCGGCTACCTGCTGGCCGGAATTGCCATCGGCCCGTGGGGGCTAGGTTTTATTCGCGACGTGGATGAAATTCTGCACTTCTCCGAGCTTGGGGTGGTGTTCCTGATGTTTATCATCGGGCTGGAGCTGAACCCCGGCAAGCTGTGGGAGCTGCGCAGGCAGATCTTCGGCGTGGGGGCGGGGCAGGTGATCTTGACCGCCGCCGTGCTGGGCGGGCTGCTCTATCTGACCGACTTCGCATGGCAAGCGGCGCTGATTGGCGGTATTGGTCTGGCGATGTCTTCCACCGCCATGGCCCTGCAATTAATGCGCGACAAGAGCATGACCCGCAATGAAGGTGGGCAGCTCGGCTTCGCGGTATTGCTATTCCAAGATATCGCGGTTATCCCCGCACTGGCGCTAATACCTCTGCTGGCCGGTGGCCCTGAAGGCACCAATAACTGGGGCATGATTGGCCTGAAGGTGCTGGCGTTTGCTGGCATGCTGATTGGCGGGCGTTTCCTGCTTCGACCGATTTTCCGGCTGATCGTGGCCTCCGGCGTGCGCGAAGTGTTCACCGCCGCCGCGCTGCTGTTGGTGCTCGGCTCAGCGCTGTTTATGGATTCACTCGGCTTCTCCATGGCTCTCGGGACCTTTATCGCCGGGGTGCTGTTGGCGGAAAGTGAGTATCAGCACGAACTGGAAATCGCTATCGAGCCGTTTAAGGGTTTACTGCTCGGGCTGTTCTTTATCTCGGTCGGCATGGCGCTCAACCTTGGCGTGCTTTACACCCACGTGCTGGAAGTGCTGATTGGCGTGGTGGTGCTGGTGTCGATTAAAGGCGCGGTGCTGTATACGCTGGCGCGGGTGTTTGGCATTCGCACCTCGGTCCGTCTGCAATTCTCAGCGGTGCTCAGTCAGGGCGGGGAGTTCGCCTTCGTGCTGTTCTCCGCCGCCGGTGCGCAGAAGGTCATCTCCTCCTCGCAGCTCTCTCTGCTGCTGGTGGTGGTGACACTGTCGATGATGACCACGCCGCTGCTGATGCAGGCGGTGGATAAGATTCTGGTGCGCCGCTATAACGATAATGAAGAGAGCGATGAGAAGCACTTCGTGCAGGATGACCAGCCGCAGGTGATTATCGTCGGCTTTGGGCGTTTTGGTCAGGTGATTGGCCGTCTGCTGATGGCCAACAAGAAACGTATTACGGTACTGGAGCGCGATATCAGCGCCGTCGGCCTGATGCGCACCTATGGGTATAAGGTCTATTACGGCGATGCCACCGAGCTGGAGCTGCTCAGAGCCTCTGGCGCGGAGAAGGCTAAATCTATCGTGATCACCTGTAATGAGCCGGAAGATACGATGGAAATCGTGCATCTTTGCCAGCAGCATTTCCCACATCTGAATATTCTGGCGCGTGCTCGCGGGCGTGTTGAAGCGCACGAGCTGTTGCAGGCGGGCGTGACTCACTTCTCGCGTGAAACCTTCTCCAGCGCGCTGGAGTTAGGCAAGAAGACGCTGGTGACGCTGGGGATGCATCCGCACAGCGCCTACCGCGCGCAGCAGCACTTCCGCCGTCTGGATATGCGCATGTTGCGCGAACTGGTGCCGCAAAACCGTGGCGACGTGGCGCAGATTTCCCGTGTGAAAGAGGCGCGGCGCGAGCTGGAAGACATCTTCCAAAGTGAAATGCACAACGAGCGCCGCCAGCTAGATGGCTGGGACGACGACGAGTAAGCCGGGCTATAGCTGTCGAGAAGCCCGGCGGATAAATTTTTTTTTGCAAAACGTTTCACCTGCCCCCATGTATAAAGCAGGCGCAAGACGCGACATTTTTGGAGAGTAAGTCATGGCTACAACCCGTAAACGTTTCATCGCTGGCGCCGTTTGCCCGCAATGTAAGGCGCTGGATACCCTCGCTTTATGGATTGAAGATCAGGTTGAGGTGGTCGAGTGCATCAAGTGCGGTTTACATAAACGCCAGACCGATGAGCAGGTGGATAAAACCTTGCGCCGCGACGAACAAGTTATCGGTATTTTTGATCCGAAGTAGCGCTAATAGTCGCGTTTTTTGTATGCTATCAGGTACAGAGGCGCGGATTTCCGTTACACTCTTCGCCAAATTTATTCGGCACTGTTGTTGTCATTCAGTTTCCAACGGTAGGAGTTATCATGAAAGTAGCAAAAGACCTGGTCGTCAGCGTGGCATATCAGGTACGTACAGAAGACGGTGTGTTGGTTGATGAATCACCGGTGAGCGCACCGTTGGATTATCTGCACGGTCATGGTTCCCTGATCTCCGGTCTGGAAACCGCGCTGGATGGTCATGCGGTCGGTGACAAATTCGACGTGCACGTTGGCGCCAACGACGCTTACGGCAACTACGACGAAAACCTGGTGCAGCGCGTGCCTAAAGACGTGTTCATGGGTGTTGAAGAGCTGGAAGTGGGTATGCGTTTCCTGGCTGACACCGATCAGGGTCCAGTTCCGGTCGAAATCACTGAAGTTGATGGCGACCACGTTGTTGTTGACGGTAACCACATGCTGGCGGGTCAGAACCTGAACTTCCACGTAGAAGTGGTAGCAATTCGCGAAGCTACGGCTGAAGAGCTGGCTCACGGCCACGTTCACGGCGAGCACGGTCATGACCATGGTCACGACCACGACCATGACCACGGCGGTTGCTGCGGCGGCCACGGTCACAGCCATGATCACGATCACGGCCATGACCACGGCAGCAAAGGCGGTTGCGGTAACGGCGGATGTGGTTGCCACTAAGGCCCACTAAGTCGTTAAAGCGAAAAAGGCACCCAATGGGTGCCTTTTTTGTTGCTGCGGCGTAAGCCTGTGGCTTAGTAATGCGGCGGCGGCGTCTCTTCCGACTGATCGGCGATTTGCGACGGCTGCGACGCGCGCAGTTTATCGGTCAATAAGCGCAGGTGGTCATGCAGCCGACTCATTTCTAACTGGTGTGATGTGACGATGTGATTGAGTTCATCAATGGTCACTTCCTGAAATGCCAGACGGCTTTCTAGCATCTCTAAACGTTTCTCGATGGCGCTCTGGTCCATGGGTTTCACCTCTTATGCTGCAATAGACGGATTCTACCTGCAAATGCGGGGAATTACCTGACGGGCTGTCTGAGAGTTTTCGTATTTTAAGGAAATTAAGAAACTTATTGTCGCAAAAAGGTTCTGAATAATACGCTATTGGTTAGTATAGAGATTGTCTTGTTCGAACATGGACAGTTATAGTAACCGCCGTACTTTCGTTATTGTTACCTGAGGCTACGTGCTTCAGGTCTTGGAGAAATGGATGAAATCACTGTTTAAAGTAACACTGTTAGCGACCACCATGGCACTGGCACTGAATGCGACGCAGGCCATGGCAGATGATGCAGCAAAAGCTGCTCCAGCTCCTGCCGCTGCACCAGCCGCCGCCGCACCGGCAGCGACTGCTACAACTAAGTTTAATAGTGATGATGAGCAGGCTGCTTACGCGCTGGGTGCTTCACTTGGCCGCTACATGGACAATTCTCTGAAAGAACAAGAGAAATTGGGCATCAAACTGGACAAAGACCAGTTGATCGCTGGTGTGCAGGACGCGTTTGCTAACAAGAGCAAACTGTCTGACGCCGACATCGAGAAAACGCTGCAAACTTTCGAAGGCCGCGTGAAGGCTTCCGCTCAGGCTAAAGTTGAACAAGACGCTAAAGCTAACGCAGAGAAAGGCGACAAATTCCGTGCTGACTTCGCCAAGACTAAAGGCGTGAAGAAAACTGAATCTGGCCTGCTGTATCAGGTAGAAAAACCAGGTACTGGCGAAGTGCCGAAAGACAGCGACACCGTAGTTGTTAACTACAAAGGTACTCTGACCGACGGGACTGAGTTCGATAACTCTTATACTCGCGGCGAGCCACTCTCCTTCCGTCTTGACGGCGTGATCCCAGGCTGGACCGAAGGGCTGAAGCACGTTAAGAAAGGCGGTAAAATCAAGCTGGTCATTCCACCAGACTTGGCTTACGGCAAAACGGGCGTCCCGGGCATCCCTGCAAACTCTACTCTGGTATTCGACGTAGAACTGCTGGACGTTAAAGCAGCGCCTAAAGCTGACCCAAAAGCGGCAGACCAGCCAGCTGACGCTGCAGCACCTAAAACAAACTAATCTGTTTTGGTTGCTCTAAAAACCGTCGCTAAACGCGGCGGTTTTTTTTGCCTGAAAGATTAATTCCGGCTGTGACCCTCATTTTACTGCGGTTACTCTATGATGATCACTTGACGCGTTTGCCTGTCGAGCATAACGTCACTATTCCATGTGATCTCAAGGGTGTCTGCCTGTTTATAGCAGTGAAGGCCCCGAATATTGATTGATGCGTATTGCTGGTTCAAGCGAGCGCAATGTAGAGGGTGGTAGCTTCGATGTCTAATTCGCTTATATCTGGCGAAACCGGCGAACTGGATTTGCTGGACCAACGTCCTTTCACTCAGACCGACCACGAAATTCTCACCTCCTATAAGGCGGTAGTTGATGGTCTGGCGATGCTTATCGGCGAGCACTGTGAAATTGTTCTGCATTCTCTTGAAGACTTGAAATGCTCGGCGATTCGAATTGCCAATGGTGAACACACCGGGCGTAAAATCGGTTCGCCTATTACCGACCTGGCGCTGCGCATGCTGCACGATATGACAGGTGCCGACAGCAATGTGTCGAAAGCCTATTTCACTCGCGCCAAAAGTGGCGTGTTGATGAAGTCAGTCACCATCGCTATTCGCAATCGCGAGCAGCGAGTGATCGGCCTGCTGTGTATCAACATGAACCTCGACGTGCCTTTCTCGCAAATCATGCAGACCTTTATGCCGCCAGAAACGCAGGAAGTGGCGCCTTCGGTGAACTTCGCCTCGTCGGTTGACGATTTGGTGGCACAAACGCTGGAGTTCACCATTGAAGAGGTGAATGCCGACCGCAACGTGTCGAATAACGCCAAGAATCGTCAGGTGGTTCTGAATCTTTACGAGAAAGGCATTTTTGATATCAAAGATGCCATTAACCAGGTGGCCGATCGTCTGAACATCTCCAAACACACGGTTTATCTCTATATCCGCCAATTTAAGAGCGGCGACCTGGTGGGGAACGAACGTTGAAACTGCGTTATTGCCTGCTGGTGACCGGCCCTGCCTACGGCACGCAACAAGCCAGCGCGGCCTATCAATTTGCTCTGGCGCTGTTAGCCGCCGGGCATCAGTTAGACAGCATCTTTTTCTATCGCGAAGGCGTTCTGAACGGCAATCAGCTTTCTGCGCCAGCTTCAGACGAGTTCGACTTGGTGCGCGCCTGGCAGCGATTGGCCGTCGACAACCACGTGGCGCTGAATGTCTGCGTGGCAGCCGCGCTGCGCCGTGGCGTGATTGATGGCGATGAAGCCCGCAATCAGGGCGGTGAGTTTGCTAACCTGCAATCAGGTTTTGCCTTGACCGGGCTGGGAAGTTTGGCGGAAGCGTCGCTGACCTGCGATCGGCTAGTGCAGTTTTAAATACAAGGTGTAATCCAATATGAAAAAAGTCGCCTTTATTTTTACGCATGGGCCACACGGCAGTTCTGCAGGCAGGGAAGGACTTGATGCTTTGCTCGCCACCTCGGCGTTAACTGAAGACATTGGCGTGTTCTTTATCGCCGATGGCGTATTTCAGCTGTTACCGAACCAACAGCCAGAAAAAATTCTTTCGCGTAATTATATCGTCACTTACGGCGTTTTATCCTTATACGATATCGACCAGTGTTTCATCTGCGAGGAGTCCTTAGCGGCGCGCGGCTTGTCGAGTGTGGACAACTGGGTGCTGGATGTTGAGAGGCTGGCGGCGGCTGAATTGCGCGCTAAGTTAGCGGAATACGATGTCGTGATGACATTTTAATGCAGGAAAAACCATGCTTTTTACCTTAGCGAATTCTCCCCAAGCGTGTGATTTCCCCACACTTGTTAGTCTGATTGGCTCACAGGACGCTTTACTGCTGATGCAAGACGGCGTACTGGCGGCCTTGAAAGACAGCGCGGCGCACCCATATCTAGCTACGGCAGAACATTCTGTCTATGCCCTAAGTGAAGATTTAGCCGCCCGAGGATTAGTTGGTCAAATTTCACACAATATTACGCTGATCGACTATACTGGTTTCGTCGCGCTGACCGAAAAACACCCTCAGCAAATCGCATGGTGATCACCTCCAACGCTGTATATTTCTTGACACCTTTGTAGGTCAGCCCTAAAATTCTGCGTCCCCATATTAGCTAATGCTGTATATGGGGTGATTTAACACGCGTTTACAAAGTAGTTTATGAACCAAAATCCAGGAGCTTTTTAATGGCAACAATTAATCAGCTGGTACGCAAACCACGCTCTACGAAGGTTGCTAAAAGCAACGTTCCAGCGCTGGAAGCTTGCCCGCAGAAACGTGGCGTATGTACTCGTGTATATACCACCACTCCTAAAAAACCAAACTCCGCACTGCGTAAAGTATGCCGTGTGCGTTTGACTAACGGTTTTGAAGTTACCTCCTACATCGGCGGTGAAGGTCATAACCTGCAGGAACACTCCGTGATCCTGATCCGTGGCGGTCGTGTAAAAGACTTGCCAGGTGTGCGTTATCACACCGTCCGTGGCGCGCTGGACTGTTCAGGCGTTAAGGATCGTAAGCAATCTCGTTCTAAATACGGCGTCAAGAAGCCGAAGTCTTAATGGTTCTCCGTTAAGTAAGGCCAAACATTTTTACATTAATGTCAAAATAAACTCTTTGAGTTTTGGACAATCCTGAATTAACAACGGAGTATTTCCATGCCACGTCGTCGCGTCATTGGTCAACGTAAAATTCTGCCAGATCCTAAGTTCGGGTCCGAACTGCTGGCTAAATTCGTAAACATTCTGATGGTAGATGGTAAAAAATCTACTGCAGAAGCAATCGTCTACACTGCTCTTGAGACCCTGGCTCAACGTAGCGGTAAAGGCCACCTGGAAGCTTTCGAAGTCGCTCTGGACAACGTTCGTCCGACTGTCGAAGTTAAGTCCCGCCGCGTAGGTGGTTCTACTTATCAGGTTCCAGTTGAGGTACGTCCGGTTCGTCGTAATGCCCTGGCAATGCGTTGGATCGTTGAAGCTGCTCGTAAACGCGGTGATAAATCCATGGCTCTTCGCCTGGCGAACGAACTTTCTGACGCAGCAGAGAACAAAGGTACTGCTGTTAAGAAACGTGAAGACGTTCACCGTATGGCTGAAGCCAACAAGGCGTTCGCCCACTACCGCTGGTAATCACTTCGCAGTAGTTATGCTAACCAAGCGGGCGCTTCAAGAAGCCAACCCGCTTGGGTTAACTGAACTTGAACGTCCTAGTTATAGAGGAATCAAATGGCTCGTAAAACACCCATTGAGCGCTACCGTAACATTGGTATCAGTGCTCACATCGACGCCGGTAAAACGACCACTACCGAACGTGTTTTGTTCTACACCGGTGTAAACCACAAAATCGGTGAAGTTCATGATGGCGCAGCTACCATGGACTGGATGGAGCAAGAACAGGAACGTGGTATTACCATCACGTCCGCTGCTACCACCTGTTACTGGGCTGGTATGGCTAAGCAGTTCGAACCACACCACATCAACATCATCGACACCCCAGGGCACGTTGACTTCACCATCGAAGTAGAACGTTCCATGCGTGTTCTTGATGGCGCGGTAATGGTTTACTGTGCTGTTGGTGGTGTTCAGCCACAGTCTGAGACCGTATGGCGTCAGGCAAACAAATATAAAGTTCCTCGTATCGCGTTCGTTAACAAAATGGACCGTATGGGTGCTAACTTCCTGAAAGTTGTTGATCAGATTGAAAAACGTCTGGGCGCAACTCCGGTGCCTCTGCAACTGGCAATCGGCGCGGAAGAGAAATTCACCGGTGTTGTTGACCTGGTGAAGATGAAAGCTATCAACTGGAACGAAGCTGATCAGGGCGTGACCTTCGAATACGAAGAGATCCCAGCTGACATGCAAGAACTGGCTGAAGAATGGCATCAGAAACTGGTTGAGTCCGCTGCTGAAGGCTCTGATGAGCTGATGGAGAAATTCTTTGGTGGCGAAGAGTTGACTGAAGAAGAGATCAAAACTTCTCTGCGTAAGCGCGTTCTGAACAACGAAATCATCCTGGTTACCTGTGGTTCTGCGTTTAAAAACAAAGGCGTACAGGCAATGCTGGATGCTGTTGTTGAGTATCTGCCAGCACCAACCGACGTTGAAGCTATCAACGGTATGTTGGATGACGGTAAAGACACTCCAGCAGTTCGTCACTCTGATGATGCCGAGCCGTTCTCTGCTCTGGCGTTCAAAATCGCAACTGACCCATTCGTGGGTAACTTGACGTTCTTCCGTGTTTATTCCGGTCTCGTCAACTCAGGTGACACTGTATTTAACCCAGTGAAATCTCAGCGCGAACGTCTGGGCCGTATCGTTCAGATGCACGCTAACAAGCGTGAAGAAATTAAAGAAGTTCGTGCGGGCGACATCGCTGCGGCAATCGGTTTGAAAGACGTAACTACCGGTGACACTCTGTGTGATCCAGACAATGTGATCATTCTGGAGCGTATGGAGTTCCCTGAGCCGGTTATCTCCGTTGCGGTAGAACCAAAAACCAAAGCTGACCAAGAAAAAATGGGTCTGGCTCTGGGCCGTCTGGCGAAAGAAGACCCATCATTCCGCGTATGGACTGACGAAGAATCTGGTCAGACTATCATCGCAGGTATGGGTGAGCTTCACCTGGACATCTTGGTTGACCGTATGCGTCGCGAATTTAACGTTGAAGCGAACGTCGGTAAGCCACAAGTTGCTTACCGTGAAGCAATTCGCGGTAAAGTTACCGACGTTGAAGGTAAACACGCTAAGCAGTCTGGTGGTCGCGGTCAGTATGGTCACGTTGTGATCGACATGTACCCACTAGAACCTGGCACAAATCCGAAAGGATATGAGTTTGTCAACGAAATCAAAGGCGGTGTGATTCCAACTGAATTCATCGGCGCGATTGACAAAGGCATCCAGGAACAGCTGAAGTCTGGTCCACTGGCGGGTTACCCGGTAGTAGATCTGGGCGTGCGTCTGCACTTCGGTTCTTACCATGACGTTGACTCCTCTGAGCTGGCGTTTAAACTGGCCGCTTCTATCGCCTTCAAAGATGGCTTTAAGAAAGCGAAACCAGTTCTGCTTGAGCCGATCATGAAGGTTGAAGTAGAAACTCCGGAAGAGAACACTGGTGATGTCATCGGTGACCTTAGCCGTCGTCGTGGTCAACTGAAAGGTCAGGAATCCAACGCTACTGGCGTTCAGATTCACGCTGAAGTTCCGTTGTCCGAGATGTTCGGATACGCAACTCAACTGCGTTCTCTGACCAAAGGCCGTGCTTCTTACTCCATGGAGTTCCTGAAGTACGATGATGCGCCGAACAACGTCGCTCAGGCCGTTATTGAAGCTCGTGGCAAATAAGCCACTGGTTTAAACACAATGATCCAGTGCTCTCTCTATGAAGGGGGAGCACAAGAGTAAGGAATATAGCCGTGTCTAAAGAAAAA
>NZ_JBQSVB010000006.1:0-290615 GCF_052376015.1 Ewingella sp. AOP8-B2-18
GGGAAGATGCGTGATCTGATCCTTCAACTCAGCAAAAGTTCGATTTATTCAACAAAGCCGATGTTGCTTTATGTGACGCTCTTAAAAAGGTACTTGAAGGTAAAGCGGAGGACTTAGGCGGAGGTGTTTACAAGAAGCGCCTTAATAAGAATAGAGATCGTTCAATTATTCTCGCTAAAGGTGGTCAAAATTGGTTCTATGCTTTTCTTTTTTCTAAACAAGACAAGTCTAATATTGATGATGCCGAACTCGCTGCGTTCAAGGTTCTAGCTAAGCAATATGCAGCACTGCAAGAAGTAAAACTCACAGAAATGATAATACAGAATGAATTAGTGGAGATTTGCCATGACTACTAAAAGTAAGTTCAAAAGCCCTGCGTTTGAAGCTATTCACAGCGCGGCGTCAGGCTTAAGAAGTGTTGATGCTATTAGTCAGGAAACCATGCGTCAGTTTGATGCAACCTGTTTATCGGTTGTTGACGACTTGCAGCCAGACGAGATCAAATCCCTTAGAAATGGCCTGAACATCAGTCAGCCAGTTTTTGCCAAGTACCTTAACACCAGCGTTTCGACTATCCAGAAGTGGGAAACCGGGTTAAAAAGGCCGAGTGGTTTAGCCTTGAAGTTACTCTCTGTTGTGCAAAAACATGGATTGAAAGTGTTGCTCTAAAGGTTGTGATGAGATTTTGGATTTGGCTTTAACACTGGCATAGTGACAGGAATCGATAACTCAACCCTCATGCCAGAAATACTCCACACAATAAATCACCCACCGCAACTATTAACATCCTCTAAATCACCCTAATAACAAAAACGCCAAAATTATCGTCAATTGGTTTTATTTTTGTGCGATCTGAACAAATAACGCGCAGATATAAGTAGGTGACTACAAATATAATTTGTTACTGAATGTCCTAAGTTGGGATCATCTACAGGGCAATTATGTTAATAAAAGGTGTTTTCTAAGGCTTATTATCGAGCATTAGCTATTAATCGTGACTTTGATCTCAAAGCAGAGCGAAATGACAGCTTTTTATGCTGCCGATAGGTATCATCCCGCCATTAATGATATGTTTTAAGCGATTCATTGGTTTTTTAACGGCGCGCTTGTGGCATTACAACGTAGTTAAAAATCAATTATAAATAACAGATTGTTTTTTATACCGAGGGATTATGGACAATACACATATTGATACGCAGGTAAATGTCTCAACCAGTACCTGGCGTAAAACCGATACCATGTGGATGCTGGGTCTGTATGGTACAGCAATTGGTGCAGGCGTTCTGTTCTTACCTATTAATGCCGGGATTGGTGGTTTAATTCCGCTACTTATTATGGTCGTACTCGCTTTCCCAATGACCTTTTTTGCTCACCGAGGTCTGACGCGTTTTGTATTGTCAGGTAAAAATGCGGGCGAAGATATTACCGAAGTTGTTGAAGAGCACTTTGGAATTTCAGCCGGTAAGTTAATTACTCTATTATATTTCTTTGCTATTTATCCTATCTTGTTGGTTTATAGCGTCGCGATAACCAATACGGTCGAAAGCTTTATTACTCATCAGATGCACTGGACGGCGCCGCCGCGCGCGCTGTTGTCTCTGGTCTTGATCCTTGGCCTAATGGGGATCGTCCATTTTGGGCAGGACTTAATCGTGAAAGCGATGAGCATTCTGGTGTTCCCTTTTGTTGCCGTGCTGATGGCGCTGGCGTTTTATCTCATCCCGAACTGGAATACCTCGGTATTTGAAAACGTCTCAATGTCTGGCAATGGCGTGGGTAGCGGCATGCTGATGACGCTGTGGCTGGTCATTCCGGTGATGGTGTTCTCCTTCAACCACTCGCCAATCATCTCTTCTTTCGCGGTGGCCAAGCGTAAAGAGTATGGCGAAGGCGCTGAGAAGAAATGTTCACGCATCCTGGCTTATAGCCACATCATGATGGTGCTGACCGTGATGTTCTTCGTGTTCAGCTGCGTGCTGAGCCTCTCTCCGACTGACCTGATGGAAGCGAAAACGCAGAACATCTCTATCTTGTCTTATCTCGCCAATCACTTCTCTAATCCACTGATTGAATATATCGCGCCATTTATTGCCTTTATCGCGATCACTAAATCTTTCCTAGGCCATTATTTAGGTGCTCGCGAAGGCTTTAACGGTATGGTGATTAAGTCATTGCGCAGCAAAGGTAAAAATATCGCGCTGCCAACACTGAATCGCTACACCGCTATTTTCATGTTGCTGACGACCTGGGCCGTGGCGACATTAAACCCAAGCATTTTGGGGATGATTGAAAATATCGGCGGGCCTATTATTGCAATGCTGTTATTCCTCATGCCGATGTATGCGATTCGCAAAGTGCCGGCAATGAAAAAATACAGTGGTCATATTAGTAACGTGTTCGTGGTTATTATGGGTTTAATTGCCATGTCTGCGATTGTTTATACTCTTCTGGGTTAATCTTCACCTTTAATAATAAAGAAGGGGCAGGAATATTCTGCCCCTCTATCCAAAACTTTCCTTCCTGATTTTTCTGAAATTTTATTGCCATGGAGTCTAACGTGATTAGCATCTTCGATATTTTCAAAATTGGTATTGGGCCTTCGAGTTCTCACACCGTTGGGCCAATGAAAGCCGGGAAAATATTTAGCGATGAGCTTATCGCCCTCGGCCATATTAATAATACTTCTCGTGTCGTGGTGGATGTTTATGGTTCTTTATCTCTGACCGGTAAAGGCCACCACACGGATTTAGCCATTATCATGGGGCTTGCCGGTAATTTACCCGATACAGTAAATATCGATGCGATCCCTGGTTTTATTCGTGATGTGGAAAGCACGGGCAAACTGATGCTGGCCAATGGTGCCAAAGAGGTGGAGTTCCCAATGCAGGGCAACATGAACTTCCATTCCACCAATCTGCCTCTACATGAAAATGGCATGACCCTGAGCGCCTTCGACGGCGAGCAGCTGCTTTATAGCCAAACTTATTACTCGATTGGCGGCGGGTTTATCGTCGAAGCCAGCCGTTTTGGTATGCAGGAAGAGAGCGCGGTCACCATGCCATTCCCATTCAAATCCGCCCATGACTTGCAGCAGCACTGCAATAATACCGGCTTATCGCTATCCGGCGTGATGATGCAAAACGAACTCGCGGGTCACTCGAAAACTGAGATTGCCGAACATTTTGCGGCTATCTGGGATGTGATGAGCGAGGGCATTACTCGCGGTATTCACACCGAAGGCCTGCTGCCGGGCCCTATGAAAATTAACCGCCGCGCCGCTGCTTTGCGCCGGATACTGGTAACGCAGGATAAGAATAATGTTGACCCGATGGGCGTCGTCGACTGGATAAACATGTACGCCATGGCGGTCAATGAAGAGAACGCCGCCGGTGGCCGCGTGGTGACTGCGCCAACCAACGGCGCCTGTGGCATCATCCCCGCGGTGCTGACTTACTACGATCAGTTTATTCGGCCGGTCAGCCCGGACTCTTACAGCCGCTTTTTCTTAGCCGCTGGCGCGGTGGGCGTTCTGTTCAAAATGAACGCCTCTATCTCGGGTGCCGAAGTCGGGTGCCAGGGGGAGGTCGGCGTGGCCTGTTCAATGGCGGCGGCGGGGCTTACCGAACTGCTGGGCGGCAGCACGGCGCAGGTGTTTATGGCGGCAGAAATCGCTATGGAGCATCACCTCGGTTTAACCTGTGATCCACTGGCCGGGCAGGTTCAGGTGCCTTGCATCGAGCGAAATGCCATCTCAGCCGTGAAGGCGGTGAATGCTTCGCGTATGGCGCTACGCCGCACCAGCGAGCCACGCGTCTGTCTCGATAAAGTCATTGAAACCATGTATGAAACCGGCAAAGACATGAATTCTAAATACCGCGAAACCTCGCGCGGCGGATTGGCCATCGCCGTTGTGGCGTGCGATTAGTCAAAAAATCTGTTTTCTCTAAGGCGGGAAACCGCCTTTCCGCCCCAAATCTCCTGCTGCTCTGTGCTATGTTGGTTTAGAGGTATTCACAAATCTGACCATACTCAATAACAGTTAAAGGGACGAATCGGCATGTCGACATTTTTCATGAATGACCGCAAGAATCTGATTAACGACGTAATTGAAGGCGCAATTCTTACTTCCCCCTACAAAAATCTCGCCAAGCTGGACATCGATCCGGCCATTCGCGTTGTGGTTCGCAGCGACTGGGACAAAAAGAAAGTCGCGCTGATCTCCGGCGGCGGCTCCGGCCATGAACCGGCGCACGTCGGATTTATCGGCAAAGGCATGTTAACCGCCGCCGTCTGTGGCGACGTTTTTGCTTCTCCCAGCGTCGACGCGGTGCTTAACGCCATTATTGCCGTCACGGGCGAAGCTGGCTGCTTGTTGATTGTGAAAAACTACACCGGCGACCGTCTCAACTTTGGGCTGGCGGCTGAAAAAGCCAAAAACCTGGGTTACAAAGTCGATTTAGTGATGGTGTCCGACGACATCTCCTTGCCGGATAACAAGCAGCCTCGCGGCATTGCCGGCACCGTGCTGGTGCACAAAATCGCGGGCTATGTGTCTGAAAAAGGTAAGTCACTCAAGGCGGTAACCGCCGCGGCGCAAAAGGCTATTGATGCCACCTCGAGCATTGGCGTGGCGATGACCGGCTGTAGTTTGCCGGGAGACAGCGGCAAAGAAGAGGAAGAGAGCCGCATCCCTGCCGGACAGGTTGAGCTAGGTTTGGGTATCCACGGCGAGCCGGGCGTGTCGAAAATCAAAACTCAGAACAGTGAAAAAGTCGTTGCCACCCTGGTCGAGAAGCTACAGGCGCAGGTGAAGAAAAGCGACAAACTGGCGGTATTGATTAATAACCTCGGCGGCGTTTCTCCTCTGGAGATGAATCAGCTGACCAAAGAGCTGGTGCATTCGGCGCTCGGCAAGTCGATTCGCTATCTGATTGGCCCTGCGGCGCTGGTCAGCGCGTTAGATATGAAAGGCTTCTCGCTTTCCACCATCGTGCTCGACGATGAAACAGAAAAAGCGCTGTTGGCGGATGTCGAAGCCGCAGGCTGGCAGCCCCTGGTGAAATTGGAAAAACTGCCGACGTTGAAAGCCAAAAAGCTGGGGCAGAAATCAAAAGTTAAGGCCTCAACCAATGCCGAAGTGGGCAAGATTGTCGAGGTAGTCACCGAGACGTTATCCGGGCTGGAAGATGAGCTGAATAAGCTGGACGCCAAAGTCGGCGATGGCGATACCGGTTCAACCTTCGCCTCCGGCGCGCGTGATATCCAAGAGCAAAACAAAGGCAAAAAGCTGCCGCTTAACGACCTTTCTGCGCTGTTAGCCGTGGTCGGCGATCGCCTGGCAACTGTCATGGGCGGCTCGAGTGGCGTACTGATGTCGATTTTCTTCACCGCCGCCGGGCAAAAAGTGGCAGAAGGGAAAAAGATCAACGAGGCGCTGTTGTTTGGTTTGGAACGCATGAAGCACTACGGCGGGGCTGACTTGGGCGACCGCACCATGATTGATGCCTTGCAGCCCGCTCTGGAAGCTTTGGGTAAAAAAGGCGACCTGAAAGCCGCCGCCAAGGCCGCCGCAAAAGGCGCCAAGGACACTTCCACCATGAAGAAAGCCAACGCGGGGCGCTCCTCTTACCTCAGCAGTAATAGTCTGAAAGGGGTGAAAGATCCGGGCGCAGTGGCAGTGGAAAAAGTGTTTGAGGCGCTCGCCAAATAACCTTCTTTATATGCTGTATATGCGCTGAAATAAAAACGGCCTGTGTGGTTTTCCATGCGGGCCATTTTTTATGGGCGCTATTTATTTCTGCATGAAGCCTTATTGCGAAGCTCCAGCAGTTCGGCCAAAAGGTTGATCTAAAGCAGGCAAAGTCGCTTCTTCCCCACGCTCTGTGTGGCTTATCCGTATAATTCCTCGCCAAAATATTCATAATGTCACTCCGCTAACGAAGAGCTTCTATGTCTGCCAGCCTGATCCAGCCCGAGCGCCATCTGTTTTCCTATCCCCTTTATTGGGCCGAGTGCTATGGCACCGCCCCATTTTTACCCATGTCCCGCGAGGAGATGGACCAGCTTGGCTGGGATAGCTGCGATGTGATTGTGGTGACGGGCGATGCCTATGTGGATCACCCCAGCTTTGGTATGGCAATCATTGGCCGCATGCTCGAAGCGCAGGGGTTCCGCGTGGGGATCATCTCCCAGCCTGACTGGACGTCCAAAGATGACTTCATGAAGTTGGGCAAGCCGAACCTGTTTTTTGGCGTGACGGCGGGCAACATGGACTCGATGATCAACCGTTATACGGCAGATAGAAAATTGCGCCATGACGATGCATACACCCCGGATAACGTCGGGGGCAAACGGCCAGACCGCGCCACGGTGGCGTATTCCCAGCGCTGCAAAGAAGCCTTTAATGATGTGCCAGTGGTGCTCGGCGGAATAGAAGCCAGCCTGCGTCGTATCGCCCATTACGACTATTGGTCTGACACGGTGCGTCGTTCGGTGCTGGTTGACTCCAAGGCCGATATGTTGATTTACGGCAACGGTGAGCGACCGCTGGTTGAAGTGGCGCACCGGCTGGCAGCAGGGGAGCACATCAGCGAGATCGTTGATGTGCGCAATACGGCGGTGATGCGCAAAATGGCATTGACGGGCTGGAGCGGGGTGGACTCAACGCGCCTTGATAAACCAGGCCGCATCGAGCCAATAATGAACCCCTATGGTGAAGACCTGCCTTGCGCTGAAGGAATACTGCCCGAAGCCGATGGCCCGCAGCCCATCACCGTTCGCGCACCTAAGCCGAAACCTTGGGAAAAAACCTACGTTCTGTTGCCCTCGTTTGAGAAAGTTAAAAATGACAAAGTGATGTATGCCCATGCTTCTCGGATCTTGCATCACGAAACTAACCCCGGCTGCGCGCGGGCGCTGATGCAAAAACATGGCGACCGTTACGTGTGGATCAATCCGCCTGCGATCCCCCTCGCCACCGATGAGATGGACTCAGTTTTCGCCCTGCCTTTCCAACGAGTGCCGCATCCTTCTTATGGTCAGATGCGTATCCCCGCGTATGAGATGATCCGTTTTTCCGTGAATATCATGCGCGGTTGCTATGGCGGCTGCTCTTTCTGCTCGATCACCGAACATGAAGGGCGAATTATTCAGAGCCGTTCTGCCGATTCTATTGTCAGAGAAATTGAAGAGATCCGCGATCGCGTGCCGGGATTCACCGGCGTGATTTCGGACTTGGGTGGGCCTACTGCGAACATGTATATGTTGCGCTGTCAGTCGCCACGTGCAGAACAAACCTGCCGTCGCGCCTCCTGCGTCTACCCTGATATTTGCCAGCATATGGACACTAATCATGAGCCGACCATTAAGTTATATCGGCGTACTCGTGCTTTGAAAGGTATCAAGAAAATCCTGATTGCATCGGGTGTGCGTTATGACCTCGCTGTACAAGACCCACTTTATATTAAGGAGCTAGCGGAGCATCACGTTGGGGGATATTTGAAGATTGCCCCTGAGCATACCGAAACGGGACCTTTATCTAAGATGATGAAACCTGGCATGGGCAGCTATCATCGCTTTAAGAAGCTCTTTGACCAATATTCGAAAGCTGCCGGGAAAAAGCAGTATCTGATCCCCTATTTTATTTCGGCACATCCAGGGACGCAGGACGAAGATATGGTTAATTTAGCCCTGTGGTTGAAAGAGAATCGCTTCCGACTGGATCAGGTACAAAACTTCTACCCATCACCACTCGCCAGTGCGACCACCATGTATTACAGCGGCAAAAATCCGTTGAATAAGGTGGATTACAAAAGCGAAGACGTGGTGATACCTAAAGGAGATCGCCAGCGGCGTTTGCACAAAGCCTTACTACGCTATCACGATCAGGCGAACTGGCCAGTGATCCGTGAAGGGCTAGTGACGCTGGGGCTCAAGCATCTTATCGGCGAACGTTCGGAGTGTCTGGTTCCCGCCGAAAATAGCAGGGGCTATAACGCCAATCGACCAAAATTCAGCGCCCATCCGGCAGCTACACGCTTTACAGAGGGGCAGAAGCCCCTCCAATCTGGCGTGAGAAAGAGCACCGCTAGTCGAGGTAAAAAACCGGCTTAAGACTATGACTCACCGGGCTATTATCGGCATTGGCGGGCATAATATCCGCCATATGTCGCCACCATTTTTGGCAAATTTCGGTGTCTGCTACTGCATTCCAGCGCGCTTCAGATTCAATCTCTACGGTGGCAAACAGCAAGCTGCGCTGCTCATCCAAGAAAATGCTGTAGTGATGCGCTCCGTGGGCCTTCAGCGTTTCTTCTAACTCCAGCCAGATAGGGGTGTGCCGCCGCTGATATTCGGCGTGCGCGTCAGGATTCACCTGCATCACAAAAGCTTTACGAATCATTTGTGTCCCCTCATTACATCGCGTTGAGATAGAGTTCACGGACCTGTTCCCGAGAAGCTTCTCTTGGGTTGCAGGGCGCGCAAGGGTCTGCCAGTGCTTTATCCAGCCAGCCTTCGATATCGTCTTTCGTGATGCCCAGCTCGGCAAAACCTGAAGGAATACCCACGCGTTGAGAGAGTGCGCGGATAGCGTCGAGCGCAGCGTGGCTGGCGCTTTCTTCATCCATCCCGCTGATATCTACCCCCATAGCACGAGCAATCTCTGCAAACCTCTGCGGACAGGATGGCCGATTAAAGGCTTCAACGATCGGCAGTAATATGGCGTTGCAGACACCGTGCGGCAGGTTGTGCGTGGCGCCCGGCTGGTGAGCCAGTGCGTGAACCAGTCCCAACCCGGCGCTATTGAATGCCATACCCGCCAGATATTGACCGTGGGCCATCTTCTCGCGTGCCTGTAAATCCTTGCCGTTCTCTACTGCTGCTGGCAACCATTGGCTAATGGTACCGATCGCCGCCAGCGCCGTCGGATCCGTCAGGGGATGTGCCCCAACAGAGACGTAAGCCTCGATAGCATGGGTAAGGGCATCCATGCCGGTTGCGGCAGTGACGCTTGCAGGGATGGCCAACATAATGGCGGGATCATCCACGGCGATATCAGGGATCAGGTTGGTGTCGATGATCACTTCTTTGACCTGACGCTGGCTGTCGGTGATCACCGCGTTACTGGTTAACTCGGCCGCGGTGCCTGCCGTAGTGTTGATCGCCACCAAAAACGCACCTGGGTTTTTCACCTTGCCAACGCCCGAATAGGCCGTGACCGGCGCAGGGTTGGCAGTGAGGATTTTGATGCCTTTCGCTGTATCAATCGGGCTGCCGCCGCCAAACGCGATCAGATAGCTGCATTTATTCTGCGCATAGAGCCGGTAGCCTTCATCCACGATTTCACTGGTGGGGTTTGGCGAGACGCCGCTATAGAGTGCATAGGGCAAGCTGGCTGCTTCTAAAGCGTCAAACAGGCCGTCGAGCAGGCCGAGTTCGATCAGCTGGGCATCCGTGACTATGAGCGCTTTGCCGGAGATCTTGGTCTGGAGCAGTGCCACCATATCCGTGATGGCACCTTGCCCATGTAAGCTAATTTTAGGTAAAGCCAACATAAAGCTCATAACGCGTTCCTTTTCATCATTATGCTTTGAGTGCGGCGGCAAAAGGTTTGACGTCGAAACGCTCGCCCAATGCAATCAATTCCTCGGTAGAAATGGTTTGCTTCTTGCCGCCCATTGCAATCACTTTGACCAATATCTCTGCGGATTTCTCAGCGGTATCAATAAGTCCAAAGGCATCGTCGAGGGAAGGGCCGCTGCCGAAAATGCCGTGATAAGCCCAGAGCACCAGAGTGTGGTGTTGCATCTGATCGGCAGTCGCTGCACCGATGCCATCCGTGCCCGGCACCATCCACGGCACAATGCCGATACCATCAGGGAATACCACCAGACATTCGGTGCTGCATTCCCAAATTTCGCGAGTGAATTTTGCGCTATCAAGCTCAAGCACGTAGGTCAGAGCAATCAGGTTAGTGGCATGGCAGTGCATGATCACTCGATCCTGACCATCAGTCACTTTCATGCGAACGATATGAGATTGAAGATGCGCAGCCAGCTCGGAGGTCGGTAAGCCCCCGGCAGTTAAGCCCCACAGAATGCGGTAACCCGTCCCCTGACCGTTAAGTTGTATAACGGCCAAAGACTCGGCGGGCGACAGCTGAACATTGCGGAAGAACTTGCCCGAGCCAGTGACGATAAAGTAGTGATTCGCCAGTTCCGGTGCTGCTTGAGTTAGGGCTACTGACCGTGGCTCGCTGTAAAAATCGGCTTTATAGGGCGCGACATCTTCTGGCAACAGGCGCAGGCTGACGTTGCCGCCGTTGCGCTCATCCCAGCCTTTCAGCCACATATCGCTGGTGGCTTTGATCATGCCCTGGACGAACCAAGCGTTGAGTAAAGTTTTCATCGTTAAATACCTTTAAAATCTTAAAAAATAGTGAGTTAGCTTTTATCGTTTTGCGAGTTCAGTTTTTTCATAATGGCGAACGTTATCCAGCCATTGGCTGCCGACCGGCACGTCATGGCGCAGGCAATACATATCCCACACGGCTTGCCACGGTAGGCATTTCTGTTCTTCGAGCAGCGCCAGTCTTGCGGTGTAGTCCCCCTCGTTCTCGAGCTTTTTCAGCAAGTCGGTGGGTTCGAGCAGGGCGCGCAGCAACGCTTTTTTCATATTGCGCGTACCGATGACCCATGCCGCGATGCGATTGATGGATGCGTCGAAGAAATCGAGTCCGATGTGTACCCGGTCGAACAGCTTGTGGCGGATGATCTCGTTGGCGATGGCCTGAGTTTCGTCATCCAGCAATACCACGTGGTCGCTGTCCCAGCGTACCGGGCGGCTGACGTGAAGCAGCAGGCGCGGGACGTACAGCATCACGCTGGAGATTTTGTCGGAGATGACTTCCGTTGGATGGAAATGACCTGCATCCAGACACAGTGCAGTTTGGCGGCTGGCCGCATAGCCCAGATAAAACTCATTCGAGCCGACGGTATAGCTTTCCGTGCCGATGCCGAACAATTTGCTTTCTACTGCGTCAATGTGATGGTGGGGATCGAGTTTCTCAGCAATGACTTCATCAAGCGCGCTTAATAGCCTTTCACGCGGGGCGAGGCGATCAACGGTGAGATCTTTCATGCCATCAGGGATCCAGATATTCATCACCGATGGGGTATTGAGCGCCTTGCCGAAAGAGGCGGAAATCCGGCGACTGGCCTGACAGTGTTCAATCCAAAACTGGCGGATTTCAGGATTGGCGTGCGACAGCGTGAAGCCATCTGCACTTAATGGGTGTGAGAAGCATGAAGGGTTAAAGTCCAGCCCTAGCTGGTTTTTCTTCGCCCATTCGACCCACTGGCTAAAGTGTTTGGGTTCGATTTCATTGCGTGCGACAGGCTTGTCAGATTCCAAATATAAAGCATGTAAATTCAGGCGATTAGGGCCGGGAATAAGCGACAGGGCCTGTTCTAAATCGGCACGCAGTTGCTGTGCATTTTTAGCTTTACCCGGATAACTGCCGGTGGCCTGAATCCCTCCTGTTAATGCGCCTTCTGGATTTTCAAAACCGGCAACGTCGTCACCCTGCCAGCAGTGCATTGATACAGGTAGGGTGTCGAGTTTCTGCATCGCGTCTTCGGCATCAATACCGAGTTGGGAAAAGCGCTCTTTCGCGAGCGTCCATGCATGATCTATAGATGAAGTCATACTGCGAGTTCCTCATTGGCGTTACTGAGTGCCTGAAAGCGACACCAGTGGGTAGCAAGATTGGGTACAGGCTGCGGCACATAGCGCTGCTGTGGGAATTGGCTAGAGAGCATTTGCCGATAAAGGTCGACATCTTTGACCAAGTTAAGGGCCATCAGCTGGCAGCCGATATTGCCGAGGGTGGAAGCCTCGACAGGCCCAGCGGTCACAGGAATTTGGCAGACATCGGCACAAAGTTGATTGAGAAAAGCATTCTGGCAGCCGCCGCCGACAATATGGATTGCCTCCAGCGGTGCTCCTTGTAGTTCAGCGAGCTGCTGAGCCGTTTGACGATAAAGCATGGCAAGGCTGTCAAAGATGCAGCGTGCTAATGCCGCAGGGTTTGTTGGGACCGGCTCCCCCTGCTCATGGCAGGCTTCACAGATGGCATCGACCATGGATGCGGGGTTAATAAAGCGCGAATCGTTGGGATTGATGAGGCTGACAAAGGCCGGCAGCGCGGCCGCCTCGTTAATTAAGGACGGCAAATCCTGCACGTTCAGCTCGTTGCAGATGCGCTGCAACAGCCACAGTCCCATGATGTTTTTTAATACGCGATAACTGCCGTTAATCCCGCCTTCATTGGTGAAATTCGCCTCAAGAGCCGCGCGATGGGTGAAGGCTTTCGGGCTTTCGATCCCCATCAGCGACCAGGTACCGGAGCTGAGATAAGCTGAGTTTTTTCCGGACATTGGGGCGGCCACCACGGCACTCGCCGTGTCATGGGTGGCAACGCTGGTTACCGGCACGCGGTGCCCGTTAGGAGACAGCCAATAGCCTAATGATTTGCCCGGTTGGGAGGGCTTCTCTAGCCAGCTTTGCGGAATGCCCGCATATTCGAGCAACTTTTCATCCCACTCTCCGCTGTGAATATTGACCATCTGTGTGGTACTGGCATTGGTATGTTCCCAGTTCATCACGCCGGTTAAACGGTAATACAGATAGTCAGGCATCAGCAGAAGGCGGTCTATTTGCGGGAGCCATTCTGGCTGCTGGCGAGTCAGCGCTTTTAACTGGTAGAGGGTATTGAACGGCAAGAACTGAATGCCCGTGGTGCGATAAATCACGTCTCGACCAAGCTCAAAACAGGCTTGTTCCATCACGCCGTCCGTGCGTTTATCACGGTAAGCGACGGGCAGGCCGACACGGTTTCCCTGCGCGTCCAGCAAGACAAAATCGACTCCCCAGGTATCAATCCCAATGCTGTCGAGGCGAATATCGGCACTCTCCAGCAGGGTCAGGCCAGTAAGAATATGCTGCTCTAGAGCGTCGAGATCCCAAGTGTCATAGCCATCAACTTTCACCAGCGTATTAGGAAAACGATGGATCTCTTTCAGCGTCAGTTGCGCTTTATGTTCACTATTAAAGGTTGCAAGCATCACGCGCCCACTCGAGGCGCCCAGATCAATTGCAGCAATATGGTGGAGTGTCATAACGGCCATTCCTTTTCAGATATGGTCGCAGTTTAGGCGGGGAGCTGGGGCATGACCTTCCCGTGAATGCCAAGCAATGGAGGCAGTTGGCAGCATCAAAAAGGTGATGGGGGAGTGGATCACAAAACGATAAAAACGAAGGAATTTCACCGCGAATGTAATGGGAAGAATTTTGCAATTATAGGTTGTGATCTTCGCCGCAGTTCCTTTCAACAGTCGGCAAATCTTTAAAAAATAACCGCAGAACGCGTTTTCTATGCCGTCGTTTTAAGGTTATCCGCCGGTGGTCAGGATAGGGTTATTTCACTTATTGAGGACAGGAGGCGAGACATGACGTTACTAATTGGCGATGATTATTTTGCTTCACCAGAGTTAACCATAGCCGTGGAACGGCGAACTCCGCAGGAAGCCTTCCCTGAGCATTACCATGATTTCCACGAGATCATGCTGGTGGAGAGTGGGTCTGGCGTGCATATCTTTAATGATGCACCTTATACACTTACCGTCGGCACTGTCTGTTTCGTGCGCGCCAGTGACCACCATCTTTTTGAAAGCGTCGATAATCTTCGGCTGACGAATGTGCTTTATCGTTCACCACAGGCATTTCGTTTTCTGCACGACGTCGGGCAATTTCTCCCGCAAGAACATCACTATCAGCAACAGGTGCATTGGCAGCTTAGCCCAACTTTGTTGCAGCAGGCTCTACAATGTATCGCTGTTTTAGAGCAGCATGCGGGGGGAACCCACCCCCAGCAAATCGCGGCGACGGAAAGCCAGTTTCTACACCTGTTGATCCTGCTCTATCAGGGGTGTTTCCAGCCACTATTGCGAGACCCCTCGGAAAACAAAATTAACCAGCTACTCGAATGGCTGCATGGCCATTACAGTGAGGAGATTAACTGGCCGGAAGCCGCAGATCGATTTACGTTGGCACTACGTACCTTACATCGGCAAATGAAGCAGCAAACTGGTATGACGCCTCAGCGTTATCTTAATCGCCTACGTTTGCTCGAGGCACGCCGCAGGCTACACCATAGCGATCAAAGCATTACCGATATCGCCTACGCCTGTGGCTTCAGCGACAGTAATCATTTCTCGACGCAGTTTCGCCGGGAGTTCTCCATGTCGCCAAAACTGATGCGCAACCAATTGCGTTAGCTGCCGCACCTTTTGGCTGCTTGATGCGGGTATAAAATTTGCCCTGCGCTTATATTCCTTTGACTGAATGGGTTTGGGGATAGCCACGATGCAGCTTAAATTAATGAAAAATGATTTTTTTCTGACCAATAAAAACTCCGTCATGGTGGCCGAACGCCACCCTCAGGCAAATTTCCCTTCCCATGATCACGACTTTGACGAGTTAGTGATTGTTTGGCGGGGTAACGGCACGCATATTTGGAATGGCATTCCTTACCCCATTACCTGCGGCGATCTGTTCTATATCAATGCCAATGACCGACATAGCTATGAGTCAGTCAATGACCTGGCGCTGGACAATATTCTGTATTGTCGCGAACGCTTTCGTCTGGCTGCCGATTGGACCCAACTGCTGCCAGGGGAGGGCGTAAGCCAGGAGCAGCGCTATTGGCGGCTCAGTTCCCTTGGCATGACGGCTTTACGGGATAAAGTCGACGAGCTTTCTGCTGAATGTATGAAATCAGAATCAATCTCGGTTCAGCTCAGTGAAGCCTTATTGATGCAGCTCGCCCTCTTGCTGCTGCGTTATCGTCACCCGCCAAATAGCGGCGTTTTACCCGATGCTCACCAGCTAGATCTGCTGCTGATGGCACTGCGAGCGAGTATTAGCGAGCCGTTCCATCTGGAGAGTTTCTGCCAGAAGCACGGCGTAGGGCTACGCGCAGTGCGAGCCTTGTTCAAACAGCATACCGGCATGAGCGTGTCGCACTACTTAAGACAACTACGGCTATGTCGGGCTATGAGTTTACTGCGTTACAGCGATCGGACCATTGGTGAAGTTGCGGCGGAATGCGGCTTTGATGACAGCAACTATTTTTCAGTGGTGTTTAACCGAGCCTGCGGGGTATCGCCAAGAGATTATCGCCAGCGCTTTATGAAACATGTCGTTAAGCCGATGGTGGTGCCGACATTATCCTGATGCTCATGGAGCGACTGCCACAGTGAGTTTATCTTTGTGGCAGTCGCTGTAGGCAATGTGATTAAGGGATTAGGCCGACATTCCCATGCCCACGATGTTGGCGGCCAGAATAATGATCAGACATCCCAGAGACAAAATTGCCACCGGCTTCTTGCCCACGCCTAGCCACTCTTTGAGCAACAGGCCAACAATACCGCCGCACAAGACGTAGAAACTCATGTGTAACATCCAGCTCATGTAGCCGTACTCTGACGGAATGCTGGCGTGGCCCCATGCATAGAAGAAGAATTGCAGGTACCACATGGTGCCGCCCAAGATGGCAAACAGCGCATTCGTGATGAGCAGAGGTTTAGCAATCGACAGATCTGCTTTCACGGAAAGTTCGCGACGGGTTGCCAGCCGAATAAAGCAGAAGCCGAGGTTGACGATCGCGCCGCCGCCCATAATGACAACATAGCTTGGCAAGGCAACATAGAGGGGATTCAAACCTAGCTGCGCGGCTGATTCATGCATAGGCGTCGCGGCGCTCATGGCAAATGACATTCCGGCGGAGAAAATACCGCAGAAAGCGGCCAAAATAAGCCCCTTCTTGAGGTTAAATTCCTCTGCTTTGATGCCCAGCGATTTTTCCTTCAGGTAGCCTGCGTAGCTGACCACGGCAACGCCAATCACCGCGACCAACACCCCGAGCAGCGTCATTCTGCCGCCCGCCGTTCCTATCAGCACATCAACTTTCCCTTGCAGAACGGGTGTCATGAGCGTGCCAATTATGAGGGTGATACCGATGGCGATGCCTATCCCCAGCGACATGCCTAAATAGCGCATGGTCAGACCATAGTTGATATTACCTATGCCCCACATTGCCCCAAACAGGAAGATAGGTAGCAGTGTTGAAAGACTGAATGAGCTGTAATAGGCCCAAAAATCTGGCAATAGAACATAGCTCACTGCCCATGGCAGAACTATCCATGAGAAGAGGCCGGCCATCGACCACATGGTCTCCCACGACCACTTTTTAACTTGCTTGAGCGGGGCGTAAAAACAAGCTGCGCTGGCGGCGCCCACCAAGTGCCAGATAATGCCAAGAATAATAGAACTGCTCATACTGATAACCCTTTTTCGTTATTCATACTGGTTGTAGATGAGGTTGTTATGTGAGGGCACGTTTTACTGCCGCGATAAACGTTAAGGGCGGCATTGAGCGAAGTTTAGGCAGGGTTGTTATTGGGTACCTTCCACTGAGTGCCACCATTGGGGCGCATTTGGCATTCGCTAAAAGATGGTGATGTGGCAGTTCACAGATTAGAAATGGCAGCTAAAAAAAAGGGGAGGGGGTATTTAATTTGGTCAGGCTAAGGAGGTCATAATCACCATCGCGGAATATATCCGGGTAATTTCTACTCTTGGCACTCGTCCGAGAGGTAACAGACTGATGTAACATAGGCATTGAATGGTGCTATTTCATTCAGCAGCCTTAATGGATAAACGAGGTTGTCATAATAATGAAATAAATTTTCTCAGGAATAATGGTTAATGCCAATTTTCTTGGCGTATTAAGCATCCATTTTTTTAATGTTTGAAACATTAAACTCGCCGTTATTCACAGCGAGTTTTTCATGTTATCTGTCGAAAGAATAGCTTCCCAAGAATAAAGTATTTTATTTCTTCCGCTATTTTTGGCGTGATAAAGCAACTGATCTGCCGCAGTTAATGCGGAAGGGAAATCGCCGTCATGGAGGGTAGAAAGCCCGGCACTGACTGTCACATGGGTGGAAACATCAGCATTAAAGTTATGGGGAATATTTAAGCTCAGCACCTTATTTTGAATGCGCTCAGCCATGCGTACCGCGTAGTCCTGGGACACATTCGACATCACGACCAGAAACTCTTCACCCCCGTAGCGCACCACCACGTCGCGAGAACGAACGGCATCGCGTATGGCTGCTGCGACCCGCACCAAAGCCTGATCTCCCATGGTATGACCATAGTTATCGTTGTAGGCTTTGAAGTGGTCAATATCGAGCAACATCACGTAATGGCTGGATTTGTCCTGACTGAATACGGTTTCTAGCTTGTTTTGTAAGCCGCGGCGATTATACAAACCGGTAAGGGGATCAAGCATACTAAGATCGCTAAATTTTTCCCTTTCGCTATAGAGATTAGTCAACATTCGGCGGGTGAAGGCGTCGCTGCGTTTAAGCATCATATGGTGCAGATACAGCCCAATGAGCGGCAGGGCAACGGTGAAAATTATCTTGGAGATGTGAGTGAAACCGTCTAAAAAAATAACGGTTCCAGTGGAAGGTGCTACATGAAGGCAAAATGCCAGGAAATTATCTGATAAAGCGATAACGCTAATAAAGAATATACTGAGCAGGCTGACCAGCAAGTAACTCTTATCATAGTCACCGATTTTATCGAACTGCAGAATTATATGCCATGCCCATAAACTGCCGACCAAGATGGAGCAGATACTTAAACGGAATAGCTCAGTTTTTTTATTCAAATAAATGAATATTAATCCTGATACGCACACCACCCCAATAATCATTAAGGGCAAGCTGGCTTTAGCCATCTTTACTGCTGGGTTAATCATTGAAAATAGGGCCGATGCACTATTTAAGAAAAAGAATAACAATAGCGAAAGACGATGTTTGCTTTTTAGCAATTCATCATAGGCATGAAATATCATTAAAATTCACTCTATTTAGGGTCCGGCCTTATGAATAGATCAATGCTGCAATATCTGCAGTAAATAGCTGAGTTCAAATAAATTGACGACTAATAATCTAGGAAGGTGATTATTTAAATTCGATAGGTTATTAAATACCGAACTTAAAACTATCACTTTTGGTTACCACTGTCACCTTAACGGGCGCGTGGCGGGCAAAATGATGCGCGATGAGAAAAATTGCTATATGCTATTGGTTCTCATTATCACTTTGTGGCAAAGATCATGATTGCAGCGATGGTAGCGGCGTGTGGACTCTGGGGAGTGAGTTGGTTTTTAGGTAAAAGGCTGACCAGCGGCTGGGGCGTACTTTTGCCTTGTGCGCTGCTGCCCTTCTTGGCTTTAGCCAATCTTTCGTTGGATAACCTACGCGTACTGGTCGTTATTGCGATGCTCGCCACGCTGGTGATGTTGCTGCATAAAACACTTCGCCACTATTTACTCCTGCCGTCGTTTGTTGCACTGGCAGGCGGGCTGACAGCACTCTCTTTAAATTTCAATCTGCTATAACCGGACGGGCGAAAGGATAAATCGTTTAACAAGGTTTAGGGGTTTTGGGTGACTGACTGTTGCCTGAAAGGCAGAGATTTTTTGAGAAAAGACAGAGACTTGCAAGAGGGGATGTCGATATTTGAAGAGAATCATGTGGTGCGAAGGGAGGGACTCGAACCCTCACATCCTAAGGACACTAACACCTGAAGCTAGCGCGTCTACCAATTCCGCCACCATCGCACAGATGATTTCTTCTTTATATCTAACTGCCTGATTTATATCACCGGAGTGGTGCGAAGGGAGGGACTCGAACCCTCACATCCAAAGGACACTAACACCTGAAGCTAGCGCGTCTACCAATTCCGCCACCATCGCATCGTGCCGTGCAATATAAATTCAGTTTACTGCTGTTAACTCACTCAGTAGTTGTATTGGTGCGAAGGGAGGGACTCGAACCCTCACATCCAAAGGACACTAACACCTGAAGCTAGCGCGTCTACCAATTCCGCCACCATCGCATTCTCAGCAGAAAATTCATCAGAACTTACTCTGCGAGTAATACAACTACGGGGCCGAATTCTAGAGATTTCCGCTCCGCCGTCAATACTTATTTCCGCCATTGCCGACGTTTGGTGTAAAAAGCAGCATATTCACGGGGAATAGGGCTGTTTAGCTATTTACCAATAGGCCAAATGCAATGACTCGAGGGAAAGTTCGCCGCGTTTGATGTCTCCCTGAGTGAAGCCAAGGCCGCGGCGATGTAAGGTGCCGCAGCCTGTACGGCTCCGGCGAGTTAAGGTTAGCGTTTTTTCTTTTTCGGATCGCGTGGCGTGCGGCCTAGCGTGGCTTGATACACCTTAAAGCGGCCATTCTGCGCCAACACTTCGTGGCTGCCGAAGGTGGCATCCAGCAGGGCAGCGTATGGCAGGAAGGCGTTAGCTACGATGCGCAGGTGCCCGCCGGTATTCAGGTGCTTGGCTGCGCCGCGAATCAGCTGTTCAGCCGCATGGAGGCTGGTTTGCAAGCCTTCGTGGAACGGCGGGTTGGAAATGATCATATCGAAACGACCCGCGATGTCGGAGTAGACATTACTGGCGATAACCTCACCCGGCAGGTCGTTAGCTGCCAGCGTCGCCCGGCTGGCTTCGATAGCCGCTGCGCTCACATCGCTGAGGGTGATTTTCATTTTTGGCGAATAAGTGGCCAATACTGCCGCCAGCACGCCGGAGCCGCAGGCGATATCCAGCACTTTGCCTTTCACCGGCTCTTCAAAGCTGTTAATTAACAACAGGCTGCCGCTATCTAGCCCTTCACGACTGAATACGCCAGGCAGGGTTTTAATAGCGACTTCTTCCACCATATAGGTGTCCCACCACTCTTCGGCGTCGAACGCAGGCTGCTTTTCCAAACGGCCGTGGTATAAGCCACAGCGGCGCGCGCTGTCGATTTTGCTGACGGCGCACAGCTCTTCGAGCACGGTTTCCACGCTGCGAACGCCACTGCGGTTCTCGCCGACCACAAAGAGGTCAATGCCAACAGGCAGCTGGGACAGCAGGTTGAACAGTTGGAATTTTGCTTCCTGCTTGCTCTTCGGCCAGTAGTAGACCAGCAGGTCAGAAGGCTGGATAAATTCAGCATCGGCTAACAGGCTAAATTGCACATTGTCTTGTAATGCGCCGCTCAGCATCTGCCAATGGTGATATTGATTGGTATGAACGCGAACCTCTTCGGCCTCGCACTCATCAACGAAAATGGCGGGTAAATCATCTTGTAAGTCACCGGCAAACAGCACGCGGCGCCCTGTAAATTCGTCACTGTGGCGCAGTATTACTTCACTTGCCGGGGTTAATGCAGACATCAGGTTGTGGCTCCTCAGGAATATGACCGGTGATTATAGAGGTTTATTGGCGCGCGTTCGATGTGTTTGCTAGCATAGCGCGGCATTTCGGGTGTTCAACAGGCAGGGAACAGGTATGGCATCAAGACGAGACTGGCTGTTACAACAGATGGGGATCACCCAGTGGACATTGCGCAAACCCTCTGTTTTACAAGGGGAAGTGGCCGTTAGCTTGCCGGAAAATACCCGACTACTGATCGTCGCCGATGTGCCTCCTGCTGAAGATGATCCGTTGGTAAATGATGTGGTGCGCAGCCTCGCGCTGGCGGCTCAACAGGTTTACCGTCTAACGCCAGAGCAGGTGAGTATGCTCCCCGAAGGCACGCACTGTAATACATGGCGACTGGGCATTAACGCACCCTTAGCGGTCGAAGGCACACAGTTATCCAGCCCGGCTCTGGCCGAGCTTTATCAAAATGCCGCAGCCAAACGCGCGCTCTGGCAGCAGATTTGTGAAAATGAACAACATTTCTATTCTGACGCCCGCTGATATACCCCGTGCTCTGCAAATTGAAAACGCCAGCCACGCTTTCCCCTGGACCGAGAAAACCTTGGCCAGCAATCAGGGCGAGCGTTACCTCAATCTCAAAATCACGCAGGGCGAGCAGATGGCCGGTTTCGCCATCACGCAGATCGTTCTCGACGAGGCGACGCTGTTCAACATCGCCATCGACCCCGCATTCCAGCGCCAAGGTTTAGGCCGCAAGCTGCTTGAAGATGTCATCGAAAAGCTCGAGCAGCGCGACGTCGTCACCCTGTGGCTTGAGGTCCGCGCCTCCAACAGCAAAGCCATCGCGCTGTATGAAAGCCTCGGCTTTAATGAAGTTTCCGTTCGCCGCAACTATTACCCCGCCGCGCAAGGCCGTGAAGACGCCATCATGATGGCGCTGATTCTGGGTTAGCGTAAACCCTGCCTAAAAAACCATTGATTGCCCATCCAGCTTAAATCAGTGAAAATAGCTGGCTATTAACTTTTATTACCGCTTTGCCTGACGTCCTGTGACGTGATGAACAATGATGCAGGGCGGCCAACCGAAGAAACGTGAAAAACATGTCTCCAAGTGAATTCGCCCTCGAAGTGGCTAAACGCCGTACCTTCGCTATTATTTCTCACCCCGATGCGGGTAAAACGACCATCACTGAAAAGGTGTTGTTATTCGGACACGCGATTCAGACCGCCGGTACGGTAAAAGGCCGTGGCTCCAATAACCACGCGAAATCCGACTGGATGGAAATGGAAAAGCAGCGCGGTATCTCCATCACCACCTCCGTGATGCAGTTCCCGTACCGCCACTGTCTGGTTAACCTGCTCGACACCCCTGGGCACGAAGACTTCTCGGAAGATACTTACCGTACCCTGACGGCGGTGGACTGCTGTCTGATGGTGATCGACGCCGCGAAAGGTGTAGAAGACCGTACCCGTAAGCTGATGGAAGTTACCCGTCTGCGCGATACGCCAATTCTTACCTTTATGAACAAACTCGACCGTGACATCCGCGACCCAATGGAAGTGATGGACGAAGTTGAGCGCGAGCTGAAAATTGCCTGCTCGCCAATTACCTGGCCTATCGGCTGCGGTAAGCTGTTCAAAGGGGTTTACCACCTCTATAAAGACGAAACTTACCTGTATCAGACCGGTAAAGGTCACACCATTCAGGAAGTGCGCATTGTTAAAGGGTTGAATAACCCTGACCTCGACGCCGCCGTGGGCGAAGATCTGGCGAAACAGCTGCGCGAAGAGCTGGAGCTGGTGCAGGGCGCGTCCCACGAGTTCGAGCAAGAAGCATTCCTCAGTGGCGAACTGACGCCAGTGTTCTTCGGGACTGCATTGGGTAACTTCGGCGTTGACCACATGCTGGACGGACTGGTTGAGTGGGCACCTGCCCCAATGCCACGCAACACCGACCTGCGCGAAGTGAAAGCCAGCGACGAGAAGTTCACCGGATTCGTGTTTAAGATCCAGGCCAACATGGACCCGAAACACCGTGACCGCGTGGCTTTCATGCGCGTGGTGTCCGGCAAATATGAAAAAGGCATGAAACTGCGTCAGGTGCGTACCGGCAAGGACGTGGTGATTTCCGACGCGCTGACCTTTATGGCGGGCGACCGTTCGCACGTGGAAGAGGCTTATCCGGGCGACATCATCGGCTTGCACAACCACGGCACCATTCAGATTGGTGACACCTTCACTCAGGGCGAGAACATGAAGTTCACCGGCATTCCGAACTTCGCCCCAGAAATGTTCCGTCGTATCCGTCTGCGCGACCCACTGAAGCAGAAACAGCTGCTGAAAGGGCTGGTTCAGCTGTCGGAAGAGGGCGCAGTGCAGGTATTCCGCCCAATCGCCAACAACGATTTGATTGTTGGCGCAGTCGGCGTACTGCAGTTTGAAGTGGTGGTCGCGCGTCTGAAGAGCGAGTACAACGTTGAAGCGATTTACGAATCCGTCAACGTCAGCACCGCCCGATGGGTTGAATGCAGCGACGTGAAGAAGTTCGAAGAGTTTAAGCGTAAGAACGAAGTTAACCTGGCGCTGGACGGCGGCGATAACCTGACTTACATCGCGCCAACCATGGTGAACCTGAACCTGGCGTCAGAGCGTTACCCGGAAGTGACGTTCCGCAAAACCCGCGAGCATTAATTTTCACTGCTCGGTTAACCTATTTCATTGGTTAACTCAGCCCCCCTCAAAAGGCGACGATCCGGTCGCCTTTTCTCTTCCCGCTTGCACAATTCTGCTGTTTTAATCTTTCCGCTGCGAAACTACTTTTGCGGTTTTCGTTGATTTATTGGGCAATATTGTGGTGTTTTGATCGGACTTGTCTGCATTTGGCGCCGATTTAGCATTCTTTCTCCCCATCTTCGATTTCTCAGCTATATTAAATCTGTGTGCAGCGAACGGTGGGTTAAACCACTGCTTCCGATTAATAAAGCAGAGTGTTATAGGGTAAAGGTGACAAATCTCACCCTTTAACAAATGACTCTACTGCACATGCAATAAGAGAAAGGTTTTTAACTAAGTTACAGACCTTGAGTCTGGTTCGATATTGCACAAAACCGTCACGACCATGTGACGTAAAGAGTCCGCCATTTAGGACTTATAAACTAAAGGAAGAAATCGATGAAAAAGTCTAACTTTGCCTATTCCATGCTGGCCGTTGTTTTGAGCACCGCTGTAATGAGCGGGAGCGCATTGGCTGCAACCACCACTGATAGCGCGGGTGCAAAAATCGATAGCTCCATGAAGAAAGTTGATAGCTACATGGGCGACAGCGCCGTTACAGCAAAAGTTAAAAGCGCACTGATCGATGACAAAGCGATCAAGAGCAATGATATCTCCGTTAAAACCGACAACGGCGTCGTCACGCTGAGTGGTTTTGTCGGCTCACAGGCTGAAGGCGAGCAAGCCGTGGCCGTTGCAACTAAAGTTGAAGGCGTAAAATCCGTCAGCGATAAACTGCACACTAAAGACAGCAAAGAGCAGTCCGCGAAAGGCTATGCTGGCGACACCGCCACCACCACGTCGGTGAAAGCTAAGCTGCTGGCTGATGACATCGTTCCATCACGCATGGTCAAAGTTGAAACCACCGACGGTGTTGTTCAACTTTCCGGTTCAGTGAAAGATCAGGCGCAGGCCGATCGTGCTGAAAGCGTGGCTAAAACCGTTGACGGTGTAAAAAGCGTCAAAAATGATTTGAAAATCGCACCATAAGATTTTCGATCAAAGATTGCCTGTTTAGGCAGGCAATCTGCTCTTCAGCAGTAAGCGTTAACACCATAAAACAGAACTCATGGGACCTTTCGCGCCATAAAACAGTCAGTTTTCCTAACAGTTTCATTTTTACGACTATCTTTAAAAGGTAAGCATTTTTCTTTCAACACGTAAAAAGCACTTTTGAAGCAGCCGAAAAGAAATGTTTAAAGCTGAACTGAGGCCCGGAATATTGGGTACCACATTGATTTGGGTAAAAGTTAAATAGGGTAAGGAGAAGCTTATGTTTCGTTGGGGCATTATATTTTTAATCATCGCGCTTATCGCGGCGGCACTTGGTTTCGGTGGTCTGGCTGGTACAGCTGCTTGGGCTGCAAAAATCGTCTTCGTCGTCGGTATCATTCTGTTCTTGGTGAGCTTGTTTACCGGACGTAAACGACTCTGACACCAGGTCGGAAAGATTAAGTAGCACTTAGAATCCTGCCGGGGATTAAATCTTACGCTGAGTACCAACTTCTAGAGATTAGATAGCTTGGTTAACAGAAAGTAACGATTTAATCCCCGGTATTTTGTCTGTTGATTACCCATATTAGAAAGACAATGTATGCTCTTAGTTGAGGCCCGCCATCTGTGAGGCTGAAATACTGAGGGAAAGGCGTTGGGATACAGAATACCTGTCACGCTCGGCAACATTGAACCACTGGCTTACAAACCCTACAAACCAGGCAAGATAGCACTGGTGTGCGAAGGCGGCGGACAACGCGGAATTTTCACCGCTGGCGTGCTGGATGAGTTCCAGCGTGCGGGGTTTAATCCGTTCGACCTGTATATCGGCACCTCTGCCGGGGCACAAAATCTTTCCGCTTTCGTCTGCGGCCAGCCGGGTTATGCCCGACGCGTCATCACTCGCTACACAACCAGCCCACACTTCTTCAATCCGCTGCGCTTTGTGCGTGGCGGCCACCTGATCGATCTCGACTGGCTGGTGGAAGAAACCTCAAAAAATATGCCGCTGGCGATAGATACCGCCGAAAAGCTGCTGATCGACGGCCGCGAGTTCCTGATGTGCGCCTGCCGCAGCGATGACTACTCCGCCAACTACTTTGCGCCGACGCGCGAGAACTGGCTGCCGGTGATCAAAGCCTCCAGCGCCATTCCTGGCTTCTATCGCATGGGCGTGGAGCTGGACGGCGTGAGCTACCAGGACGGCGGCATCAGTGACGCCATCCCGGTGGAAGAGGCTTATCGCCGCGGCGCGGACACGATCGTGGTGATCCGCACCGTGCCGTCCGCCATGTTCTATACCCCGCAGTGGATGAAACGGATGGAGCAGTGGCTGAGCGAAAGCAGCCTGCAACAGCTGGTGCGCATGATGCAACACCATGAAAGCAGTTATCACCGTATTCAGCAATTCATCGAAAACCCACCGGGTGATCTGCGCATCTTTGAGATTTTCCCGCCAAAACCCCTGGCCAGCCACGCGCTGGGCAGCCGTTTCCCGGCGCTGAATCAGGATTACCATCTCGGACGCCGCTGTGCGCGCTACTTCCTGTCTGCTGCGTCACACTGGCTTATCCCGCGCGAAAAAGATAAACCCTTGCCCTACATTTTGCCGCGCAAAACCCGGCCAAAACGCGTGGTGGTGCCGGAGGAGAATCCAGAAAACGTGGTGCCGATCGCCGCGCAGGCCGGGCCGGTGGAGCAGATCATTCTCGATCCCGCCGTGCTTACTGACATCGTGGCCGATGGCGGCATGGTACGCCCGGCCGCATTCCACGATGAGAGCCAATACGCCGCCAAAAGCAGCACGTCTAAGCCCGACGCCTCGCCAAAAGCCGAGGACAAACGCAGCGATGGTGAGAATCTGTAATGGCGCATTTTATTGATACCCACTGCCATTTTGATTTCCCGCCTTTTACCGGCGCCGAGGCTGAGAGCCTCTCCATGGCGGAACAGGCGGGTGTCCGCCAAATCATCGTGCCTGCCGTTACCTCAGACCGTTTTCAGGGCATCGTGCGGCTAGCCAAACAGCATCCCCAGCTTTACGCCGCGCTGGGCCTGCATCCGCTGTATATCGCCCAGCACCGAGATGCCGATATTGATTTGTTGGACGGTTTTCTGGCTCAGCGTGATAACAAGCTGGTGGCGGTAGGGGAGATTGGTTTAGATCTCTATATGGAAGAGCCGCAGTTTGAAAAGCAGCAGCGGCTGCTCAAATCGCAATTTGCCTTGGCGAAACGCGAAAACCTGCCGGTTATCCTCCACTCTCGCCGCAGCCACGATCCGCTGGCCGCCATGCTGCGTCAGGCGAAACTGCCGGCGACGGGCGTGGTTCATGGTTTTGCGGGCAGCCTTTCGCAAGCACAAGCCTTTGTTAAATTAGGCTTTGCTATTGGCGTCGGTGGTACCATTAGCTACGAGCGAGCGCAGAAAACCCGCAATGTGATGGCCCAGCTTCCTCTCTCCAGTCTGCTACTTGAAACCGACGCGCCGGACATGCCGCTGCAAGGTTTTCAGGGCCAACCCAACCGCCCCGAGCGCGCCGCAGCGGTATTTGATGTGCTGTGCGAACTGCGGGAAGAGTCCCCGGAGCAGATTGCCAGCGCCCTGCTGGAGAACACCCGCCGCGTTTTCGCCCTTCCGCTTTAAATTTCCCGGTCAGTTTGGGCTTCTTAAATGTCATTTTGTTATTTAAATAACATTCATAAGCCGCCAAATTTCTAGGTATAGCTTTTAGTGCGCTTTTTAAACGCGATACTTCTCCTTTAAATGTTATTATTATAACATTCATTTCAAGATCACCGGTCGGTGATCACAGAGTGGGCAACCCGCCATCAGTTGTCATGAATCGGGTGTACACTCTTATTAGGGCCGGATATTGAGCATAATTGCGCCAATTTCAGAATTGCTGCAGCGTAAGTGTGATGCGAATCTCATTTGTGAAAGTAACGTTGCAAACGGTTTTCATAATTTGTGAAATACTGCACAGAGCAACCTGATACGGCGTGTTCAAATAGTCACAACGCATTGGCTGATGCCAATCAGGTGCGGTGAGAAGGATCTCATCTGCCAGCAGGGCGCAAATTCGCCTCTGTTCGCTGTCTTCAAGGAACCAAGTCCGCTCGCCAACCGTGCAGAGTTCGGCATCTTTTGCCGGGTTCATGACTGTATGCTCAGTTCTGGCTGGTCGCTGGAATTGAAAATTGTTGGAGAGTTTTATGACCGATTTAACCGCCGCAGCACAACGCGCACTGAACCTGATGGATTTAACTACCCTGAATGACGACGACACTGACGAAAAAGTGATCGCCCTGTGTCATCAGGCCAAAAGCCCGGCGGGCAACACCGCTGCTATCTGCATCTATCCACGTTTCATTCCGGTTGCGCGTAAAGCCCTGCGTGAGCAAGGCACTCCTGACATCCGTATCGCGACCGTCACTAACTTCCCGCACGGCAACGATGACATTGAGATCGCCGTGACTGAAACCCGCGCGGCTATTGCCTATGGCGCAGATGAGGTTGACGTTGTATTCCCATACCGCGCGCTGATTGCGGGCAACGAGCAGATCGGTTTTGAGCTGGTAAAACAGTGCAAAGAAGCCTGTGCTGCCGCCAATGTGCTGCTGAAAGTGATTATTGAAACTGGCGAACTGAAGCAAGATTCGCTGATTCGTAAAGCCTCAGAAATCGCCATCAAAGCCGGTGCTGACTTCATCAAAACTTCAACCGGCAAAGTCCCGGTCAACGCGACCCTGCACAGCGCAGAGTTGATGATGACAGTGATTGCAGAGATGGGCGTAGGCAAAGACGTTGGCTTCAAGCCAGCGGGCGGCGTGAAAACGGCTGAAGACGCCGCGCAGTATCTGGCACTGGCAGACCGCCTACTGGGCCGCGAATGGGCTGACTCGCGTCATTTCCGTTTCGGCGCATCCAGCCTGTTAGCCAGCCTGCTGACCACGCTGGGCCACGCTGACCAAAAGTCTACCAGCAGCTATTGATCGTTAAGGCAATTCGCTAACGCATTCGGCGTTACGGGGTCCGGCTCGCCGGGCCCCAGCCCTGGAACATCAATAACTTCCTCTCTACATTCCTAGTCATTAAGGAGCACTCCGTGTTTCTCGCACAAGAAATTATTCGAAAAAAACGTGACGGACAGCCGCTAAGCGAAGAAGAGATTCGCTTTTTCATCAATGGGATCCGTGACAGTCAGGTATCGGAAGGGCAGATTGCTGCCTTGGCGATGACCATCTATTTCAACGACATGAACATGAAAGAGCGCGTGGCGCTAACCATGGCGATGCGCGACTCCGGCACCGTTCTGAATTGGAACAGCCTCAACCTCAACGGGCCGATTGTCGACAAACACTCCACCGGCGGCGTGGGCGATGTGACTTCGCTGATGCTGGGTCCGATGGTAGCGGCCTGTGGCGGCTACGTGCCAATGATCTCCGGGCGCGGTTTGGGCCATACCGGCGGCACGCTGGATAAACTGGAAGCCATTCCGGGCTTTGACATTTTCCCGGATGACAACCGTTTCCGCAGTATTATCAAAGACGTGGGCGTGGCAATCATTGGCCAGACCAGCTCTTTGGCTCCGGCGGACAAACGCTTCTACGCCACCCGTGATATCACGGCCACCGTCGACTCTATCCCGCTGATCACTGGCTCGATTCTCGCCAAAAAGCTGGCGGAAGGGCTGGACGCGCTGGTGATGGACGTCAAAGTCGGTTCCGGCGCCTTCATGCCGACCTACCAGCTGTCCGAAGACTTGGCGCAGGCGATCGTTGACGTAGCCAACGGCGCGGGTTGTAAAACCACCGCGCTGCTGACCGACATGAACCAGGTGCTGGCATCCAGCGCGGGTAATGCCGTGGAGGTGCGCGAAGCCGTGCGCTTCCTGACTGGCGAATACCGCAACCCACGCCTGCTAGAAGTCACTATGGCGCTGTGCGTCGAAATGCTGATTTCTGGCGGTTTAGCCAGTGACGACGCCGATGCACGCCGCCAGTTGCAAGCCGTGCTCGACAACGGCAAGGCGGCAGAGATCTTCGGCCGCATGGTCGCCGCGCAAAAAGGCCCGGCCGACTTCATCGAGCGCTACGACAGCTATCTGCCGAAGGCGACCCTCAGCAAGCCTGTGTATTCAGAAAAAGCCGGGATCGTCAGCGCCATGGACACCCGCGCGCTGGGCATGGCGGTGGTATCACTGGGTGGCGGCCGTCGTCGCGCCAGCGACCCAATCGACTACAGCGTTGGGCTGACCAACATGGCGCAATTGGGCCAGCAGGTGGACACCCAGCAGCCATTGGCGATGATCCACGCCAGCAATGAAGAAGCCTGGCAGAGCGCCGCTGAAGAAGTTCGCGCGGCGATTGTCCTCAGTGACAAGGCGCCGGAAACCACCCCGGTGGTGTATCGCAGAATTAAATAATCGGATATTTGGGGGTTGAAAATGCGTAGCGACGCCCCCAATTCAATATGATCTGTGTGTCGGCCTGAACCGATGCACGCAACGAATAATTGAGCATAGGAGTGCAAGATGAAACGTACGTTTATCATGGTACTGGACTCATTCGGTATTGGTGCCAGTAAAGATGCTGAAAAATTCGGTGATGCAGGTTCTGACACATTGGGCCATATTGCCGCTGCCTGTGCACGTGGCGACGCCAACGTTGGACGCCAAGGCCCACTGAATCTGCCTAACCTAACCCGTTTAGGTTTGGCGAAAGCTGCCGAAGCGTCTACCGGCAAGATCCCTGACGGTATGGACGGTAACGCTGAGATAACCGGCGCTTACGCCTACGCCAGCGAGCTTTCTTCCGGTAAAGACACCCCGTCTGGTCACTGGGAAATCGCCGGTGTTCCGGTCTTGTTCGACTGGGGTTACTTCAGCGACACCACCAACAGCTTCCCGCAGGAACTGCTGGATAAGCTGGTAGAGCGCGGCAACCTGCCGGGTTATCTGGGCAACTGCCACTCTTCCGGTACCGTGGTGCTGGACGACTTGGGCGAAGAGCACATGAAAACCGGCAAGCCGATTTTCTATACCTCTGCTGACTCCGTGTTCCAGATTGCCTGTCACGAAGAGACTTTCGGCTTAGATCGCCTGTACGAGCTGTGTGAAATCGCTCGTGAAGAGCTGACCGAAGGCGGCTACAACATTGGTCGTGTTATCGCGCGTCCGTTCATTGGTGACAAAAAAGGTCACTTCGAGCGCACCGGTAACCGCCATGACTTAGCCGTAGAGCCGCCAGCGCCAACCATTCTGAAAAAGCTGGTTGATGAGAAAAACGGCAACGTGGTGTCTGTGGGTAAAATCGCCGACATCTATGCTCAGGTGGGGATCACCAAAAAAGTGAAAGCCACTGGCTTGGACGCGCTGTTTGACGCGACCATTCAAGAGATGAAACTGGCTGGCGACAAAACTATCGTCTTCACCAACTTTGTAGATTTCGACTCAGCTTACGGCCACCGCCGTGACGTGCCGGGCTACGCGGCTGCGCTAGAGCTGTTCGACCGTCGTATGCCAGAGCTGCTGGAGCTGGTGAAAGAAGATGACATCATCATCTTCACCGCTGACCACGGTTGTGACCCAACCTGGCGTGGTACCGACCATACCCGCGAGCACATTCCAGTGTTAATCTACGGCCCGAAAGTGAAACCTGGCTCGTTAGGTTACCGCGACACCTTCGCGGATATCGGCCAGACCGTGGCGAAGTACTTCGATTTGTCGCCGATGGATTACGGTAAATCCATGCTGTAAACACAGCGCTTTTCACGCCGTAGCGTTGTTGGCTTCGGGTCCGGCTACGGCGTGAAATCCACCCTGTTTTTTATCTATAAAATCTAAAAAGAATGAAAGGACGATAACAATGGCAACTCCACACATTAATGCCGAGATGGGCGACTTTGCTGACGTAGTGCTGATGCCGGGCGATCCGCTGCGCGCCAAGCACATTGCTGAGACTTTCCTGCAAGACGTGAAACAAGTGAACGACGTGCGTGGCATGTTGGGCTTCACCGGTACTTATAAAGGCCGCAAAATTTCTGTAATGGGCCACGGCATGGGCATTCCTTCTTGCTCAATCTATGCCAAAGAGCTGATCACCGAATTCGGCGTGAAGAAAATCATCCGTGTGGGTTCTTGCGGCGCAGTCCGTCCAGACATCAAGCTGCGCGACATCGTTATCGGCATGGGCGCATGTACGGATTCCAAAGTGAACCGTATGCGTTTTAAAGACCATGACTACGCGGCTATCGCTGACTTCGACATGGTGCGCAACGCCTCTGACGCGGCCAAAGCCAAAGGCATCACCGCGCGCGTGGGTAACATCTTCTCCGCTGACCTGTTCTACACGCCAGACCCGCAAATGTTCGACGTGATGGAAAAATACGGCATTCTGGGTGTTGAAATGGAAGCTGCCGGTATCTACGGCGTGGCAGCAGAGTTCGGCGCTAAAGCACTGACTATCTGTACTGTTTCTGACCACATCCGTACTCACGAGCAAACCACCGCTGAAGAACGCCAGACCACCTTCAACGACATGATCGAAATCGCGCTGGAATCCGTTCTGCTGGGCGATAAAGAGTAAGTTCTGTAGCCAGACTACAAACAACAAAACGGGGACCCTTAAAAGTCCCCGTTTCTATTCATATTTTTCAGCTTTTCTATTCACGAAATCACGGTTTTTTGTGCTTTATTTGATCGGCAATCTTTCTCGTATTTTCAGTAATCGCTCTAAATTTCTATTTTTAATGGTTTTTCCTCGCTTGTTCTTCAGTGTTGATCTATAAATAATTATCTCTTTCTATTCATCTTTCTATTCAGGATGCTATTCATCGATGAGCGAGTTAGCTGATTTACTGCGTCAGGGCAGCCTGACGGCGAAAGAGATCATGGCCCAAATCGGGGTAAGTCAGGCAACCCTTTCCCGCAGGCTTGCCGAGCAGAATGATGTACGCAAGATTGGCCGCGGGAAGTCGACGCGCTACGCCCTGCTGCGACCCATTGGTGGAGAGAGCGAATTTGCATTCTACCGAATTGATACCCAGGGGCAGGCGGAGCAAGTAGGCCGCATTGTGTCGATATGGCCTGCGGAGAGCTGCGCGTTTGAAACTGTCGATGGCCAATGCGTGCTGTTCGACGGGCTGCCGTGGTTTATTACCGACATGCGCCCTCAGGGATTTTTGGGCCGCGCGTGGGGTCGGGATATCAGCGCGCTGCTGGCCCTACCTGAAGACATTAAGCTGTGGAATGAATCGCAAACCCTGCTGGCCCTCAGCCGACATGGCAATGAAACCGTGGGCAACCTCATTGTGGGGCAGGCCGCGTATCAGCAGTGGGCGTTAAAGCCGGATGAGGCGGCCGTGGCTTTCCAAGATAAGATCTCTGCTTTCGAGAAGCTGGCGCAAAAAAGCCTCGCGGGGCAAGAAGTGGGTTCTTCGGCCGGGGGAGAGCAGCCGAAGTTTAGCGTTTTTGTCGAGCACCAGCAGAAGCCCGCTTCCCACGTTTTAGTAAAATTTTCACCACAAGAAGCCAATGAAAACACCCGGCGCTGGGGTGATTTACTGCGTGCGGAGGCTCACGCGCTGGCCGTGCTGCAACAGGCAGGCATTGCAGCGGCGCAGGCAGAGGTGTACAGCGGAAGTCATGGTGAGGTGTTCTTAGAGGTCGAACGCTTTGATCGCCTTGGCGAGCGCGGGCGGCGCGGTTTGGCCTCGCTGGAGGCCGTCGCCGCTGAATTCACAGGCAGCCACGGTAGCTGGGTCGCCATCGCGGCAAAATTGCAGCAGGAGAAACTGATTTCGCAGAGCACGCTGATGCGCATTGGCGAGCTTTACGCCTTTGGCAAGCTGATCGCCAACGGTGACATGCATCAGGGCAACCTGTCGTTTATCGACCCACCGCTGTTGCCGAACAAGTTCGCCTTCGAGCTATCGCCGGTTTACGACATGCTGCCGATGAGCTTCGCGCCGGACAGAAGCGGCAACATGAAACGGCAGGCAATCAATATTGTTTTAGACCCGGCCGTGGCGAAAAGCCAGTGGCTGCGGGCCCAGCGCTGGGCGTTAGATTTTTGGCAGAAGGTGGAGCAGGATGCGCTTATCAGCCCTGAATTCCGCCTGATAGCCAGCCAGATGCTGGCTCAGGTTACGGAAATCACCGCCAATATTCGGCGGCTGGCCTAATCCCGCTTTTCCCGGCTGCGTTTCAGGCTGCGGTAGGCGGCCTGGGCGGCTTCTTTGGTTTGTTGCTCGGTGGCGGGTTTCGCGGGAGCGACCTCGGCGTCTGGCTCGGTCATGTTGAGCGTCGGCGGTGGGCCAAACTCGTCCGTTTCTTCTTCCTCTGGCTCATCATCCTCTTTCACCGGCGTGCTGGCAGTCAGCAGGAAAGGGGATTGCTGCCAGCGGCTGCGGCGGCCCTGCAGCAGGGTGCGGGCGAGAATAATGCCGACGCCTAGCGCGGCGAGCATCATCAGGCGCAGCAGGTTGGTGGTGTTATCCACCTGTTTGGATTCGGTTGCCAGCACGTGGGTGTCTAGGGTCAGGCGCAGAAAGCCGTTCGGGCCGTCTTTATCTTCAATCGGCTGAACGATTTGGTGGTTGAAGTAGCTTCCCGCGCGCTTGCCGTCGAGTGCCAGCCGGTCGCGAACCGGCACCTTTTCACCGGCATGGGCGATCAGCGTGCCGTCCATCTGATACACGCTGGCATCAAGAATGCGACTGTTGTCGGTAAGTTGATTCAAAATAGTGGAAATCTGGGCGATATCCGCGCCATCATTCTCGCTGTCCATCAGCGGAGCCAGAGTAAAAGCCACCTGTTTCGCCAGTGTCTGGGCAAGTTGTTCCACCTGCTGGGAACGGGCAAGCTGATGCCCCAAGCTAAAGTAAGAAGCTCCTTGCATCAGAATTACCAATAAAGCCAAGCAAATCAAAACGATAGCTGTGCGATGCAGGCGAAATTTCAGTTTGGCCTTTGCCATTCTGTTTCCTTAAGATTTTCGACGACTTTAATGTTGCCAGAAGCGCGGGCTATAGGGTAGCTTGTTGCCTCATTTACCCAGCATCCTTCAAGCTGCTTCTGCGTTGGCTGCCTTCGCGAACCCCAGTCACATACTGATGTATGCTCCTGGATTTCACTCAGTTGCCGCCTTGACGCAACGTGAATGATTTTGGGTAATCTTTGAATTTGTTAAATCCTTGTTTCTACGCCTAACTGCTCGACAGGAGTAATCATGCCAAACAGTCTGACCTATTGCGATCTTCCCGCGGAGATCCACCAATGGCCGGGACTTCCCCTTTCACTCAGCGGTGACGAAGTGATGCCGTTGGACTACCGTGCTGGGCATACTGGCTGGCTGCTGTACGGCAGGAAACTGGACAAAACAAGCATTACGAACTTCCAACGCCGTCTGGGCCGCGCTCTGGTGATTGTCAGCGCCTGGACCGTTGATGATTATCAGGTTATTCGTCTGGCCGGTGCATTGACCGCGGACATAGAAGCGTTGGCCGAGTCCTTCGAGCTTGATGTCACCCAGCTTGGCAAAGTGCCGCACATGCGCACGCCGGGGCTGCTGGTGATGGACATGGATTCTACCGCGATTGAGATTGAATGCATCGACGAAATTGCCAAATTGGCGGGCGTCGGCGAGCAGGTGGCTGAAGTGACCGAACGCGCGATGCGCGGCGAGCTGGATTTTTCGGCCAGCCTGCGTCAACGCGTCGCCACCCTACAAGATGCTGATGCCGGTATCCTGCAACAAGTGCGTGAAACTCTACCGCTGATGCCGGGCCTGACCAAAATGGTGCAGCGCCTGCAAGAGCTGGGCTGGCACGTGGCTATCGCCTCCGGCGGCTTCACCTATTACGCCGAATACCTGCGCGACAAGCTGAACCTGATTGACGTGGCGGCCAACGAGCTGGAAATCCGCGACGGTAAGCTAACTGGGCGCGTGATTGGTCCCATCGTCGATGCACAATATAAAGCCGATACTTTGCTCAAGCTGGCAGAGAAGCTTGAGATCCCGAAAGAGCAAACCGTGGCCATCGGCGACGGCGCGAACGACCTGAAGATGATGGCCGTCGCGGGCATGGGCATTGCCTATCACGCCAAGCCGAAGGTCTACGAGCAGGCGGAGGTCTGTATCCGTCATGCCGACTTAATTGGCGTTCTCTGCATTTTAAGCGGAAGCTTAGCCTAAGTTTTAAATCCAATATTTCGAGGTAAGTTGTGGCAAAAGCAGCAAAACGAGCATTTGTGTGTAATGAATGCGGCGCAGATTATCCGCGCTGGCAGGGGCAATGCAGTGCCTGTCAGGCCTGGAACTCCATTACCGAAATCCGTTTGTCTGCATCGCCAACCGTGGCCCGCAACGAGCGTTTGAGTGGTTATGCCGGCGATGCGGGCGTTAGCCGCGTGCAGAAGCTGTCTGAAATCAGTCTCGACGAACTGCCGCGCTTCAGCACCGGGTTCAAAGAGTTTGACCGCGTGCTGGGCGGCGGCGTGGTGCCGGGCAGTGCGATCCTGATTGGTGGTAATCCGGGGGCGGGTAAAAGTACGCTGCTGTTGCAGATCCTCTGTAACCTCGGCGAAAACATGAAAACCCTGTATGTCACCGGCGAGGAGTCACTCCAGCAGGTAGCAATGCGCGCCCATCGCCTCGGGCTGCCGACCGCCAACATGAACATGCTGTCTGAAACCAGCATTGAACAAATCTGCCTGATTGCCGATCAGGAGAAGCCGAAGCTGATGGTGATCGACTCCATTCAGGTGATGCACATGGCGGACATTCAGTCGTCGCCGGGCACGGTGGCGCAGGTGCGCGAAACCGCTGCCTACCTGACGCGCTTCGCCAAGACGCGCGGCGTGGCGATTGTCATGGTCGGCCACGTGACTAAAGACGGCTCTCTGGCCGGGCCGAAGGTGCTTGAGCACTGTATCGACTGCTCGGTGCTGCTGGACGGCGATGCCGACTCCCGCTTCCGCACCCTGCGTAGCCATAAAAACCGTTTCGGCGCAGTGAATGAATTGGGCGTGTTCGCCATGACCGAGCAGGGCTTGCGCGAAGTGAGCAACCCGTCGGCCATCTTCCTTAGCCGCGGTGATGAGATAACGTCCGGCAGCTCGGTGATGGTGCTGTGGGAAGGAACCCGGCCTCTGCTGGTGGAGATTCAGGCGCTGGTGGACCACTCGATGATGGGCAACCCGCGTCGCGTGGCGGTAGGCCTTGAGCAGAACCGACTGGCGATTCTGCTGGCGGTGTTGCACCGTCACGGCGGCTTGCAGATGGCGGATCAGGACGTGTTCGTCAACGTGGTCGGCGGCGTAAAAGTCACGGAAACCAGTGCTGACCTCGCACTTCTGCTGTCGTTGGTTTCCAGCCTGCGTGACCGCCCGCTGCCGCAAGATTTAGTGGTGTTCGGGGAAGTGGGGCTGGCGGGAGAGATTCGCCCGGTGCCGAGTGGTCAGGAGCGAATCACCGAAGCCGCCAAGCACGGCTTCAAACGCGCCATCGTGCCTCATGCCAACGTGCCGAAAAAGGTGCCCGCCGGAATGCAGGTGTTTGGCGTGAAGAAGCTGGCGGATGCGCTGGCGATCCTCGACGATCTGTAACATTTTCTGAGTATTCCTCTACCCGCCAGTTGTGCTATTTTTGTTTAGTAAATTAAACGCAGGGTAGAGGACAAGGTATGTCACAGTTTGATTATCTGAAGACGGCAATTAAGAAACAGGGATGTACATTACAGCAGGTCGCGGACGCCAGTGGCATGACCAAGGGCTATCTAAGCCAACTGCTGAATGCCAAAATCAAAAGCCCGAGTGCGCAAAAGCTGGAAGCGCTGCACCGTTTCCTCGATCTTGAATTCCCCCGCCGGGAGAAAAACATCGGCGTGGTGTTTGGTAAATTTTATCCCCTGCATACCGGACACATCTATTTAATCCAGCGCGCCTGTAGCCAGGTCGATGAACTGCACATCATCATGGGCTATGACGAACCTCGCGACCTGAGCCTGTTTGAGAACAGCTCCATGTCTCAGCAACCCACGGTGAGCGACCGACTGCGCTGGCTGCTGCAAACCTTTAAGTATCAGAAAAACATCCATATTCATTCGTTTAACGAAGAGGGAATGGAGCCTTATCCGCACGGCTGGGACGTGTGGAGTAAGGGGATAACCGACTTTATGAACAAGCAGGGGATCGTGCCGAATACCATCTATTCGAGCGAAGAGAACGATGCGCCGCGCTACCGCGAGCATCTGGGGATCGAAACCGTGCTTATCGATCCCAAACGCTCGTTTATGAATATCAGCGGATCGCAAATCCGCCGCGACCCATTCCGCTATTGGGACTATATCCCGACCGAAGTGAAGCCGTTCTTTGTGCGAACCGTGGCGGTTCTGGGCGGCGAGTCGAGCGGAAAGTCCACGCTGGTCAATAAGTTAGCCAACATCTTCAACACCACCAGTGCGTGGGAATATGGCCGCGATTATGTCTTCTCCCACCTCGGCGGTGACGAGATGGCGCTGCAATATTCCGACTATGACAAAATCGCGCTTGGGCAGGCCCAGTACATCGACTTCGCGGTGAAATACGCCAACAAGGTGGCTTTCATCGATACCGACTTTCTGACCACGCAGGCATTTTGCAAAAAGTACGAAGGTCGCGAGCATCCCTTTGTCCAAGCCTTGATGGACGAATACCGGTTTGATCTGGTGATCCTGCTGGAGAACAACACGCCGTGGGTGGCGGACGGGCTGCGCAGTTTGGGCAGCACCACTGACCGATCCTCCTTCCAGAACCTGTTAATCGAGATGTTGCAGCAGAACAACATCGACTACGTGCACGTGAAATCCTCAGACTACGACGAGCGTTTCCTCGAGTGCGTGGAGCTGGTGCAGATCATGCTGGCGGCCGATACCAGCCGGGTGAGCGCGCTGCCGAAAGAGTAAATTGTCAAAATGAAAAAGCCCTCGATTCTCACAAATCGGGGGCTTTTTTATGCAAACTCTCCGGCTTAGAAGGCGATAACCACTTTGCCTTGCATATGGCCGTCGAGCACTTTGGCGTGGGCGGCTTCAATGCTTTCCACCGTCAGGCCGTGCAGGGTGTCGCTCAGCGTGGTTTTCACTTTGCCCGCGTCCACTAACTCAGCCACCTCCTTGAGAATTTCACCCTGCTGGGCGATGTCCGGCGTGTTGAACATGCTGCGGGTAAACATCAGCTCCCAGTGCAGCGCGGCGCTTTTCACTTTCAGGCTGCTCTGGTCCAGCGGATGCTCATTCTCAACGATGGTGCAGATGTGGCCCATTGGCGCGATCAGGTCGCTGATGGCGGCCCAATGGCCGTCGGTGTCATTCAGGCAGAGGATGAAATCGACCTGTTTGATGTCATGCTTCGCCAACTCACCTTTCAAATCTTTGTAGTTCACGGTCAGGTCCGCGCCGCGATCCAGACACCACTGGGCCGATTCCGGGCGTGAGGCGGTGGCGATCACTTTCACTTTGCTGCGCAGCGCGGCAAAAGGAATAGCCAGCGAGCCAACGCCACCGGCACCGCCGATGATCAACAGGGTTTTCTCTTCACCGGCGTTTTGAATATGCAGGTGTTCGAACAACGCCTCCCACGCGGTCAGCGCGGTCAACGGCATGGCGGCGGCTTCTGCCCAGTTGAGGGAGCTTGGTTTACGGGCCACAATGCGCGAGTCAATCAGCTGCTCGGTGGCGTTGCTACCTGAACGGGTGATGTCACCGGCGTACCAGACTTCGTCGCCCGCCTTAAAGTTTTTCACCGCGCTGCCGACGGCTTTCACCACGCCGCTGGCATCCCAGCCCAGCACGCGCGGGGCATCCAGGCCATTTTTCTGTGCGCCTTTGTGCACCTTGGTATCGACCGGATTGACGGAGACGGCTTTTACTTCAACCAGCAGGTCAAACTCGCCGACTTCAGGCTGTGGCAGTTCAATCGCAATAAAGTGCGCAGGGTTCTTCGGGTTTACGGCAATAGCGTTGATGGACATGTGGGTTCCTCCATTAAGGGTTACACAGAGTGTAGTCGCCATGAGCTAAGCTGATAAGATGGACAATAACTAACAAAGTGTTCGTCTGAGGTGAACAATCATGTTCAAACAATTGCAGGATATGGCGCTGTTTGCCTTGGTCGCCGAGTGCGGCAGCTTTACCGCCGCCGCCGAACGCGCGGGGTTGCCCAAGTCGAGCGTCAGCCAGCGCGTGAGCCAGTTGGAGAAGTCAGTGGGCATTCGCTTACTGAACCGCACCACGCGGCAGCTCAACCTGACCTTCGCCGGTGAGCGCTATTTGATTCACTGCCAAGAGATGATGCTGGCGAGCGAACGCGCCGAGCTGGCGATCCGCCGTCTGCGGGACAATCCCAGCGGCCGCCTGCGCATCACCAGCCCGGCGGGACTGGGTGCGACGCTGCTGGCGCGCATGAACGTCGAGTTTCAAAAGCGTTATCCAGACGTGTCGCTGGAAGTGTCGGTGTCGGATGCCATGGTGGACTTAGTGCAGGAAGGCTTCGATTTGGCGCTGCGCACCGGCAAGCCGCAGGACTCGTCGCTGATTGGCCGCGAGCTGGGCCACAGCCCGCGCTATCTCTTGGCCTCCCCGGCCTATCTCGCGGCACACCCGCCGCTGGCGCATCCGCAGCAATTGGCGTCGCACCACTGTATCGCGCACCGGGCGTGGGCGGAGTGGGTGCTGCATCGCGGCGAGACTTATCATCGCTGGCTGCTGCCGGGGGCGCACTCCACCGACAACCTGCTCTATGCTCGCGAATGCGCGGTGGAAGGGGCGGGGATCACGCTGCTACCGGCGTTTTTATGTCATGACGAGGTGGCGAAAGGGCTACTGGTGCGGGTGTTGCCCGAGTGGGAGGCCGAGGGCAATGACCTCTATTTGGTCTACCCGAGCCGTAAGTTGAACTCACCAGCGCTGGCCTGTTTTATCGATTTTATGCTGGAAGAGTATGGCTTTGCGAAAAGCTACAGCGAGGCGTTGGCGGTTAAAGCGGAGCAATAAAAAAGGCCCGTTTCCGGGCCTTTCATCAAGCAAAGGATCGGGACTTATTTGATCATCTTCTTGTATTTAATACGCTTAGGTTCAAGTGCGTCAGCGCCCAGCGTGCGTTTTTTGTACTCTTCGTATTCGGTGAAGTTACCTTCGAAGAATTCAACTTTACCTTCATCCTGGTAATCAAGGATGTGAGTCGCGATACGGTCGAGGAACCAGCGGTCATGGGAAATGACCATGGCGCAGCCCGGGAACTCCAATAAGGCGTTTTCCAGCGCGCGCAGGGTTTCGATGTCGAGGTCGTTGGTTGGCTCATCGAGCAGCAGCATGTTGCCGCCCACTTGCAGCAGTTTCGCCAAGTGCAGACGACCGCGCTCACCACCGGACAGCTCGCCGACGCGTTTGCCCTGATCAACACCTTTGAAGTTGAAGCGGCCAACGTAGGCGCGGCTTGGCATTTCGGTGGTGCCGATGCGCATGATGTCTTGACCACCGGACACTTCTTCCCACACGGTTTTGCTGTTGTCCATCGCGTCACGGAACTGATCGACAGAGGCCAGTTTCACGGTGTCGCCCAGTTCAATGGTGCCGCCGTTTGGCTGCTCTTGACCAGACATCATGCGGAACAGGGTAGATTTACCCGCGCCGTTTGGACCGATAATACCGACGATCGCGCCTTTCGGTACGGAGAAGGAGAGGTCGTCAATCAGAACGCGGTCGCCGTAGGATTTGCTCAGATTCTTCACTTCGACCACTTTGTCGCCTAAGCGTGGACCAGGTGGAATGAACAATTCGTTGGTTTCGTTACGTTTCTGGTATTCCGTGCTGTTTAGCTCTTCGAAGCGTGCCAGACGGGCTTTGCCCTTAGACTGACGGCCTTTCGCGCCCTGACGCACCCACTCCAGCTCTTTCTCGATAGATTTACGACGCGCCGCTTCAGAAGACGCTTCCTGCGCCAGACGTTCATCTTTCTGCTCCAGCCAGGTGGAGTAGTTGCCTTCCCATGGAATACCTTCACCACGGTCAAGCTCCAGAATCCAACCCGCAACGTTGTCGAGGAAGTAACGGTCGTGGGTGATCGCCACCACGGTGCCTTCGAAGTCGTGCAGGAAGCGTTCCAGCCAGGCCACGGACTCGGCGTCCAAGTGGTTGGTCGGTTCGTCGAGCAGCAGCATTTCTGGCTTTTCAAGCAGCAGGCGGCACAGCGCCACGCGGCGGCGCTCACCACCGGACAGGGTGGCCACTTTGGCGTCCCAGTCTGGCAGACGCAGGGCATCAGCAGCGCGCTCCAGCTGGGTGTTCAGGTTGTGACCGTCGTGTGCCTGAATGATCTCTTCCAGCCTGCCTTGCTCAGCAGCCAGTTTGTCGAAATCTGCATCCGGGTCTGCGTAGAGAGCATAGACTTCATCAAGGCGTTTTAACGCGCCGACGACTTCTGAAACCGCTTCTTCCACTGACTCGCGGACGGTGTGCTCCATGTTGAGCTGAGGCTCCTGAGGCAGGTAGCCGATTTTCAGGTCCGGCTGCGGGCGAGCTTCGCCTTCGATGTCGGTATCAATACCGGCCATGATGCGCAGTAAGGTGGATTTACCAGAACCGTTAAGACCCAGTACGCCGATTTTAGCGCCAGGGAAGAAACTCAGGGAGATGTTTTTAAGAATGTGACGCTTCGGCGGAACCACTTTGCCGAGGCGATGCATTGAGTATACGTATTGAGCCACGTTGTTTTGAGCCTCTTTCTATGCGAGCCGCGCGCTGTCTGCAACAAGCAGGCGCTGCGGCGGATTAAAGTCAGCCCCGCCGTAAACGGCATGACTGATAAGTGTTCCGACTGCGAAGTTTAGCCTGTTTCGCTACGCTTCCCAACCATCGAACCTCACAGGACGCCAATAATCTCCTTTAAAGATGAAAAATGATCGTGCGGGAGAGAAATCGGCTTGCTGTCGTCTGGTATCTGCGCGCGGCTTGCACCACACTGTGTAAAGTTTGTGATGCTGTGTACGCATGACTTCAATTTTAAAAATGAATCGATTAGCGTAGTTGGTGTCTACGCATTGCGGCCTTGATTCGTCATTGATGAGCGACGAAGGCTGCACCCTGTTTGGCAGTCAGCAATACAACCAGCGAGGATAAAGGCAAGTATGGTCAAGGTGGACAAAGGGTATCTTTTGGCAGCAGGCATGTTGTTGGTGGCCGTTTCTGGAGTCGCAAAAGCGGACTCATTGGACGCTCAGCGCCAGCGTTATATGCAAATCAAGCAGGCGTGGGACAATAACCAGATGGACGTGGTTAATCAGCTGATGCCAACCCTGAAGGATTATCCGCTTTATCCTTATTTGGAATACCGTCAGTTGACGCAGGACTTAAGTCTGGCGACGCCGCAGCAGATCAGCAGCTTCGTGCAGTCTCATCCTACTTTGCCTCCGGCGCGTTCTCTGCCGTCACGCTTCGTCAATGAGTTGGCCAATCGTCAAGACTGGACGGGCTTGCTCACCTTCAGCCCGCAGCCGCCAAAGCCGGTGGCCGCGCGCTGTAACTACTATTACGCCAAATGGTCGACGGGCGATCAGCAAACCGCGCTGAACGCGGCGAAAGACATCTGGCTAACCGGCACCTCGCTGCCGAACGCCTGCGACAAGCTGTTTAGCCTGTGGCAGCAGGGCGGCAATCAGACGGCGCTAGTGACCCTGCAACGCATTGGTTTGGCGATGAAGCAGGGCAACAGCAATCTGGTGAATTTCCTCGCCAAGCAGCTGCCTGACGACTACCAGACTATGCGCGACGCCTTGCTGAAACTGCAAAGCGACCCGAACAGCATTGAAAGCTTTGCCCGCAGCGTCGGGCCGACCGATTTCACCCGTAATGCCGTGGCGATCGCTTTTAGCCGCATTGCCCGTGAAGACGTGGAAAACGCCCGCTCGATGCTGCCGATTTTGGCTCGCTTGCAGAAGATGAGCGACAGTGACCGCCTCGAGCTTGAAGAGGCCGTGGCGTGGCAGCTGATGGGCAGCACCGCGACGCCAGAGCAGGCCAAATGGCGCGATAGCGTGATTCTGCGCAGCCATTCGACCTCGCTGGTGGAGCGCCGAATTCGCATGGCGCTGGCCGCCGGGGATCGCCAAGGGCTGAGCCAGTGGATGGATCGCCTGCCTGCTGATGCTCAGCAGGAAGATGAATGGCGCTACTGGGAAGCCTCGGTGCTGATTGACCAAGGTAAACGCCAGCAGGGCGAGGCGATGTTGCGCACGCTGATGCAGGGGCGTGGCTTCTATCCAATGGCCGCCGCGCAAAAGCTGGGCGTGCCTTATCCAATACAGGTGTCTGTCGCCGCCAAACCGGACGCCAGCTTTGCTTCACTGCCTGAAATCGCCCGCGTGCGCGAGCTGATGTACTGGCACATGGACAACCTGGCGCGCACCGAATGGACCTATCTGGTGCTTAGCCGCAGCAAAGAGCAGCAGTCGGCGCTGGCGCGTTACGCCTTCGAGCGCAACTGGGCCGATCTCAGCGTGCAGGCGACCATTGCCGGCAAGCTGTGGGATTATCTCGAGGAGCGCTTCCCGCTGGCGTGGGCCCCTGAATTTAAACAAGCGACGGACGATAAAGGCATTACCCAGAGCTACGCGATGGCGATTGCGCGTCAGGAAAGCGCGTGGAACCCGGAAGCTCGCTCACCGGTGGGCGCCTCTGGCCTGATGCAAGTGATGCCTGCCACGGCGCAGCACACGGTGCAGATGTTTAATCTGCCGGGATACAGCAGCCCAAGCCAGCTGTTCGATCCACAGACCAATATTCTGATTGGCACCAACTATCTGGAATATGTCTATCAGCAGTTCGGGCGCAACCGTATTTTGTCCAGCGCCGCCTATAACGCCGGTCCATCGCGCGTGAACACCTGGTTGGGCAACAGCGCGGGCCAAATCGACGCCGTGGCCTTTATCGAAAGTATCCCTTTCTCCGAAACTCGGCGATATGTTAAAAATGTGTTGGCATATGACGCATTTTATCGCTACTTTTTGCATCAGCCGGCGAAAGTTTTAACCGATGCCGAATGGCAGAGGCGTTACTGATTTTTAACAGCTATGTTATGCTGCCGTACTAGTTTAATAGTATGGCAGCCATGACATGACCCAAACTCCGGTAATCGATCCCGCTCTTTCCCAACAAGGCAATGAGGACTGGCAGTGCTTTATGGCGCTGTTACAGCAATCTTTCGCTGAAAATCTCCACCACGAACTGCTGCAATTGCTGCTGACGCCCGATGAACGGGCTGCCTTAGGCACGCGTGTCAGAATTGTTCAGGAGTTGATGCGTGGCGAGCTGAGCCAGCGAGAGTTGAAGAATCAATTGGGGGCAGGGATTGCAACGATCACCCGAGGGTCTAACGGCTTGAAAAACGCACCGGCCACGCTGAAAGCCTGGCTCGGCACACAATTATTAGGCCCGGACGAAGTCAGTAAAGACGTCTGACGCAGGCGTCAGTGCGTTTGCACTCTGACTTGATACACCGCGTTATGGAAGGGCGCTAACGCCAACACTAAAGCTTGATGATAGACGCTGGTGCGGGTCAGTTTGCCGGCGGTAAAAATGCCAATCGCCCCGCCTTTGCGTTTAACTTCGGCAATTCCCGTCAATTTTTCCATTTCATCGCCCAATTCACTGCCTTGGTTGATCTCTTGTAATATAATTTCAGGCAGCATCAGGCTGGCTGAACGGGATTCACCGCGTTGATGCATGTTTTCGATGACCATCCAGGCGAAGGTCATGTTGTCTTCAATACCGGCTTCTATGCCAACCCAAAAATCCGCCTCTGGGCGCACCTGTCGTGCGCTAATGACGCGGTGTCTGGCACCAGTGCGGGTTTCGCTGCTGCCGATGGGTTGATTGGACACGCCGCTGTCGACATCTACGCCTTCGATACGGAACGAGTCAGTACCAAAAATGTCCTCAAATGCCAGAGCAATAGCTTTAATTTTTGCCGGGTTAGTGGTTGCAGCGACAACGTGGTACATAGAGTTTGAGCATCCTTTAGCAAATTTCACGCAGTATAACGGAAAACACTCATGTTACAGGTATATCTCGTCCGTCATGGCGAAACCGAATGGAATGCAGCACGCAAGATTCAGGGACAGTCAGACAGTCCGTTGACCCAAAAGGGCATTTTTCAGGCACAGCAGGTGGCCGAGCGCGTGCGCCGCGAAGGCATCACGCACGTCATCACCAGCGATCTGGGGCGTACTCGCGCCACGGCGCAAATCATCGCTGACGCCTGTGGTTGCGCTGTCACCGAGGAGCCGCGTCTGCGCGAGCTGCACATGGGCGTGCTGGAAACCCGTAATTTGGATGGCCTGAGTGCTGACGAAGAAACCTGGCGTAAGCAGATGGTTGATGGCACGCCGGATGGCCGCATTCCACAGGGCGAGAGTATGATTGAGCTGGCCGAGCGTATGCGCTCTGCACTCGACAGCTGCCTTGATTTACCGGCGGGCAGTAAACCGCTGCTGGTGAGCCACGGCATCGCGCTGGGTTGCCTTATCAGCACGATTTTAGGGCTTGAGCCTTATGCCGAGCGCCGCCTGCGCCTGCGCAACTGTTCCATTTCGCGTGTGGATCATCAGGAAAGTGCGTGGCTGGCGTCTGGCTGGATTGTGGAGACGGCGGGCGATATTTCGCATCTGGATCAGCCCGCATTAGATGAGCTGCAGCGCTAAACGCGGCAGCCTTACAGCAGAATTAACGGCGAATAGGGATAAGATAATCGCATTCTATTTCGGTCGGCGGCGTGGCGCTCGGCACTTTATGTTTGGTATAGAATCGCTCAATGTCTTGTCCCTTTCTGCGCGTCATTTTCAGCGACGGCAGACAGGTTCCGTACAGCGTTAGGATGAATTCCTGCAACAGTTCCGGTGAACCTTTGTAGTGGAACATCGCGTATTCACCTTCCTGCACGACAATCGGTTGACCTTCCACATTCTCTGGCAGATGCTTCGGTTCGATGGCCGTGGTGTACAACACTTCCTGCTCGTCATCTTTTTCCTGACTCGGGCGAGAGTGGTGCAAACCGTAGAGTACCGGCGGCAAGGTTTTGGCTTCACCAATGTACTGACGCCAGAAATGCAGGCGCATTTCATTACGGTAAGTGGTGATCTGTTCCAGCGTACAGGAGTAGCTCTGCGTAATGCCGATCAGATTTTGCTCCGGCAGCGAGACGAACTCGGGCTGTGGCAAAATGAAAGCGCCAAGGCGAATCGGCGGGCAGATCCCGAAGGAGTGCCAATCTTCTGAACGACGGTAAAGCGCGGGCGTCTGTGCGAACTGTTTTTTGAATGCGCGAGTAAACGTCTGCTGAGAATCAAAACGGTATTGCAGGGCAATATCCAAAATTGGTCGGCTGGTCAATCGCAGAGCGACGGCAGCTTTTGACAGGCGACGAGCACGAATGTAAGCACCAATTGCGTTACTCGTGACATCCTTAAACATACGTTGCAGGTGCCATTTCGAATATCCGGCTTTGGCTGCGACGTTGTCGAGTGATAACGGCTGGTCTAAATGGGTTTCTAACCAGCTGAGAAGATCACGAATGATTCCTGCTTGATCCATAGATCGTCCTCGTTGAACTAAGATAAATGCACAGAATGTTGACGCCGCATAATAGCAACTTTTTCTGCTTAAGACTTCTTAAGATTTTTTTAGCTAAACGTGCTTTTTGCTCAGCTAACCGAATATTCCTACTACAAATTGTGAGCAAGGGCTTTGTTTAATATCGTCTTTGCTTGATCTCACCATTAGCAGCGTGCTGCGGAGTAACCTAATGAAAAAGTGTTGTATTTTTGTTTTTGGACTGTTCTTGATTTGTTCCAATTCGGCGTATGCGGAGCAGGTGGGCTCGGTGGATACCGTGTTCAAATTCCTAGGTCCAGACCACAAAATTGTGGTTGAAGCCTTTGATGATCCTGATATTAAAAATGTAACCTGTTATATCAGTCGGGCCAAAACGGGCGGGATAAAAGGCGGCTTAGGGCTGGCCGAAGACACCTCTGACGCTGCAATCTCTTGCCAGCAGGTTGGGCCAATCGAACTCAGCGATAAGATTAAGCAGGGTAAAGATAAGGGGACGGTGGTGTTCCAGAAACGCACCTCGCTGATATTCAAAAAGCTGCAGGTGGTACGTTTTTATGATGCTACTCGCAATGCGCTTATTTACCTGAGCTATTCCGACAAAGTGGTCGACGGCTCGCCAAAAAATGCCCTTAGCGCGGTGCCAATCATCCCTTGGGGTTCTCGCTAGTCGCCTGATTCCCAAAAGAAAAGGCCAGCATATGCTGGCCTTTTTCATTGACGATGACTGACAACAGGGTTGGCAACCTGCCGCTTAGTCTTCTAAATCACCACAGAAACGATAGCCTTCACCATGAATGGTGGCGATGATTTCTGGGGTATCCGGGGTGGCTTCGAAGTGTTTACGAATGCGACGGATAGTGACGTCAACGGTACGGTCATGAGGCTTAAGCTCACGGCCGGTCATTTTCTTCAGTAAGTCACCACGGGTTTGAATTTTGCCCGGATTCTCACAGAAATGCAGCATCGCGCGGAATTCACTGCGCGGCAGCTTGTATTGCTCGCCAGCCGGGCTCACCAGCGAACGGCTGTTGATGTCCAGTTCCCAACCGTTGAATTTGTAGCTTTCTACCAGACGACGTTCTTCACCGGTGGTGCTCAGATTCATGGTACGGGAGAGCAGATTGCGTGCACGGATAGTCAGTTCACGCGGGTTAAAAGGTTTGGTGATGTAATCATCAGCACCGATTTCCAGACCGAGGATCTTGTCGACTTCATTGTCGCGGCCGGTCAGGAACATCAGGGCAACGCTGGCTTGTTCGCGCAGTTCACGGGCCAGCAGCAAGCCATTTTTACCTGGCAGGTTGATGTCCATGATGACCAGATTGATGTCATGTTCCGACAAGATGTTGTGCATTTCTGCACCATCATTGGCTTCATGCACCATGTAGCCTTCTGCTTCAAAAATACTTTTTAGCGTATTACGGGTCACTAACTCGTCTTCGACGATCAGGATATGAGGAGTCTGCATGTTTGCTACCTAAGATTGCCAACAAATTGAAAATAGGAGTACAGAAGTCCTTGTTATTCCGATGAATTTTGACAGCGAATGCGCTATCTCACTCGTTACATGACTAAAGTACGTAAATGCGTTTCTGATGCGCTTTACATCAACACCAATGTCGTCGCCAGCTCTGTCGCGAAGCCCACTTTGTGACTTCCTATTGGGTGCTGGAATGGCGCTTATCCTAACCCTATTAACAGCAATATAACAGCGAGTGCCGACATTACCACCCAACAAAACTACGCTTTGTTGACATATATCAAATTCAATTGTAGCACGGTAACACTTTAGTGAAAAACACTTATAGGAATGCACGGTTAAGTCACATTTTGCGCAAAATTGGTCACGATTCAGCAGGTTATAATTTCCGCCCACTATATTGAGAGAATTGATTCTAATCATTCAATATATCAATATGATTAGTAAGGCTTATTTAATTTTATAAGTCATGTAGTAGTGGTTCATTTCTATTTTCTGGCTAATGGCAGATTTTACGGCATTTAGTTATTAGCCCATATTTGACTGTTAAGTTTATGTGAAAAGTTGATCATTTTGAGAAGTCACTTTTACTCAATTAAAAGCTCACTTAAGATCGACCGCAGATATTCCAATACGAACATTCAGAGGACTGATGCAACTTCATATTATTTTGGTTTCCCCGGCGCGGCCTGAAAATGTCGGCGCAGCGGCACGAGCAATGAAAACCATGGGGTTCGCGTCATTGCGTATTGTCGACAGTCAGGCTCATCTGCAACCCGAGGCGGGGTGGGTGGCGCACGCGTCCAATGAGATTCTGCATAATGCGCAACATTTCGAGACGCTTGAGGCGGCGCTGGCCGATATCGATTTCACCGTGGCGACCACAGCGCGCAGCCGCGCCCGTTTCCACTACTACAGCACGCCTGTGGAGCTGCTCGGCCAGTTAGAGGAGAAGCGTGGATGGATAAGCAACGCCGCGCTGGTCTTCGGGCGGGAAGATTCTGGGTTGACCAATGAAGAGCTGGATCTGGCCGATATTCTCACCGGCGTGCCGATGGTGGCGGATTATCCTTCGCTGAATCTTGGCCAGGCCGTAATGGTGTTCTGCTATCAGTTGTCGGCGCTAAACCAAATTTCGGCACCCGTGGCGGTTCAACCCGATGCCGGACAGTTGGGTGCGTTGCGCTCAAGAATTAACCGTTTATTGGACGCGGTAGAAGCCAGCAACGACCAAAAATTGTCAGATTGGGTGCAGCAGCGCGTAGGACTTTTACAGCAAAGAGATGCTGCAATGTTGCACACTTTGCTGCATGACATCGAAAAAAAGCTGACGAAGTGATCTGAGGCGCAGCGTGGTTTGTATGGGGAAATGCTCGGGCCTGTGCCTCACGACCTCTCTTTTTCACTGATTTAGGCCGTTTTGGCAGAGAATAATCTGTTTGTATTTCATTGCGACGCTTGGCGCAAAATCAGAAAAAAATTGACTTGTTGTGCCTGATGCTTTAGCTAATAGGGGCAGACAGAGTAAAAAACACAACATATAAACAGACAGACAGAAAATAAAAATGCGAATGATCAGCCTGAACACAACAATTATTACCACCACCGAAACCACTGGTTACGGGGCGGGCTGACGCGTACAGGAAAAACAGAAAAAAGCCCGCACCTAAACAGTGCGGGCTTTTTTTTTAGCGACTTTTTTAACGAATCGTCATCTACGAATGAGCTTCAGGAGAGTACCAGAAATGCGAGTGTTGAAATTTGGCGGGACTTCAGTAGCAAACGCGGAACGCTTCTTGCGCGTCGCGGACATCATGGAAAGCAATGCACGTCAGGGACAGGTTGCCACGGTACTTTCTGCGCCGGCCAAAATTACCAACCACCTCGTCGCGATGATTGAGCGAACGGTTGCTGGGCAAGAGATCCAGCCAATCATGAGCGATGCAGAACGCATTTTCTCCGAATTAATCACCGGCCTTGCTGAGAAAGTACCGGGCTTCGACTTGCCGAAAGTGAAAACCTTTATCGAGCAAGAGTTCGGCCAGCTTAAGCAATTACTGCATGGAATCAGTCTGTTAGGACAGTGTCCTGATAGCGTCAACGCGTCCATCATCTGCCGCGGTGAAAAGCTCTCTATCGCCATCATGGAAGCCGTATTCGTCGCCAAAGGCTATGGCGTCACTGTGATCAACCCAGTGGAAAAATTGCTGGCTCAGGGTAGCTATCTGGAATCCACCGTTGATATCAACGAATCGACTCTGCGCATCGCCGCCAGCGGTATTCCTGCTGATAATATCGTGCTGATGGCGGGCTTCACCGCCGGTAATGACAAAGGCGAGCTGGTGGTGCTGGGCCGTAATGGCTCCGACTACTCGGCGGCGGTATTGGCGGCCTGTCTGCGCGCCGACTGCTGCGAAATTTGGACTGACGTCGATGGCGTTTATACCTGTGACCCGCGCACCGTGCCCGATGCTCGCTTGTTAAAATCGATGTCCTATCAAGAGGCGATGGAGCTTTCTTACTTCGGCGCCAAAGTCCTTCACCCTCGCACCATCCTGCCCATTGCCCAATTCCAAATTCCATGCCTGATTAAAAACACCACCAACCCGCAAGCGCCGGGCACCCTGATTGGCAGCGAAAGCCTTGATGACAATACGCCGGTCAAAGGCATCACCAACCTGAACAACATGGCGATGATCAATGTCTCCGGGCCGGGCATGAAAGGCATGGTCGGCATGGCGGCGCGGGTGTTCGCGGTGATGTCACGCTCGGGCATTTCGGTGGTGCTGATCACCCAGTCCTCCTCTGAATACAGCATCAGCTTCTGCGTGCCTCAGGGCGAACTGGAGCGCGCGCGTCGCGCACTGGAAGACGAATTCTATCTGGAGCTGAAAGACGGCCTGCTCGAGCCGCTGGACGTGATGGAGAAGCTGGCGGTTATCTCGGTCGTTGGCGACGGCATGCGCACGCTGCGCGGCATCTCGGCCAAGTTCTTCTCGGCGCTGGCTCGCGCCAACATCAATATCGTGGCTATCGCCCAAGGCTCCTCCGAGCGCTCAATCTCAGTCGTGGTGAACAATGACGACGCCACCACTGGCGTTCGCGTCAGCCATCAGATGCTGTTCAACACCGATCAGGTTATCGAAGTGTTCCTGATTGGCGTCGGCGGCGTCGGTGGGGCGCTTATCGAGCAGGTTCGCCGCCAGCAGGCGTGGCTTAAGGCCAAGCATATTGACCTGCGGGTGTGCGGCATCGCCAACTCGCGCGCTATGCTGACCAACATTCACGGCATCTCTTTGGACAACTGGAGTGACGAGCTGGGCGCGGCGAAAGAGTCGTTCAACCTTGGCCGCCTGATTCGTTTAGTCAAAGAGTATCACTTACTTAACCCGGTGATTGTTGACTGTACCTCGAGCCAAGAAGTGGCTGATCAATATGCGGATTTCCTGGCTGACGGCTTCCACGTCGTGACGCCAAACAAGAAAGCCAACACCTCGTCGATGAACTATTACTATCAGTTGCGTAAAGCGGCTGAGCATTCACGCCGCAAATTCCTTTATGACACAAACGTCGGCGCGGGCCTGCCGGTGATTGAAAACCTGCAAAACCTGCTCAACGCGGGTGACGAGCTGGTGCGCTTCTCCGGCATTCTTTCAGGCTCGCTGTCCTACATTTTCGGCAAGCTGGATGAGGGGATGTCGCTGTCCGAGGCCACGCTGCAGGCGCGTGATATGGGCTATACCGAGCCAGACCCGCGTGATGACCTGTCAGGAATGGACGTAGCTCGCAAGCTGTTGATTCTGGCCCGTGAAGCCGGTTACAAACTGGAACTCTCTGATATTGAAGTTGAATCCGTTCTGCCGTTATCCTTCGACTCTGAAGGCAGCGTGACCGACTTTGTGAGCCGCCTGCCGACGGTGGACGCTGATTTCGCCCAGCGCGTGGCCGATGCCACGGCACAGGATAAGGTTTTGCGCTACGTTGGTGCTATCGAAGAGGGGCGCTGCACGGTGAAGATCGAGGCCGTCGATGGTAACGATCCACTGTATAAAGTGAAAAATGGCGAGAATGCGTTGGCGTTCTACAGCCGTTATTATCAGCCTCTGCCATTAGTCTTACGCGGTTATGGCGCGGGCAATGACGTTACTGCTGCCGGCGTATTTGCCGATCTTTTGCGAACGCTGTCATGGAAGTTAGGAGTTTAATATGGTTAAGGTGTATGCCCCTGCCTCAATTGGCAATGTCAGCGTCGGTTTTGACGTGCTGGGCGCCGCGGTTTCTCCGGTTGACGGCACGCTGCTCGGCGACTGCGTGAGCGTAGAGGCAGCGACAGAGTTCAGTTTGAAAAGCGAAGGTCGCTTCGTCTCCAAGTTACCGGATCGCATGGAAGACAACATCGTCTTCCAGTGCTGGCAGCGTTTCTGTCAGGAAATCGGTAAAGAGATCCCAGTCGCCATGACGCTGGAAAAGAATATGCCCATTGGCTCCGGCCTGGGTTCTAGCGCCTGTTCGGTGGTCGCTGGCTTGATGGCGATGAACGAGTTCTGCGGCAAGCCGCTGGATGAAAACACCATGCTTTCCCTGATGGGCGAGCTGGAAGGGCGCATTTCCGGCAGCGTGCACTTCGACAACGTCGCGCCATGCTATCTCGGCGGCATCCAGCTGATGCTGGAAGAGCTGGGTGTGATCAGCCAAAACGTGCCGAGCTTTGATGATTGGCTGTGGGTGATGGCGTATCCGGGCATCAAAGTGTCGACCGCCGAAGCGCGCGCGATTCTACCGGCCCAGTACCGCCGTCAGGACTGCATCAGCCACGGTCGCTATCTTGCTGGCTTCATTCACGCCTGCCATACGCAACAACCGGCACTGGCTGCTAAATTAATGAAAGACGTAATTGCCGAGCCTTATCGCACGCGCCTGCTTCCAGGTTTTGCCGAGGCGCGCACCGCCGCTGAAGAAATTGGCGCTCTGGCTTGTGGTATTTCAGGCTCCGGCCCGACGCTGTTTGCCGTGTGCAACGACAGCGCAACCGCCAAACGTATGGCGGACTGGTTGCAGAATCACTATCTGCAAAATGATGAAGGCTTTGTTCATATTTGTCGTCTGGATACCGCAGGCGCGAGACTATTGGGATAAATGATGAAACTGTACAACCTGAAGGACCACAATGAGCAGGTCAGCTTTGCTCAGGCCGTTAAGCAAGGTTTAGGAAAGCAGCAGGGCCTGTTCTTTCCTCTCGAGTTGCCTGAGTTTGCGCTGAGTGACATCGACGGCCTGCTGGATCAAGACTTTGTTACCCGCAGCAGCCGCATTCTGTCCGCGTTCATTGGTGATGAAATTCCAGAAGACCAGCTCTACCAGCGCGTAAAAAGTGCTTTTGCTTTCCCTGCGCCGGTTGCCAAAGTGTCCGACGATATTGCCTGTCTGGAGCTGTTCCACGGCCCAACTCTGGCGTTCAAAGACTTCGGCGGCCGCTTTATGGCGCAGGTGCTGACACAGGTTTCTGGCGACCAGCCGGTGACCATTCTGACCGCCACCTCTGGTGACACCGGCGCGGCCGTCGCTCACGCCTTCCACGGCATGAAAAACGTGCGTGTCGTTATCCTCTACCCGAAAGGCAAAATCAGCCCGTTGCAGGAGAAGCTGTTCTGTACGCTGGGTGACAACATCCACACCGTGGCGATCGACGGCGACTTTGACCAGTGTCAGGCACTGGTGAAGCAGGCATTTGATGATGAAGAGCTGAAGCATGAGCTGAAACTGAACTCAGCAAACTCGATTAACATCAGTCGCTTGCTGGCGCAAATCTGCTACTACTTTGAAGCCGTGGCGCAACTGCCACAGGAAGCGCGCAACCAGCTGGTTATCTCCGTACCGAGCGGCAATTTTGGTGATCTGACGGCTGGTCTGCTGGCGAAATCACTGGGGCTGCCGGTCAAACGCTTTATCGCAGCAACCAACGCCAATGACACCGTGCCGCGCTTTCTCGCCAATGGCGAATGGGCGCCGAAAACTACGGTGGCGACATTATCCAACGCGATGGACGTCAGCCAGCCAAACAACTGGCCGCGCGTGGAAGAGCTGTACCGCCGCAAAATTTGGAAGCTGAAAGACCTGGGCTTCGGCGCGGTGAGCGATGACACCACTGAAGACGCGATGCGCGAGCTGGCGGACATTGGCTACATCTCTGAACCTCACGCCGCGATTGCCTACCGCGTGCTGCGCGACCAACTGCAACCGGGCGAATTCGGCCTGTTCATCGGCACCGCGCATCCGGCCAAGTTCAAGGAGAGTGTGGAGGCGATTCTGGGTCAGGACATTGATTTGCCGAAAGAGCTGGCGGAGCGCGCGGATCTTCCGCTGCTGTCGCACGACTTGCCGGCTGATTTCAGCGAAATGCGTCGTTTCCTGATGGCGCTGCCAAAGTAACGATCTGCTGACTTTTAGAGACTAAAAAGCCCTCTTGCGAGGGCTTTTTTTATGGTTTGAAGCACGGCTTACTGCTCTGGGCGGGTGAACACCAGCTCATTACCTTCTGAGCGGGCTGGGTCATACTCATAGCCTTCCAGATTGAAATCTCGCAGTTGACTGACCTTGCTCAGACGCTCTTTGATGATGAAACGACTCATCAGGCCACGGGCCTTTTTAGCGTAGAAGCTAATGACCTTGTAATTCCCCTTTTTCTGGTCGAGGAACACCGGCTTGATGATTTCACCGTCAAGCTTAGCCGGTTTCACGGCTTTGAAATACTCATCAGATGCCAGGTTAATCAAGACTTTATCGCCTTGTTCAGCCAATAATTTATTGAGCTTCTCCGTCAATAAATCGCCCCAGAAAGTATACAGATTCGACCCCTGCGGGTTCTCCAGGCGGATCCCCATCTCCAGACGATAAGGCATCATTAAGTCCAGCGGGCGCAGCAGGCCGTACAGACCAGAGAGCATGCGCAGATGGTCTTGGGCGAACTCGAAATCTTTCTCGCTGAAATCTTCCGCCTGCAAGCCGGTATACACATCACCTTTAAACGCCAAGATTGCCTGACGCGCGTTGTCCGGGCTGAAATCCGGCTGCCAATCGTTAAAGCGTTCGGCATTGAGCAGCGCCAGCTTGTCGCTGATGCCCATCAGGCTGGAGATCTGGGCTGGCGTCAGTTTGCGGGCAATGCTGATTAGCTGGCTCGACTTATCCAGTAATTCAGGTTGGGTAAAGCGTTTTGTGGCGAGCGGGCTTTCGTAGTCGAGCGTTTTAGCAGGAGAAATAATGGTCAGCATAGTCGCATCCGTTGGTCGGCTATCGGTTCATCGTGAGATCTTGGTTTCGTCTCTATTTTAGCAAAAATCTGCCCTGAGCCGGCCATAAAAATGGCGCAAAGGCCGGGCAGAACGGAAATTGCTGCAATAGGAAAAACTTAATGTTTCGCCTGAGGTGGGGTTTTCTGCCACACGTCGGGAGTGAGCTGTTCGCGGAATTCCGGGAAGTGGTCGGGGTTGAACACCGGCGTTCGCCCCATGCGGCGCTGGCGCTCGTAGTCCTTGATGACTTTCAGCGCAATGCCCGAAAGCAGCATCAGCGCGGTGAGGTTGATGATAGTCATGAGTGCCATGCTGATATCGGCCATTTTCCACACTGTTGGCAGTTTTGCCAGGCAGCCGAAAGCCACCATGCCCAGAACTAGCAGGCGGAAAACGTAGAGTTTGGCTTTCTCGCCACTGCGCAGGAATACCAAATTGTTCTCGGCATAAACATAGTTGGCGGAGATAGAGGAGAAGGCGAAAATAAACACAAAGGTCGCCACCAGATAATGGCCCAGCTCATTGCCGGTCGCGGTCGAGACGGCCTGCTGAATCAGCGCGATGCCCTTGAGCTGCTGGTCAGGGGCATCTAACAGGCCTGAACTGAGGATAATCAACGCCGTGGCGCTGCAAATCACGATGGTATCGATAAATACGCCGAGCATTTGCGAGAAGCCCACCGCCGCCGGATGAGCGGGCTCGGGGGCGGCAAGGGCAGCGGCGTTGGGGGAAGAGCCCATGCCCGCCTCGTTGGAGAACAGACCGCGCTGCACCCCTTGGGTCAGCGCCTGTGTAATAGCAAAACCGACCGCGCCCGCGGCGACTTCCTGCAATCCAAAGGCGCTTTTAACTATCAGAACAAAGACTTGCGGCAGGCGTTCAACATTGTGCCCAATCACCCAGGTAGCCATCAGCAGATAACCCACCGCCATGACAGGCACCATCCATTGCGACAGTTTAGAGAAGCGTTTTAGGCCGCCAAACAGGGTGACGGCGGTCAGTAACACCAGACCTGCGGCGACGTAATGAGGATTACTGTCAAAGGCGAGGGCGGCCACCTGAGCAATCGCATTGGCCTGTAGCGCATTGAAAATTAAACCAAAAGAGAGTACCAGCATGATGGAAAACAGCACGCCCATCCAGCGCATGCCGAGGCCTTTCTCCATGTAATCCGCCGGACCGCCGCGATAATGACCTTTTAAATCACGCCCTTTAAACAGCTGGGCCAAGGTGTTTTCGAACAGTGCGGTCACCATGCTAATGAAGGCAACGACCCACATCCAGAAGATGGCTCCCGGCCCGCCTGCGGCAATAGCCAAGGCCACGCCCGCCACGTTGCCTGTACCAATACGGGCAGCAAGGCTGATACACAGGGCCTGAAAGGTTGAAATACCGCGCGGGTTGGCGCCGTTTTTATGCAGATGTGAGGAGAAAATATGGCCAAACAGGCGGAACTGAATAAAACGCGTGCGCAGGCTAAAGTAAATGCCCGTCCCCAGCAGCAGGTAAATAAGGATTGAGCCCCAAAGAATGTTGTCGAAAAAATTCAGCATTTCGCTCATTGGGCGCCTTTGTTAATCAAGGTATTGATAGTTGACCCCTGCATGGGTGGTTGTATTTTAGCCATTTTGTATAGAGTGCTGGTTAACATAGCCTTTTTGCCCCCATGGGGACACTGTCATTTTGACTGAAAAATTAAGATTCTGCAGACGATAAACCCATTTTCGTTATGCCTATCGCACCGCCATATCTGCCTTGCGCGTGGCTTTTTGCATGTTATCATCAGGCAAAGGCAAGGCATGAAAATGCCTCAACGAAAATGTACAAACGATGAGATATGCCAAATGACCGATAAACTGACTTCCCTACGCCAACTCACTAAAGTTGTTGCAGACACCGGGGATATTGCGGCAATGAAACTGTACCAGCCGCAAGATGCTACGACCAACCCGTCTCTGATCCTCAACGCTGCACAAATTCCTGAATACCGTAAATTGATCGACGAAGCCATTGCATGGGCTAAAGATCAAAGCAGCGATCGTGACCAGCAGGTTACTGACGCGGCTGACAAACTGGCGGTAAATATCGGTCTGGAGATCCTGAAACTGGTCCCGGGCCGCATTTCTACCGAAGTCGACGCGCGTCTGTCCTATGACACTGAAGCGAGCGTGGCTAAAGCCCACCGTCTGATCAAACTTTATAACGATGCTGGCATCAGCAACGACCGTATCCTGATCAAACTGGCTTCAACCTGGCAGGGTATCCGTGCCGCAGAGCGTCTGGAAAAAGAAGGCATCAACTGTAACCTGACTCTGCTGTTCTCCTTCGCTCAGGCTCGTGCTTGTGCCGAAGCTGGCGTTTATCTGATTTCTCCGTTCGTTGGCCGTATCCTCGACTGGTACAAAGCTAACGGCGACAAAAAAGAGTTCGCGCCGCACGAAGATCCAGGCGTTGTCTCTGTGACCGAAATCTACGAATACTACAAACAGCACGGCTACGAGACTGTGGTTATGGGCGCAAGCTTCCGTAACATCGGCGAAATCATCGAGTTGGCTGGTTGTGACCGTCTGACTATCGCACCTGCTCTGTTGAAAGAACTGGCAGAAAGCGAAGGTCCGTTGGAGCGTAAACTGTCCTACACTGGCGAAACCAAAGCACGTCCAGAGCCATTGACTGAAGCTCAGTTCTACTGGGATCACAGCCAAGACCCAATGGCTATCGACAAACTGGCGGATGGTATCCGTAAGTTTGCTATCGACCAGGGTAAACTGGAAAAAATGATCGCTGACCTGCTGTAATCACGGCACTCGGTATCAGAAAGGCGACTCATTGAGTCGCCTTTTTTAATGTCTGAAGAAAAAAATCTCGCCCCGACTTACCGATATACTTATCCTTTATCCCACTAACGGCTGGGTTGCCGAACAAATGCTTGGGGAGAAGAAAAGCATGGATAACTTACGAATTGGTTTGGTGTCGGTTTCGGACCGCGCTTCAAACGGCATTTATCAGGATAAAGGCATTCCGGCATTAGAAGCCTGGCTGGAAAAGGCGCTGATCACGCCCTTCAAGGTGGAGAAGAGATTGATCCCCGACGAGCAGCCGCTGATTGAGCAAGCGATTAGCGAATTGGTGGATGAAAGTGGCTGCCATTTGGTGCTGACCACCGGCGGTACAGGCCCCGCACGTCGCGACGTCACGCCGGATGCCACGCTGGCCGTTGCCGACCGCGAAATGCCAGGCTTTGGCGAGCAGATGCGTCAAATCAGCCTGCACTTTGTGCCCACAGCTATCCTTTCTCGTCAGGTTGGGGTTATCCGCAAACAGGCGCTGATTTTGAACCTGCCGGGCCAGCCAAAATCGATTCAGGAAACGCTGGAAGGCCTGAAAGATGAGTCGGGTAAGGTGATTGTTTCCGGCATTTTTGCCAGCGTGCCTTACTGCATTCAACTGCTCGACGGCCCGTATATTGAAACGCACGAGGACGTGGTAGCAGCTTTTCGTCCCAAAAGTGCCCGCCGCGATACAAAAAACTAAAGTTAGACTTTTTCTGACATAAGATTCAGCCCATCTGGTGCGCAAAACGTTTGCCGTTATAGTAATCATTCCTTTACAGGTAGCGGCTCGTTTTTTACACCTTCCACTTTGTGCTATACGGTATCTTATGCAACAGGCTAATAATCGTCGGCTTAACCGGCAAGATTTCAAGACACTGTCCCTTGCTGCACTAGGCGGCGCCCTCGAGTTCTACGACTTCATCATTTTTGTTTTCTTTGCTGCGGTCATCGGCGATCTGTTCTTTCCGGCGGATATGCCTGATTGGGTTCGGCAGGTGCAAACCTTCGGCATCTTCGCCGCTGGCTATCTGGCGCGCCCGCTGGGTGGCGTCATCATGGCGCACTTTGGCGATCTGATTGGCCGTAAGCGAATGTTTAGCTTCAGTATTCTCTTGATGGCGCTACCGACGCTGGCGATGGGCCTGCTGCCAACCTATTCCTCCATTGGTATTGCCGCACCTCTGTTACTGCTGTTGATGCGCCTGTTGCAAGGCGCGGCGGTGGGCGGGGAAGTGCCGGGAGCCTGGGTGTTTGTGGCCGAACACGTGCCGCGCAGGCACATCGGTTTTGCCTGCGGTACGCTGACGGCGGGCCTGACCGTCGGCATCTTGCTCGGCTCGCTGGTGGCGACCGTGCTGCACAGCACGCTGTCAGCAGAGGCCGTGCGTGACTACGGCTGGCGCATTCCTTTCTTCATCGGCGGGATTTTCGGCCTGGTTGCCATGTATCTGCGCCGCTGGTTACAAGAGACGCCGATTTTCCTTGAGATGAAAGCCAAGAAAGCCTTGGCGGAAGTGCTGCCTCTGAAGTCAGTGGTGGTCAATCACAAAAAAGAAATTGTGATTTCAATGCTCTTGACCTGGCTGCTGTCGGCCTGTCTGGTGGTGGTTATTCTGATGACGCCAACCTATTTGCAAAAGCAGTTTGCTATCCCGGCGGCTCAGGCTTTGCAGGCTAACAGCATGGCGACCATTGCTCTGACCTTCGGCTGTATCGTGGCGGGCTGGATTATCGACCGCATCGGCGCCAGCAGGATGTTTATCTTCGGCAGCCTGTTCTTGGGCGTTTGTACTTGGGCCTTCTACCACGTGGTTGCCACTGACCCATCAAAACTGATGGTGATGTATGCGCTGGCGGGCTTTAGCGTCGGGCTGGTGGGGACGGTGCCTTATGTCATGGTTCGCGCCTTCCCGGCGGAGGTGCGTTTCACCGGCATCTCTTTCTCTTATAACGTCTCTTACGCCATTTTTGGCGGGCTGACGCCAATCTTCATCTCCTTTATTACGCACGTTACGCCGATGGCACCGGCCTATTATATTCTCGCCATGGCGGTGGTTGGGGTGCTGATTGGTTTCTACCTGACGCGTGATTTGAATAGCGATGAGAAGAGTGAGTTTACTCGGCAGGCGGCCTCAGGCCGTTAATCGAAGCAGGTAGCGTGAAAGCAAAAAGCCCCGACGAAGATGCCGGGGCTTTTATCTTTTGGAGCAAGCCCTATTAGGCTTTTTGCATCTCGCCAATCGGCAGCACGGTTCGGCCATACTGCTCGTTCAGCACTTCGGCCATCGCCAAATAAATGGCGCTCGCGCCGCAGAAGATCCCTTCGAATCCGGCGATATGCAGCACTTCCGCGTTACCGGTGATATTGCCCACGGCCAGCAAAGCGAACAGTACAGTCAGGCTGCCGAAAACCACCTGTAATCCGCGGTTTGCTTTCAAGGTGCCGAAAAACATGAAAAGGGTGAAGACGCCCCACAGACCAAGATAAACCCCTAAGAAGCTTTCGCTACTGGCATCTGCCACGCCCATGCGCGGCAGCATCAGAATGCCGACCAAGCTCAGCCAGAATGCGCCATAAGAGGTGAAGGCCGTGGTGCCAAAGGTATTGCCCTTTTTAAACTCCATGATGCCCGCAAATATCTGAATCAGGCCACCATAGAAAATCCCCATGCTGACGATGACGGCAGTCAGGGGGAAGAAACCGGCATTGTGTAAATTCAACAAGATAGTTGTCATGCCAAAACCCATCAGACCCAAGGGGCAGGGGTTGGCCATCATTTTGCTTTGCATAATTCCTCTGGACTATAAATGTCGCGAATAAATAACCGGGCTAGATTCACTTGTGAAAGGGGCAAAAAGGCCACATATCGTCACCAGCGCGCGGCATCATAAGGAGGTGTCAGCGAGCAAACATTGATCTGGCGTAACCGCAGTTGAAGATTTTTTTTCATTGAACCCCTTGATGCTGGCTCGCATGGCCCCATCTTATTCTCAACCGCAGTTGTTACCGCCAGTAAAAGGCAATATTGGGCAGTTGAAATTAAACAATTCGTCCACATATACAGTAACAACCTGACCGAATATGAATTTTTAGTGGAGACGTTTTAGATGGGTAAAATTATTGGGATCGACCTGGGTACCACCAACTCTTGTGTGGCTATTATGGATGGCACAACTGCACGTGTGCTGGAGAACGCAGAGGGTGATCGCACCACTCCTTCCATCATCGCTTATGCAGCAGATGGCGAAACTCTGGTGGGCTCACCAGCTAAGCGTCAGGCTGTCACTAACCCGCAAAACACCCTGTTTGCGATTAAGCGCCTGATTGGCCGTCGCTTCCAGGACGAAGAAGTACAGCGTGACAAAGGCATCATGCCTTACCAGATCGTTGGCGCAGATAACGGCGACGCATGGATCGACGTTAAAGGCCAAAAAATCGCACCTCCGCAGATTTCTGCAGAAGTGTTGAAGAAAATGAAGAAAACGGCTGAAGATTATCTGGGCGAACCAGTAACTGAAGCGGTTATCACTGTACCTGCTTACTTCAACGATGCTCAGCGTCAGGCAACCAAAGACGCCGGCCGTATCGCAGGTCTGGAAGTAAAACGTATCATCAACGAACCAACCGCTGCTGCTCTGGCATACGGTCTGGATCGTGAAGTCGGCAACCGCACCATCGCGGTATACGACTTGGGTGGTGGTACTTTCGATATTTCAATCATCGAAATCGATGAAGTTGATGGCGAGAAAACCTTCGAAGTTCTGGCAACCAACGGTGATACCCACCTGGGTGGTGAAGACTTCGATAGCCGTCTGATCAACTATCTGGTTGAAGAGTTCAAGAAAGAGCAAGGCATGGACCTGCGTAACGATCCGCTGGCTATGCAACGTCTGAAAGAAGCGGCTGAGAAAGCGAAAATCGAACTTTCTTCTGCACAACAGACGGACGTTAACCTGCCGTACATCACTGCTGATGCGACAGGTCCAAAACACATGAACATCAAAGTGACCCGTGCAAAACTAGAATCACTGGTTGAAGACTTGGTAGGTCGTTCTATCGAGCCACTGAAAGTTGCTCTGAAAGACGCTGGCCTGTCAGTTTCTGACATTCAAGACGTTATCTTGGTAGGCGGTCAGACCCGTATGCCAATGGTTCAGAAGAAAGTCGCAGACTTCTTCGGTAAAGAACCACGTAAAGACGTTAACCCGGACGAAGCGGTAGCTATCGGTGCTGCAGTTCAGGGCGGCGTGTTGTCTGGTGATGTTAAAGACGTTCTGTTGCTGGACGTGACTCCACTGTCTCTGGGTATCGAAACCATGGGCGGCGTGATGACTCCACTGATCACCAAGAACACCACCATCCCAACTAAGCACAGCCAGGTGTTCTCTACTGCGGAAGACAACCAGTCTGCAGTAACCATCCACGTGGTGCAGGGTGAGCGTAAACGTTCTAGCGATAACAAGTCTCTGGGTCAGTTCAACCTGGACGGCATCCAAGCTGCACCACGCGGTATGGCGCAGATCGAAGTCACCTTCGACCTGGATGCTGATGGTATCTTGCACGTTTCTGCTAAAGACAAAAATACCGGTCGCGAGCAGAAAATCACCATCAAGGCTTCTTCTGGTCTGAGCGAAGAAGAAATCCAGAAAATGGTGAACGATGCCGAAGCTAACGCCGAGTCTGACCGTAAGTTTGAAGAACTGGTCCAGACCCGTAACCAAGCGGATCACCTGATCCACGGTACGCGTAAGCAACTGGAAGAGTCTGGCGACAAGCTGCCAGCTGAAGATAAAACCGCAATTGAAGAAGCCCTGAAAGCACTGGAAGTTTCTGCTAAAGGCGAAGATAAAGCGGATATCGAAGCTAAGCTGCAGGCGCTGGTGCAGGTTTCTGGCAAGTTAGCAGAAATGGCACAGCCACAAGGCCAGGCCGAAGGCGGCGACGACAGCGCGAAGAAAGATGACGACGTTGTTGACGCTGAATTCGAAGAAGTTAAAGACAAGAAATAATCGCCCTTAAGCGGGCACAGTAAGAGTTCTTAATAAGACCTTTTATTGAAAACCAGCACGGGCGTCGAGGAAACTCTGCGCCCGTGCACGCATGTTGAGGGCAGGAAAAAGCATGGCGAAGCAAGATTATTACGAGCTGTTGGGCGTTTCCAAAACGGCCGACGAGCGCGAAATCAAAAAAGCCTATAAGCGGCTAGCGATGAAGCACCATCCTGATAGAAATCAGGGTGATAAAGAATCCGAAACCAAATTTAAAGAAATCAAAGAAGCTTACGAAATTCTGACTGACGCACAGAAACGTGCTGCTTACGACCAATATGGTCATGCTGCCTTCGAACAAGGCGGAATGGGCGGTGGCGGCGGCTACGGTGGCGGCGGTGCAGACTTTAGCGACATCTTTGGTGACGTCTTTGGCGACATCTTCGGTGGTGGACGCCGTCAGCGTGCCAGCCGAGGTTCAGATCTGCGTTACAACATGGATCTGACTTTGGAAGAGGCCGTTCGTGGTGTCACCAAAGAGATCCGCATTCCGACACTGGCCGAGTGTGACGTTTGCCACGGCAGCGGCGCGAAAGCCGGAAGCTCTCCGGTAACCTGTCCGACCTGTCACGGTGCCGGTCAAGTGCAGATGCGTCAGGGCTTCTTTACTGTGCAGCAGGCTTGTCCTACCTGCCAGGGCCGCGGCCAAATCATTAAAGATCCGTGCAACAAGTGTCACGGCCATGGTCGCGTAGAACGCTCGAAAACCCTGTCAGTGAAAATCCCTGCGGGTGTGGACACTGGCGACCGTATTCGTCTGGAAGGTGAAGGCGAAGCGGGCGAGCACGGTGCTCCGGCGGGCGACCTGTACGTTCAGGTTCAAGTCAAAGCGCACAAAATCTTTGAGCGCGAAGGCAATAACCTGTACTGCGAAGTGCCAATCAACTTCGCGATGGCGGCTCTGGGCGGCGAGATTGAAGTGCCAACCCTCGATGGCCGCGTGAAGCTGAAAGTGCCAGCAGAGACTCAGACTGGCAAGCTGTTCCGCATGCGCGGTCGCGGTGTGAAATCCGTTCGCGGTGGGGCTCAGGGCGACCTGCTGTGCCGCGTCGTCGTTGAGACTCCGGTTAGCCTCAACGATAAACAGAAGCAGTTGCTGCGCGATCTGGAAGAGAGCTTCGGTGGCGCATCGGGCGAGAAAAACAGCCCGCGTTCTAAAAGCTTCTTAGATGGCGTGAAAAAGTTCTTTGATGATCTGACGCGTTAATCCCTTCAGACTCAAGACGTTAGTTAATGCTTTCAATCCCCGTCAGCCTGTTCAGGCGGCGGGGATTTTTTTATGGCGGAGCTATAGGGCGTCTTGGCGTATAATTCGGTTAAACCGAGCTATGAAGCAGCAATAATCGATTTTTTCCGAGCTTTGCTATTGGCTATAATTTGCCGCAACTGCGCAGGAAATGGCTGCGTTAACGCATTTAACAGGAGTCTGAAAGTGTCGAATATTATTCGTCAGTTTTTACGTATGGAAGCCGCGGGCGGCATTGTATTGATTGTGGCCGCAATCATTGCACTGGTTATGGCCAACACGCCAATGCAGGGGCTTTACCAAGCCTTTCTCGACATTCCCGTCACGCTGCGCTTTGCTGACCTATTAATTGATAAACCGCTGCTGCTGTGGATAAACGACGGCTTGATGGCGGTGTTCTTTCTGATGATTGGCCTTGAGGTTAAGCGCGAACTGCGCGAAGGCAATCTGGCAAATCGCGAGCAGGCGCTGTTCCCGGCCATTGCGGCAGTGGGCGGTATGGTCGCCCCGGCGGTGATTTACCTGATGTTTAACGGAGCGGATGAGGTCGCGCGCCAAGGCTGGGCTATTCCGGCGGCGACTGATATCGCTTTCGCACTCGGCGTAATGGCGCTGCTGGGTTCGCGCGTGCCGACCGGGCTAAAGGTGTTCTTGCTGGCGCTCGCTATTATTGATGACCTTGGCGCTATCGTGATTATCGCGCTGTTCTACAGCCACGATATCTCGGGCATGGCGTTAGGGCTGGCGGCGTTGTCCATTGCCGTACTGGCATGGCTGAACTGGCGCGGCGTCGGCAAACTCACGCCGTATCTGCTGGTGGGTGCGGTGCTGTGGGTCTGCGTGCTGAAATCGGGTATCCATGCCACTCTGGCGGGCGTGATCCTCGGTTTCTTCATTCCGCTAGAGACAAGACAGAAAGTCTCTCCGGCTCGCCGTTTAGAGCATGGCATTCACCCTTACGTGGCCTGGTTTATCCTGCCGATATTTGCCTTTGCTAATGCCGGTGTCTCGCTGCAGGGCGTGTCGACGGAGAGTGTCTTCTCTCTGTTGCCGATGGGTATCGCGGCCGGTTTGTTACTTGGCAAGCCAATCGGCATCATGATTTTCAGCGGCATAGCGGTAAAACTTGGCATTGCGCGCTTGCCGGAAGGGATTAATTTCAAACAGATTGCCGGGGTATCCGTGCTCTGCGGTATTGGTTTTACGATGTCGATTTTCATCGCCTCGCTGGCCTTTGCCAAAGCCGATCCAGAGCTACTGACTTACTCGAAAATCGGTATTTTGCTCGGCTCCACCGTTTCGGCAGTTTTAGGTTATCTGTTACTGAATAAGTTATTGCCGAAGAGAGGCCATCGCCACGGCGCGTAGGCCAATGCTCACCTTGTGTGAACCTCGAATAGCCAGAAGGAGCAGGTATGTCGCATATCAATTTCAACCACCTGTACTACTTTTGGCAGGTTTGCAAAACCGGATCGATGGTGGGGGCGGCAGAGGCATTGTTTCTGACGCCGCAAACCATCACCGGTCAGATTAAGTCATTGGAAGAGCGTCTTGGCGGCAAGCTGTTTAAGCGTCAGGGGCGTGGACTGGTGCCTTCTGAGCTGGGGCAGCTGGTCTTTCGCTACGCCGACAAGATGTTTGCCATGAGCCAGGAGATGCTGGATATCGTCAACTATCGCAAAGAGTCCAGCCTGCTGTTTGATGTCGGCGTGGCCGATGCGTTGTCGAAAAGATTGGTCAGCCGGGTGCTGGATGCCGCCGTGGTGGATAACCAAGATATCCATCTGCGCTGCTTCGAATCGACTCACGAGATGCTGCTGGAGCAGCTTAGCCAGCACAAGCTCGACATCATTCTGTCGGATTGTCCGGTGGACTCCACCCAGCAGGAAGGGCTGTTTTCAGTCAAGCTGGGGGAAAGCCCTATCAGCTTTTATTGCCGCCAGCCGGCAGAAAGTGAGGCTTTCCCCGAGTGCCTTGAGAAGCGCCCATTGCTGATCCCCGGAAGGCGCTCAATGCTTGGCCGCAAGCTGCTCAATTGGTTTAACACTCAGGGGCTGAAGGTGAAAATCTTGGGCGAGTTTGATGATGCCGCGCTGATGAAGGCTTTTGCCCAGAATCACAATGCGATCTTTGTCGCGCCGTCGGTGTATCTGACCGAGGTGTTTCACGGGGATGATATTGTCGAGGTAGGGCGGGTAGAGGGCTTACAGGAAGAGTACTACGTGATTTTCGCCGAGCGGATGATTCAGCACCCTTCGGTACAGCGGGTGTGTAACACCGACTTCTCAGGGCTGTTCACTGGCTGAGGGGGATTTGCGAAGTAATGAGCCGGGAAGCTCAAAAAACAGATATAAAAAAACCGGCAGAAGCCGGTTTTTTTATCAAGCAGACAACGAAATGCGATTATTGCATTGCGTTGATTTGCGCAGTCAAGTTTGACTTATGACGCGCTGCTTTGTTTTTGTGGATCAGGCCTTTGCAAGACTGACGGTCCACAATTGGTTGCATTTCGTTAAATGCATTTTGTGCAGCAGCTTTGTCGCCTGCTGCAATAGCCGCGTATACCTTCTTGATAAAGGTACGCACCATAGAACGACGGCTCGCGTTATGCTTACGACGTTTCTCTGACTGTACGGCGCGTTTCTTAGCTGATTTGATATTAGCCAAGGTCCAACTCCCAAATATTTTTCTATTGAGGACAATTCGAAGGCCGAGGAATATGCCTTTTCGGTCTTCTTTTGTCAATGGATTTGTGCAAATAAGCGCCGTTTCTATATTCAAATCGGATTCAAACTACAATCGGCGCTTGTTACGTTGTGATGGCGCAGGATTTTAACAGCTTCCCACCTTGGAATACAGTCTTTCGCAAGAAAATTCGACAGGAGAGTGGTTATTTAGCCAACGGGGGGCATTAACGCTTTGTTTCTACGAAAAGTCACGCTTTCCGTACATATATAGCCAAAATAATTCGAGCTACGGCTATCGCACCTGCAACTCGCACTCTGAAGGAGAGAAAGTAAGATTTTCCTCGGTGATGCCGTAATTGCGCCGTCAGATCTGCCGTATGGCGAAGAGATTGCGCTGATCCAGTGAATCGCTGGTTAACCTTGGAGGCTGTACAAGGTATAATCCGCCGATTTCCACCGTTATGAGTCAGCTATGGATTTGAGCCAGCTATGGAGCTAATTCGCGGGATACACAATATTCGGGCGCGCCATCATGGCTGCGTCCTTACTATTGGTAATTTTGATGGCGTGCATCGCGGCCATCAAGCACTGATTGAACAACTAAAGCTGGAAGGGCAGAAGCTTGGCGTTCCGGTAATGGTGATGATTTTTGAACCGCAACCTCTTGAGCTGTTTGCGGGCGATAAAGCGCCTGCTCGACTGACCAGTTTGCGAGATAAGGCCAAGTATCTTGCCGAATGCGGCGTTGATTACTTGCTATGTGTGCGCTTTGAACCGCGTTTTGCGGCTAACATTGCTCAGGCATTTATCTCCCAGCTATTGGTGGAGAAACTAGGCGTCAAATTCCTGACCGTGGGCGATGATTTTCGCTTTGGTGCTGGTCGTCTGGGCGATTTCGAATTGCTACAGAAAGCCGGCGCTGAATATGGTTTTGAAGTCATAAGCACCCAGACTTTCCGCGAAGGCGGCAGTCGCATTAGCAGTACGGCGATTCGTGACGCGCTGCGTGATGACGATTTAGCATTAGCTGAAACGCTGCTCGGCCACCCGTTCAGCATATCCGGGCGCGTGGTTCATGGCGACAAACTAGGCCGCACCATCGGCTTCCCGACGGCCAACGTGCCGTTGAAGCGTCTGGTGTCTCCGGTGCGCGGCGTGTATGCCGTGGACGTGCTGGGTCTGGGCGATGAGCCTATTCCTGGCATTGCCAACATTGGTATTCGCCCGACGGTTGGCGGCGTGCGCAAGCAGCTTGAAGTGCACCTGCTCGATACCAATATCAATTTATATGGGCGCCACATAGACGTGGTGCTACGCGCAAAATTGCGCAATGAACAGCGTTTTTCGTCGCTTGATGCCTTAAAGCAACAAATTGCGAACGATGAGGTGACCGCCCGGGAGTTCTTTGGGCTGACAGCACCACGCTAATTATTTATGACAGGTTTACTGGCAGCCGCCATGGGCCTGACATCCAGCAGAAAAACGGAACCGAGAATCTAATGAGTGACTATAAGAACACCCTGAACTTGCCGGAAACAGGGTTCCCGATGCGTGGCGATTTGGCCAAGCGAGAACCTGACATGCTGAAAAACTGGTATGAACAGGATCTGTACGGGATTATTCGCGCAGCCAAAAAGGGCAAAAAGTCCTTTATTTTGCATGACGGCCCTCCGTATGCGAACGGCAGCATTCATATTGGTCACTCAGTTAACAAAATTCTCAAAGACATTATTGTTAAGTCCAAGGGCATGGCCGGTTTCGACTCCCCTTATGTGCCGGGCTGGGACTGCCACGGTCTGCCAATCGAGCTGAAAGTAGAACAGCTGATCGGCAAGCCGGGTGAGAAAGTCTCCGCTGCTGAATTCCGCGCGGCATGTCGCAAATACGCCGCTGAGCAGGTTGAAGGTCAGAAGAAAGACTTCATCCGCCTTGGCGTGCTGGGCGATTGGGACCACCCATACCTGACGATGGATTTCAAAACCGAAGCCAACATCATTCGCGCTTTGGGCAAAATTATCGGCAATGGCCATCTGCACAAAGGCGCTAAGCCTGTCCACTGGTGTGCGGACTGCGGCTCTTCTCTGGCTGAAGCCGAAGTGGAGTATTACGACAAAGTGTCGCCATCCATCGACGTGACCTTTAACGCCGTCGACCCAGCCGCCGTGGCGGCAAAATTTGGCGCGACCGCCTTCAATGGCCCGGTTTCTCTGGTTATCTGGACCACCACGCCGTGGACCATGCCAGCTAACCGCGCGATCTCATTGAATGCCGAGTTTGCTTACCAGTTGGTGCAGGTTGAAGGCCAGTGCCTGATTCTGGCAACCGACTTGGTGGAAAGCGTTATGAAGCGCGCGGGTATCGCTGAGTGGACCGTGCTGGGTGAGTGCAAAGGCGCTGACCTCGAGCTGCTGCGCTTCAAGCATCCGTTCCTCGACTTCGACGTGCCAGCGATTCTTGGCGACCACGTCACGCTGGATGCCGGTACGGGTGCTGTTCATACCGCGCCGGGCCACGGCCCAGATGACTTTGTTATCGGCCAGAAATACGGTTTGGAAGTGGCTAACCCGGTTGGCCCGAACGGCTGCTACCTGCCGGGCACCTATCCTTCACTGGATGGCAAATTCGTCTTCAAAGCCAACGACCTGATCGTTGAACTGCTGCGCGAGAAAGGCGCACTGCTGCACGTTGAGAAGCTGAATCATAGCTATCCGTGCTGCTGGCGTCACAAAACGCCAATTATCTTCCGCGCTACGCCGCAGTGGTTCGTCAGCATGGACCAGAAAGGTCTGCGCGCGAAATCTCTGGAAGAGATCAAAGGCGTGCAGTGGATCCCAGATTGGGGTCAGGCGCGTATCGAAAACATGGTCGCTAACCGTCCGGACTGGTGTATCTCCCGTCAGCGTACCTGGGGCGTGCCGATGTCTCTGTTCGTGCATAAAGACACTGAACAGCTGCACCCGCGCACTCTGGAACTGATGGAAGAAGTGGCGAAACGCGTTGAAGTTGACGGTATTCAGGCTTGGTGGGATCTCGATCCTGCCGACATTCTGGGTGCTGACGCCGCAGACTACGTGAAAGTGCCTGACACGCTGGACGTGTGGTTCGACTCCGGTTCAACCAGCGCCTCGGTGGTTGCCGTGCGCCCTGAGTTCAACGGCCACGAAGCTGACATGTATCTGGAAGGCTCCGACCAACACCGTGGCTGGTTCATGTCATCTCTGATGATTTCAACCGCCATGAAAGGCAAAGCGCCTTACAAACAAGTTCTGACTCACGGCTTCACCGTTGATGGTCAGGGCCGCAAAATGTCCAAGTCCATCGGCAACACCGTCAGTCCTCAGGACGTGATGAACAAGCTGGGCGGCGACATTCTGCGTCTATGGGTTGCGTCAACTGACTACACCGGCGAAATCGCCGTGTCAGACGAAATCCTTAAGCGCTCTGCCGACTCTTATCGTCGTATCCGTAACACCGCGCGCTTCTTGCTGGCTAACCTGAATGGGTTTGATCCTGCGCTGCACTGCGTGAAGCCGGAAGAGATGGTGGTGCTGGATCGCTGGGCCGTCGGCCGTGCCAAAGCCGCTCAAGAAGAGATCATTGCCGCTTACGAGCGCTATGACTTCCACGAAGTGGTACAGCGCCTGATGCAGTTCTGCTCGGTTGAAATGGGCTCGTTCTATCTCGACATCATTAAAGACCGTCAGTACACCGCGAAAAGCGACAGCGTGGCTCGCCGCAGCTGCCAGACCGCACTATATTACATCTCTGAAGCACTGGTGCGCTGGATGGCGCCAATCATGTCCTTCACAGCGGACGAAATCTGGGCCTTCCTGCCAGGTTCTCGCGAGAAGTTCGTCTTCACCGAAGAGTGGTTCGACGGCCTGTTTGGCCTGGCTGGCGACGAATCGATGAATGATGACTTCTGGGACGAACTCCTGAAAGTGCGTGGCGAAGTGAACAAGGTTATCGAGCAGGCGCGTGCTGATAAGCGTGTGGGTGGTTCGTTGGAAGCGGCGGTCACGCTGTACGCTGACGATAAACTGGCTGCTGACCTGCGTTCTCTGGGCAACGAGCTACGCTTTGTGTTACTGACGTCCGGCGCTCGCGTGGCGTCATTGGCGGATGCTGATGACAGCGCGCAAGCTAGTGAGTTGCTCAAGGGCCTGAAAATCGGTCTGGAAAAAGCAGAAGGCGACAAGTGCCCACGCTGCTGGCACTACACCACTGACGTCGGCCAGAACGCGGAACACAGCGAAATCTGTGGCCGTTGTGTGACTAACATTGCCGGCGACGGCGAAGAGCGTAAGTTTGCATAATGAGTAAACCTATTTGTTCTACCGGACTCCGCTGGCTTTGGCTGGCGGTTTTGGTTGTCATCCTTGATCTCGGCAGCAAGTTCTTGGTCATGGGGCATTTTCAGCTTGGCGAATCCATGCCGCTGATCCCGTTCTTTAACCTGACTTACGCCCATAATCCGGGGGCGGCGTTTAGCTTCCTGGCGGATAAAGGCGGCTGGCAGCGTTGGTTCTTTGCCCTGATTGCTCTGGCTATCGTGATTATTCTGCTGGTGCTGATGTACCGCAGCAGCGCCACTCAGCGCATGAATAACATCGCTTTTGCGATGATTATCGGCGGCGCGCTGGGCAACCTATTCGATCGCATGGTGCACGGTTTTGTCATCGACTTTATCGACTTCTACGTCAACGACTGGCATTACCCGATCTTCAATCTGGCAGACAGCTTTATCTGTGTGGGTGCCGTGCTGGTGGTGCTGGAAGGCTTCTTAGCCAAACCCAATGCTGCCGCGAAGAGCAAAGGATAAAACATGTCTGAACAGGTAAAACACGACAGCGCGGTGCTGGTGCATTTCACCCTGAAGCTGGAAGATGGCTCAACGGCGGAATCCACCCGTGGTAATGGCAAACCGGCCCTGTTTCGACTGGGAGACGGCAGCCTGTCCGACGCGCTGGAGAATGAACTGCTCGGGTTGAAAGTGGGCGATAAGCACGCTTTTACACTGGCACCTGAATCTGCTTTCGGCTCGAAAAGCCCTGATCTGGTTCAATATTTCTCGCGTCGAGATTTCCAAGAAACGGGCATTCCTGACGTGGGCACCATCATGTTATTTACTACCCGTGACGGCAGCGAAATGCCTGGCGTGGTGCGTGACGTGACCGAAGATTCCATCACCGTTGATTTCAATCATCCACTGGCGGGCCAGCATATCGATTTCGATATCGAAGTGCTGGAGATTGATCCGCAACTGGAGGAGAAAGATGCAAATACTGCTGGCTAACCCACGCGGGTTCTGCGCAGGCGTAGATCGTGCGATCAGCATCGTCGAGCGCGCCCTTGAGCTGTATGGCGCGCCGATTTATGTGCGTCATGAAGTGGTTCATAACCGCTATGTGGTCGACAGCCTGCGCCAGCGCGGCGCGGTGTTTATCGAGCAAATCAGCGAAGTGCCGGACGGCTCAATCCTGATTTTCTCAGCACACGGCGTTTCTCAGGCCGTGCGTGCCGAAGCCAAGGCGCGTGAGCTGACCATGCTGTTTGACGCCACTTGCCCATTAGTGACGAAGGTCCATATGGAAGTCGCACGTGCCAGCCGTAAGGGCACCGAGGCGATTTTGATTGGTCACGCCGGTCACCCAGAAGTGGAAGGCACCATGGGGCAGTACAGCAACCCTAATGGCGGCATGTACTTGGTCGAATCGCCAGCGGACGTCTATAAGCTGCAGGTGAAAGATGAAAGTAACCTGTGCTTCATGACCCAAACCACGCTGTCGGTGGATGATACTTCAGAAGTGATCGACGCCCTGCGCGACCGTTTCCCGAAAATCATTGGCCCACGCAAAGACGACATTTGCTACGCCACCACTAACCGTCAGGAGGCCGTGCGCCATCTTGCCGACGGGGCTGACGTGGTGCTGGTGGTCGGCTCGAAGAACTCGTCAAACTCTAATCGTCTGGCCGAACTGGCGCAGCGCGTTGGCGTGCCTTCTTACCTGATCGACTCCGCCGCTGATATCCAAGAGTCTTGGCTGAAAGACGCCAAGAGCATTGGCGTCACCGCCGGTGCTTCTGCTCCAGACATTCTGGTGCAGGACGTGATCAGCAAGCTGAAAGCCTTTGGCTGCGCGGATGTGATTAACGTGGAAGGGCGCGAAGAGAATATCGTTTTCGAAGTGCCGAAAGAGCTGCGGGTTGATGTGCGTCAGGTTGACTAAGTTCATCAGCTAATCGAGCAAGACGAGCAAGAGTAGAAAGCGGTCAGTGAAAACTGGCCGCTTTTTTTATGATAATCAGTTGAGACGGAACAGGTTCTGCGGCGTACCCGTGGTGCCGGTCTGCACGTGGAGCAGGGCGCCGTCCAGTTCGCTTGGGTTCTCCAAGCCTTTGCGCGCCGAGGTGATGAACAGCTCGCTCATGTCCGGCCCGCCAAAGGTACAGCAGCTTGGCTGAGCGACGGGAAGGGCAATGGTGTCGAGGGTCAGCAACTCGCCCTGATTTATTTGCTGGCGTAACAGGCAGCTGCTGCCCCAGCAGGCAGTGAGCAGCAGGCCGTCCAAGGAGACTGCCGAGCCATCCGGCGTTTTATCCCCAGACGAGAAGCAGGCGATTTTCAGCGGATTGATGTGGCGGGCGTTGGCAGAGTAAAAACGCTTCTTCATGCTGTCGGCAAACCACACTTTGCTTTCATGCCACGCCAGCGTGTTGGGAATGCCCACGTTGTCCATCATCAGCTCGGGATGTGGCGCACCGCTCTCATAGCGATACCACCCGCCCAGCGTCTGCTCTTCCTTCACATCCATAGTGCTGAACCACAGGGAGCCGTCTGGCGCGATAGCGGCTTCATTGGTTCTGGTGCCTTCTCTGCCGACATAATCACAGATTTTCTCTGTCTTGCTGAAGGCATAGTCATACAGGTGCAGGCCATCTTGCGAGACCAGCAAAAAGCGATTCAGCGCGCTGGTTAACAGCACGGCGCTGGTTAACGAGGGCAGCTTGCGTACCTCGGTTTTGTGCTGGGACGGCCAGTAGCGCAGCAGTTTTAAGTTGAGAATATCGACCCACAGTAATGACTGCGTGCGTTGACACCATACCGGCGTCTCTCCCAGCTCGGCACGGTAGTCGTCTATCGCAGTGATGGCGGATCGTAAAAATGCTGACATCGTAAAGCTCTCCTTCATGGCAGTGTCTTTACATAGTCTAGTCTGGCTTTGCTGATGGAGGATAGAATAAAAGGCGTAAAAAGAAGGGGCCGGCCCGTTAATAAAACGTAAAGCCAGCCCCTGAGGTGAGTTAATGAGGGTTAGAAATCGTATCTCAGACGAACCAGGTTCATGTCGCCACGGTCGTCGGTGGTGGAGCTAAATACGTGTTCATAATCAACGCGGAAGCCGTAATCGAGTTGAACCGATACGCCTAAGCCATTATCGATACGCTGATAATCACGGCCGGAGACGTAGGTTAGTCGGTCACCCATGAAGTATGGCTGAACGGTTTTCACCGCGTACTGGTTGATTGGGAAGGCGTAGCCCAGGAAGTATTCCAGACCGTAGGCGTCGCCAGCAAAGTAGTTATTATCCGCTTTCTGCTTAGTAGTCAGGAAGTTGTTGTAATAACCGCCGCCGAAAGAGGCCGTCCAGTTGCCCGGTTTCCAGCTTAATGCGGTACCAATGATATTTTGGTCATAGTTGGTGGAGCTGTTGCCGCCCGGGTTTTTCATCTCAGCGTTGGTGTAGTTGTACGCCGTGCCCCAAGTCAGTTCTTTGGTGATGTGGTAATCCACGCCGATAGAGCCGCCGCCTTTACGTTTATAACGCAGGCCATCGCCGGTCAGCAGATCGGTATCAGCGAACAGGTAAGAGGCGTAGACATCAGCATCGCCGAAGGTGTTCTTGTATTTCAACATCTTGCGCGAACGATAAGAGCCGTCGTAGTCGCCATTCACGCCGTTCCCCGGCGCCTGAGCGAGCATGTCGTAGTCCCAGATGTCAGTTTTCACGCCAACCACGTCGTAATACACGCTGTTTTGCTGGCCGAAGGTCAACTGTCCGTATGTTTTGCTTTTCAGGCCGGTGTAGAGTTGGCGGCGAGAGGTATTGCGCGCGCCGTCGGCATAGTGATTATCCCAGTCGAACAGGGCAGGGAAGTTGACACCCAGTTCGTAGTAGCTGACCCAGCTGATATCATCAAACAGGTAGTAATCCGCCGTGAAGCGAAAACGCGAGCCGCCGTCAAAGCCGTTGTTTTTGTAAGAGCCTTTATCTTTATTGCCTGTTTCCATATTCCACTGTGGGCGAATACTGCCGCCAACCTTGAAGTCGAGACGACTCAGCAGGTCATTTGGCTGCGGATCTTGCTTAATAAGGGTGATTTCAGCCTGTGAAGCGAAAGACGTCAGGCCAAAGAGTAGCCCGGCAGAAGCCACCTGTGTGACTCTGTTTAGTTTGAATTTCATCGTTGCCCCTGCGCCAACTCGATGATTTTAAGAGAATCATCAATGATGTTGGCTCATTATTATTTTATATTCCCTTTACCGGTGACTATCTGGCAAAGGTGAAAACGCGCCGAATTATTAACGCAACGAAATCAAGTTTCGCGGGTTAAAATTAGCGGGCTATTTATTACCATATTTATTGGTTTTATCAATATCATTTCGTTACATATAATGAAAAATTGATGTTTTAGATCGTTAAAAGTGCGCGTTTGTTGCTTTATGTAGCAATTAGCGAGTGGGATTGTGCTGCGTAAAGACAAATCGGGGATACGCCAACGGTGCTGTATGCCGCAGCCAAACTCTGTGCAACCCTATGCATAAAATTGAATGATTATGCGCGAGTGGGGAATGGCTATTTTCAGAAACGCGCCTTGCTTGCCCTGACGCTTTTCATTGATGAGTAACATAAAATCATCAAATGGATAACTTTTGAGCTGATATGTTTTACTGATGTCAGCTGGGCTATATCATAATTTTCTAATTATGCCGCAATTTTGCTGGCTCCTCTCCTGAGGGGCCGATAACCTGCTGCTGTTATAAAGCAGAACACATTTATAAAGAGAGAGATTATGAGTAATGCTGAACTGCGCATGGCCATTGTGGGCGCGGGTGGAAGAATGGGACGCCAGCTTATTCAGGCGGTTTGCGAAGCTGATGGCGTAGTGCTGGGCGCAGCCATTCAGCGCCAAGGCTCCTCGCTGGTGGGAACTGACGCGGGCGAGCTGGCGGGCGTCGGCCGTTTGAATATCAAGGTGAGCGATAGCCTCGATGACGTGGTGAACGACTTCGACGTCTTGATCGACTTCACGCGTCCAGAAGCTTCTCTGGCTTATCTCGACTTCTGCGTGAAACACCGCAAAGGTATTGTTATCGGCACTACCGGCTTTGATGACGCCGGTAAGGCGGCAATCCAGCAGGCAGCCGAGTCTATTCCGGTCGTTTTCGCCGCGAACTTTAGTGTGGGTGTCAATCTGGTCCTCAAGCTGTTGGAAAAAGCCGGCGAGGTGATGGGCGACTACACGGATATCGAAATTATTGAAGCTCACCATCGCCATAAAGTTGACGCGCCTTCGGGCACGGCGTTAGCGATGGGGGAGGCGATTGCCGACACATTGGGTCGCAATCTCAAGGAGCACGGGGTGTTTTCCCGCGTCGGCCATACCGGCGAGCGTGATCCTAAGAGCATCGGTTTTGCGACCGTGCGTGCAGGAGACATCGTGGGTGAGCATACGGCGATTTTTGCCGATATCGGCGAACGCGTTGAGATTACCCATAAGGCGTCTAGCCGAATGACATTTGCAAAAGGCGCAGTTCGTGCAGGAAAGTGGCTGGAAGGCGTTAAAGTTGGCTTATTCGATATGCGTGATGTGCTGAAATTAGATGATATTTAAGTTTTACACCATTGTGATGTGGTTGTTTTAATCATAGTTCTTTGATTATAGGGCGGTTCCTTGACTGCCCTTTTCTTTTTTATAAAAAAAATGAAGCTTGGCTCCTTTTTCTTGATTTGATGCCTATTTAAATGTGTTTTGTGAGTTTTTAAGCTCTTCGCTGACTACAAAACGACCTCCTCAACAGATCCGATGTGTAACATTTGCCGATTTCCCGCCTTTTTTCAGACAACCGCCCTCGCAAACGTTTACTATAGTGACTTAGCCCGTGCTTTTATGGCTGTGAGGTCGCTATTTCACTGAGTTCTGTATAAAACAGAGAAATATTGGTGCTTTTGGTAGACAAAGCGAGCGCCCATCATTAGAATGCGCGCAATTTGCCGAAAATTGGCTTCGAGGGCGATTTTTGCATTGATTTAGATCGGCTTATCTGAATTAATATGCAAATAATGTGATTGATTATTCCTGGAGGATGCTTTGATAAAGTCAGCGCTATTGGTTCTGGAAGACGGAACCCAATTCCACGGTCGGGCCATCGGGGCAGAAGGTACGGCAGTGGGGGAAGTGGTCTTCAATACGTCGATGACCGGTTATCAAGAAATCCTTACTGATCCTTCCTATTCCCGCCAAATTGTTACTCTTACTTATCCCCATATTGGTAATGTCGGCACTAACGCCGCTGATGAAGAATCCTCTGCAGTACACGCTCAAGGTTTGGTTATCCGCGATTTACCTCTTATTGCCAGCAACTACCGCAGTACCGAAAACCTTTCTGACTATCTCAAACGCCACAACATCGTCGCTATCGCCGACATTGATACCCGTAAACTGACTCGCGTGCTGCGTGAAAAAGGCGCACAAAACGGCTGCATCATCGCTGGCGATTCCGTGGACGCGGTGCTGGCACTGGAGAAAGCCAAAGCCTTCCCAGGCCTGAAAGGGATGGACTTGGCGAAAGAAGTGACCACCAAAGAGTCTTACAGCTGGCAGCAGGGCAGCTGGACATTAGAAGGCGAACTGCCTGAAGCGAAACCGGCTGAAGAGCTGAAATTCCACGTGGTGGCTTATGACTACGGCGCAAAACGCAACATCCTGCGCATGCTGGTTGACCGCGGCTGCCGCCTGACCGTGGTGCCGGCACAAACGCCAGCCGAAGACGTGTTAAAGCTCAATCCAGACGGCATCTTCCTGTCCAACGGACCGGGCGACCCGGAGCCATGCGACTACGCCATCGACGCCATCAAGGCCTTCCTCGAGACTGACATTCCGGTCTTCGGCATCTGTCTGGGCCACCAGTTACTGGCACTGGCCAGCGGCGCGAAAACGCTGAAAATGAAGCTTGGCCATCACGGTGGTAACCACCCGGTGAAAGATCTCGACAACAATGTGGTGATGATCACCGCGCAGAACCACGGCTTTGCGGTAGATGAAAATGGCCTGCCAGCCAACCTGCGCGTGACCCACAAATCGCTGTTCGACCACACGGTTCAGGGGATCCACCGCACGGATAAAGCGGCGTTCAGCTTCCAGGGGCATCCAGAAGCCAGCCCGGGCCCGCACGACGCGGCACCGCTGTTCGACCACTTTATCGAGCTGATTGAGCAATACCGTTCTCACGCTACTCAGACTGGCAAATAAATCAGGAGCACTAAAACATGCCAAAACGTACAGACATAAAAAGCATCCTGATCCTCGGCGCTGGCCCGATTGTTATCGGTCAGGCTTGTGAGTTTGACTATTCCGGCGCGCAGGCATGTAAAGCCCTGCGTGAAGAGGGTTACCGCGTCATTCTGGTGAACTCCAACCCGGCGACCATCATGACCGACCCGGAAATGGCCGACGCGACTTACATCGAGCCAATTCACTGGGAAGTGGTGCGTAAAATCATCGAGAAAGAGCGTCCAGATGCCGTGCTGCCAACCATGGGCGGCCAGACAGCACTGAACTGCGCACTCGAGCTGGAACGTCAGGGCGTGCTGGCGGAATTTGGCGTCACCATGATTGGTGCCACCGCCGACGCTATCGACAAAGCCGAAGACCGCCGCCGTTTCGACGTGGCGATGAAGAAGATTGGCCTCGACACCGCGCGTTCCGGCATTGCTCACAATATGGAAGAAGCGCTGGCGGTTGCCGCTGACGTTGGCTTCCCATGCATCATCCGCCCATCATTCACTATGGGCGGCACCGGCGGCGGTATCGCCTACAACCGCGAAGAGTTCGAAGAGATTTGCGAGCGCGGTCTGGACCTTTCCCCAACTAAAGAGCTGCTGATTGATGAGTCGCTGATTGGCTGGAAAGAGTACGAAATGGAAGTGGTGCGCGATAAGAACGACAACTGCATCATCGTCTGTTCAATCGAAAACTTCGACGCCATGGGCATCCACACCGGTGACTCCATCACCGTGGCTCCGGCGCAGACCCTGACCGACAAAGAATACCAAATCATGCGTAACGCCTCGATGGCGGTACTGCGTGAAATCGGCGTGGAAACCGGCGGTTCTAACGTGCAGTTCTCCGTGAACCCGAAAAACGGCCGCCTGATTGTTATCGAAATGAACCCGCGCGTGTCGCGCTCTTCTGCTCTGGCTTCTAAAGCAACCGGCTTCCCGATTGCCAAAGTGGCCGCCAAGCTGGCGGTAGGTTATACGCTGGACGAGCTGATGAACGACATCACCGGCGGCAAAACGCCGGCATCGTTCGAGCCTTCAATCGACTACGTTGTGACTAAGATCCCTCGCTTCAACTTCGAGAAGTTTGCCGGTGCTAACGACCGTCTGACCACGCAGATGAAATCTGTCGGCGAAGTAATGGCGATTGGCCGCACCCAGCAAGAATCTCTGCAAAAAGCCCTGCGCGGCTTGGAAGTGGGCGCTAGCGGCTTCGACCCGAAAGTCAGTCTGGACGACCCGGAAGCGCTGACCAAGATCCGCCGCGAACTGAAAGAAGCCGGTTCAGACCGTATCTGGTACATCGCCGACGCCTTCCGCGCTGGCCTGTCTGTCGACGGTATCTTCAACCTGACCAACATCGACCGCTGGTTCTTGGTGCAGATTGAAGAACTGGTGAAGCTGGAAAACGAAGTGGCCGAAGGCGGCTTCAACATCCTGACCCACGACTACCTGCGCATGCTGAAGCGCAAAGGCTTTGCCGACCTGCGTTTGGCGAAGTTGGTTGGCGTGTCAGAGAGCGAAGTACGCAAACTGCGTCACAAATACAACCTGCACCCGGTCTACAAACGTGTTGATACCTGTGCGGCAGAATTCTCCACCGACACTGCCTACATGTACTCCACTTATGAAGAAGAGTGCGAGTCCAACCCGACTAACGATAAGCCAAAAATCATGGTGTTAGGCGGCGGGCCAAACCGTATCGGTCAGGGCATCGAGTTCGACTACTGCTGCGTTCACGCCTCGCTGGCGCTGCGCGAAGACGGCTACGAAACCATCATGGTGAACTGTAACCCTGAAACGGTTTCCACCGACTACGACACCTCTGACCGCCTGTACTTCGAGTCAGTGACGCTGGAAGACGTGCTGGAAATCGTGCGTATCGAACAGCCAAAAGGCGTGATCGTGCAATACGGCGGGCAAACTCCGCTGAAACTGGCTCGCGAACTCGAAGCAGCGGGCGTGCCAATTATCGGCACCAGCCCTGACGCCATCGACCGCGCCGAAGACCGCGAGCGTTTCCAGCAGGCGGTTAACCGCCTGGGCCTGAAACAGCCCGCTAACGCCACGGTCGCGACCATTGAGCAAGCGGTAGAAAAAGCCAGCGGCATTGGTTATCCGCTGGTGGTGCGCCCGTCTTACGTGCTGGGCGGCCGCGCGATGGAAATCGTGTATGACGAAATCGACCTGCGTCGCTACTTCCAGAACGCGGTTAGCGTCTCTAACGACGCGCCGGTGCTGCTCGACCGTTTCCTTGATGACGCGGTAGAAGTCGACGTCGACGCTATCTGCGACGGTGAGCGCGTACTGATTGGCGGCATCATGGAGCACATCGAGCAAGCTGGCGTGCACTCCGGCGACTCCGCCTGTTCTCTGCCAGCCTACACGCTGAGCAAAGAGATTCAGGACGTGATGCGCCAACAGGTTGAGAAACTGGCCTTTGAGCTGAGCGTTCGCGGCCTGATGAACGTGCAGTTCGCGGTGAAAAACAATGAGGTTTACCTGATTGAGGTTAACCCACGCGCCGCGCGTACCGTGCCGTTCGTCTCTAAAGCCACGGGCATTCCGCTGGCGAAAGTGGCGGCTCGTGTGATGGCGGGGCAGACGCTGGCTCAGCAAGGCGTGACCGAAGAGATCATTCCACCGTACTACTCGGTGAAAGAAGTGGTGCTACCGTTCAACAAGTTCCCGGGCGTTGACCCAATCTTAGGGCCAGAAATGCGCTCAACCGGTGAAGTGATGGGCGTCGGTCGCACCTTCGCCGAAGCCTTCGCCAAGGCGCAGCTCGGCAGTAACTCCGGCATGAAGAAAGCCGGACGTGCGCTGCTGTCAGTGCGCGAAGGGGATAAAGGTCGCGTGGTGGATTTGGCCGCCAAGCTGCTTAAACGCGGCTTCGAGCTGGACGCTACTCACGGTACTGCTGTGGTGCTGGGCGAAGCGGGGATTAACCCACGCCTGGTCAACAAGGTGCATGAAGGCCGCCCGCACATTCAGGACCGCATCAAAAACGGCGAGTATGTGTATATCGTGAACACCACGGCGGGTCGTCAGGCGATTGAGGATTCCAAGCTGATTCGCCGCAGCGCGCTGCAATACAAAGTGCACTATGACACCACCCTGAACGGCGGTTTCGCGACCGCAATGGCGCTCTCTTCCGACCCAACCGAGCAGGTGATTTCGGTTCAGGAAATGCACGCTAAAATTAAAAAGTAACCTTAAGACTTTAGTGTCTGGTACTGCGACGCCCGCAACCGAAAGGAAGCGGGCGTTTTTATTACTTTCGCTTGGCACTGGCGGCAGTTATAAACCGCAGAAATACTTTATGATTAATCTATGTTTTGACGATATGAGCTGACTGATGATTTTAATTGTTTACGCCCACCCTTATCCACGCCACTCCCGGGCCAATCAGCGCTTGCTGTCGGCAATCGCTGATCTTCCTGATGTCGAAGTCCGCTCTCTTTACGATCTCTATCCCGATTTCAGCATTGATATCAGCGCTGAGCAGGCGGCGGTCGAGCGCGCCGATCTGGTGGTTTTCCAACATCCTCTTCAGTGGTACAGCATGCCGCCGCTGCTAAAACTGTGGATTGATAAAGTGCTGGAGCACGGTTGGGCCTATGGCCATGAAGGCAATGCCTTGAATGGTAAACACTGTCTGTGGGCGGTGACCACCGGCGGCAATGAGCATCACTTTGAGCTGGGCGACCATCCTGATTTCGACGTTCTAGCCCAGCCGCTGCAGGCCACTGCAGTTTACTGCGGGATGAACTGGTTGCCGTATTTTGCCGTACATAACACCTTTATTTGCGACGAGGTGGCGCTGAAAGCCTCCGGCGAAGAGTATCGCCGCCGCCTGTCGGCTTGTCTGAGTTTGAAAGAAACCGCGCCAGTGGGAGGCAGCGATGGAAAACCATAATTTGCTGCTTGAAGGGCTGCTCTACCTCGGCTCCGCCGCGCTGTTTGTGCCGATTGCCGTGCGCCTTGGCTTAGGCTCGGTGCTGGGCTATCTGATTGCGGGCTGCATCATCGGCCCGTGGGGGCTAAAGCTGGTTTCTGACCCTGAGTCGATTCTGACCTTTGCGGAGATCGGCGTGGTGCTGATGCTGTTTATCATCGGCCTTGAGCTGGACCCGAAACGCCTATGGACCCTGCGCGCCTCGGTATTCGGCGGTGGCAGTATCCAGATGGGCGGCTGTGGTTTACTGCTCAGCCTGTTCTGTTATTTGCTGGGTCTGGACTGGAAAGTCGCTTTGCTGATTGGCCTGACGCTGGCGCTTTCCTCCACCGCTATCGCCATGCAGGCCATGAGCGAGCGCAGCCTGACCACTTCACCCATTGGCCGTAGCGCCTTTGCCGTGCTGCTGTTTCAGGACATCGCGGCCATTCCGCTGGTTGCCATGATCCCTCTATTGGCGAGCACCGGAGAAGCCACTACGCTGGCAAGCTTTGGGCTATCCGCCGCGAAAGTGATTGGCGCACTGGCAGCGGTTATTCTGCTCGGGCGCTACGTGGCGCGGCCCTTGCTGCACTTTGTTGCCCGTTCGGGTATGCGCGAAGTGTTCAGCGCCGTGGCGCTTTTTCTGGTATTCGGCTTTGGTATTTTGCTCGAAACGGCGGGCCTGTCGATGGCGATGGGGGCGTTTTTGGCAGGTGTGATGCTGGCGAGTTCGGAATACCGCCACGCGCTGGAAAGCGATATTCAGCCCTTTAAAGGCTTGCTGCTGGGGCTGTTCTTCATCGGCGTCGGCATGTCTATCGACTTCGGCACGCTGGTGCATCAGCCGCTGTTAATTGCCACTTTGCTGGTGGGCTTCATGCTGCTGAAAGCCGCGCTGCTGTGGCTTATTGGGCCGATGCTCGGCGTGCCAAAACGCCAGCGCGGCCTGTTTGCCATTCTTATCGGGCAGGGCAGTGAATTCGCTTTCGTGATTTTCAGCACCGCGCAGATGGCCGGTGTGCTGCCAGTAGAGTGGGCGAAAGCCCTGACGCTGGCGGTGGCGCTTTCCATGGCGGTCACGCCGCTGCTGCTGGTGCTGGCGAGTCGTCTGGAGCGCAACGCGCCGAAAGACAATCGCCCTGACGATACCATTGATGATGAAAATGCCACGGTGATCATTGCCGGATTTGGGCGTTTCGGGCAGATCGCCGGCCGTCTGTTGCTGGCCAATAACGTGCATACCGTGGTTTTGGATCACGACCCGGACCATATCGAAACGCTGCGCAAGTTCGGCACAAAAGTGTTTTACGGCGACGCCACCCGCGTTGACCTGCTGGAGTCCGCTGGTGCGGGGCAGGCCAAGGTGCTGATTAACGCGATTGACGACGTTGAGGCCAATCTCCAGCTCACCGAGCTGGCGAAAGAGCATTTCCCGAACTTGAAAATTATCGCCCGCGCTCGCGACGTCGACCACTGGTATCAGCTGCGTCGCCTTGGCGTTGAGGCGCCAGAGCGTGAGCTGTTTGAAGGCTCGCTGCGCGTCGGGCGTGAGACGCTGGAGTTCCTGGGATTAGATGCTTACGAGGCGCGGGAAAAAGCCGATCTGTTCCGTCGCTACAACCTTAAAATGCTCGAAGCCACTATCGAGAATTATGAGGATACCGAGTTCCGCGTTGCCAGTATGCAGCGTGCCAAAGATATGCTGACGGACGCCATCGAGCAGGATCAGAAGCGTCTGGCCTCAGGGCAGCAGCAGGGCTGGCGTGGAAGTATTGACGGTAAAGCGCCGGAAGATGAGGTGATTGAAGCCAAGGGATAAGGCGAACTTGAAGAGATAAGAAGTTTATTATTAAACGGGCGGTGCGCAGGCATCGCCCGTTTTGCGTTAAGGCCGCGGGGTATTAGCTCAGCGCGACTTTAATCCCTAAACCAATCAGCACGCCACCGAGCAGCTTATCGACAATCTTCTGTGCTTTTGCCAGACCACGGCGCACCGGCGCGCTTTGGATCAGCAGGGAGAGCAGCGGCCACCAAATGGCTGACAGCCCAATGATAATCGAGGCATACCACAGCTTTTCGCCCACGCTGGAGTTCACTTGCAGCACCTGAGTGAACATCGCCAGGAAGAACAGAGTGGCCTTTGGGTTGAGCAAATTGCACAAGTAGCCCTGAATGAAAGCTTTGTGCAGCTTGATTTGTTGCTGTTCTAAACCGTCCAGATTCATTTTGCTATTGGAGCGCGAGAACAGCGCCTGAATGCCGACCCAAATCAGGTAAGCCGCGCCGACATACTTCAGGATGTCGAACAGCCACGGCGTGGTGGTGATCACTACCGCCAGCCCGGCCACGCAGTAAGACATATGGGTTATCACCCCGCAAATCACACCCAGAGACGTCATCAGCGCCGCCACTTTCGGATAGCGCGCCGCATTCTTTATCACCAGAAAGAAATCTGGGCCGGGGGAGAGCATGCCGAGCAGGGAGATGCTGGCGACAAACAGGGAGGTTTCAAGCATGGTAATAACCGTCGTTGATTCAATAGCAGATAGGGCGGCATCATACGCCAATCCTGAAAGTCATAAACTACGGGCGACGCTTTTTTTTTGTGTTTCGTATAAAGTCGCGTCGGCGGAGTGGTGAGGGCTGTACGGCCCTGTACGCGAATGCCGCCAGCATGTAAGCCGCACTGTACAAGCTCTGAAGAGTCTGGAATTCGTATAAGTGATATATACCGTTTTAAGATAATTATCCGTTATATATGACGTGGATTAAGGTGCCGAATTGGAATTTTTATAATGATAAATCGCGCATGACTAAGAGCCATCTTATATCTGTAGGTTGGGCAGTTATCGCTATCGACGGCTTGAGGGGCTTTCCGTATAGTGTCTGCACTTTTTTGAGTCACCGTAAATATCCTCTTCTACACAGGGCTTCATAATGATTATCAGCCTGATCGCCGCACTGGCGGCGGATCGCGTTATTGGCATGGAAAACGCCATGCCTTGGCATTTACCGGCTGACCTGGCTTGGTTTAAGCGTAATACGCTGAACAAACCGGTCATCATGGGACGCAAAACGTTCGAGTCTATTGGTCGTCCTTTGCCTGGTCGCTTAAATATCGTGATCAGTTCACAACCGGGCACGCACGACGGCGTCACCTGGGTTACCTCCATTGATGCTGCTATTGCTGCGGCGGGCGATGTTGAGGAAGTGATGGTCATGGGCGGTGGTCACGTATACGACCAGTTCCTGGCGCGCGCTGACCGTTTATACCTGACGCACATTGATGCCGAAGTAGAAGGGGACACGCACTTCCCCGACTACGAGCCGGATGAGTGGGAAAGCACCTTCAGTGAATTCCACGACGCTGACGAGCAGAACTCTCACGGCTTCTGCTTTGAAATTCTGGACAGAAATCGCGGCTAATCCCGCACGCTGGCCAAATAAAAAGGCACCTGAAAAGGTGCCTTTTTTGATCTGCCGAAGCCAATTCAGGACGCGGTCGGCGCCGCAACCTGCTCTTTGTCGCTACGGCGATTAGAGCGTTGGGTGAAATATTGCTTATCTTCCCAACGGATCATGGTCAATACGCCACCCCAGCAGCAGCCGGTATCCAGCGCATAAACGCCTTCCGGCGCGCCTTTACCTTCCAGAGAAGCCCAGTGCCCAAAGGCGATACTGTATCCAGCCTGGCGGATCGGGCTTTCAATATCAAACCAAGGTTTAAGTGGGCGCGGCGCGTTCTCCGGCGTGTCCTTGCACATCATGTCCAACTGACCGTTCGGGAAGCAGTAGCGCATGCGGGTAAGGGCGTTGGTGCTAAAACGCAGGCGGGCTAAGCCGCTCAGCTCTGGCGACCAGTTGTTCGGCATATCGCCATACATGGCGTCGAGGAACAGCGGATAGGTGTCGCTGCTCAGCACGGCTTCCACTTCACGGGCGCACATCTGCGCGGTTTCCAGGTCCCACTGCGGCGTGATGCCCGCATGAGCCATCACCAGCTTCAGCTCTTCATCAACCTGCAATACCGGTTGACGACGCAGCCAGTTGATCAGCTCATCGGCGTCTTCTGCTTCCAACAGCGGATTGAGACGATCTTTGGGTTTGTTAAAGCTGATCCCGGCATAAATCGCCAGCAAGTGCAGGTCATGATTTCCCAGCACCATGCGCACTGACTCACCCAAGCTGCTGACATAGCGCAGCACTTCGAGCGAGTTGGGGCCGCGCGCCACGAGGTCGCCTGTCAGCCATAATCGGTCTTGTTCAGGATTGAAATTGACTTGCGCCAATAGCGCTTTGAGTTCATCGATACAGCCGTGAACATCACCAATAAGATATGTCGACATGAGAGTTAATTTATCAGCGTTGGGATTGCGAGGCGAAAAACAGGGATAGGGACACGGAATAATTCACCGTCCTCTGCGACCATTTCGTAATGCCCTTCCATGGTGCCCAGTGGCGTTTCTAGCACGGCGCCGCTGGTGTAATGGAATTCGTTACCAGGAAGAATAAGCGGTTGTTCACCGACCACACCTTCACCCTGAACTTCTATCTGCCGGGCATTACTATTAGTAATCAACCAATAACGGCGGAGTAATTTTACGTTGAAGCGGCCGAGATTACGGATGGTCACGGTGTAGGAGAAGACATAGCGCTCTTCTTCAGGTATCGACTGCGATTCAATGTAGACACTTTGCACCTGAACACATACGCGTGGTGAATCAAGCATAGCGTTACTCCTCGCTTCCTTTATGTTTCGAGGCGCAGTGCTTTGGCACTTGCGCCCCTTATCATATTGGCTCAGTACGATTATTGTTCTGGCTGCGGCTGGCCGTTTTTTGGCCGGGTAGATAAGCGATTAGCCAGTTTGCAGTACATCTCAACAGAAATATTCTCTGCGCGCATCTGTAAATCCAGACCCAGTTCTACCATCTCTTCAACGGTGAATAAATGGCCGAGGCTGTTACGCACGGTTTTGCGACGCTGGTTAAAGGCATCGGTGGTCAAACGACTCAGAATACGGATGTCGTCAACCGGATAAGGGATTTCAGCGTGCGGAATTAAACGCACCACCGCAGATTCCACTTTTGGCGCTGGCGTGAAGGATTCCGGCGGAACTTCCAGCACGGGAATAATATGGCAGTAGTACTGCGCCATCACGCTCAGGCGGCCGTAAGCTTTGCTGTTCGGCCCGGCAACCAGACGGTTAACCACTTCTTTTTGCAACATAAAGTGCATGTCGCGAATAGCATTAGTATATAGGAACAGGTGGAACATCAGCGGCGTGGAGATGTTATACGGCAAGTTGCCGAACACGCGCAGCGGCTGGCCCAGCTCTTTCGACAGCTCGCCGAAGTCGACTTTCATGGCGTCAGACTGGATCACACGCAGCTTGCCGGCCATTTTCGGATTGGTCTCCAGACGGGCGGCCAAATCGCGGTCAAGCTCGACCACGGTCATACTATTAAGGCGCGAGGCAACCGGCTCTGTTAAAGCAGCCAGGCCGGGACCGATTTCGACAACGGCCTGATCGGGCAATGGATGGATAGCCGATACAATGCTGTCGATAACAAACTGATCGGTTAAAAAGTTTTGCCCGAAACGTTTACGAGCAAAGTGGCCTTGGTGTACACGATTATTCATTGTAGTTGTTTTACTTTTCTTTATAGAACAGCAGAATTGGTTGCCATGCGAATGGCGAGATTTATTGCAGTCTTGAAGCTGCCTGCATCGGCAGTGCCGGTGGCGGCCAGTTCAAGTGCGGTACCGTGATCAACGGAGGTCCGGATAAAGGGCAGGCCGAGTGTGATATTCACTGCGCGACCGAATCCTTGGTATTTTAGCACCGGAAGGCCCTGATCGTGATACATCGATAACACCGCGTCGGCGTGTTGCAGATATTTCGGCTGGAACAGCGTATCTGCTGGCAGCGGACCAATCAGACTCATTCCCTTTTCGCGCAGTTCATTCAGCGCAGGAATGATGGTATCAATCTCTTCATGCCCCATGTGACCGCCTTCCCCCGCGTGCGGGTTCAGACCACAGACATAAATTTGCGGATCGACAATACCAAATTTGGTCTGCAAGTCATGATGCAAAATGGTGATCACTTCATGCAAGCTTTGACGAGTGATCGCTGCGGGGACGTCCATCAGCGGCAGATGCGTCGTCGCCAGAGCAACGCGCAACTCTTCCGTCGCCAACATCATCACCACGCGATTGCATTGGCTGCGATCGGCGAAGAACTCGGTATGGCCGATAAACGGAATTCCGGCATCATTGATAATGCTTTTCTGCACCGGACCGGTCACTAAGCCGGCGAATTCGCCGTTGATAGCGCCGTCACAGGCGCGAGCCAGCGTTTCCACCACGTAACCTGCATTAGCTACGTTAAGCTGACCGGCGATCACCGGAACCGCGGTTTTCACCGGCAAAACGGTCAGCGTGCCCGCGGCTTGAGGCTGAGGCGCCGCGCCCGGCTGGTAATCACGTAACTCGATTTTCAATCCCAAAATCTGGGCGCGCTCAAGTAACAAAGCCGGATCGGCACAAACCACTAACTCAACAGGCCACGCCTGTTGAGCCAGAGCAAGTACCAGATCCGGCCCAACCCCGGCTGGCTCGCCGGGGGTGATGACCAAACTTTTTGTCGCTAAAGAATTATTGTCCATTACCGTCCAGAATCTTCACGTACGCATTGGCACGTTGTTCCTGCATCCAGGTCTGAGCTTCTTCAGAGAATTTACGGTTGAACAGCATGCGATACGCGCGCTCTTTCTGCGCTGCGTCGGTTTTATCCACCTGACGGGTATCGAGTAACTGAATCAAGTGCCAGCCGAATGAGGAGTGAACCGGTGCGCTGAGTTCGCCTTTTTTCAGGTTCATCAGGGCGTCACGGAACGCCGGATCGTACATGTCAGGAGATGCCCAGCCTAAGTCGCCGCCCTGATTCGCTGAACCTGGGTCCTGAGAAAGCTGCTTCGCTTCATCAGCAAACTTGGCTTTACCGCTGCGAATATCCGCCGCGACCTGCTCAAGCTTCGCGCGAGCCTGATCGTCAGTCATGACCACCGACGGCTTCAGCAAGATGTGACGTGCGTGAACTTCGGTAATAGAAACGGTTTTGTTGTCGCCACGGATATCGTTAACTTTCAGGATATGGAAGCCGACGCCGGAACGGATTGGGCCGATGATTTGGCCTTTCTGCGCGGTGCTCAGTGCCTGAGCAAACAGCGTTGGCAGCTCCTGCAATTTGCCCCAACCCATGTTGCCGCCTTTCAGCGCCTGGGAGTCAGCAGAGTAGGCGATCGCCATTTTGCCGAAGTCGCCACCGTTGTTCAGTTCAGCTACCAGTTTCTTGGCTAAAGCTTCAGCCGTATCGACCTGATCCTGCGTTGGGTTTTCCGGCAGGGGGAGCAAAATGTGGCTCAGGTTGAACTCAGCGTCGCCGCCGTTTTGCGCGCCAACCTGTTTGGCCAGTGCATCCACTTCCTGCGGCAGAACGGTAACGCGACGGCGAACTTCGCTGTTACGCACTTCGCTGATCATCATCTCTTTGCGGATCTGGGCACGGTAAGTGCTGTAGTTCAGACCGTCGTAGGCCAGGCGGCTACGCAGTTGGTCAACCGTCAGTTTGTTCTGTGCGGCAATACCGGCGATGGCTTTATCAACGTCATCATCAGTCAGTTTGATGCCCATTTTATCGGCCATCTGTAACTGGATCTTGTCCATGATCAGACGATCAAGGATCTGGTGACGCAGTGTCGCATCATCAGGTAATTGCTGATTTGCTTCTTTAGCCTGCTGTTTAACAGATTGCATCAGGCTGTTGACGTCACTGTCCAGGACCACACCGTTATCCACCACGGCGGCCACTTTATCAACCTCTTGAGGGGCTGCAAACGCGGTGCTGGCACAAAGCGTTACGCCGAGGAGAAGTGTTCTCCAGTTCTTCATACATTTTCCATTTGTTTAATCCGCAATTGCGGATGCAAGTTCACTGAGTTCAACATGTCGTCGGTCTTAGAATGCACGTTGGTAAGGCAATATACCGCGGCCCAGCATTTCTGCGGTTCCGAGGGTATGACTATTACTCAGGCCACGAAGTTCCAGAGTGAGTGAAATCCTGTTGTCATACTTACTTTCTGCGTTGACGGTATCAAAGGTGGTGATTTTACGCTCGTAGCCAAAGCCAACTGCCCAACAGCAGGTATTGTATTGCAGACCGAGCAATTGATCAGCCGGTTGCTGTGCTTTGGTGTCGTAATAATAGGCACCCACGATGGCCCAGCGATCGGCGATTGGCCAGCTGGCGATGCCGCCCACTTGCGAAATGCCTTGCTGATAACCCGGGTTTTGCACGTTTGGCAGCGTAGCCTGAATATACTCTGGGCTGGCATAACGGTAGCTCAACTGAACCATTTTGTCCGAGTCAGCACGGTATTCAAGCACCGCATCACCCAGCGCTAAGGCATCAAGGCGTGTGTCATACTGCGCACCGCCGCGAACACCCCAGAAGTCGTTGATTTTATAGTAAGTGTCACCCGCCCACACCAGGCTGCCAGTATCATCATTCTTGTCCAGAACGCTGTTCTGATCGCCAGTGCGCGGAGGGGTGAAGTAGTAAATCTGCCCCAATGACGCGTTAAAGCGTTCAACCAAACCATCATCGTAAATACGGGTGGTTAAACCACTCGCCACTTGGTTAGCTGAAGCAATGCGGTCAAGGCCACTGTAACTCTTATCGCGGAACAGGCCGGTGTAGTCGGACTGTAGCAGCGTGGAGTCATAGGTGTTGATCCCACTCTGGTCGCGGTAAGGAATATAAAGATACTGGGCGCGTGGTTCGAGGGTTTGGGTATAGCCCGCGTTCCAATCCATAGTGCGTTCAAACACCATCTTGCCGTCAGATTTAAACTCAGGCAGCGTACGGTTCACCGAGCTTTGCAGCTTAGAGTTAGGGTTGGCAGCAAAGAACGAGTCAGGAATATCCTGCTGATAATGGGTCGTCATTAATTTGACTTCATTATCCAGGCTACCCAGCCTGTTACTCAGCGGTAGGCTTAATGTTGGCTCTAAGTGCAGTCGCGTGGCTTCCGGGTTATCCGGGTTCACGCTGGTGAACTTGGCGGCCTGGCCGTAAACATGAAGGTCAAACGGACCGAGATCGTTTTTGTAGTAGTTGACGTCAAACTGCGGCATTGCGCGGTATGCGTTGGTGTTACCTGCGCCGTTAAAGATTTGGAACTGCTTACTGGCTAAGGTCGCATCCCAATTCTGATTGGCATAGCCGACGCTGAATTTCTGCGCCGCATAGCCGTCGGTGGTTGAGCCATACTTGGAGTCAAAGTCGGTGAAGTAGTACGGATCGCTGACCTTGGTATAGTCAACGTTGAAACGCCAGACTTGATCAACGACGCCTGAGTGCGCCCAGTAGTACATCCAGCGCTTGGTTTTATCGCTGGTACGCGCCTGACTCTTCACATAATCGTCGTCAATTTTTTTGTCATTGCCCAAATAATCGAACTCCATCATACCCGCGCCGAGGCCGGTCAAATAACGGAACTCGTTCTGCAATTGCAGACCACGGTTGCTCATGTAGTTCGGGGTGATAGTGGCGTCGTAGTTAGGCGCGATATTCCAGTAATAAGGAATAGTAACGCCGAAGCCGTTGGTGTTGCTGTAGTTGGCGTTCGGGATTAAGAAACCAGAACGGCGGCGGTCGCCGATAGGCAACTGCATATAGGGACTGTAGAACACCGGCACCGGGCCAATATGGAAGCGCGCATTCCAGATTTCAGCCACTTCTTCCTGACGATCTTCAATGATGGTCGAACCCACCACGCTCCAGCTGTTATCGCCGGGCAGACAGGAAGTAAAGGTACCATTATCCAAGATGGTGTAGCGGTTGCTGTCACGCTGCTTCATCTTATCTGCCGTACCGCGACCTTGGCGGCCTACCATCTGGTAGTCACCTTTTTCCAGATCGGTATCTTTGGTGGTCAGATTCGAGAAACCTTTAGGGCCGTTCAGTTTGATCTGCGGATCGCTATATCTTACGTCACCGGTAGCGGTCACGGTGCGAAGTGGCGTGGCTTCGCCAGGGGTTGTCACCTGGTTAAGCTGCACCTGATCGGCAGTAAGAGAGCTGTTACCCTGCTCGACATTAACGCTACCGCTAAACAGCGCGTTGTCGGGATAGTTGCCGGTGGCCTGATCCGCCTGAATATTAACAGGAAGCTTATTCGGATCACCGGTTACCAGAGGTTTATCATAAGTAGGCACGCCGAGCATACACTGCGCAGCGAGATCAGCTAAAGCGCCATGGCTGTACAGGGCCGTCCAAATAGTGGTGGCCAGCAGCGTGGGGAAGCGTGTTTTCAGACGTCTGTTTTTCATACGTAAAATGGTGTTCCGTCATCAGAGGCATCATGCCGGCAAACGGTCAGAGACTATATTACTCATCATCGTTGCGCTAGTGTTAAATCCAACCGGTAAACGTCGTCGCCGTTAGGCACAACGATAAATGCCAGTTATGATAAAGCAATTTTTCGACGACGCCATGGTGAATTGAGGAGTATATGCAGTATTGGGGAAAGCTGCTCGGGCTTGTGCTGGGTTTAATGTCCGGCGTGGGATTCTGGGGAATCGTTATAGGACTGTTGATTGGGCATATGTTCGACAAGGCGCGCTCGGCTAAAAGCCGCGGCTATTTTGCCGATCAACAGACAAGACAAACACTATTTTTCCGCACCACCTTTGAGGTGATGGGGCATTTAACGAAATCAAAGGGGCGTGTTACCGAGGCTGATATTCAGATTGCCAGCCTTTATATGGACAGAATGCAGCTGCACGGCGAGAACCGAAATGCGGCACAGCGCGCATTCCAGAGTGGTAAAGAGTCGAGTTATCCACTGCGTGAGAAGATGCGCGAACTGCGCAGCGTCTGTTTTGGGCGTTTCGACCTAATCCGGACTTTTCTGGAAATTCAGATCCAGGCCGCCTTTGCCGATGGCTCGCTGCATCCTAATGAACGGCAGGTGCTGTACGTCATCGCCGAAGAGTTAGGCATCTCCCGCCAGCAGTTCGACCAGTTCCTCAGCATGATGGAGGGCGGTCAGCAATTTGGCGGGCAGCAGGGGCATTACTCACAGGGCGGATTCCGGCAGGCTCCGCAAGGGCCGACGCTGGCCGATGCTTGTAAAGTGCTGGGTGTCAGTCCGTCAGACGATAGCGCCGTCATTAAGCGCGCCTATCGCAAGCTGATGAGCGAACATCATCCCGACAAGCTGGTGGCGAAAGGCCTGCCGCCGGAAATGATGGAGATGGCGAAAGAGAAGGCGCAGGCGATTCAGGCGGCTTATGACCTGATTAAACGCGAGAAAGGTTTTAAATAAGCATCCATGCAAAAGGCACCTAAAAAGGTGCCTTTTTTACTTCCCAGCTTTCTAATTATTAGAAGCTAATCTTAACCCCCGCAACCCCTTGCCAGTAATTCACACCTTCGTTATCCAATCTGCGCTGATACTGCACACCGGCATTCAGTGAGATGTTGGCGACAGGATTATTAATAATCCCCACATCGATCATCCCAGAGCTACCGGTTGAGCCGCTGATGAAGCTATTAGTGCGACTATTGAAGGTACTGCCGATATCCAGCGTTGCATCACTACTGAGATCCTTAATAAAGGTGGTATTAGCTATCAACGCCCATTTTCCGGTTTTTGAGGTATCCCAGTTGTAACGATAACGTAGCCCAGTGCGAATGGTAGGGCGATTTATGTCGTTATAATCCACCTTAGTGTTATCGACGTCAGTCACATCATCGATTTGCAGATGCTGGATACCCACGCCGACCAGAGGAGTGAGCTGATGATTACCAAGCTTAAATTTACGACCTACATCCAGCGTAGCGCCGATTGATTTTGCATGAATATCAGCTACGTCACCACCGCGTAGATCGGTAGAAACATTACCGTCGTACTTCGCAATATCAGCACTGAGGTCAACCGTGATGCCACTGTTGTGTTCATAAGAAGCCAAAGATGAGATACCCCAAGCTGTGTACTGGATTTTGCTATTTCCGTCAGCAGCCTGCGGTGTGACATCAAGCTGGGTGTTGGAGAGACCGAGATTAATGTCCAACGAGTGAGTATCATTTGCTAAGTGCAGGGCTTTTCCACCCAGCAGCCAACCACTCTGTTTCTGCGTATAGTCGTAGCCATAATTCATAAAGCCTAGCGAAGAATGATATTTGTCTTCTCCGTTAAGATACTGGAAGAAAATGTTCAGCTTAGTATCTTGAGTCGCCAGAACCTGATTGCGGAAGGTTTCATTCAGCCGCGAACTGTAGTTCAAAATGGCAGATGACAGTGAAAGATATGATGGGATCTGCGGCGTCACGGCTTTCCGAGAGGCTTTTGATGAATTTTGTTTTGCTAGCCTGCTGCCATCGTTGCCAGATTTTAGAGCTAGTTCCTCAATCAAACCGTTACTTGGTTCCGGCGCAGGCCTCTCATCCCAATAAGCCTCGTTCTGAGGGATCGCATTTTCTCCTTCGCTCAGCAGGGTGTTTTGCAGACGATAATCCCAATACTGGTTACCGAAACCTTCAACTTCACGTTGCTTTGCTGAACTCTTCCCAGGTGCAAACGCGTATAGACCATAGGCATAGGCTCCGCGTGCGACATAGCCTTGAGCCAGTTTAAAGCTGTTTTTCGATGCCTGGCCAGCTACCTGGATAAGCGACAAGCCTTCATCATTATCCGCATGACCCAGATTATGAAAGTCAGTCAGCAGCCCGTTTCCCGATAGCGAAATTCGCACTGAAATAGGCTCTTTGGTGATCACATCGCCTTTTATCAGCAGTTTGTCGGTTTGTGCAGACTGTCTATCTAAATGGGTACGTAGGCTGAGAAGCGTATTATTGCCTGTAGTGAGATTGCCGTTAATTCTCTGCACCGCAGGGTTGAAGTTATAACCATCACTCGTGGCCGTCCTGCTAGGTGCCCATCGCACATTGTCTTTAAAGATAAGGTCAGAGAATAAGGTGCCACTACCGTAGAGTTGGGTGTTATCTCCCATCGTCAAAGTAGAGTGCAGCGAACCATTGAGTACGAGCGAACCGCCGTTGATGTCCGTGGAGCCAGTAAAGGGACTAAAGCTGTTGAAATACAGGGTGCCTGGCCCGCCTTTCACCAGTTTCCCATCACCGCGGATTTCAGCATCAATAACTACATCATTCCCGCCGTCAGTACTGGTTGTGCTCTCAACTTTTTGGTCAACACTAATCAAACTACCTGATGTTAAATCCACTTCGCCTTTCAGGTGTGATTTGCTGTTAAGCACCATGCGGGCGCGTTCATTAAGTTTTACCTTCGCAGTTAATGACGCATGTTCACTCACCCGAAGCGTTGAAAAACTTGCCACATCGATGTTGTTAAAGCTGTAGGTTTCATCGATCCAGTCATTATCGACTACCACACCTCCGGCATGGGGTGTCGGTCTGCCACTCAGAATAAAGGTGCCTCGATTGACAGATAATTTATTTAGCTCTGCGCCGCCCGCAAGTTCCCAGCTATGGAGAGCTGACTCAGGTGAATAGTCGATATCTAGATTAAAGCGTGTTTCTTCACTACCGAGGTGACCGATAAACCTCTGATTATTCAAATTGTTAAAACGCAGAGTGCTGAGCTTGTTTGGATGACTGTTAAGGATTTTAGCGCCATTATCATTATGATTAATGGTTTTAAAGGCAAAGTCATGCCCGTTAACATCCAGTGTGCCGCCGCGATAACCGAAATTGATTCTGTTGCTTTCAATTTGATTCTGGCCTTCAATACGCACAGTCGGGCGGCCACTGACTAGCGTCACACTGGAAAAAGCCTGCTGCTGCCCCCGAGCATTTACCCGCTGGTTCAGAATAACCAAGCCATCGCCGACGTTTAACCCACCCTCGTTATTTCCAATACCATTAACGTGCAGGGTGCCTTTACCAATTTTATGCAGGTTATCGCCTAGTAGGCCATTGACTCGCCAATCGACCGTTTTTTCAGCGTCGATTTCAATCCCCCCGCCGACCCAGGTACTATTTTTTCCTGGAGCAGAGTCGACTTGGTAGTTGTTGGAGAACCTTAATTTTGCTGCGCCATGGTTGATAGAGTCTTCCAGAACGATCCGGCCTCCATCCCCTGCAAATCTCAGGTCTTTACTGGCATCAAGTTGAGCATTGCTAGCCAGATAGGGCAGGATCGCGTCGACGCCATGCCATTGCCAACTATTATTGCCTTGACTGATGCTTGCCTTAGTCCAGTGGATATCACCCATGCCAGTACTGTCAGTGACATCTGGATCTGTATTTTTGGCAAGTACACTGTTCATGAATGATTGCTGCATATAGAGTGTGTAACTTTCTAAGTTATAGGGGCCATTGCCACCTACCCAAGGCGACACACCGATTAACTTCCAGATTTTTTCTTTATTATCGTAGACATAGAGCGGGCTTCCGCTGTCCCCAGGCTGAATACCACTACTAAAAGGTTCGACCCGAGGATCGTTTGGACCATAGTTTTTCCACGTTAAATGACCATTTTGGAAAGTCGGATTGGTTATGGTGCCGCCGGTTTTCCAGCTATAAGCTCCTGAAAGCCATTTTTTCTCTTTTGTCACCGGGTCGATTTGATATTGAGTACCCGTACCCGCTCGTGCGAAATATTGGTATCGCTCGCTGTCGTTTTTAACATCGTTAGGGTCGGCAATTGGCATCGGTGCAGTTTCGGTAACTACTTTATTAAGACGTGGAAGATGAAAATCCTTATTATTTGTTTTATATGCCGGGTCATCGTTGCGGTTAATTATCTGATACTCAGTATTGTACTTGGCCTTATTACCGAAATTAACACTTTGATATCCCCCATTATGCGCCACGCTGGCAATATAAGAAGGGTGCGTCAGTGTGGCTATCCCATTACTATCAATGGCGCTAAAATCGGGAATAGGGAAGTTTAGCTTTCCCGCCGGCGTGCCATCCTTCTTTAAAACTTCAACGCCTTCCTTCCCTGGACTGTACTTGCCAAGATTTTCAGCAAAATCGCGGTAATCCTGTACCGAGACATCTTCTCGCATGACGGCCGCGTCAACATCAAAAAGAGCCAAGGCAATTAAGCTACTTAGTAACTTTGGTTTCCATGTCATATTCATATTTCCCTAAATAATTATAATTCCGGTCAATGTTTAATTTGAAACTATCTAATTAATATAGAGATAATCCAGATTCTATTACCGGTTACTTAGAGAGAATATATTGATTTACATCCCCAAACACGGGGTTGTTTATTATGGGAGTAGAATGATTAATTAGTTAAATATAAAATACAGAATCACACATTACTTATTCTGTTTCTGAGTAATGTGTTCTTCATCTTATTAGAAATCCGGCTCGCAGTTGAAGACCAGCGGCGTATCGGTGATCGGATGGTAAAACGACAACTCCTGCGCGTGCAGCTGCAGGCGATTGACCACGGCCATTGCCTCGGGCGGCGCATAGAACTTATCGCCAAGGATCGGATGACCAATAGCCAGCAGGTGAACGCGCAACTGGTGCGAGCGGCCGGTGATCGGGCGTAGCTTAACGCGCGTGGTGCCGTCATCGTCCCAGGACATCACTTCATACTGGGTGAGGGCTTTTTTTCCGGTTTCGTGACACACCTTCTGTTTCGGGCGATTCGGGTAATCACAAATCAGCGGCAAATCGATAATGCCGTAATCCTCTTCCACCCGGCCCCAGACGCGGGCGATATAGACTTTTTTGGTCTCGCGCTCGCGGAACTGGCGTTTCAGCTCGCGCTCGGCTTCCTTGGTTAACGCCACCACAATCACGCCGCTGGTGGACATATCCAGGCGATGCACCGACTCGGCTTCGGGAAACTCTTGCTGAATGCGGGTCATCAGGCTGTCGTGATGCTCAGCCAGCTTGCCGGGAACGGACAGCAGGCCGCTTGGCTTATTGACCACCATGATGTGCTTATCCTGAAAAATCACCTGTAACCAAGGATCCTTCGGCGGGTGGTAATCCTCCAGCGGCTTGGTATTGGAAGGGATGTAGGATGTGGATTGATTTTCACTCATCGCGGTTTCAATTATCTACTGTCATGAAAAGGGAAGAGGCAGGGGGCACCTGCCTCTTGGCTGGCATTACTGGTGGCTAACCACCACCAAGCGGATTGCATCCAGACGCCAGCTGGCATCGTTCAGGTTAGCCAGAACCTGTTGGCGGTTCGATTCTATCGCTTCCAGCTCGTCATCACGAATGTTTGGGTTAACCTCTTTCAGCGACTTCAGGCGCGCCAGCTCTTGGTTCAGCTGCACGTCGGCTTCGACCTTGGCGGCTTCAATCAGCGTGCGGGCTTCTTCGGCAATCTGCGGCTCAGCCTGTTGCAGCATGGCGTGGACATCAGCCTGTACCGCGTTGACCAGCTTGCTGGAGTTGTGACGGTTAATGGCATTTAACTGGCGGTTGAAGCTTTCGAATTCAACCTGAGCCGCCAGATTGGTGCCTTTACGGTCCATCAACATGCGAACCGGCGTCGGTGGCAAGAAGCGGGTTAATTGCAGGTGCTTCGGTGCCTGACACTCCACCACATACACCAGCTCGGCCAGCAGCGTGCCGACCGGCAGCGCCTTATTCTTCAGGATAGACACCGCGCAGCTGCCGGTATCGCCTGACAGGATAAGATCCAGACCATTGCGAATGATCGGATGTTCCCAACTGATGAACTGCGTGTCTTCGCGGGACAGCGCCTGCTCACGGTCGAAGGTCACGGTGCAGCCATCTTCCGGCAGGCCAGGGAAGTCCGGCACCAGCATGTGATCCGACGGCGTCAGCACGATCAGGTTATCGCTGCGGTCTTCCTGATTGATCCCCACGATGTCGAACAGGTTCAGCGCGAAGTTCACCAGATTGACGTCGTTATCCTGCTCGCCGATCTCTTTTGCCAGCTGCTGCGCCGGTTCGCCGCCGTTGGAGTGCATCTCCAGCAGGCGGTCGCGGCCGTTTTCCAGCGCCAGCTTCAGGGCGTCGTGCTTACTGCGGCATTCAGCAATAAACTCGTTCAACCCTTCTTGCTCGTTTGGCGTCGCCAGGAAAGCAATCAGCTGCTCATAGGCGCTGTCGTAAATGGTGCGGCCGGTCGGGCAGGTGTGCTCGAAAGCGTCCAGACCTTCATGGAACCAACGCACCAGCACCGACTGCGCGGTCTGCTCGAGGTAAGGCACCATGATGTCGATGTTATTCTGCTGACCGATACGGTCCAGACGGCCAATACGCTGCTCCAGCAGGTCCGGGTTAAAGGGCAGATCGAACATCACCATTTTGCTGGCGAACTGGAAGTTACGCCCTTCGGAGCCGATTTCAGAACAGAGCAGCACCTGCGCGCCATCTTCCTGAGAAGCGAAGTAGGCCGCCGCGCGGTCACGCTCAATAATCGACAAACCTTCGTGGAACACGGCGGCGCGAATGGCTTCTCGCTCGCGCAGCACCTGCTCCAGTTGCAGCGCGGTGGCGGCTTTGGCGCAGATCACCAGCACTTTTTCGTCACGGTTGGCCGTCAGGTAGCCCAACAGCCACTCCACGCGCGGGTCGAAGTTCCACCAGGTGGCGTTGTCGCCTTCGAACTCCTGATAAATCTGCTCCGGGTAGAGCATGTCGTAAGCGCGCGCTTCTACCGTTTTCTTGGCGCCCATGATGCCGGACACCTTAATCGCCGTCTGGTACTGCGTTGGCAGAGGGAGTTTCACCGCGTGCAGGTGGCGCTCGGGGAAGCCTTTCACGCCATTACGGGTGTTACGGAACAGCACGCGGCTGGTGCCGTGGCGGTCCATCAGCATCGCGACTAGCTTCTTGGCGGCGGCTTCATCACCGGCGTTGGCGGCGGCCAGCAGGGTGTCGACGTCGGCATTGCCCACGCGTTCGCCCAGCAGCGCCAGTGCTTCCGGCGTTAATTGCTCTTGGTTGAGCAGCAGGGTCACGGCGTCAGCCACCGGCTGATACTGCTGCTGCTCTTCAATGAATTCTTCGTAATCGTGGAAACGATCCGGGTCGAGCAGGCGCAGGCGGGCAAAGTGGCTCTGCTGGCCCAGTTGCTCGGGGGTTGCGGTAAGCAACAGCACGCTTGGGATCTGCTGAGAAAGCTGCTCGATAACCTGATATTCGCGGCTCGGCGCGTCTTCGCTCCACACCAAGTGGTGCGCTTCGTCGACTACCAGCATGTCCCACTCTGCTTCGGACAACTGCTCCAGGCGAGACTTATTGCGGCGCACGAAGTCCAGCGAACAGATAACCAACTGCTCGGTTTCAAACGGGTTAGTGGCTTCATGGACCGACTCGGCGTAGCGATCGTCATCAAACAGCGAGAAGCGCAGGTTGAAGCGGCGCAGCATCTCGACCAGCCACTGGTGTTGCAGGGTTTCCGGCACCACGATCAGCACGCGTTCAGCGCGACCAGAAAGTAATTGCTGGTGGATAATCATCCCGGCTTCGATAGTTTTACCCAGACCCACTTCGTCGGCTAACAGCACGCGCGGAGCGTGGCGCTGGCCCACTTCATAAGCAATGTGCAACTGGTGCGGGATCAGGCTGGCACGCATACCGCGCAGGCCGCCGAACTCCAGACGAAACTGTTCGCGCTGGTATTTACGGGCGCGGAAGCGCAGGGCGAAACGGTCCATGCGGTCGATTTGACCAGCGAACAGTCGGTCTTGAGGCTTACTGAAGGTCAGCTTGCTGTCGAGCAGCACTTCGCGCATCGCGACGCCCGTCTCTTCCGTGTCGGTACGCGTACCGATGTAGGTCAGCAGCCCTTTATCTTCAACCACTTCTTCAACCAGTAGCTGCCATCCTTCATGGCTACTGATGGTGTCCCCGGTGTTAAACATCACGCGGGTGATTGGGGAATCATTACGAGCATACAGTCGGTTTTCACCAGTGGCGGGGAAAAGCAGGGTTACCATGCGCGTATCAATCGCGACGACGGTCCCTAATCCTAATTCGCTTTCCGTGTCGCTTATCCAGCGTTGACCCAATGTAAACGGCATAATCTCTCTCTGTGTCTGTCTGTTATGAACGGCTTTACTGCGCCCTGATTTTTAGTAATAGCTTGCTTTCCTCGCCAGTGGCGCGGAATGGTTAATTTTATGGGGGTGGTTCAGATTCGGGAAAGGGCGCTATGGTAATAGAAGGCGGCCCTTACGTCACGATACATCTTTACTAAACAGACCCGCGCGCCTGATTTAAAACAAACCCATCTGGCCAGTGATAAGTGTAGCAAAGTCATCATGCAGGAAGGGCAGAATGCCGTCGGCCACCGGCTCGAGCTGGCGCTCAATATAGTGGTCGTAATCAATCGGCGAATGCAGATTCTCCAGCGGCTCCGGCCCGGAAGTGGTCATGACATAGCTTATCCAGCCGCCGTTTTGATACTGCTGTGCGCGGCCTTGGGCCAAATTATACTCGTCGGCCAGCCTTGCAGCACGGACGTGCGGCGGCACATTGCGCTCGTAGTCGCTGAGTTTGCGGCGCAGGCGTTTGCGATAAACCAGCCGGCTGTCGAACTCGCCCGCCAGCGTGCTTGCCACGTAATCCCGCACATAGTCCTGATAGGGCTGATTATGGAAAATACGCTGATACAGCGCCTGCTGGAAATCTTGCGCCAGCGGCGTCCAGTCGGTGCGTACCGTTTCCAAACCTTTATAGATGATGTGTTCGCCGTCCGGCCCTTGGGTTAATCCGGCATAGCGCTTTTTACTGCCCTGGTCGGAGCCGCGAATGGTCGGCATCAAGAAGCGTTTGAAGTGGGTTTCAAACTCTAGCTCCAGCGCGCTTTCCAGCCCATATTCTTGCTGAAGATGGGCCTTCCACCAGGCATTCACCTGCTCAACCAGGCGGCGGCCAATGGCACCGGCCTCCTCTTCAGAGTGGGCTTTATTTAGCCAGACAAAAGTGGAATCGGTATCGCCATAAATCACCTGAAAGCCTTCAGCTTCAATCAGTTCGCGAGTCTGGCGCATGATGTCGTGGCCGCGCAGAGTGATGGATGACGCCAGCCTTGGGTCGAAGAAGCGACAGCCGCTGGAACCCAGCACGCCATAAAAGGCGTTCATGATGATTTTCAACGCCTGCGACAGCGGCTTGTTATTTTGCTGCTTGGCGGTTTCGCGCCCTTGCCAGATTTGCCGCACGATCTCCGGCAGGCAGTGCTTCTCGCGGGAGAAGTACGCACCGCGATAGCCCGGCACGGCGTGTTGCTCGTCGGGCTGCTGCAAGCCCGCGACCAGCCCGACGGGGTCAATCAGGAAGGTGCGGATAATCGACGGGTAAAGGCTTTTGTAGTCGAGCACCAGCACGGAGTCATACAGGCCAGGGCGGGAGTCCATGACAAAGCCGCCGGGGCTCATTTCCCCTTCGCGCTCGCCCATATTCGGCGCGACATAGCCGATGCGATGCATGCGCGGTAAATAAAGGTGGGTAAAAGCGGCGACCGAGCCGCCGTGGCGATCGACCGCCAGCCCGGTCACTGAGGCGCGCTCGAGCAGGAAGGGCATCAGCTCGGTTTTGGCAAAAATGCGCGTCACCAGCTCGCAGTCTTTCAGGTTGTAGTGGGCCAGCGCGGGCTTATTTTCGCGAAAACGCTGTTCAATCTCGGCCAGCCGCTGGTAAGGGCTGTCACTGGCTTTCCCTTCGCCAAGCAAAGTTTGCGAGACGTTTTCCAAACTGAACGAAGAGAAGTTCCAGAAAGCCGATTTCAGTGCTTCAATGCCGTCAATGATCAAACGCCCGGCGGCCGCAGCAAAGAAATGCCCCTGTTTGAAGCCGTGCTCGCGCCATTCTAGGTCGCTGCCGTCGCGGCCAAAACGCAGTGGAATATGGTAGCGCTCGGCGTGTCTTTGCAACACGCGCAGGTCAAACTGCACCACATTCCAGCCGATAATGACGTCAGGGTCGTAGGCCGCCAGCCACTCATTGAGTTTTTCCAGCAGCTTCGGGCGGCTGTCGACATACTCCAGAATGAAGTCGCGCGGAGTGTCTGGGTCACCGTTCGGCGGCCCGAGCATGTAGACGTGGCGCTGGCCGCAGCCCTCAAGGCCGATACAGTAAAGCTCGCCGTTGCCGCTGGTTTCAATGTCCAGCGAGCAGAGCTTTAGCGGCGGACGATAGGCTTCGGCGGGCTTTATGCGGGTTTCAACCAGCAGATTGTCGCCACTCTGCTGGCCGCTGAACCACACCGGCGCGGTGATGAAGCGCTCCATTAAATAGCGCTCGGGCGGGCGAATATCTGCTTCGAACAGGGTGACTCCCCCTTCTTTAAGCAGTTTTTCCAGCCGCATTAGCTGGCGGTGCTGAGTGCAATACAGCCCAAGGACCGGGCGAGATTGGAAATCCTGCAAAGGCAGCTCGCGCAAGCTGTAGCCTTTCTCACCGACCAGTAGTCGTTCGGCCTGCTCTTGTTGCTCGACCGGCAGAAAAGCCACCGACTCCTGCAAAGGCAAACGCACGCGCTGGGGGCCGCTGTCGGTCGCTAGCCATAGCTCCACCTCCGTGCCGCGCGGGGTGTCGCGCCAGTGTCGGGTTAACACAAACCCCTGACGTGGCGAGGTGAGCGTCGAAGCGTGCGAAGTGGGTGCGTTGATAAGCGCCTCATTGGGTCGAGTAAAAAAGCAGGGTAGAGCAATATAGTATGGTTATTTATACAGTTCTTGTCCATCGGCGCGGGTTTAAGGCGCATTTAGGCAAATATGCATACAATTCGCCGGTTGACTCACTTTCGCCCTGCGCTGACAATTCAGCCGCGTAATGTTTTATAAAGCTACACTTATGAATTACTGGACTGAAATGCATTTTGTGAATGTTTTTCATTTATAAAGTATTCAGTCATTTACCTGATATTGCAGGGATAGTCAGCCATTGATTTGGCCATGCAAGACGCACATAACACTGGGATTTTATGGAAGCCTATTTACAGCATCTCGTCGCGCAGTCGGTGGGAATTGCACTGATTATCGTTGCGGTGGTGGCGTTTTTTGAATCGCTGGCGCTGGTCGGGTTGATCCTTCCCGGCACCGTCATGATGGCCACTCTGGGCACCCTGATTGGCAGTGGACAGGTTGGCCTGTACGAAGCCTGGCTGGCCGCAGGGCTGGGCTGTTTCGTGGGCGACTGGGCCTCCTATTTCATCGGCCGTCGCTTCAAGGGGCCGCTGCATAACTGGAAGTTCCTGCAACGCTATCAGGCACTGCTCGACAAAACCGGCAGCGCGCTCGACCGGCACAGCTTCGCGACGGTCATTATTGGCCGCTTTATTGGGCCGACTCGCCCACTGGTGCCGATGGTCGCCGGTATGCTCAGCCTGCCGCCGTATAAATTTGCGCCGCCGAATATCGTCGGCTGCATCACCTGGCCGCCGGTCTACTTCCTGCCGGGCATTTTGGCGGGCGTGGCGATTGATATCCCCGCCGGGCATAACAGCACGGTGTTCAAGTGGCTGCTGCTGGGCTCTGCCGCCTTGTTGTGGCTGACGGCGTGGTTACTGTGGCGGTGGTTCCGTTCAGATAAAAACAGCGGCGACGCTATGGCGCGCTGGCTGCCTTTGGCGCGAGTGCGCGTGCTCTCCGTGCTTGGCGTGATCGGCACAGCGGTCTGCTTTGTGATGTTGAGCAAGCAGCCCTTAATGCCGGTTTATGGGCATCTGCTGTGGAAAGTGATCACCCGTTAACCCTCTCTCAGCGCAGCGGAATGCCCAAGATCTGGGCTTCTGCTGCACTGCCTTCCACCAGATCCTGCGTCGGGCCGTCATAGTAGATGCGGCCGTCGACAATCAGCAGCGTGCGTTGCGCCACCCGAACCGCATCATCCAGATTGTGCGACACCATCAGCAGCGTCAGACTGCGCTCCGAGCAGACCTTATCCAGCAAATTGAGCATCTCACTGCGCAAGGCCGGGTCGAGGGCAGAAAATGGCTCATCCAGCAGCAAAATAGGCTGGCTGCGTAACAGGCATCTCGCCAAAGCCACGCGCTGGCGCTGCCCGCCGGAAAGCTGCGAAGGCTGGCGATCCAGACAATCCTCAAGCCCCACCTGCCGGGCGATTTCCAACAATTCTTGCTGCTGCGCGGCGCTTAGTTTCAACCCCGGATGCAGCCCCAGCCCCATGTTCTGGCGCACGGTCAGATGGGAGAACAGGTTGTTCTCCTGAAACAGCATGGAGACCGGGCGCTTGGCCGGTGGCGTTTGGCTATGGTCTTGATCATTAAGCAGAATCTTCCCGCTGGTCGCCGCCAAAAAGCCCGCCGTCAGGCTGAGCAGGGTGCTTTTCCCCGCGCCACTTGGCCCCAGAATGGCGACGCGCTCTCCCGCCTCAATCTGTAAATCAAAGCGCATCGGCAGGTGTTCATACAGGTAAGTCAGTTTATTTAGCGTCAGCATGGCGGCCCGGTAAACGTTCAATCAGGGTGAACAGCAAGAAGCATAGCAGCAGCAATAGCAGCGCGGTCACCGCGCCGTCCTGACTGCGATAAGAGCCAATCTGCTGATAAAGGTAGAAAGGCAGCGTGCGGAAATTCTCATTGCCAAACAGCGCAATGACGCCGAAATCCCCGAGGGAAAGCACGCAAGAGAAGGCCAGCGCCTGGGTTAAAGGGCGTTTCAGCGCGCTGAATTCCACCCAGCGCAGTCGACGCCAGCCGCGCATATCCAGAGACAAACAGAGCAGGCTGTAGCGTTCGGCGACGTCACGCATCGGGTTATCCAGCACCTTCATGGCATAGGGCACCGCCATTAGCGCGTTGGTCATGATAACTAGCGACCATGGCGATTGCGGCAGACCGATGGTGTCGCTGAGCAGTAAGAAGAAGCCGGTCGCCAGCACGATGCCGGGCATCGCCAGAATCAGCATGCCGCTGATATCCAGCGCCTGCGCCCAGCCGCTGCGCTGGCGAAGTCTCAGCTCGCGGTTGCTCCACAGCAGCATCATGGTCAGGATCACGCAGAGCGATCCGCTGCCCGCCGCGATGCGCAGCGAGGTCCAAAGAGCCTGCCACAGCGCCGGTTGTTGAAGCACGCTGAGCACGGCGCGGTTGGCACCATCAACCACTACCGCCAGCAGCGGAGGGAGAATAAGCAGCAGCGCGAGGGCGATCAGCAGGGCGTCGCAGCCCCGGCGCAGCAGCGAGTCGTTGGGGTCATACCATTTTTGCGCGTGGGTATGACCGACAGGCAGCGCGCGGCTGAGCTGCTGGCTTAGCATCACCAGCCCGAGACAGCACACCAGCTGAATCAGCGCCAGACTGGCGGCGCGGGTTAGTTCATAGTCGTAACTCAGGGCCTGATAAATCGCCAGCTCGATGGTGGTGGCCTGCGGGCCGCCGCCCAAGGAGAGCACGGTAGCAAAGCTGGCGAAGCACAGCATAAAGATCAGCGCGGCGACGGGCAGGATCTGGCGGCGCAGCGCGGGCCATTCGACAAAACGGAACTGCTGCCATGCGTTCATGCCGAGCTGGGCGGCAAGCTGGCGCTGCTCGGTAGCGATGTTTTCCAGCGCCTGAAGCAGCAGGCGGGCGGCCAGCGGCAGGTTAAAGAAGATGTGAGCCAGCAAAATGCCTTTCAGCCCATAGGGCGAGAAGGTGTAATCCACGCCCAACCATTGGCAGAGCTGGGCCAGCCAGCCCTGGCGGCCATAGACGCTGAGAATGCCGAACACCGCCACCAGCACCGGCAGCACTAAGGTCATGGCGCACAGGCGCAGCAGGATTTGGCGGCCGGGAAAGCGGCGGCGGAACAGGGCGCGCGCCAGCAGAATCGCGGGCAGCACGGAGAACAGCGCCGACAGCAGCGCCTGCCAGAAGGTGAAGCGAATGACATGCCACAGATAGGCGTCTTGCCACAGCGAGGGGCCAGCTAACTGTGGCGCATGACGCCACAGGGAACCCAGAGCCAGCACGGCCACCGCTAAAATACTCAGGGCGGCGACCATGCCCGGCCATAGCCAGTGGGGGATTAGCGGCTGACGGCGGTTTGCCATGCCTGAATCCATTGACTGCGGTGATCAGCGACGTCTTGCGCGCTGTATTGCAGGGATTTGCTCGGTACGGTCAGCTGACCAAAGGCGGCAGGCAGCTCGGATTTGACCACCGGGTACATCCAGTTGCCGGTCGGGATGGCGTTCTGGAAGCCCGCGCTGGTGACGAATTTGATGAATTTCGTTGCCAGTTCCGGCTGTTTGCTGGCGGCCAACTGCCCGGCTACTTCAACCTGCATATAGTGGCCTTCGCTGAAGTTTGCGGCGGCGTAGTTGTCTTTCTTCTCTTCAATGATGTGATAAGCCGGAGAGGTGGTGTAGCTCAGCACCAGATCACTTTCCCCTTTCAGGAACAGCCCGTAAGCTTCGCTCCAGCCCTTGGTGACGGTGACGGTTTTCTTCGCCAGCTTCTGCCACTCTTGCGGCGCTTTGTCGCCATAGACTTTCTGCATCCACAGCAGCAGGCCGAGGCCCGGCGTGCTGGTGCGCGGGTCTTCGTAAATCACTTTCCAGTTCTGCGGGCTGTTGATCAGCTCATCGAGACTTTTCGGCGGGTTCTTCAGTTTGTTCTTGTCATAGACGAAGGCGAAGTAGCCGTAATCGTAAGGCACGAAGGTTGAGTTGTTCCAGCCACCCGGAATATCGAGCTTGGCGTCGGTAGCCGGGGCTTTGGCGAACAGGCCGGTTTGCTCCGCGGCTTGCAGCAGGTTGTTATCCAGCCCGACTACCACGTCGGCCTGACTGTTTTTGCCTTCCATCCGTAAGCGATTGAGCAGCGAGACGCCATCTTCCAGCGCGACATATTTCAGTTCGCAGCCGCAGTCAGCTTCAAAGGCTTTTTTAATCGCCGGGCCGGGGCCCCAGTCAGCAGCGAAAGAGTCGTAGGTGTAAACGGTGAGGACAGGCTTGGCGGCGAAGGCCGGGGCGCTCAACAGCAGCAGGAAAGGCAGTAATTTCTTCAACTTTGCACTCCATAAAAGAAAAGGGGCAAAGGATTTTGAGTAAGCAGGTGCAGTCTCAAATCCCTCCGCCGGGGTTAACCGGATCAGGTTCGACGGGTATCAAATCTCAGCCTTTAAACTTGCTGCGCGGGTGTTGATCGGGTGTCGTGCAGTGCTCGCCTTGCTCACGTACTTGAGTACGCTGCGCTGGCTGTGCGCTGGACTTCACCCGCTGAACACTCGCTCGCGGCGTTTAAATAGAGTTCATAAAACAATGAACTTCAGGCACCCCGTTGAGAACGATTGCCATTCTAGAGACTTCGCGCGGCTTGTGGAAGAAGCATTAACTGTCCGGCGGCGCGAACCAGGCGGATTTAAAGTCGAACCAGCCGAGGGTGTTCATGCGCACCCCGCGCATGCTGCGCTGTCCCTGTAGCACCAGCCAGTGATGGAACAGCGGATGCAGATGGTTATTCTCCACCAACTTTTGCGCCCACTCCGCCATGTTCAACTGTCCGGCGCGCCACTTTGCGCCGTCGGATTTCAGGTCGCAATCCATGCAGTAGTTGATCAACGGCAGCTCAAGCAGGGTAGCAAACAGCGAAAACTCAAGGGGCAGGGTGAAGTTGGCGCTGCCCAGCCAAACATCGCTTTTCGCTTCCCCTCTGTGCCAACTGGCGTAATCCACCACCTGAATGTTGAGCTTCACCCCGTGCGCCGCCAGCAGAGGCGTAATGGCCTTGCTGATTGCCTGATGCTCCGAGTGCTCGCTGTAGTAAGTCAGGGTTATCTCCCGCAGGTGGGCGGGCTTGGGATGCGGAAGGTGGGTCTGCAGGTGGTGCCAGCGCGGCAGCAGGCCAAAGGCGGGTGCCCAGTAGCGCTGGTAAATGGTCTCGGTGGCGTTGAGCAGGGCAATCGGGCTGAGTAACTCGCTGAGCCACAGGCGGCTGGCTTCATCACTGCCGATTGGCGAACGCTGGTCATAAAGCAGGAAATAACAGCCTTCCTCGAGGCGGCTTTCCGGCTCGCTGTCGCCAGATTCGTCGGCTTGCAGCTGGACGCCGGAATGCACCAAGTCCTCGGTGAGTTCCGGCAGAACCCAAATATTGACTTCATCAATCAGCGCGCGAAAGCCAAAATACTCGTCAAAGGCGCGAATGCGCAGCTGGGTGTTTTGGTTGAGCACCACGGCGTAGGGGCCGGTGCCGACAGGGTGACGGGCAAAGTCCGGCATCGACGCCCACTCTTGCGGCAAAATCATGGCGTGAACGTTGCCCAGCAGCCACGGCAGCCACTTGTCGGTCGAGCTGAGATAGATGTCGATGACGTTGGGCGTCGGCGACGTCACTGATGAAAAGTGGGCAAACAGCGGATGGGTGCTCAGCCGCGCAAAGCTGCTGATGATATCCGCCATGTTCAGCTCGCGGCCGTGGTGGAAGTGAATGGCCGGGCGCAGATAAAAACGCCAGTGCAGCGGGGAGATCTGCTGCCAGTGGTGAGCTAAATCGCCTTCCAGTTCCCCGTTTTCCTCATTTATGCGCGTCAGGCCGCTGAAGATTTGCCGGGCGATATGGGTTTCTGAACGACGCAGCATGGTGCCGGGCAGCAGATTGAGCAGCGGGCGATAGTAGAGCACGCGCAGGATATGTTTCCCCTGACGAAAGCTGCGGCCCAGCTGAGAAATCAGCATCTGGCGCACGGCCTTTTTGTCGCCGACCAGCTGCACCAGCTGATCGATTTTATCCTCTTCTAATAGCTCTTCGGCCCGCTGTTGCTGGAGTGCCAGTCCGGTATAGAGAAAGCTCAGTGTAGATCGTTTTCCGCGACCGGCCTCGGCCTGCCAGTTGATCCAACCCTGCTCCTGCATGGTAGTGAGCAAGGATCGCATATGGCGGCGCGAGCAGTTCATCACCACGGAAAGCGCCTGCAAAGTGGTGTGCGTCTCTTCCCCGTGGCAGCTTTGCCAGAGGCGAATGAACTGCTGTTGCAAACGCGGTGATGACATAAAAGAGGAACTCCAAGTGCTGTTTTCATCAATTTATCTTTCCTCATATTACTCCGATACTGTTTAGCAACAAAGGCGTGATGCACATACCCCGGAGGTCAGCATGCAAGGTCTTCTAAATCGAGATTTTTTCAAGCGCTATTTCCGCGCGGTCGCTCCAAAAAGCGCGCCAGCCGAGTGGTTGAACTGGGTGCCGCAAGAGTATCGCGTTGCCACGCTGACTCAGCTAATGCAGTGGGATATCGACGAGATGAGCGACGAGCAGTACCGCAAACATACCTAAGCCGGGCCTGAACTTAAGCGGCTTCAGGCTGGCTAAAACGATTTCTGAGTAATGGTGTATTGTCACCAGCCAGTGAGGTAACTCACTGGTTTTTTTATTTTAAAACGCAGCTACACTGGGAGTTGTTTACCCGCCTTCGACCACCTTGGGATGGCTCATGCTTACGCGTCGTATCAATTCAATCTATGCCACTTTTCTGACCGTTTCCCTGCTGTGTGGCATTGCCGGGGCGTTACAGGCACCTACTCTAAGCCTGTTTTTGACCAATGAAGTGAAGGTCAGGCCGATGTGGGTTGGGCTGTTTTATACGGTGAATGCCATCGCGGGCATTGCCGTCAGCTTCCTGCTGGCCAATCGCTCGGATAAGAAGGGGGACCGCCGAAAGCTGCTGCTACTTTGCTGCGTGATGGCGGTGGGCAACGCGCTGGTTTTTGCCTTTAGCCGCGACTATTTAGTGCTGATCACCGTCGGCGTGCTGCTGGCGGCGATTGCCAATACTTCGATGCCGCAGCTGTTTGCGCTGGCCCGCGAGCACGCGGATCGCTCCGCCAGCGAAGTGGTAATGTTTAGCTCGACCATGCGCGCCATGCTGTCGCTGGCCTGGGTGCTCGGCCCGCCGCTCTCCTTTATGTTGGCGCTGAATTACGGCTTCACGCTGATGTATCTCAGCGCGGCGGCGGTGTATGTCGCCAGCATCCTGATGATTTGGCTGTTTTTACCGTCGGTGCCGCGCGTGGAGCAGTCGGTGGATAATGCCGAGGTGGCGGTGAGCGCGTGGCGCAATCGGGATGTCAGGCTGCTGTTTTTCGCGTCGTTATTGATGTGGACCTGCAATCTGATGTATGTGATTGATATGCCGCTGTATATCGCGCGCGATCTGGGTCTGCCAGAAGGCTTAGCCGGGCTGCTGATGGGCACGGCGGCGGGGATTGAGATCCCGGCGATGCTGATTGCGGGCGCTTTAGTGAAACGCTGGGGCAAGCGCCGCCTGATGCTGTTTGCCGCCGTCAACGGCGTGCTGTTCTATGCCGGGCTGGTGCTGTTTGAGTCGAAAACCGCGCTGATCCTGCTGCAACTGTTCAATGCGATATTCATCGGCATTATTGCGGGCATCGGCATGCTCTATTTCCAAGATCTAATGCCCGGCCGCGCAGGTTCAGCGACCACGCTGTTTACCAATAGTATTTCGACCGGCGTGATTTTCGCCGGGCTGCTGCAAGGCACTATCGTCGAGAACTTCGGCCATTATCCGGTCTATTGGGCGATCACCCTGTTATCCCTACTGGCGCTTGGCCTGATGTGGAGAGTCAAAGACGTGTGAGCTGAGTCAGCGGCAATAAAAAACCCGCGAAATTCGCGGGTTTTTTTATCAAACGGCTCAGCCATTACTTCATGAATGCGGGCTGCTTGTTCTCGTAAGTGGAGATATTTGCTTCGTGTTGCAAGGTCAGTCCAATGCTGTCTAAACCATTGATCATGCAGTGACGGCGGAAACTGTCGATTTCAAACGCGTAGCTTTTGCCACCGGCGTTGACTACCTGTTTTTCCAGATCCACCTCGAACGTGATGCCTTCGTTAGCTTCAACCAGTTTGAACAACTCATCCACTTGCTCATCGCTCAGGGTGATAGGCAGCAGCTGGTTGTTGAACGAGTTACCGTAGAAAATATCGGCAAAGCTTGGGGCGATCACGGCGTGGAAACCGTAGTCAGTCAGCGCCCAAGGAGCGTGCTCACGAGATGAGCCGCAGCCGAAGTTTTCACGCGCCAGCAGGATGCTCGCCCCTTTGTAACGCGGCTTATTCAGCACGAAATCAGGGTTAGGCTGCTGCCCTGCGTCGTCCAAGAAACGCCAGTCGTTGAAGAGGTGCTGGCCGAAACCGGTACGGGTCACTTTCTGCAAAAACTGCTTAGGAATGATGGCATCGGTATCGACGTTAGCCGCATCCAGCGGAACCACCAGACCAGTATGTTGGGTGAATTTAGTCATGATGGATTCCTTAGTTCAGTTCACGAATATCAGCGAAACGGCCAGTGACCGCGGCGGCAGCTGCCATTGCCGGGCTTACCAGATGAGTACGACCACCGCGGCCCTGACGACCTTCGAAGTTACGGTTGCTGGTGGAAGCACAACGCTCGCCCGGATTCAGACGGTCATTGTTCATCGCCAGGCACATTGAGCAGCCCGGCAAACGCCATTCGAAACCGGCTTCGATGAAGATCTTATCCAAACCTTCTTCTTCTGCCTGCGCTTTCACCGGGCCAGAGCCTGGCACCACGATAGCCTGCACGCCGCTGGCGACTTTACGGCCTTTGGCAATGGCCGCAGCTGCGCGTAAATCTTCAATACGTGAGTTAGTGCAAGAGCCGATAAACACTTTGTCGATGGAGACGTCGGTCAACTTAATGCCCGGCTGCAAGTCCATATAAGCCAACGCTTTTTCAGCTGACGCGCGTTCTACCGGGTCGCTGAAAGAGGATGGGTTAGGGATAACCTGATTCACCGCCATCACCTGGCCTGGGTTGGTGCCCCAAGTAACCTGAGGCGCGATATCCGCTGCGTTCAGGGTGACAGTGGTGTCGAACGTGGCGTTTTCGTCGGTTTTCAGCGTCTTCCAGTAAGCCACGGCTTCATCCCAGTCTTGGCCTTTTGGCGCAAACTGGCGGCCTTTCAAGTAAGCGAAGGTGGTTTCATCGGCGGCAACCAAGCCCGCTTTAGCGCCCATTTCAATAGCCATGTTGCACAGGGTCATACGACCTTCCATGCTCAAGGCTTCAATCGCTTTACCGCAGAACTCGACCACGTGGCCAGTGCCGCCCGCGCTGCCGGTTTTACCAATGACGGCCAGCACGATGTCTTTGGCGGTGATGCCTGCCGGAGCGTCGCCAGTCACTTCGATTTTCATGGTTTTCGCACGGCCCTGCTTCAGGGTTTGCGTCGCCAAAACGTGTTCAACTTCAGAGGTGCCGATACCGAAGGCCAATGAGCCGAAAGCGCCGTGCGTGGCGGTGTGGGAGTCGCCGCACACGATGGTCATGCCCGGCAACGTCATGCCTTGCTCTGGGCCGATGACGTGGACGATGCCCTGGAACGGGTGATTCAGGTCATACAGCTGTACGCCGAACTCAGCACAGTTCTTGATCAGTTCCTGCATCTGGATGCGGGCCATTTCGCCGCTGGCATTGATGTCTTTGGTCTGCGTCGAAACGTTGTGGTCCATGGTGGCGAAGGTTTTGCCCGGCTGGCGCACCTGACGGCCCTTGGCACGCAGGCCGTCGAACGCCTGCGGGGAGGTCACTTCGTGCACCAAATGACGGTCGATATACAGCAATGGAGTTTCGTTTGGCGCTTCGTACACCACGTGCGCATCAAACAATTTCTGATATAAAGTCTTCGCCATGTTATGCCCCTTCTGCCACGAAGCGGGCAATAATGTCGCCCATTTCGTTGGTACCAATTGCGTTACCGCTGTTGGCCAAATCGCCTGTGCGATGGCCTGCCTCTAATGCTTTGTTTACTGCTTGCTCGATAGCGTCCGCCGCGTCGTCAGCACCGAGGCTGTAGCGCAGCAGCAGGGCTGCGGAGAGGATTTGCGCAATCGGGTTAGCGATGTTTTTGCCCGCGATATCTGGCGCAGAGCCGCCAGCCGGTTCGAACAAGCCGAAGGCCTGCTCGTTCATGCTGGCTGATGGCAACATGCCCATGGAGCCGGTGATCATCGCGCACTCGTCAGACAAGATATCGCCGAACAAGTTGGAGCACAGCAGCACGTCGAACTGCGACGGGTCTTTGATCAGCTGCATGGTAGCGTTGTCGATGTACATGTGGCTCAGACTGACGTCCGGGTAATCTTTGGCGATTTCGTTAACCACTTCGCGCCACATAATGGAGGTTTGCAGCACGTTAGCTTTATCAATTGACGTCACTTTGCTGCGGCGTTTGCGGGCAGATTCAAAGGCGATGCGGGCAATACGCTCGATTTCGAAACGATAATAAACTTCGGTATCGAAGGCTTTTTCGTGCATGCCTTGGCCTTCGCGACCTTTAGGCTGACCGAAGTAGATGCCGCCAGTCAGTTCGCGCACGCACAGAATGTCGAAACCTTTTGCGGCGATGTCGGCACGCAGCGGGCAGAACTCTTCCAAACCTTGATACAGGCGAGCAGGGCGCAGGTTGCTGAACAGCTTGAAGTGCTTACGCAGCGGCAATAACGCGCCGCGCTCTGGCTGATCGTTTGGTGGCAGGTGTTCCCATTTCGGGCCACCCACTGAGCCGAACAAGATAGCGTCCGCTTGCTCACAACCGGCAACGGTGGCCGGTGGCAATGGGCTGCCGTGCTTGTCGATAGCTGCGCCGCCAACGTCGTATTCGCTGGTACTGATTTTCAGGCCAAAGCGCTGACGTACCGCGTCCAACACTTTATACGCCTGCTGCATTACTTCCGGGCCAATGCCGTCGCCGGGTAAGACGGCAATATGATGGGTCTTGCTCATGTTCACACCGTTTCCTGATTGTTTTGTTTTTCGGTTTGCAGGCGCTGTTTTTCAATTTCTACCTGCTTGCTGCGCCAAATGCTGTTCAATACGTGGACCATCGCTTTCGCGGAGGATTCAACGATGTCGGTCGCCAGACCTACACCGTGGAAACGGCGTCCATTAAAGGAAACCACTACGTCCACTTGGCCTAAAGCATCACGGCCATGGCCTTTGGCAGTCAGTTGATATTTGACCAGTTCGATCTGGTAGCCGGTAATACGGTTGATTGCCTGATAGACCGCGTCCACCGGGCCGTTACCTGTCGCGGCTTCGGTTTTAATTTCTTCGCCACAGGCCAGATTTACAGAGGCGGCGGCGGTGATGCTGGAACCTGACTGCACGCTGAAGTTGTCCAGACGGTAGAACTCAGGCTCTTCTTGCTGTTTATTGATGAACACCAGCGCTTCTAAGTCGTAGTCAAAAACCTGACCTTTTTTATCCGCCAGCTTCAAGAATGCGGAGTACAGATGATCCAAATTATAGTCGGCTTCTTGATAGCCCATCTCTTCCATACGGTGTTTGACCGCGGCGCGCCCGGAGCGTGAAGTCAGGTTCAACTGAATTTGGTTCAGACCGATAGACTCTGGGGTCATGATTTCGTAGTTTTCGCGGTTTTTCAGCACGCCGTCCTGATGAATACCGGAGGAGTGGGCGAAGGCGTTAGAGCCAACAATCGCTTTGTTGCCTGGGATTGGCATGTTGGTGATTTGGCTGACAATCTGGCTGGTGCGGTAAATTTCTTTGTGATTGATATTGGTATGGACATTCATGTACTCGGAGCGAGTGCGGATAGCCATAATCACTTCTTCCAGCGCGGTGTTACCTGCGCGCTCACCGATACCGTTTAATGTGCCTTCCACCTGACGCGCACCGGCCTGAATTGCCGCGATGGAGTTGCCGACGGCCATGCCCAAGTCATCGTGGCAGTGTACTGAAATAATGGCTTTATCAATGTTTGGCACGCGCTCATACAAATTAGTAATGATGCCGCCGAACTGGGTTGGCGTGGTGTAACCCACGGTGTCAGGAATGTTGATGGTGGTAGCACCGGCCTTGATGGCGGCTTCCACGACGCGGCACAGGTTATCCAGTGGCGTACGGCCCGCATCTTCACAAGAGAATTCAACGTCATCGGTATAGTTACGTGCACGTTTCACCGAGTGAACCGCCATGTCCAACACTTGGTCGAAGGAGCGCTTTAATTTTGATTCGATGTGCAGGGTAGAGGTAGCCAAGAAGACGTGGATACGGAAGGCTTCGGCGACGCGCAACGCTTCAGCGGCGGCATCGATATCCCCATCAACGCAGCGTGCCAGACCACAAACGCGGCTGTTTTTGATTTGGCGAGCAATGGTCTGCACAGATTCGAAGTCGCCCGGAGACGAAACTGGGAAGCCGACTTCCATTACGTCGACGCCCATTCTTTCCAGCGCAATCGCAATCTGCAACTTATCTTTGACGCTCAGGCTGGCTTGTAACGCCTGTTCACCGTCACGCAGCGTGGTATCGAAAATAATGACTTGTTCGCTCATGGTAGATTCCTTGTCTGTTTTACTTTCACGCCGTGGAGGTAAAAAAAAACCCGCGCATCGGCGCGGGTTTAGTGTCTGTGGAAGTTGAAATCAGTTCTGATTTTCGCCCACTGGCATACCGCGCAAGATTTCTGCGTTGAGTAGTAGGCCTAGTAGACGAGTAGTAGTGAACATGGGTTTCAGCTTCTCTTAAATTTCGTGTTGAATCGGAGGTTGTTTTAACCGTTGCCTAAATTGATACGTGAATGTGCGTGGCGTGTCAACCGTTGGAATAGCTTCACTATTTAATTAGCAATGGATGAGATTAACTCTCATTTGGTGAAAAGTTCTGCTAAATACTTATTGGCCGAAGTAATCGATTTTGACACGCTGATTTTCAACCAAATGGCCAATATCCGGCTTTCTTAACTGATTAAGCGCGCGTTTTTAGGCTATTTTAACTGAAAATCATAGGGTTGGGTCTTGTTGCGAATTACTTAATTAATAATTCTATTTTCGTATATTGTGAGGATATCTATTTTGTAGTTTTATATCATTCGATTTAAATAATGAATGATAGAAATTAATTCATTTTTAATATCACTTGAGTCTTCATAAGGTATTGGCATTTTTATAATCATTCCCCTTATAAAGACGCCTGTTTTATTGTCGTTATTCTGGTTAATAAGCAAAGCTTAAAAACAAGTAATTATTGATTTTTTATTTTAAAAGACTTCGGGGGAATTATGGCTGTTAATTTAATCGACGAGCAACAAGATACCACCAATGCCGCAGGAAGTTTGCGTAACGCAGACCTTAATTTACTCACCGTATTTGATGCTGTGATGCAGTTACAGAATATTACCCGCGCCTCTGAGTTGCTGGGGATGTCACAGCCTGCGGTAAGTAACGCGGTGTCGCGTTTAAAGATTATGTTCAATGACGATCTCTTTGTTCGGTACGGAAGAGGTATTCAGCCGACGACGCGAGCGAAACAACTTTTTGGCCCTATTCGCCAGGCATTGCAAATTGTCATGAATGAGCTGCCGGGCGCAGGTTTTGACGTCAGAACCAGTAACCGCCAATTTAACGTCGCGCTCTGTAGCCCTCTGGATATCAGACTTACCGCGAATATTCTCAACAGTCTTGAGGATGTCACCTCCTCCGTGGGGATCAAATTCCAGACGATAGTCCCAGATAATATTGAGCATCAGCTGCGTTATCAAAATATCGAATTTGTTATTAGCTATCGCCGCTTTGAGGGCAGCGATTTTTGTAATCAGGAATTATTCACTGATGAGCTGGTTTTAGTTTGCGCGCAGAACCACCCGCGAATTAGCCCGCACATGCCTGACGAAAGATATCTCCGTGAACAACATGCGGTGGTTATGTTAGATCGCCACTCATTCTATTTACCTTATTATGACTCTTCTGAAATACAGTCTTTAATTGCGTTTCAGGGAACTGACCTTAATAGCGTGATGAATGTTGTTGCCCGCACCCAAATGGTTGCCTTGGTACCAAGTTGGTTAGCTCATGCAAATGCGGGAATTTTAAATCTCAATATTATCCCTGTGCCATGGTTGAAGAATAAACTGCCTTGCTATTTGTCCTGGCACGAATCATCCAGTAAAGACAAAGGGAATATGTGGCTAAAAACTCTTCTAGAAGAGAGCGCCGCCCTATAGCCCCTAAGCCAGTGCGGGTTCAGGGAGGAAACCGACTCACCCTGTTTTATTTCAAAAAACGCGGGTTCCTCCCCCTTCAGCATAGATGCAATCACTGGTTTTGTTTCCCGACATAGTTTTTTACTCTGTGTGGAAAGTGGCGGTTGCTGGCGTCTTTTCACCTGCATAATTGGTAACATTTTCTTTCACCGCTTTTGGTCATTTCTCATTTCCCTGCCATTCTTGAATAATAATTTGTTTGTCTGCTGACCATCCCTCGGTAGACTGCGCGAATTGTTAATAACGGTAAGCAATTTTTATGCCCCACTGGTGGCCACTGCCGCTTACTGTCTCTTCATCTTTCAGGTTTGCGGGTTATGACGACAACTCTTACTGACTTCCATCTGGTTTCACGCTTTCAATACCAACTTTCATCGCAGCCTGACAACATTGCTTTTCGGGAATGGTCGCCGGAAAAAGAGCACTCCCTCACCTGGCGTGAAGCCGGTGAGAAGATAGACCGGCTTTCCGGCATCTTATTGCGTTTGGGCGTCGAGGTGCAGGAGAGGGTGGCGCTTTGCGGCAGTAACGCCATGGCGTGGACGCAGGCTGATTTGGCGCTGTTGCAAATTCGGGCGATCACCGTTCCTCTTTACGCAACCAACACCCCGGCGCAGTCGGCCTATGTGGTTAATGATGCCGGCATTCGCATTTTGTTTGTGCTCGAGCAAAGTCAGTTCGACGCCGCGCTGGCTTTACAGGCGCTTTGCCCGCAGCTGGAGCATATTCTGGTGCTGGATGAGTCAGTGAATCTGCGCGACGCGCCCATTGCTCGCCACGTTAGCTGGCTTGAAACGCCCGACCCGAGTTCGCGCGCAAGCCTTGAACAGCGCCTGGCGCAGCGCAGACTTGAAGATCTGTTTACCCTGATTTATACGTCGGGTACCACCGGCGAGCCAAAAGGGGTGATGCTCGACTACCTCAGCATCGCCACCCAGCTGCAGCAGCATGACCACCGCCTCAGCCTTACTCGGGACGATATCTCGCTCTGTTTCCTGCCGCTGGCCCACGTTTTCGAACGCGCGTGGAGCTTCTTTGTGATGCACAGCGGCGCGCAGAATGTTTATCTGCGCCAGACGGATTTAGTTCGCGAGGCGCTGTCTGCTGTCAAACCTACCGTGATGTGCGCCGTTCCGCGCTTCTACGAAAAGGTTTTTAGCGCCATTAATCAGAGCGTGTCGCACTCCGGGCTGGTGAAGAAAAAGCTGTTTCACTGGGCGATGGCCCAAGGGCGAGAGAAGTTTTTGGCTGCCAGAAAGCACGAATCGCAGTCATGGTGGCAAAAAAGCCAGTTCGCGCTGGCGGACAAACTGGTGCTGAGCAAGCTACGCGGCCTGCTCGGCGGCAATGTGCGTTTCCTGCCCGCCGCCGGAGCAAGCTTAGATGACAATGTGATCCTGTTTTTCGAGTCCATTGGTCTGAAGATCAAATATGGCTACGGCCTGACCGAGACCTGCGCCACGGTCAGTTGCTGGGAGGAGAACGATTTCCAGTTTGGCTCAGTAGGCACGGCGCTGCCCAAGGTGGAAATTCGCATTGGCGAAGAGAATGAGATTCAGGTTCGCGGGCCGACTCTGCTGCGCGGCTACTTTAATAAGCCGGGAGAGACGGCGGCGAGCTTTACAGCCGACGGCTGGTTTAAAACCGGCGACGCGGGGAAAATGGATGAGCAGGGCAACCTGTTTGTTACAGAACGCCTAAAAGATCTGATGAAAACCTCGGGCGGCAAATACATTGCTCCACAGCGCATTGAGGGAACTTTGGTGCAGGACCGTTATATTGAGCAGGCGGCGGTGATTGCCGATGCCAAGCATTTTGTCTCGGCGCTGATTGTTCCCGACTTCAACGCGCTGAGTGAATATGCTCAGGCGCACCACATTGATTACTTCAACCGCGAAGGGCTGTTGAAAAATGAGCAGATCCTGTCGCTCTTCACTTATCGCGTTCGACAGATCCAGCACGAGTTGGCAAGTTATGAGCAGGTGAAGAAGTTCGCGCTGCTGACCACGCCCTTCACCATGGAGGCGGGTGAGCTGACCCCTACGCTGAAAATTCGCCGCAAGATTATCGCCGAGCGCTATAAAAAAGAGATTGATGCCTTCTATTGTGACTAGGGTCACACTTCTGGCCCGCAGCGCACTTTGCTTCGCGCCGCTTAATTTTTGTATCTGTTCAAATCGACCGTTTTTAGGTCAATTCCCACCCAGTGGAACAAGAATATTGTCATAATTTAATGCTGTAATTTATTCCCCCTTCCTGATATTCCTGAGTAGTAGTCTGCTTTGTGTAGTGTTTTGTCTCGCTCTAGATAAGGCCAGCAGCGCGACACAAAATAGTGGCCCCGGCAGCGGTATTTTGCCGTTTGCTTGACCGAAATTCAGACGCTAAGGTATTGAGTTACATTTACGTCATAAGATAAGAACAGCAGGGCTAAGCCCTCTTACCCGGACGATGGAAATGAATTCCATTTTCCTTTGAGTTGTTTATTCACCGGGCAGCTCTCTTATAAAAAGACTCTTATTAAAATAAGTCATCCTATAGAAACAAAAAGCCTGGAGGCAAAACCATGGAGATGTTGTCAGGAGCCGAGATGGTCGTCCGATCGTTGATCGACCAGGGCGTTAAACACGTATTCGGTTATCCCGGCGGAGCGGTGTTGGATATCTATGATGCCCTGCACACGGTCGGCGGGATTGATCATGTGCTAGTTAGACACGAGCAGGGCGCTGTTCATATGGCTGACGGTTATGCACGCGCAACGGGCGACGTTGGTGTGGTGCTAGTGACCTCCGGCCCGGGCGCGACCAATGCCATTACCGGCATTGCGACGGCCTATATGGATTCCATTCCGCTGGTGGTGTTATCAGGCCAGGTTCACAGTTCGCTGATTGGCTATGACGCTTTTCAGGAATGCGACATGGTGGGGATCTCCCGCCCGATAGTGAAACATAGCTTCCTGGTGAAGCACGCGGAAGATATTCCGACGGTATTGAAGAAGGCGTTTTACCTCGCTTCTACTGGCCGTCCCGGCCCGGTAGTGGTTGATTTGCCGAAAGATGTGGTCAATCCGCAGGTTAAATTGCCCTATTCCTACCCTGAGCAAATCACCATGCGCTCCTATAACCCGACGGTGCAAGGCCACCGTGGGCAGATTAAACGCGCGCTGCAAACCCTGTTGGCGGCGAAGAAGCCGGTGCTGTATGTCGGTGGCGGTGCGATTAACTCTGCATGTAGCGCCGAGCTGTTACAGCTGGCCGAAAAGCTTAATCTGCCGGTGACCAGCTCGCTGATGGGCCTTGGCGCTTTCCCAGGCACTCACCGTCAAAGCGTGGGTATGCTGGGGATGCACGGCACCTACGAAGCCAATATGACTATGCACAATGCCGACCTTATCTTCGGCGTGGGCGTGCGTTTTGATGACCGCACCACCAACAATCTGGCCAAGTACTGCCCGAACGCCACCATCATGCATATCGATATCGACCCGACCTCTATCTCGAAGACGGTGAGCGCGGATATCCCTATCGTGGGTGATGCCAAGCAGACGTTGGAGCAGATGCTGGAATTGCTGGCGCAAAGCGATGAGAAACAAGAGTACGACGCGCTGCGCGACTGGTGGCAGAGCATCGAGCAGTGGCGCGCGAAAGATTGCCTCGGCTACGATAAAAACAGCGGCACGATTAAGCCTCAGGCGGTTATCGAAACTCTGCATCGTTTGACCAAGGGCGATGCCTACGTGACGTCAGACGTCGGCCAGCATCAGATGTTTGCCGCGCTCTATTATCAGTTTGATAAGCCGCGCCGCTGGATTAACTCCGGTGGTCTGGGGACCATGGGCTTCGGCCTGCCTGCGGCCTTGGGCGTGAAGCTCGGCCTGCCGGAAGAAACCGTTATCTGTGTGACCGGCGACGGCAGTATCCAAATGAACATTCAGGAGCTGTCTACCGCGCTGCAATACGACCTGCCAGTGATTGTGGTTAACCTGAACAACGGTTATCTCGGCATGGTTAAACAGTGGCAAGACATGATCTACTCCGGCCGCCATTCGCAGTCGTACATGCAGTCTCTGCCTGACTTCGTCAAACTCGCAGAGGCCTATGGCCACGTGGGTATTGCGATTCGCTCCGCCGATGAGCTGGAAAGCAAATTGCAGCAGGCATTGGATCAGAAAAACCGTCTGGTATTCGTGGATATCAGCGTGGATGAAACAGAACACGTTTACCCGATGCACATCCGTGGCGGTGCGATGGACGAAATGTGGTTAAGCAAAACGGAGAGGACCTAATCATGCGCCGGATTTTATCAGTATTGCTCGAAAACGAATCAGGCGCTTTGTCACGCGTCGTCGGCCTGTTCTCCCAACGCGGCTACAACATTGAAAGTCTGACCGTAGCGCCGACCGACGATCCAACGCTGTCGCGCATGACCATCCAAACCGTGGGCGACGCCAAGGTGCTGGAGCAGATTGAAAAGCAGCTGCATAAGCTGGTGGACGTTCTGCGCGTCAACGAGCTGGTGCAGGGCGCGCACGTTGAGCGCGAAATCATGCTGGTTAAGCTGCAAGCCTCGGGCTACGGGCGTGAAGAGGTGAAACGTTCCACTGAGATTTTCCGTGGTCAAATTGTTGACGTCACGGCGACCCTCTATACCGTGCAGTTGGCGGGAACCAGCGACAAGCTGGACGCCTTCCTGGCAACCGTGCGTGAAGTGGCGGAAATCGTTGAAGTCGCGCGTTCTGGCGTGGTTGGCGTCTCTCGCGGTGACAAAGTCATGCGTTAATCCTTGATATCATGGGGGCTGTTCTGGCCCGATGAATCATGTGCTGCTCAGAAGCCCAACTCCGGTTGGGCTTTTATTTTGTCTTTCGTCTCACGGCGAAGGTCCTGCCTTCTGTAATCCTTCAGGTGAAGCGATTCGGTAAAACACCTTGCTCAACAGGGTCTTCTGCGGTTAGATAAAGACAAGTTTATTTAATCATTTCGTCATTCACGTCGCTTTTCGCACGGCGGCTGAATTGCCAACGGACAGCAGTCATTGCCTCGCCAGTCGTTAAAATCGGCCATTTCAAGGCGTGCTGCACTTCACTTAATGAGTTATGTAAGGGGTTTTCTCGGTGAAACTGGATGAAATCGCGCGGTTAGCGGGCGTTTCGCGTACCACTGCCAGTTATGTTATTAACGGCAAAGCGAAACAGTATCGTGTCAGCGATAAGACAGTTGAAAAAGTCATGGCTGTCGTGAAGGAACATAACTACCACCCTAACGCCGTCGCCGCCGGGCTACGCGCGGGCCGAACCCGTTCCATTGGTTTGGTGATCCCCGATCTGGAAAATACCAGCTACACCAAAATTGCTAACTACCTCGAGCGTCAGGCGCGCCAGCGTGGCTATCAGTTGCTGATCGCCTGTTCCGAAGACCAGCCAGACAACGAAATGCGCTGCGTGGAGCATCTGTTGCAGCGTCAGGTCGATGCCATCATTATTTCCACCTCCTTGCCGCCGGAGCACCCGTTCTATCAGCGCTGGGCCAATGATGACTTCCCCATTATTGCCCTCGACCGCGCCCTCGACCCTGAACATTTCATCAGCGTGGTGGGGGCCGATCAGGAAGACGCCTTTACGCTGGCGCAGGAGCTGCGCGCGTTTCCGGCTGAATCGGTTCTCTATCTCGGCGCGCTGCCAGAGCTTTCCGTCAGCTTCCTGCGCGAGCAAGGTTTCCGTCAGGCCTGGGCCGATGATGCCCGTGAGCCGCAGTACCTCTATGCCAATGCTTACGACCGTGAATCAGCAGCGCTGGCGTTTGCCGAGTGGCTGAAAACCCATCCTATGCCGCAGGCGCTGTTCACCACCTCGTTCCAGCTGTTGCAGGGCGTAATGGATGTCACCCTAAAGCGGGAAGGGCGTTTGCCGATGGATTTAGCCATCGCCACCTTTGGTGATAATGAGCTGCTCGACTTCTTAGATTGCCCGGTACTGGCCGTGGCGCAGCGCCACCGCGACGTGGCCGAGCGCGTGCTTGAGCTGGTGCTGGCCTGTCTCGATGAGCCAAAAAAACCAAAAGCCGGTTTGACTCGAATTCGCCGCAACCTGTTCCGCCGTGGGCGTTTGAGCAGAAAATAATCTTCAACGCGGGTTTGGATTCGCTAAACCCGCGACTTACTTATCTTTATCATTCTCCTCGCAAAAATATGCCGCAAAACTAGCCCATAACGTTTAAATGGGTATTTTGGGACATTTCCTACGCATTGAATTATTAGCAAATGTTTTGCTGCCTTTTCTGGCTGATATAAACCGCTAAATCAATTTTTAAATACGTTAATACTGGCGCTAAAAGTGCTGTAGAATTCACGCCTCAATTTTTATCGGCCGATTTTCTGTTTAATTTGTAAAGGCCGTAAAAAGGGACAAAAGCTTGCTGCATGCGGGCTGGCAACAAGAGTAATCGTGTTTTAGCAGTAATCATCTTAAAACGAATCAAGATTCTGTTTTTGATGATGGAGAGGTTAAGAACTGAGAGATCGTTAGCAGAAGAATATAAATAGTTAAATAATGTTCAATTTGATTTTTTTTTAATCATAATTATTTTCACTACGAAATTTCCTCAACTAATCATGACGTTATTTTCTATTCCGCTACTAAAAATCCTTACTCCCTTGCGATAAGGCTCCTCGACGCCCGCGAAATAATGCCAAACCGCCTCTGCTCTGGCTTGACAAGGTTTTAATACCATCCGTAAACTCTTTTATGTGGGAATTTGTGGAGGAAAGTGGTGAAAAGGGTCATAGAGGGGTAGATCGGTCATGTTTCGTGGCGCGACGATGGTTAACCTCGACAGCAAAGGGCGACTTGCCGTACCCACCCGATATCGGGATTTGCTGAGCGAAGAATCGCAAGGTCAAATGGTTTGCACCATAGACCTCCATCACCCATGCCTCCTCCTTTACACCCTGCCCGAATGGGAAGTTATCGAACAAAAATTGTCCCGTCTGTCGAGTATGAACCCCGTTGAGCGCCGTATTCAGCGCCTGCTGTTGGGCCATGCAAGTGAATGTCAGATGGATAACGCTGGGCGACTGTTGATTGCAACTACATTGCGCCAACACGCCGGGCTTGCCAAAGAAGTGATGCTGGTTGGGCAGTTCAACAAGTTTGAACTGTGGGATGAACAGACCTGGTATCAACAAGTTAAGGAAGACATTGACGCTGAACAGTCGTCTCAGGAACCACTTTCTGACCGATTACAGGACTTGTCACTATAAGCATGGTTGAAAATTTTAAGCACACATCCGTTTTGCTGGATGAGGCCGTAAACGGCCTGAACATTCGTGAAAACGGAATTTACATTGATGGAACTTTTGGCCGTGGTGGCCATTCGCGTCTGATTCTGTCCCAACTTGGGCCGGACGGGCGCCTGCTCGCTATCGATAGAGACCCTCAGGCGATTAAAGCCGCCGAATCCATTCAAGACCCGCGTTTCTCAATTATTCATGGCCCGTTTTCCGACTTAGCGACTTACGTCAAAGACCTTGGTCTTGAAGGCAAGATCGACGGCGTGCTGTTGGATTTAGGCGTTTCCTCTCCGCAGTTGGACGACGCCGAGCGCGGTTTTTCCTTCATGCGTGACGGGCCGCTGGACATGCGTATGGACCCAACGCGTGGCTATTCCGCCGCAGAATGGCTGATGAAGGCCGAAGAAGAAGACATTACCTGGGTGCTGAAAACCTTTGGTGAAGAGCGTTTTGCTAAGCGTATTGCCCGTGCCATTGTTGAGCGCAACCGCGAGCAGCCGATGACGCGCACCAAAGAGCTGGCGGATTTGATCGCTAACGCTTCGCCATTCCGCGAGAAGCACAAGCATCCGGCAACCCGCAGCTTCCAGGCGATCCGTATTTACATCAACAGTGAGTTGGAAGAGATCGAACGCGCACTCGACGGCGCGCTGGAGATCCTGGCAACCGACGGTCGTTTATCGGTGATCAGTTTCCACTCGCTGGAAGATCGCATCGTGAAACGCTTTATTCGCCAGCATAGCCGTGGTGCGCAGGTTCCAGCGGGCATCCCGATGACCGAAGCGCAAATCTCCGAGCTGGGCGGCCGTTCGCTGAAGTCCATCGGCAAGATGATGCCATCGGACGCTGAAGTGTCAGAAAACCCACGTGCCCGTAGCTCTGTGCTGCGTTTTGCCGCGAGAACGGCCTCGTGATTGGTAATGAGCGTCATGGTCTGGTTGGCGTTATTGCGGGTGACATTCTGCGCAATGGCAAGCTTCCGCTGCTTTTGCTCATTGCCGTGTTGGTCAGCGCCATATTTGTGGTCACTACCTCTCACAAAACGCGCTTATTGACGGCACAGAGAGAGCAGCTGGTGTTGGAACGAGATGCGCTGGACATTGAGTGGCGCAACCTGATTTTGGAAGAAAATGCCCTCGGCGATCATAGCCGGGTGGAACGCATCGCAACGGAGAAATTGCAGATGCAGCACGTTGATCCATCACAAGAAAACATTGTGGTTCAACCTTAAAACGCTTATGGAGAAGACTCGTAAAAGATGAAAGCAGCGCGCAAAACGAAGTTAAAACGTCCTGAAGATCAAGCCAGCTTTATCAGCTGGCGTTTTGCGTTGCTGTGCGGATGTATTCTTCTGGCCTTAGTGGGCCTGATGCTGCGAGTGGCTTTCTTGCAGGTCATCAGCCCCGACAAGCTGGTTAAAGAAGGCGATCTGCGCTCTTTGCGGGTGCAAACCATCGAAACTTCTCGCGGCATGATCACTGACCGCGCCGGACGCCCTCTGGCGGTCAGCGTGCCGGTCAATGCTATCTGGGCCGATCCTAAAGAGATTAACGATCACGGCGGGATCACCGTCGATACGCGCTGGAAAGCGCTGGCCGACGCCCTGAATATCCCCCTCGATCAACTCTCTACCCGAATCAACGCCAACCCTAAAGGCCGCTTTGTCTATCTGGCACGTCAGGTGAATCCCTCGATTGGCGAGTATATCCACAAGCTAAAACTGCCCGGCATCTCGCTGCGTCAGGAATCCCGCCGCTACTATCCGGCAGGGCAGGTGACGGCTCACGTGATTGGCGTGACCAATATCGACAGTCAGGGTATTGAAGGCGTTGAGAAAAGCTTCGACCGCTGGTTAACCGGCAAGCCGGGCGAACGGACTATCCGTAAAGACCGTTTTGGCCGCGTGATTGAAGATATTTCATCCGTTGACAGTCAGGCGGCACACAACCTCGCACTGAGCATTGACGAACGTTTGCAGGCGCTGGTTTATCGCGAATTGACTAACGCCGTGGCGTTCAACAAAGCGGAATCAGGCACCGCCGTGCTGGTGGATGTGCAGACCGGCGAAGTGCTGGCGATGGCTAACAGCCCGTCTTACAACCCGAATAATCTGCCGGATACGCCAAAAGAAGCCATGCGTAACCGTGCGATCACGGACATCTTCGAGCCGGGTTCTACCGTCAAACCGATGGTGGTGATGACCGCGCTCAAAAACGGTGTGGTGAAAGAGAACAGCGTTCTTAACACCCTGCCGTACTACGTTAATGGTCACGAAATCAAAGACGTGGCCCGATACCCGGAGCTTTCAGTGACGGGTGTCTTGCAGAAGTCGAGTAACGTCGGTGTATCAAAAATGGCGTTAGCGATGCCGTCCGCAGAGCTGGTAGATACTTACTCGCGATTCGGATTGGGAAAACCGACCAATTTGGGGCTGGTTGGAGAAAGCAGTGGCTTATACCCTAAAAAACAACGGTGGTCTGACATAGAGAGGGCCACCTTCTCTTTCGGCTACGGGCTAATGGTGACTCCACTTCAATTAGCGCGTGTCTATGCAACGATTGGCAGCCTGGGCGTTTATCGCCCTTTGTCGATCACTAAGGTTGATCCTCCTGTATCGGGTGAACGCGTTTTCCCTGAACCTCTGGTGCGTAAAGTGGTTCACATGATGGAAAGCGTTGCACTGCCGGGCGGTGGTGGCGTTAAAGCTGCTATCAAGGGCTACCGTATCGCGATTAAAACCGGTACGGCGAAGAAGGTTGGCCCGGACGGCAAATACGTTAACCGCTATATCGCTTACACCGCCGGCGTTGCGCCAGCGAGTAATCCGCGTTTTGCATTGGTCGTGGTTATTAACGACCCGCAGGGCGGTAAATACTATGGCGGTGCGATTTCAGCACCGGTCTTTGGGGCGATTATGGGGGGCGTATTGCGCACCATGAACATTGAGCCTGACGCGCTAACCGTCAGCGAAAATGACGACATAGTTAACAATCAAAAAGAGGCTTCAGGTGGCAGATCGTAATTTGCGCGACCTACTAGCGCCCTGGGTGAGTGATGCCCCAGACGTAGCGCTGAAAGAACTGGTTTTAGACAGCCGCGTGGCGGCTGCCGGAGACTTGTTCGTCGCGATTTCAGGCCATAGCAACGACGGGCGTCGTTTTATCCCACAGGCAATCGCGCAAGGCGTGGCTGCCGTGGTGGCCGAAGCTAAAGGTGAACAGGAGCATGGCGCGGTATCCCAGATGCATGGCGTACCGGTTATCTATCTGAATGACCTGAATTTATTGCTGTCCGAGATGGCCGGGCGTTTCTACGCCGAGCCGGGCAAATCCCTGCGATTAGTCGGCGTGACCGGCACCAACGGTAAAACCACCACCACCCAGTTGCTGGCGCAGTGGGCGCAGCTGTTGGGCGAAACCAGTGCCGTGATGGGCACCGTGGGTAACGGTTTACTTAATAATGTGGTTCCGGCGGAAAATACCACCGGTTCCGCGGTACAGGTTCAGCATGTTCTGGCTGACTTAGTGAAGCAAGGCGCGAGCTTCGCCGCGATGGAAGTCTCTTCCCACGGTCTGGTTCAGCATCGCGTTGCCGCGCTGCCTTTCGCCGCCGCCGCCTTTACTAACCTGAGCCGTGACCATCTGGATTACCACGGCGATATGCAAACTTATGAAGAAGCCAAATGGCTGCTGTTTGCGTCGCATCAGGTGGGGCAGAAAATCATTAATGCTGACGACGAAGTGGGTCTGCGCTGGCTGCAAAAGTCACCGGACGCCATCGCCGTCACGATGGAAGATAAGATCCCGGCTGATTGGAAAGGGCGCTGGTTGGCAGCTCGCAGCGTGAATTACCACGACGGCGGCGCCAGCGTCAACATTGATTCCAGCTGGGGTGAAGGCCTGATTGAAAGCCGCCTGATGGGCGCGTTCAACGTCAGCAACCTGCTGGTGGCCTTGGCGACTCTGCTCTCCCTCGATTATCCGCTGAAAGACCTGCTGGCAACCTCCGCCCAGTTGCAGCCGGTTTGTGGCCGTATGGAAGTGTTTAATGCGCCGGGCAAGCCGACGGTGGTGGTGGATTATGCCCACACGCCGGATGCTCTGGAGAAAGCGTTAGCCGCGGCGCGCCTGCACTGCAAAGGCCAGCTGTGGTGCGTCTTCGGCTGTGGCGGCGACCGCGACAAAGGTAAGCGCCCACTTATGGGCGGCATTGCCGAGCAGTACGCCGACCGCGTGATCGTGACTGACGATAACCCGCGTAGCGAAGAGCCGCGCGCTATCGTGGCCGATATCCTTGCCGGGCTGCTCGACGCGGGCCGCGCCTTAGAGATCCATGGCCGCGCCGAAGCTGTCACTAGCGCCATCATGCAAGCCGCAGAAGATGACGTGGTGCTGATTGCCGGTAAAGGTCACGAGGATTACCAGTTGGTGGGGAATCAGCGTCTGGACTACTCGGACCGCACCACCGCAGCCCGCTTACTGGGGGTAGTCGCATGATCTGCGTTTCCCTTCAGGCTCTGGCTAACGAACTCAATGCCGAGTTGATCGGCGCAGACGCGCAGATTGACGCCGTGGTGACCGATACCCGCAAAATTGAGTCGGGTTGCCTGTTTGTCGCGCTCAAAGGCGAAAAATTTGATGCTCACGACTTTGCTGCTGATGCCATTGCAGCCGGAGCGGGGGCATTGCTGGTAAGTAAGCGCTTACCGGTGGACGTTCCGCAACTGGTGGTTGCCGACACTCGCATCGCGCTCGGCCGTCTCGGCGGGTGGGTTCGCCAGCAGGTTCCAGCCCGGGTGGTTGGCCTGACCGGCTCCTCTGGAAAGACCTCGGTGAAAGAGATGACCGCGGCGATTTTGCGCCAGTGCGGCAACGTGCTCTATACCGCAGGCAACTTCAACAACGACATCGGCGTGCCATTAACCCTGTTGCGCCTGACTGCGGAACACGATTTCGCCGTGATCGAGATGGGCGCTAACCACGGCGGCGAAATTGCTTACACCACCGATTTAGTGCGTCCTGAGACTGCACTGGTCAATAACCTCGCCGCTGCCCACCTCGAAGGTTTTGGTTCACTGGCGGGCGTTGCTCAGGCCAAGGGTGAAATCTTTGAAGGTTTACCGGCCAATGGCGTCGCCATTCTCAATGCTGACAGCAGCGACTGGCCGCACTGGCAGCGCCATCTGCATAACAAAACCGTCTGGCGCTTCTCGCCGGAAGCTGGCGAAGACATTGATTTTTATGCCTCAGACGTAGAGATAAGCCCGCTGAAAACGGCGTTTACTCTGCATGCACCGCAAGGCGTGGTGGACGTTTCTCTGCCGCTGCCGGGGCGTCATAACATTGCAAATGCGCTGGCCGCTGCGGCCTTGGCGCTCTCCGTTGGCGCGACGTTAGACAATGTTCGCCAAGGCTTATCCACTTTACAAGCCGTGCCGGGGCGTCTGTTCCCCATCGCTCTGAGTGAAGGCAAAACGCTGCTTGATGACAGCTACAACGCCAATGTGGGTTCCATGACGGCTGCCGCGCAGACGCTGGCTGAAATGCCGGGTTATCGCGTGATGGCGGTGGGCGACATGGGCGAGCTAGGCGCAGAAAGCGAGAATTGCCACCGCGAAGTGGGCGAGGCTATTCGCGAAGCGGGCATCGATAAAGTTTTCAGCGTGGGTAACGCCAGTAAAACCATCAGTGACGCCAGTGGCTGTGGCGAACATCTGCAAGATAAGTCAGCCCTGACGGCCCGTTTAACAAGCTTGCTGTCAGAACATGCGGTCATCACCGTTTTAATTAAGGGTTCACGTAGTGCCGCCATGGAGCAGGTAGTACGGGCGTTACAGGAGAATGCAACATGCTAGTTTGGCTGGCCGAACATTTGGTCAAATATTATTCCGGCTTCAACGTCTTTTCATACCTGACGTTTCGCGCCATCGTCAGCCTGCTGACCGCATTATTCCTCTCTTTGTGGATGGGGCCTCGCGTGATTGCCCGTCTGCAAAAAATGTCTTTCGGGCAGGTCGTGCGTAACGACGGCCCTGAGTCGCACTTCAGTAAGCGCGGCACGCCAACCATGGGCGGATTGATGATCCTGACCTCCATCACCATTTCGGTGCTGATGTGGGCCTATCCGTCTAACCCTTACGTCTGGTGCGTGCTGTTCGTGCTGGTCGGCTACGGCATCGTCGGCTTTGTCGATGACTATCGCAAAGTGGTGCGCAAAGACACCAAGGGCTTGATTGCTCGCTGGAAATACTTCTGGCAGTCAGTGATCGCACTGGCCGTGGCTTTCACCATGTACGCGATTGGCAAAGACACACCGGCCACCGAGCTGGTTGTACCGTTCTTTAAAGACATCATGCCGCAGCTCGGCCTGCTGTACATCTTGCTGAGCTACTTCGTGATTGTCGGCACCAGTAACGCCGTCAACCTGACCGACGGCCTTGATGGTTTAGCCATCATGCCAACCGTGTTTGTTGCCGCAGGCTTTGCGCTGGTGGCATGGGCGACGGGCAACATGAACTTCGCAAACTATCTGCACATTCCTTATCTGCGTCATGCGGGTGAGCTGGTGATCGTCTGTACCGCCATTGTCGGCGCGGGCTTGGGCTTCTTGTGGTTCAACACCTATCCGGCGCAGGTCTTCATGGGCGACGTGGGTTCACTGGCACTGGGTGGCGCGCTCGGCACCATCGCTGTGCTGCTGCGCCAAGAGTTCTTACTGGTGATCATGGGCGGGGTGTTTGTGGTTGAAACTCTGTCGGTCATCTTGCAGGTAGGTTCCTTTAAGTTACGTGGGCAGCGCATCTTCCGCATGGCGCCAATTCACCACCATTACGAACTTAAAGGCTGGCCAGAACCACGCGTCATCGTGCGCTTCTGGATTATTTCGCTGATGCTGGTGCTGATTGGCCTGGCGACGCTGAAGGTACGGTAATTATGGCTGACTATCAGGGTAAAAAAGTCGTCATTATCGGGCTGGGCCTTACGGGGCTCTCCTGTGTTGATTTCTTTATGGCGCGCGGCGTAACGCCTCGCGTTATTGATACCCGCGTCAGCCCGCCGGGCTTGGATAAGCTGGCGGACAGCGTAGAGCGTCACCTCGGTTCGCTTAATGAAGATTGGCTGTTGGATGCCGATTTGATCGTGGCAAGCCCGGGCATGGCATTGGCAACCCCGGCGCTTAGCGCGGCGATTGACGCCGGTGTCGAAGTCGTTGGCGATATCGAGTTGTTCTGCCGCGAAGTGCAGGCCCCGATTGTGGCTATCACGGGTTCCAACGGTAAAAGCACGGTGACGACGCTGGTCGGCGAAATGGCCAAGGCGGCGGGCTGGAAAGTTGGCGTCGGCGGCAATATCGGTTTACCGGCTCTGAGCATGCTGGGGCAGGACTACCAGCTGTTCGTGCTGGAACTTTCCAGCTTCCAGCTTGAAACCACCCATAGCTTGCAGGCGGCGGCTGCCACCATCCTCAACGTGACGGAAGATCATATGGATCGCTATCCGTTTGGTTTGCAGCAGTATCGCGGCGCGAAGCTGAAAGTGTATGAGAACGCCAAGCTGTGCGTGGTGAATGCAGATGACGCGCTGACCATGCCTATTCGCGGCGCAGACAGCCGCTGTGTGAGCTTCGGCGTTGATGTCGGTGATTACCACCTCACGCGCCAGCAGAATGACATCTGGCTGCGCGTGCGCGGCGAGCGGGTGTTGAACACCAAAGAGATGCCGCTGACTGGGCGTCATAACTATACCAATGCGCTGGCCGCGCTGGCTTTGGCGGATGCCGTCGGCGTGCCGCAATCCTCAAGTTTGCAAGCACTAACCCACTTCACCGGCCTTGCCCATCGCTTCCAGGTGGCATGGCAGCATAACGGCGTGCGCTGGATTAACGATTCCAAAGCGACCAACGTTGGCAGCACTGAAGCGGCCTTAAATGGCCTTGAAGTAGAAGGCACTTTGCACCTGCTGTTGGGCGGTGACGGCAAGTCAGCCGACTTCTCGCCGCTGGCCCGCTATCTGCAAGGCGACAACATCCGCGTCTACTGCTTTGGCCGTGACGGCGCAGAGCTGGCTGAACTGCGCCCCGAAGTGTCCAGCACCTTCGACACTATGGAGCAGGCGATGCGTCACATTAGCGGACAGCTTTCTGCTGGCGATATGGTATTGCTGTCGCCAGCTTGCGCCAGCCTCGACCAGTTCCGCAACTTTGAACAGCGCGGCGACCTGTTTGCTGCTCTCGCGAAGGAGCTTGGCTGATGCGTATTCCAGGGTTGAGCCTCGCGGGCAAATTTAATGACTGGGTGATGGGGTCGAAAGAGAACGAGTCCACCACGCTGGTGCTGTATGACCGAACTCTGCTGTGGCTGACCTTTGGTCTGGCGATTATCGGCTTTGTGATGGTGACTTCGGCCTCCATGCCGATTGGCCAGCGTCTGGCCGATGACCCGTTCCTGTTTGCCAAGCGTGATGCGATTTACCTCGGTCTGGCTTTCGGCCTGTCTTTGGTGACGCTGCGCGTGCCGATGATTGTCTGGCAGAAGTACAGCAACGTTTTACTGCTGATCTCCATCGTCATGCTGCTGGTGGTGTTGGTGGTAGGTAGCTCGGTCAACGGGGCATCGCGCTGGATCTCATTCGGTCCGCTGCGTATCCAGCCTGCGGAGTTCTCCAAGCTGTCGCTGTTCTGCTATCTCGCCAGCTATCTGGTGCGCAAGGTTGATGAGGTGCGAAGCAACTTCTGGGGCTTCTGTAAGCCAATGGGCGTGATGGTGATTCTTGCCGTCCTGCTGCTGGCTCAGCCTGACTTGGGTACCGTGGTTGTACTGTTTATCACTACCCTTGCCATGCTGTTCTTGGCCGGGGCGAAGATGTGGCAGTTCCTGGCGATTATCGGCTCCGGCGCCTTCGCGGTGGTGCTGCTTATCGTGGCAGAACCTTACCGTATGAGACGCGTGACTTCCTTCTGGAATCCGTGGGCCGATCCGTTCGGCAGTGGCTACCAATTAACCCAGTCACTGATGGCATTTGGTCGCGGTGAATTCTGGGGGCAGGGTTTAGGTAACTCCGTACAAAAGCTGGAGTATTTGCCAGAAGCACATACCGACTTCATCTTCTCCATTTTAGGGGAAGAGTTAGGGTATTTCGGTGTGGTTTTAGCGTTGTTAATGGTATTCTTCGTCGCTTTTCGTGCGATGTCGATTGGCCGTCGCGCTTTAGAGATCGATCAGCGTTTTTCAGGCTTTTTATCTTGCTCCATCGGCGTGTGGTTTAGCTTCCAGGCGCTGGTAAACGTCGGGGCCGCGGCGGGTATGCTGCCGACCAAAGGTTTGACCTTGCCGCTGATCAGTTACGGTGGTTCGAGCTTGCTGATTATGTCCACGGCAATCGTATTGTTGCTGCGTGTAGATTTTGAAACGCGTCTGGCTAAAGCCCAGGCGTTTGTAAGGAGTGCCCGATGAGTGGCAAGACCAAGCGTTTAATGGTGATGGCAGGCGGTACCGGCGGACACGTTTTCCCGGGACTGGCGGTTGCACATCATTTGATGGCGCAGGGCTGGGAAGTGCGCTGGTTAGGCACTGCCGACCGCATGGAAGCCGATTTAGTGCCTAAAAACGGCATCGAGATTGATTTCATTCAGATCTCCGGATTACGTGGGAAAGGTCTGAAAGCGCAACTCACCGCGCCACTTCGCATATATCATGCGTGGCGTCAGGCGAAAGTCATCATGCGTCGTTTTCAGCCAGACGTGGTTCTGGGCATGGGCGGATACGTCTCTGGCCCCGGCGGTTTGGCGGCGTGGTCTTGCGGCATCCCCGTGGTGCTGCACGAGCAAAATGGTATCGCCGGGCTGACGAATCGCTGGTTGTCGCGCATTGCGAAGAAAGTATTACAGGCATTCCCGGGTGCATTCCCGAATGCCGACGTGGTGGGTAACCCGGTGCGCACTGACGTGCTGGCGCTGCCACTGCCGGATGTGCGTCTGGCGGATCGTCAAGGCCCGATTCGCGTGTTGGTGGTGGGTGGCAGTCAGGGCGCGCGCGTGCTGAACCAAACCATGCCGGAACTGGCCGCGCTGCTGGGGGATAAAATCACCCTGTGGCATCAGGTGGGCAAAGGCGCGCTGGGGACTGTCGAGCAGGCGTATGAAAAAGTCGGCCAGACCCAGCATAAAATCACCGAGTTTATCGATGATATGGCCGAGGCCTACGCGTGGGCGGACGTGGTGGTGTGTCGCTCCGGCGCATTGACCGTCAGCGAAATCGCTGCGGCAGGCTTGCCCGCGATTTTCGTGCCGTTCCAGCACAAAGACCGTCAGCAATATTGGAACGCGCTGCCACTGGAGAAAGCCGGTGCAGCCAAAATTATCGAACAGGCGAATTTCAGCGCCGCTGCGGTGGCTGATGCGATGTCTGGCTGGGACAGAACCCACTTGCTGGAAATGGCGCGGGCCGCGCGTGCGGTAGCCATTCCCGACGCCACCGAGCGCGTTGCCGCAGAAGTGGTTGCCGCCAGCGAAAAATGAATATGAACGGGCCGCTTTTTATGCGGTCCGAGCCGTAAGTAACGGATTAATCAGTAACCGGAAATAGTGAAGAAAAACGTGAATACACAACAATTGGCGAAACTACGTACCTTCGTGCCCGAGATGCATCGCGTTCGGCACATTCACTTTGTTGGCATCGGTGGTGCTGGCATGGGTGGTATCGCCGAAGTGTTGGCAAATGAAGGCTATCAGATTAGCGGTTCCGACTTGGCACCCAATGCCGTGACTCAACAGCTGACCGAGCTGGGCGCGCAGATTTACTTTAATCACCGTCCAGAAAACGTGTTGGACGCCAGCGTCGTCGTGGTATCGACGGCTATTTCCGCCGACAACCCGGAGATTGTTGCCGCGCGCGAAGCCCGTATTCCGGTGATTCGCCGTGCTGAAATGCTGGCCGAACTGATGCGTTTCCGCCACGGCATCGCCGTCGCCGGAACCCACGGTAAAACCACGACCACCGCGATGGTCACCAGTATTTATGCCGAAGCCGGGCTGGACCCGACTTTCGTAAACGGCGGTTTGGTGAAAGCCGCAGGGACTCACGCAAGACTGGGTTCCAGCCGTTTTCTGATTGCAGAAGCCGATGAAAGCGACGCGTCTTTCCTGCATTTGCAGCCGATGGTGGCGATTGTGACCAACATCGAAGCAGACCACATGGACACCTATCAGGGTGATTTTGAGAACCTGAAACAGACGTTCATCAACTTCCTGCACAACCTGCCGTTCTACGGGCGCGCGGTAATGTGCATTGATGACCCGGTGATCCGCGAGCTGCTGCCACGCGTTGGCCGCCATATTACGACTTACGGTTTTAGCGAAGACGCCGACGTCTTTATCGAAAGCTATCACCAGGAAGGCGCCCAAGGGCACTTCACCATTCGTCGCCAGGATAAGCCATTGATTAGCGTCACGCTCAATGCGCCGGGCCGCCACAATGCGCTGAACGCCGCAGCGGCCGTTGCCGTGGCGACAGAAGAGGGTATTGAAGACGAAGCCATTCTGCGCGCGTTAGCCGGTTTCCAAGGCACGGGTCGCCGCTTCGACTTCCTCGGCGAATATTCGCTGGAGAACGTGAATGCGAAAAGCGGCAGCGCGATGCTGGTGGACGACTACGGTCACCACCCAACGGAAGTGGATGCCACCATTAAAGCAGCGCGTGCGGGTTGGCCAAACAAGCGTCTGGTGATGATTTTCCAGCCGCACCGTTATACCCGTACTCGCGACCTGTATGACGATTTCGCTAACGTGCTGTCGCAGGTCGACGTGCTGATCATGCTCGACGTTTACCCGGCTGGCGAAGCGCCAATTCCGGGAGCAGACAGCCGCTCGCTGTGTCGCACCATCCGCGCTCGCGGCAAGCTGGACCCGATTTTGGTGTCTGATATTGATGCCGTACCAGAAAATCTGTCGCAAATCCTTGAAGGCGGCGATCTGGTTATGGTGCAGGGCGCCGGTAACATCGGCAAAGTGGCCCGCAAATTGGCTGATCAAAAATTACAGCCGGTGAAAAAAGGGGATGAACATCATGGCTAATAAAGTTGCGGTTTTATTTGGTGGTACTTCCGCAGAGCGCGATGTGTCCCTTAACTCTGGCGCAGCCGTACTGGCTGGGCTGAAAGAAGCCGGCATTGATGCCCACGGCGTCGATACCAAAACGTTTTCTGTTACTCGCCTGAAAGACGAAGGTTTTGACCGCGTCTTTATCGCGCTGCACGGCCGTGGCGGTGAAGATGGCACGCTGCAAGGCCTGTTGGAGCAAGTTGGCCTGCCTTATACGGGCAGCGGCGTGATGGCTTCGGCCTTAACCATGGACAAGTTCCGCACCAAGCTGGTGTGGCAAGCCTTGGGCTTACCGGTGGCTCCTTTCGTCGCGCTGAATAAAAAACAGCTGGGCGAAGTAGGGCAGGGCGCTTTGGCCGACAAAATCGCGAGTTTAGGTCTGCCGCTGATTGTTAAGCCAAGCCGCGAAGGTTCAAGCGTTGGCATGAGCAAAGTCACTTCCGCCGAGCAGTTACTGCCTGCGTTAGAAGAGGGCTTCCGCCATGACGACGACGTGCTGGTGGAGAAGTGGCTGAGTGGCCCTGAGTACACGGTGGCGATTCTGGGTGACCAAGTGATGCCTTCGATTCGCATTCAGCCAGCCGGTATTTTCTATGACTATCAGGCCAAATATCTGTCTGACGAAACACAATATTTTTGCCCGAGCGGTTTGAGCAGCGAGCAAGAAGAGCAGCTTTCAGCACTGGCGTTACAGGCTTACCGCGCGCTCGATTGCAGCGGCTGGGGCCGGGTTGACGTGATGCAAGACGCCGACGGCAGCTTCAACCTGTTGGAAGTGAACACTTCTCCGGGCATGACCAGCCATAGTCTGGTGCCGATGGCGGCGAAACAGTTCGGCTTGAGCTTCTCGCAGCTGGTGGTCCGTATTCTGGAGCTGGCCGACTGATATGTCTCAAGCGGCCCTGAATGCACGAGAGCGCGCGACAGCTGAAAACAAAGGCGGTCGTCGCAGTAATGGCGGGCAATTAGCAGGAATCATCTTCCTGCTGATGGTGCTAGGTACAGTTTTATGGAGCGCATGGGCAGTTATTGGCTGGATGCAGGACGCAAATCGTTTGCCTCTGTCCCAGTTAGTGGTCACTGGCGAACGCCACTACACCACTAACGATGATATTCGTCAGGCAATTCTGGCCTTAGGTGCGCCAGGAACGTTCATGACGCAGGATGTGAACGTCATTCAGCAGCAGATAGAGCGTTTACCCTGGATAAAACAGGTCAGCGTACGCAAGCAATGGCCGAATGAGTTGAAGATTCATCTGGTGGAGTATGTGCCGGTCGCACATTGGAATGATTTGCATATGGTCGATGCCGACGGCAAACCATTCAGCATACCCGCCGAGCGAGTAGTCAAACAGAAGATGCCGTTGCTTTATGGTCCGGAAGGCAGCGAACAGGATGTTTTGCAAGGTTATCAATCGATGAGCCAGACGCTTTCAGCGGCCAAGTTCACCGTGAAATCAGTGGCAATGAGTGCTCGTCACTCGTGGCAAGTGACTCTGGATAGCGACATCCGGCTGGAGCTGGGAAGAGATGATCGCATGGGGCGCCTACAGCGTTTCATCGACCTTTATCCAAAGCTTCAGCAACAGGCCGAAACCGATAAGAAACGCATCAGTTATGTCGATTTACGTTACGACACCGGTGCATCGGTCGGCTGGGCTCCAGAGTTTATCGATCAGCAAAACAGTAATCAGCAACAGAATCAGGCACAGGCTAAACAACAATGATCAAGTCGACGGACAGAAAACTGGTAGTTGGGCTGGAGATCGGTACGGCGAAAGTCGCCGCATTGGTAGGGGAAGTTCTGCCCGATGGCATGGTCAATATTATCGGTGTGGGAAGCTGCCCGTCACGCGGCATGGATAAGGGCGGCGTGAACGACCTCGAATCAGTGGTGAAATGCGTACAGCGCGCCATTGATCAGGCCGAATTAATGGCGGATTGCCAAATTTCTTCGGTTTACCTTGCTTTGTCTGGTAAACATATCAGTTGTCAGAATGAAATAGGGATGGTTCCTATTTCAGAAGAAGAAGTAACGCAGGAAGATGTAGAGAACGTGGTACATACCGCTAAGTCGGTCCGCGTTCGCGATGAGCATCGCGTGTTGCACGTGATCCCGCAAGAATATGCCATCGACTATCAGGAAGGGATTAAGAATCCGGTGGGGCTTTCAGGTGTGAGAATGCAAGCAAAAGTGCATTTAATAACCTGCCACAATGATATGGCTAAGAATATTGTTAAAGCCGTCGAACGTTGTGGCCTGAAAGTTGACCAACTGATCTTCGCCGGTTTGGCGGCAAGCTATGCCGTGCTGACCGAAGATGAGCGTGAATTAGGTGTTTGCGTCGTGGATATCGGCGGTGGCACCATGGATATCGCGGTTTATACCGGCGGCGCGCTGCGTCATACTAAGGTTATTCCTTATGCGGGTAACGTGGTCACCAGCGATATCGCCTACGCCTTCGGTACACCACCGACTGACGCAGAAGCTATTAAAGTACGCCACGGATGCGCGTTAGGTTCGATTGTTGGCAAAGACGAGAATGTCGAAGTGCCAAGCGTAGGCGGACGCCCGCCACGCAGCCTGCAGCGTCAGACGCTGGCAGAAGTGATTGAACCGCGTTACACGGAATTGCTGAATTTAGTAAATGATGAAATTTTACAATTGCAGGAGCAATTACGTCAGCAAGGCGTAAAACATCATCTGGCCGCTGGCATAGTTCTTACAGGCGGCGCAGCACAAATTGATGGTCTGGCAGCCTGTGCGCAGCGGGTATTCCATACCCAGGTGCGTATTGGACAACCGCTGAACATCACCGGGCTGACAGATTATGCGCAGGAACCTTACTACTCAACGGCTGTAGGGCTACTGCACTACGGGAAAGAGTCTCACCTAAGTGGTGAGGCTGAAGTGGAAAAACGCGCCTCAGTGGGCAGCTGGTTCAAGAGAATCAGTAGCTGGTTGAGAAAAGAGTTTTAATGTTTTAAAAACGGGATCATGCTGTTAGCAATTGCGATCTCGAAGCGACAGGCACAAAACGGAGAGAAACTATGTTTGAACCTATGGAACTGACCAACGACGCGGTGATTAAAGTCATCGGCGTCGGCGGTGGCGGCGGTAACGCCGTAGAACACATGGTGCGCGAGCGCATCGAAGGTGTTGAATTCTTTGCCGTTAACACCGACGCACAGGCGTTGCGTAAAACGGCTGTAGGCCAGACTATCCAAATCGGTAGCGGTATTACCAAAGGTTTGGGTGCTGGTGCGAACCCTGAAGTGGGTCGTAATTCTGCTGAAGAAGACCGTGAAGCTTTGCGTGCTGCACTCGAAGGCGCGGATATGGTCTTCATCGCGGCAGGCATGGGCGGCGGTACCGGTACCGGTGCAGCTCCTGTGGTCGCTGAAGTAGCGAAAGATTTAGGTATTCTGACTGTGGCCGTCGTGACTAAGCCTTTCAACTTCGAAGGCAAGAAACGTATGGCGTTTGCAGAGCAGGGTATCGCCGAGCTGTCCAAACACGTGGACTCCCTGATCACCATTCCTAACGACAAGCTGTTGAAAGTCTTGGGTCGTGGTATCTCCCTGTTGGATGCATTCGGTGCAGCCAACGACGTACTGAAAGGTGCAGTTCAAGGTATCGCCGAACTGATCACCCGTCCGGGTCTGATGAACGTCGACTTTGCTGACGTGCGTACCGTGATGTCCGAAATGGGTTATGCCATGATGGGCTCTGGTGTGGCATGTGGCGAAGACCGTGCGGAAGAAGCTGCCGAAATGGCAATTTCCAGCCCACTGTTGGAAGACATCGACCTGTCCGGCGCTCGCGGCGTACTGGTCAACATCACCGCTGGCTTCGACCTGCGCTTAGATGAGTTCGAAACCGTGGGTAACACTATCCGTGCTTTCGCTTCTGACAATGCGACCGTGGTTATCGGTACGTCACTTGACCCAGAAATGAATGACGAATTGCGTGTCACCGTGGTGGCAACAGGTATTGGCATGGATAAGCGCCCAGAAATCACTCTGGTCACTAACAAGCCAGCCAGCCAGCCAGTTATGGATCACCGTTATCAGCAGCACGGGCTGTCGCCTCTGCCGCAGGAAACTAAGCCAGCAGCGAAGGTGGTTAATGATCCGAACACGCAATCTAATAAAGAGCCTGACTATTTGGACATCCCAGCCTTCCTGCGTAAGCAGGCAGACTAGTCCTAATTGTAGGATCTCCGCTCTTTGTGCTAAACTGTCCCGCCGAGCTTAATGTATTATAGGTTCGGTTGGATGGACAACATTGCGAGATAAAAACGATGATCAAACAACGTACATTAAAACGTATCGTTCAGGCGACGGGCGTCGGTTTGCATACCGGCAAGAAAGTCACCCTGACTCTGCGTCCTGCACCGGCCAATACCGGGGTCATCTATCGTCGCACTGACTTGAATCCACCGGTCGATTTCCCGGCAGATGCCAAATCCGTGCGTGATACCATGCTCTGTACTTGCCTGGTTAATGAGCATGACGTACGTATTTCTACGGTTGAGCACCTTAATGCGGCGCTGGCAGGCTTAGGCATCGATAACATCGTTATCGAAGTTGATGCTCCAGAAGTGCCGATTATGGACGGTAGTGCAGCACCTTTCGTCTATCTGTTGATGGATGCAGGTATTGAAGAACTGAACTGCGCCAAGAAATTCTTGCGCATTAAAGACACTGTCCGTGTTGAAGACGGCGACAAGTGGGCTGAATTTAAACCATTCAATGGTTTCTCTTTGGACTTCACTATCGACTTCAATCATCCGGCCATTGATGCGAGTTCTCAGCGCTACAAAATGAACTTCTCCGCAGAAGCATTTGTTCGCCAAATCAGCCGCGCTCGCACCTTTGGATTTATGCGTGATATCGAGTACCTGCAGTCACGTGGTTTGTGCCTGGGTGGCAGCTTTGATTGCGCAATTGTTGTGGATGATTACCGCGTGCTTAACGAAGATGGTCTGCGTTTTGAAGATGAATTCGTTCGTCACAAAATGCTCGATGCTATCGGCGATTTGTTCATGTGTGGACATAATATTATTGGTGCGTTTACCGCATACAAGTCTGGTCATGCACTGAACAACAAGTTACTGCAAGCGGTACTGGCTAAGCAGGAAGCCTGGGAATACGTTACCTTCCAGGATGAAGCTGAAGTGCCATTGGCCTTCAAAGCCCCTTCCACAGTATTGGCGTAATCGGTACTGATATTATTTATTACGACTGGTTGTTTTGGCACCCTCTCCGGCCAATCCAGCCAGTCGTTCTAATGCCTTTCTAAGTTTCTCTGGGCTTCTGCTCGCCAAACCTCGTAATTCCTCAGCACTTTGTGCACTCAGCTGTCTAAATGGTTTTTCCTCAGAATTCACCGCGCTTTCTTTCGCGCTAATCTGCGACGCATTTTCCATTTTCACCATTAACGATGGATTAATCCTGATGTCGATTGACGACAATGATGGTAGAATTTGCGCTCGAAGTGCAGAGAGCAATGCCGGTTGTTCATAGCGTAAGCGCATCATCCAGCTAGCATTTGCTATCTCAAGCACTAATATACCTTGTCGATAATTACCGACACGGCACCATGGTCGCATGGGCGTGGGTAATAAACTCTTCACGGCGCGGTTTAGTTTTAATAACGCCGCTGCCCGCTGCTGAACAAGCCGCAACGGACTTTTATCCGCTGAAGACGCATCGTCAAACAGAACATCTAATAATTGTGGGCGACTATCGCGCATGACTGGCTCCGGCGGATTGTAAACTTGTGATTGGCATTCTAAATCGTTGGCGACAATTTGGCAGAAGGTATTTTTGGCCGCATCTCCTATTGGGGATGGTCGCGGCTAGCCTCGGCGTGTCGACAAATCTATCACAAACGGAATTAGCGTCAGTCCCGAATGCATCGTCCAGTGTAAACCGCCTTAACATCGGGAGTACAGGGCTGACGAATCTGGCCCTGCTTCAGGCGCATCGCCGCCCGGCGTTTGGGGTAGATTACTGGCAACAGCACGCGCTGCGCACGGTTATTCGCCATCTCTCTTTTGCTTTAGCGCCTCAGGTGGTTTATACCGTTACGCCTGAAGTGGTGGCTGACCAAGCCGAACCTCTGCATATTCAGCAGCTTGCACTGCTGGTTACGCTTAATTCTTTACTGACGCATGAGCCGAAACCTCCGGTTATTATTCGTCAGACCAAACAACCCCTCATTCTCTCCACGCACCAGCATCAGCCCGGCTTGTGGCTTGCTCAGGTGCAAGGTATCCGCGCCGGTCCAATTTCATTGAGTTAATTACTCTCTGATTTCAGAAGTCTTATTTGCTATTTCTTTCTATAAATCAACAAAATAGTGGCTGCTATTAGCAGTCTCAAAGAGACATTAAGCATTATGTTAATCAAATTATTGACCAAAGTTTTTGGTAGCCGTAACGATCGTACTCTGCGCCGCATGCGCAAAGTTGTTGATCTCATTAACCGCATGGAACCTGAGATCCAGAAGCTGACCGACGACCAGTTAAAAGCCAAGACGGATGAATTCCGCGCACGTTTAGCAAAAGGTGAAGTTCTGGAAAACCTCATTCCCGAGGCTTTCGCCGTCGTTCGTGAATCAAGTAAGCGCGTCTTCGGTATGCGTCACTTTGACGTCCAGCTACTGGGCGGTATGGTGCTGAACGAGCGCTGCATCGCGGAAATGCGTACTGGTGAAGGTAAAACCTTGACCGCGACGCTGCCGGCATACCTTAACGCTCTTAGCGGCAAAGGTGTCCATGTTGTTACCGTCAACGACTACTTGGCCCAGCGTGACGCCGAAAATAACCGTGCACTGTTTGAATTCCTCGGCCTGACCATCGGCATCAACTTGCCGAACATGCCAGCGCCGGCCAAGCGTGCTGCTTATGCCGCGGACATCACTTACGGCACAAACAACGAATACGGCTTTGACTACCTGCGCGACAACATGGCTTTCAGCCCTGAAGAGCGCGTTCAGCGTAAACTGCACTACGCGCTGGTCGATGAAGTTGACTCAATCTTGATTGACGAAGCCCGTACCCCGCTGATCATTTCCGGCCCGGCTGAAGACAGCTCCGAAATGTATATCCGCGTGAACAAGCTGATCCCTAAGCTGATTCGTCAGGAAAAAGAAGACTCAGACAGCTTCCAGGGTGAAGGTCACTTCTCCGTGGACGAGAAAGCGCGTCAGGTTCACCTGACCGAGCGCGGTCTGGTTCTGATTGAAGAAATGCTGATGGAAGCGGGCATCATGGACGACGGCGAGTCACTCTACTCCCCGTCTAACATCATGCTGATGCACCACGTGACGGCGGCACTGCGCGCCCACGTGCTGTTCACCCGTGACGTTGACTACATCGTTAAAGATGGCGAAGTTATCATCGTTGACGAACATACCGGCCGTACCATGCAAGGTCGCCGCTGGTCTGACGGTCTGCATCAGGCTGTTGAAGCCAAAGAAGGCGTCGACATTCAAAATGAAAACCAGACGCTGGCTTCCATCACCTTCCAGAACTACTTCCGTCTTTACGAGAAGCTGGCGGGTATGACCGGTACTGCGGACACCGAAGCTTTCGAATTTAGCTCCATCTACAAACTCGACACCATCGTGGTGCCAACCAACCGCCCAATGGTACGTAAGGATTTACCGGATCTGGTCTACATGACGGAAATGGAAAAAATTGGCGCAATTATTGAAGACATCCGCGAGCGCACAGCCAACGGCCAGCCGGTTCTGGTCGGTACTATCTCAATTGAGAAGTCAGAAGTGGTTTCGCGTGAGCTGGATAAAGCAGGCATTGCGCACAGCGTTCTAAACGCCAAATTCCACGCCAAAGAAGCGGATATCGTTGCTCAGGCGGGCCAACCAAGCGCGGTAACCATCGCCACTAACATGGCCGGTCGTGGTACTGACATCGTGCTGGGTGGTAGCTGGCAGGTTGAGATTGAAAACCTGGGCGAAGACGTGACTGACGAGCAAAAAGCGCAGATCAAAGCAGCATGGCAGATTCGCCATGACGCGGTTCTGGCTTCTGGTGGTCTGCACATCATCGGTACAGAACGTCATGAATCTCGCCGTATCGATAACCAGCTGCGTGGTCGTGCGGGGCGTCAGGGTGACGCCGGTTCATCTCGTTTCTACCTGTCGATGGAAGATGCGCTAATGCGTATCTTCGCGTCAGACCGCGTTTCCAACATGATGCGTAAGCTGGGTATGAAGCCGGGCGAAGCGATTGAACACCCTTGGGTGACCAAAGCGATCGCTAACGCACAGCGTAAAGTTGAAAGCCGTAACTTTGATATTCGTAAGCAACTGCTTGAATATGATGATGTTGCCAGCGATCAGCGTCGTGCAATCTACAGCCAGCGTAACGAGCTGTTGGACGTGTCTGACGTGAGCGAAACCATTCGCAGCATCCGCGAAGACGTGTTCAAAAGCACCATCGACAGCTATATTCCACCTCAGTCTCTGGAAGAAATGTGGGATGTTGAAGGTCTGGAACAGCGCCTGAAAAACGACTTCGAGCTGGAAATGCCGATTGCAGAGTGGCTGGACAAAGAGCCAGAACTGCATGAAGAGACGCTGCGCGAGCGCATTCTGGCCAACGCGATGGAGTCTTACGCACGTAAAGAAGAAGTGGTTGGCGTTGAGATGATGCGCAACTTTGAGAAAGGCGTGATGTTGCAAACGCTGGACTCACTGTGGAAAGAGCACTTGGCGGCGATGGATTACCTGCGTCAAGGTATCCACTTACGTGGCTACGCGCAGAAAGATCCAAAGCAAGAGTACAAGCGCGAATCCTTCGCGATGTTCGCTTCTATGCTGGAATCACTGAAATATGAAGTGGTTAGCGTACTGAGTAAAGTTCAGGTTCGCATGCCGGAAGAAGTCGAAGCGATGGAAGAGCAGCGCCGAGAAGAAGCGGAGCGTCTGGCACGCCAGCAGCATCTTAGCCATCAGGACCAGACTTCTTTGGAAATCGAAGAAGCCGAGCGTCTGGCATCTGGCTCTCAGGGCGACCGTAAAGTGGGCCGTAACGACCCATGCCCATGTGGTTCTGGTAAGAAATACAAACAGTGCCACGGCCGTTTACAGAAGTAAGCTATTAGCTCCGTGAGTCTATAAAGTCAAAGGGCGGTTAATCACCGCCCTTTGCTTATGGTCAGCACCTTAAGATGAATAAGGATGGAAACATGTCGCTGAAAAGAATCACTATTTCGGTGGGAATTATTCGTAACGCGCAGAAAGAGATCTTCATTACTCAGCGCGATGCTTCCTCACATATGGCTGGGTTCTGGGAGTTTCCGGGCGGTAAAGTCGAGCAGGGCGAAACGCCTGTGCAGGCGGTGATTCGCGAGTTGCAGGAAGAGGCGGGTATTGTGGCTGAAAAGCCGGTGCTGATTAAAAGCCTTGAGCATATCTTCCCGGATCGCGTGATTAACCTGCATTTCCACCTGGTGGAGCAGTGGCAGGGTGAGCCTTATGGCAAAGAGGGGCAGCCAATGCGCTGGGTACCCCAGACTGAGCTAAAAGTAGAAGATTTCCCTCCGGCCAATGAGTCTATCGTCAAGGCTTTATATAATGGTGAGATTTAACTCGCGCCAAAGTAAAAAAGGAGCCTAAGGCTCCTTTTTTATTGACTGGCTGAAACGCCGGATTAATGAATTTCCTCTTCACTCCAGTCATCCAGATCATTGATATCGCCTTTGCTTGGAATGCGCTTCTCTTCGTCAGCCCATTCGCCAAGGTCGATAAGCTGGCAACGCTTGCAGCAGAAAGGTCGATAAGGGCTCTGTTCGCCCCAGACTACGGCTTTGCCGCAGGTCGGGCAGTTTACCATGGTAATTTCAGGGTCCATCTTTACTCCTAACAACAGGCAAGTTCAAAAGTCAGTCTGGCAGGCACTTGACCACGTTCGCTATCGAGTGGCAAGAACCGAATGGCGTAACGGGTTTTATGGCCAGACACTTGCGGATACAGCTGATTTTCCAAAGAGATACGCAATCTTAAAAGATCGGCGCCTTCGGCATTCTCTTGGAAGAATCCATTGAGGCTGATTTGGTTTTTAAATGCACCAGATTGGCGAATTAAATCTAATACCTGCGTCAGCGCATTATTCAGCGGATTAAGGGTTGCGAGCCACTCCTGCACGTCGCCGTCACGCTGAGACTGTGGCAGATGCAGCCAGATATGCAGGGTTGGCAAGTCGAAACTACAGCAGCCGCCGGGAATACTGAGGCGTTGACGAACCAGCGCCATTAGCCGGTCTTCGCGCAGCGCCTGGCCGATTCGCGGGGCTTTCATCAATATGGCCGCAGTGTGCTTGAGTTCTGCACGCAGGGAATCTATGCGTGAAAGATCAACGCCGGGAACATCTTGCCACTGCGATAACTTCTGCTGTTGGCGCTCTAGCTCTTTGAGTAAATCAGTCCTTACTTCTCCACGCTCCAGAACGTCCAATAAATCAGACGCAGTGCGGAAAAAAAGTAACGCGGTAGAAATGGACGTGATTTGAGTATTAGCATGCATCTGCTGCAATAAAAACTCAATGCGCAGCCATGTCCGCATTTTTTCATTTAAAGGATGTTCAAAGAGAACGGTAGTTACTACATCACTCATTCTTGTCAATATCCTGTCGGGTCGCTGAAGCCGCCAATTCCAGATAACGGCTATGTAATGAAGCAACACGCGGTTCGAGCGTCTCGGCACCACCGTTGTTATCAATAATGTCATCCGCGCAGGCTAATCGCTGTTGGCGAGTCGCTTGCGCAGACAGAATACTTTGAGCCTGCTGTAGGCTGATACCATCGCGCTGCATGGTTCTGGCTAGCTGCGTCTGTTCGCTGACATCCACCACCAACACGCGATCCGCCACGCTATGCAATCCGTTCTCTACCAGCAAAGGAACAACCCACAGGAGATAGGGGGTTGTCGCCGCCGCGAAAAGTTCGCGCGTTCTGGCATGAATTAAAGGGTGAAGAAGCTGATTAACCCACTGTTTTTCTTCTGGATGAGTGAAGATTTTTTGTCGCAATGCGCCGCGATTCAGCGAGCCGTCATCATGAGCAATCTCTTTGCCAAAGTGATCAATTAAAGCCTGTAATGCCGGTTGCTCAGGTTCTACTACCTGGCGAGCAATGACGTCAGCATCAACGATACTCACGCCGTGGAGGGCGAAGCTGTCGGCAACCGTGCTTTTGCCGCTGCCGATACCCCCGGTCAATGCAACGATATAACTCATGCGTTCACTCTAAAAAGACTGTTGGCTTAAATGATAAAGAGATTATGAGTAAGTGCAAGCCGGGCTGGTCTCGCTTTTGACTCGAGGTTTGGCTTAATTGCAGATTCAAAGTCTGTGATTAAAGTTGTGAAAGCAGTCTTGCCGTTACGGTTTTCCTGCGTATGATAAAACCACTGGAAAGGGTGGCAAACAACCCCGTTTGTACCTTAGCGATCCGTCGCCACGATTTATCGCAACAAACCAGGACATGACCTCATGCGTATTGAAGAAGATTTGAAGTTAGGTTTCAAAGACGTTTTAATCCGGCCAAAACGTTCTACCCTCAAAAGCCGTTCAGAAGTAGAGCTAGAGCGCACTTTCACCTTCAAACACCCCGGTTTCAGCTGGTCTGGCACCCCGATTATTGCGGCCAATATGGATACCGTGGGGACTTTCCGTATGGCGCAGGCTCTCGCTTCATTCGACGTTCTTACCGCGGTGCATAAGCACTACAGCGTTGAACAATGGAAGGCGTTCGTCGATGCGTCCAATGAATCTGTCCTGCGTCACGTTATGGTTTCTACCGGCACTTCAGAGTCTGATTTCACCAAGCTGAAGCAGATTTTGGCGCTTTCTCCGCTGCTTAAATTTGTGTGTCTTGATGTTGCCAACGGCTATTCAGAGCATTTTGTCTCTTTCTTGCAGCGCGTGCGTGAAGCATGCCCAGACAAAGTGATTTGCGCCGGTAACGTCGTGACGGGCGAAATGGTTGAAGAACTGATCCTCTCTGGCGCAGATATCGTCAAAGTTGGGATTGGACCTGGCTCAGTCTGCACCACGCGTGTAAAAACCGGCGTGGGCTACCCGCAGCTCTCTGCCGTAATTGAATGTGCTGACGCGGCACACGGCCTAGGCGGCCAAATCGTCAGTGATGGTGGATGTGCCGTGCCGGGCGATGTCGCCAAAGCCTTTGGCGGCGGTGCTGACTTCGTGATGCTCGGCGGTATGCTGGCTGCCCATGACGAGTGCGAAGGTACCGTGGTTGAGGAAGATGGCGAGAAGTTCATGCTGTTCTACGGCATGAGCTCTGAATCTGCCATGAAGCGCCACGTTGGTGGCGTTGCAGAATATCGCGCTGCTGAAGGTAAAACGGTAAAACTGCCTTTACGCGGGCCGGTGGAAAATACCGTTCGCGACATCCTCGGGGGATTACGTTCTGCCTGCACCTATGTCGGCGCAGAGCGTCTAAAAGAGCTGACTAAGCGAACCACGTTTATTCGCGTAGCTGAGCAAGAAAACCGTCTTTTCGGCTCTAAATAACTCGCTCGGGCACGGTGGCTTTTGCCTATGGCCGCCGTGCTCTCTGCCTCACCTGCTTCACCCCATAGCCGCACCCAGCTGGAATATCGGCAAGTACATCGCTATCACTAAACCCCCCACTAAGACCCCCATGACCACCATCATCAGTGGCTCGATGGACTGCGCCATGGTGTCGGCCAACTGGTTTGCCTGCTGGTTATGCCACTGAGCGAGTTTCAATAAGATTTCATCCAGTGACCCTGACTCTTCGCCAATATGAATCAACTGCTGGCAGAGGGAAGGGAATAGGGGCGAATGGCCAAAGGCTTGGTGTAAGGGCGTACCAAGAGCGATTTGATGCTTAATGTCTAAAATAGCCTGCTCAAATAGCAGATTGGTTGAAGCCGTTGCCACAGCCTCTAGGCTAGCAATGAGTGTCAAACCCGCCTGCTGCGTCATGGCCAGCGTTTGGAAAATCTGCCCTAAGCAGCTGTCTGCTATGAGATTTCGGATCAGCGGTACGCGCATCAGTAACCTCTGTTCTCGACTACGCCACAGGGCCTGGGGATGATATTTTTTGAAATAAAAGACGGCGGCAATAATGATAAGAAAGGTTGTTGCCGGACCAAAACGTATCAATCCCTGCGAGGCAATGATCAGTAGGGTAGTAAACCAAGGGAGCTGGGCGTCAAATGATGCATAGATTTTAGCGAATTCCGGCAAAACCATGGTTAGCATTAAAATGGTCACCGTGCTGGCAATCGCCAATACGATCAGCGGATATCTCAGCGCTTTTTTTACCTTCTGGCTCAATTCCGCCTGTTTTTCCTGCTGTAGAGCCAACTGTAAGCAACAGTGGTCTAGCTGCCCGGTCATTTCCCCAATAGCAATAATACGGCGAAAGATAACGGGAAAAACCTGCGGAAACTGCCCCACCATGGCGGAAAGCGGAGTGCCCTCGCGCACTCCGGTGAAAATATTTTGCAGAATGCATCGCCATGGCGCTTTCGGATGCTCCTTCGCCAGCAGCGTCAAGCTGTTCACCAGAGGTAGCCCCGTTTGTAGCAGCGTCGCCAATTGCCGGATAAAGGCAATCAGGTCGGCACCTTTCCAATAGGACGCGCGTACCCTCTGGTGGCGTTTCACTCTGATCGGCTGAAGAGCCATGGTGAAAAGTTGTTGATGCACGGCAAGCTCATCCGTCGCTAGCAGTTCTCCTGACTGGAAGTGGCCAAGCGCGTCGACACCCTCCCAGCGATACAAATTCAGGCGATGTGTTGGCGGATGAGCTTCAGTCATGCAGCTTCTCCTTCACCTGAAACACGATAGAGCTCCTCCAGCGAGGTAGTACCTTGCTGGACCAGCAACATCCCCGCTTCCATCAGCGTTTTATATCCCTGCGAGCGCGCAATTTTATTCAAATCTGTCACGCTTGCGCCATTAACCAGTGCCTGTTGTAGCGCAGGAGTAATGGTTAAAATCTCATAAATCCCCGTCCTGCCATAATAGCCTTGATAGCAGCGCTCACAGCCTACTGCAATCCATAACGGCATCGGGCCGGGGCGGCCTTTCTCACTATGATTGACGAAAGAAGCATGAGGTTTTCGACAGTGTGGACAGAGCTTGCGTACCAGCCGTTGGGCAATCACCAGCTTTAAACTGGCGGCAATGTGATAGCCCTCAATACCCATCTGCCCCAATCGATTAAGGGTTTCGCAAGTTGAATTGGTGTGCAGAGTCGACAGCACCAGATGGCCCGTTTGTGCCGCCTTGATGGCGATTTCAGCCGTTTCCTGATCGCGTATTTCGCCAACCATGATGATGTCGGGATCTTGCCGCAGTAGGGCGCGCAGCACGGTTGCGAAGCTTAAATCCGTTTTGGTATTAATCTGGGTTTGATTAATACCCGTCACGGGGATCTCGACCGGGTCCTCGACGCTACAGATATTACGCTGTACAGCATTCAGGTGCCGCAAACCGCCATACAGCGTGACGGTTTTGCCACTGCCTGTTGGGCCAGTGACCAGAATCAGCCCCTGCGGGCATTTCAAGGCGTTGATGTAATGGCATAAATCTCGCGGAGTGAAACCCAGCTGGTCCAACCCTAAATCTTGCTCAGTGATCTTCAGCACCCGCAAGACGATTTTTTCACCATAAAGCGTGGGCAGCGAAGAGATACGCAGTGAAAAGCGTTGGTTTTGTAGTGTCACCATCAGTTGCCCGTCCTGCGGCAATCTTCGTTCTGCCACATTGAGCTGGCCCATGATTTTGATTCGAGCGCACAGGCTGGCGGTCATTGAAGCCTCTGGCCCTGGGATCTCCTGCAACACCCCATCAATGCGTAAACGGATACGCAGGGCATTTTCGTTAGGCTCGAAATGGATATCTGAAGCGCGGCGAAGTATGGCAGTGCGCAGAACCTGATTTAAGAAATTCACCACCGGCGCTTCACTGTCATCATCCAGCTCGTTACTGCTGGTGGAGAGCACTGACGCCATAGCCGTCGGTTCTTCTAACGCCACTTCTTGTTGAGAAGCCGTAGATTTTTCGATGGCCTGGGTGAAACGTTCCGCAGTCCACAATTCAATTTCAATTTTTAGGGCACAGGCAAATTCAAGCGCCTTTTTAAGTGCATCGGTATCGCTTTCAATTTCATGACAGGCGACCCGTATGATTGAATCATCCTTGTGTAAAACAATGGCTTTATAGCGCTGGCAAAGCTTATCAAGCGCTTCGTCAGTCGGGTGAGTATGGCTTGCTGATATGTTCATTCCGCAGCCTTAGGCGGTGTGGCAAAGCGGAAGACGCTTTCACAAGCCTGTTTCATTACTGCGTTTTGGGTATTGGTGCAGGTTCTGCTCCAGCTGATTGTTCCTGAGGTGGCATTGAGGGAAGGGGCCATCACCACGCTTAAACCATTTAGCGCCTGTTGGCCTGTCAGGGTGATCACGCCCGCTGCCACGGCAACCTGACTGACATAGCGCGTTGCGGCCGTCGCCGGAATGCCTTGAGTGGCGATATTGCAGGGGGTGAGGGTGCCCTGATCAATAGCGCAAAGCTCAACGCCGGTTTTATAGGGCACCATGGTTTGCAGCATATCGGTGAGCGCGGCTTTTTGAATGTAACTTTGGTAGGCCGGAATACCAATGGCGCTGAGTATGGCAATAATGGCAATCACCACCATCAGTTCGATAAGTGTAAATCCTTGTTGTCTAAGCTGATTGTTTCTCGTCATGTGCATTTCTCCTTAATATTAATGGCTTGAAATCGGGCCTCCATCGCCCTTGGCCAGCAACTTAGCGATTAATATTTTCAGGTGCTACTCCCGTTGAACGGCTCTCCGCGACACCTCCAGAAATTAAAATGAGCGCATGCAAAAGCCCGCAAAGATTGCGGCATGTCTCGCAATGTTGAAGGTTGCGGTCAGAAGAATTCCGTATGACAAGTAATAAGGTGATAGAAGGTAAGGCAGGGAGAGAAATGCCCTCTGATGACAGAGGGCGAGGTAACAATGAGAAGCTAAAAGGATTAGCTAAAGCGCATGGAGAGGTCCATGGCGCGGATATGCTTGGTTAAAGCGCCGACGGAGATGTAATCGACACCCGTCTCGGCAAATTCGCGCAGGGTTTTGTCAGTGACGTTGCCAGACACTTCGAGCTGCGCACGCTGATTGGTGAGAGCAACGGCATCGCGCATCATCGGCACGGTGAAGTTATCGAGCATGATGATATCTGCTCCGGCATCCAGGGCCTGTTGCAGCTCATCGAGGGTTTCGACTTCAACCTCAACGGGCACGCTGGCGTGGATCTGCTGCGCCTTGGCAACGGCGGCTTTGATCGAGCCGCTGGCAATGATGTGATTCTCTTTTATCAGGAATGCATCGGCCAGACCTAAACGGTGGTTGCTGCCACCGCCGCAAAGCACGGCATATTTCAGCGCGGTGCGCAGGCCTGGCAGGGTTTTACGGGTATCCAGCAGGCGGGTTTGGGTGCCTTCCAGCAGCTTCACGTAATGGCTCACTTCGGTGGCGACGCCCGATAAGGTTTGTACGAAGTTCAATGCAGTACGTTCGCCGGTCAGCAGCACGCGCGCAGACCCAGAAAGCTCACAAAGGGTTTGATTCTCAACCACTTTGTCGCCGTCCTGTACCTTCCATGAGATTGTGACACTGCCGTTGCTCAGCTGGTTGAACACTTCATCAAGCCATTTCTGGCCACAAAAAATGCCGGCTTCTCGGGTAATAATTGTCGCCTTTGCGAGCGTGTTTTCATCGAGAAGTTGGGCAGTCAGATCGTTATCGGCGTTGGCCTCACCACCGAGGTCTTCGCCCAGTGCCTGAGTCACTGATGCAGGGATATCATTTTGAATACGTTCGAGTAACAGCGCCCGGCGACTTTCAAGGCTGTAGCTGCGGGTAGACATACAAATACTCCGAAATGGCGGCTAAGGGAGAGAAAAAAACATGCTACCCTGTTGCCGTAATAAGTACCACCAAAGCCCACCGTTGAGGTCCTTGATGCAGTTAGAAAATGGCTGGATTACCGAAGCCCGAAAGGTAATTTCCCCGCACTTTGATCTTCGCCCTGAAGATGAAATTCCTTCGTTGCTGGTTATTCATAACATCAGCCTGCCGCCCGGTCAGTTTGGCGGTCCTTATATTGATCAACTGTTTACCGGAACGCTGGACCCCAACGAGCACCCTTATTTTGCTGATATCCATCATTTACGCGTGGCGGCGCACTGTCTGATTCGTCGTGATGGGGAGATTGTGCAGTATGTGCCTTTCGACAAACGTGCATGGCATGCTGGCGTTTCGGTGTGGCAGGGAAGGGAGCGCTGTAACGACTTTTCAATTGGTATTGAGCTGGAAGGGACGGATTCCGACCCCTTTACCGAGGCGCAATATCAAAGCCTGATTTCAGTTAGTGAGTTGTTAATTAAGCACTATCCTATTAGTGTTGATAGCATCACTGGTCACAGTGACATCGCCCCCGGCCGCAAAACGGACCCCGGCCCTGAGTTTCAGTGGGAGCACTATTTGTCATCATTAGGGCAACATCAGGTTAACGAGAGCGACAGGGACTGACGTAAACTACGGCGTAATGGATGGGCTATTTTCCGCCCTTGACGTGCAACAGAGAGAGTAATTACCGATGACGTTATTTACCTTATTGTTGGTGCTGGCTTGGGAGCGCCTGTTCAAATTGGGCGAGCACTGGCAGTTAGATCATCGTTTCGAAGTGATTTTCCGTCGCGGGCATAATGCCAGCCTGACGAAAACTCTGGCGATTGCCATTGTCTGGATGGCCCTGCTGTGGGTGGTATTACGAGCCTTTCACGGCTTCTTCTTCGGCGTACCTTCTTTAATTCTTTGGGTAGTGATTTGCCTGTTCTGCATCGGCGCGGGTATTAAGCGCAAGCATTACCGTGCCTATCTCAAGGCAGCGCGTCAGGGAGATGCTAACGCTTGTTCGGCTATGGCCGAGGAGCTAGCCCTGATCCATGGTTTACCGGTTGATTGTACTGAAGAAGTTCGGCTAAGAGAGTTACAAAACGCGCTGCTGTGGATTAACTTCCGCTACTATCTGGCACCGCTGTTTTGGTTTGTGGTTTTCGGTCCTTACGGCCCAATTGCGCTGGGCGGGTATGCCGTCTTGCGTGGTTATCAAACTTGGCTGGCGCGCCATACCACGCCGATGAAACGTTCGCAGTCTGGTGTAGATGCCTTATTGCATATTCTGGATTGGATCCCTGTTCGGCTGGCGGGTGTGGCTTACGCGCTGCTAGGACATGGCGAAAAAGCACTGCCAGCATGGTTTGCCTCGCTGGGGGATATCCACACATCGCAATATCAGGTTTTGACTAATCTGGCGCAGTTCTCTCTGGCCCGTGACCCGCATACCGACCCGGTGCAAACGCCGCGCTCTGCTGTCTCTCTGGCGCGAAAAGTCACCATGATTATTCTGGTGGTGGTTGCTATTCTGACCATTTACGGCACTCTGGTTTAAGCTCGAGCAAACCTCCCGCCCATAAAAAAAAGCCCGGTTATTCACCGGGCTTTTTACTTTTAACATTTATAAGCCAGAACGCTTGTAAGTGAAAAACCTTACTTTGCCGCTGCGTTCAACGCTTTACTATTTTTGCTTTTCAGCAGGTAACCCACGGCCAGAATGGCGATCCACACAGGGATCAGCCATACGGAGATGGCCATGCCCGGGGTGATAGCCATAATCACCAGAATTGCCGCCATAAAGAGCAGGCAGATGTAGTTACCGACTGGATAGAGCAGCGCTTTGAACTTAGGCTCCACGCCTTCTTTACGTTTAGCCTGGCGGAACTTGATGTGTGCCAGGCTGATCATCGCCCAGTTGATCACCAATGCTGAAACCACCAACGCCATCAGCAGTCCAAAGGCTTCGCCCGGCATCAGGTAGTTAATCAATACGCAAAGCGCGGTAGTCGCAGCTGACACCAGAATTGAGCTTACCGGCACGCCGCGTTTATCCACATTGAGCAAGGCTTTTGGCGCATTGCCCTGTTGAGCAAGGCCGAACAGCATACGGCTGTTGCAGTATACGCAGCTGTTATAGACCGACAGCGCCGCCGTCAGGATAACCACGTTCAGGGCGTTAGCCACCAGCGCGTCTCCAAGCTCATGGAAAATCAGTACGAACGGGCTGGTGTCTGGCCCTACGCGCGTCCAAGGCATCAGTGAAAGCAGCACTGCCAGCGAACCCACATAGAAAATCAGGATGCGGTAGATAACCTGATTGGTCGCTTTTGGAATGCTGACCTCTGGATTATCGGCTTCTGCGGCAGTAATACCAACCAGCTCAAGGCCGCCAAACGAGAACATAATGATCGCCATCATCATGACTAGCCCGGTCATGCCGTGAGGCAGGAATCCGCCTTGTTCCCACAGGTTTCGCACGGTTGCCTGCGGGCCAGCGGTGTCGCTGAACAGCAACCAGCCGCCGAACAGGATCATGGCAACAACGGCCACAACCTTAATGATTGCAAACCAGAATTCCATCTCACCAAACACTTTGACGTTGGTGAGGTTGATGGCGTTAATCAGCACGAAGAAAGCTGCTGCAGAGGCCCATGTTGGGATCTCCGGCCACCAGAATTGAATGTATTTACCGACGGCGGTCAGTTCTGCCATGGCAACCAGGATGTAAAGCACCCAGTAGTTCCAGCCCGACGCGAAGCCAGCAAAACCACCCCAATATTTATAGGCAAAATGGCTAAATGAGCCTGCTACAGGCTCTTCCACGACCATCTCACCCAGCTGACGCATAATCAAAAAAGCTATAAATCCAGCAATAATGTAGCCAAGGATAATTCCCGGGCCCGCGGACTGGATAACGGAGGCGCTGCCCAGAAACAGGCCTGTCCCGACAGCCCCGCCCAGCGCAATCAACTGAATGTGGCGGTTTTTTAACCCGCGCTTCAGCTCATCGCCATGTTGTCGATCATCCATCTACTGATCCTCTGTGTTTGGGTAAACCCCATACAAATCTGCAAGTTAAGCAAGTTGTAAGGCGATGATTACAGTTATTGTATCTATTTATTTACGGCTGTCATGAAGCAAAAAATCAGCATGAACTACCGTTGGGGCAAGAATAGTGGTATGCGCGAAAGTTTGCACCTGCTTTATGCAGCATTTGAATAACTCATAAGCAAATAGTGTGGAAATTTGTCCCAGATCTAAAAAATGTGATCACGACCCGAGCAAAAAATAGGAATGCTAAATATTTGTTAAAATGTGCGAGCCTTGCTCATTTGCGGGGCAACCATATGGACACAAGGTGAATACTTTGTTACTTTACGGCCACGTTTTTTAAATTGGTATTACCAATTTACTCCGTGCACTCACAGATGTGCTACTCGCAGATTGCTATTCGTAGAGACCGTCACATGGCTTACAGCAAAATTCGACAACCTAAGTTGTCAGATGTGATCGAGCAGCAACTTGAGTTCCTAATACTTGAAGGGACGCTGCGCCCGGGTGAAAAACTTCTCCCTGAGCGTGAACTGGCAAAGCAGTTTGATGTTTCGCGTCCTTCTCTAAGAGAAGCAATCCAAAGTCTTGAGGCCAAAGGGTTGCTCCTGCGCCGTCAGGGTGGTGGCACTTTCGTGCAGAGTAATCTCTGGCAAAGCGTGAGTGACCCACTGGCAGAATTACTCGCCGACCATCCTGAGTCACAATTTGATCTCCTTGAAACTCGTCATGCTCTAGAAGGCATTGGGGCTTATTACGCCGCACTCCGAGGCACTGACGATGATTTGCAACGCATCCGCGACTGTCACGTGTTGATTCAGGTCGCGCAGGATAGCGGAGATCTTGACGCCGAAGCGGACGCCGTTATGCAGTATCAAGTGGCTGTCACAGAAGCCGCGCATAATGTGGTGCTGCTGCATTTGCTTCGCTGTATGGGGCCAATGCTGGAGAAAAACGTTCGACAGAATTTTGAATTGCTCTATGCGCGCCGGGAAATGCTGGCGGTGGTGAGCAAGCATCGCGCTGGGATTTTCGAGGCGATTGTGGCACGCGAACCGGAAAAAGCGCGTGAAGCATCACACCGTCACCTGGCGTTTATTGAGGAAGTCATGCTGGATGTCAGCCGGGAGCGCAGTCGTCGCGACCGGTCTTTACGTCGACTACAGCAACGCAAGGAAGAAAACTAGTCCACCAGGACCAACGTTGACGTTCTTATTTTGAGAACTGCGGCAACTAAACTGACGGGCCTGTCTTCGTGTGCTTTGAGTGGCACGCACTTTCTGCAACAGCAACATCAGAGCGCAGGAAGACAGGCTCCAGATAAACCAACGTATTAGATACAGATAAGGAAAAGCACCATGTCAGAACGTGTAAATAATGACGTGGATCCGATCGAAACTCGCGACTGGCTACAAGCGATCGAATCGGTCATCCGTGAAGAGGGTGTTGAGCGTGCACAGTTCCTGCTTGATCAGGTTCTGAATGAAGCACGTAAGGGCGGCGTAAGCGTCGCAGCTGGCGCTGCCAGCCGTAACTATGTCAACACCATCGCTGTTGAAGACGAACCTGAGTATCCGGGTAACCTGGAGCTGGAACGCAACATTCGTACTGCTATCCGCTGGAACGCGATCATGACCGTTCTGCGTGCCTCTAAAAAAGACTTGGATCTCGGCGGCCACATGTCGTCCTTCCAGTCTTCAGCAGCTATTTACGAAGTGTGCTTCAACCATTTCTTCCGTGCTCGCAATGAGAACGATGGCGGCGACTTGGTGTACTTCCAAGGCCACATCTCTCCAGGCGTGTACGCGCGTGCTTTCCTTGAAGGCCGCCTGACCGAAGACCAGATGAACAATTTCCGTCAGGAAGTTCACGGTAAAGGTCTTTCTTCTTACCCGCACCCTAAACTGATGCCTGAATTCTGGCAGTTCCCGACCGTTTCTATGGGTTTGGGTCCAATCGGTGCTATCTATCAGGCTAAGTTCCTGAAATATCTTGAACACCGTGGTCTGAAAGACACCTCCGCGCAGCGCGTTTACGCGTTCCTCGGCGACGGTGAGATGGATGAGCCAGAATCTAAAGGTGCGATCACTATCGCGACCCGTGAGAAGCTGGACAACCTGTGCTTCATCATTAACTGTAACTTGCAGCGCCTTGATGGCCCGGTTACCGGTAATGGCAAAATCATCAACGAACTGGAAGGCATCTTCGCGGGCGCTGGCTGGAACGTGATCAAAGTGATTTGGGGCAACCGTTGGGATGCGCTGCTGCGTAAAGACACCTCCGGTAAACTGATCCAACTGATGAACGAAACCGTTGACGGCGACTACCAGACCTTTAAGTCTCGTGACGGTAAATATGTTCGTGAGCACTTCTTCGGTCGTTATCCAGAAACTGCTGAGTTGGTTAAAGATATGACCGACGACGAGATCTGGGCACTTAACCGTGGTGGTCATGATCCGAAGAAAGTCTTTGCTGCACTGAACAAAGCGCAGAACACCAAAGGCCAGCCAACTGTGATCCTTGCTCACACCATCAAAGGTTACGGCATGGGTGAATCAGCAGAAGGCAAAAACATCGCTCACCAGGTTAAGAAAATGAACATGGACGGTGTGCGTTATATCCGCGACCGTTTCAGCGTGCCAGTGACCGATGAAAACCTGGAAAAACTGCCATACATTCAGCTGGAAAAAGACTCTGCAGAGTACAAGTACCTGCATGAACGTCGTCAGGCGCTGAAAGGCTACCTGCCAACGCGTCTGCCAAACTTCACTCAGAAGCTTGAATTGCCGAAACTGGAAGACTTCTCTCAGCTGCTGGAAGAGCAGAAGAAAGAGATCTCTACCACTATCGCTTTCGTGCGTGCTCTGAACGTGATGCTGAAAAACGACTCTATCAAAGACCGTCTGGTACCGATCATCGCCGATGAAGCGCGTACTTTCGGTATGGAAGGTCTGTTCCGTCAGATTGGTATTTACAGCCCGAACGGTCAGCAATACACCCCGCAAGACCGTGAGCAGGTTGCTTACTATAAAGAAGACGAGAAAGGTCAGATCCTGCAGGAAGGTATCAACGAACTGGGCGCCGCATCTTCATGGCTGGCCGCAGCGACTTCTTACAGCACCAACGATCTGCCAATGATCCCGTTCTACATCTACTACTCCATGTTCGGTTTCCAACGTATCGGCGACCTGTGTTGGGCAGCGGGTGACCAACAGGCTCGTGGCTTCCTGGTCGGTGGTACTTCTGGTCGTACAACGCTTAACGGCGAAGGCTTGCAGCACGAAGATGGTCACAGCCACATTCAGTCTCTGACTATCCCTAACTGTATTTCTTACGACCCGGCTTATGCGTACGAAGTGGCAGTCATCATGCATGACGGCCTGACCCGTATGTACGGCGAAGCGCAAGAGAACATCTACTACTACATCACTACTCTGAACGAAAACTACCACATGCCAGCCATGCCAGAAGGCGCGGAAGAAGGCATCCGTAAAGGTATCTACAAGTTAGAAACCGTGGAAGGTAGCAAAGGCAAAGTGCAGCTGATGAGCTCCGGTTCTATCCTGCGTCACGTACGTGAAGCAGCGCAGATCCTGGCGAAAGACTACGGCGTAGGTTCTGACGTTTATAGCGTAACTTCCTTCACCGAGCTGGCTCGTGATGGTCAAGACTGTGAGCGCTGGAACATGCTGCACCCAACTGAGGCACCACGTGTTCCTTATGTTGCTCAGGTGATGAACGATGCACCGGTAGTAGCTTCTACTGACTACATGAAGCTGTTCGCCGAGCAGATCCGTAACTTCGTTCCTGCCAGCGATTTCCGCGTACTGGGCACCGACGGCTTCGGTCGTTCTGACAGCCGCGAAAACCTGCGTCACCACTTCGAAATTGATGCTTCCTACGTTGTGGTTGCTGCGCTGGGCGAACTGGCCAAACGTGGCGAGATCGATGTGAAGGTTGTGGCTGAGGCCATTACCAAGTTCGGCATCGATGCTGACAAAGTTAACCCGCGTCTGGCATAAGAGGTAAAGACAGATGGCTATTGAAATTAACGTACCTGATATCGGTGCAGATGCAGTTGAAGTCACCGAAATTATGGTGAAGGTCGGCGATAAAGTTGAAGCTGAACAGTCGCTGATCACCGTTGAAGGCGACAAGGCTTCAATGGAAGTTCCTTCACCACAAGCGGGTGTTGTGAAAGAGATTAAAGTGGCAGTGGGCGACTCGGTTGAAACCGGCAAACTGATCATGATCTTCGATTCCGCTGAAGGTGCTGCTGATGCAGCACCTGCTAAAGCCGAAGAGAAAGCAGCACCGAAAGCAGAAGAGAAACCTGCTGCTGCGGCTTCAAGCGAAAGCAAAGAAGTCAGCGTACCGGACATCGGTGGTGACGAAGTTGAAGTTACCGAGATCATGGTTAAAGTTGGCGACAAAGTTGAAGCAGAACAGTCCCTGATCACTGTTGAAGGCGACAAAGCCTCAATGGAAGTTCCGGCTCCGTTCGCGGGTACCGTAAAAGAGATCAAAATCGCTGCGGGCGACAAAGTCAGCACCGGCTCTCTGATCATGGTGTTCGAGGTTGCAGGTTCTGGTTCAGCGGCTCCGGCTAAAGAAGAAGCTAAATCTGAAGCCGCACCGGCAGCCCCAGCGGCGTCGGGCAGCAAAGAAGTCAACGTACCGGATATCGGCGGCGACGAAGTAGAAGTCACTGAAATCATGGTTAAAGTGGGCGACAAAGTCACCGCTGAGCAGTCTCTGATCACCGTTGAAGGCGACAAAGCTTCAATGGAAGTTCCGGCTCCGTTCGCGGGTACCGTGAAAGAGATCAAAATCGCTGCGGGCGACAAAGTTAGCACCGGCTCCCTGATCATGGTCTTCGAAGTAGAAGGCGCTGCTCCAGCTCCTGCTGCTAAGAAAGAAGAAGCGGCTGCACCTGCTAAGCAAGAACAGAAAGCCGCTGCACCTGCTGCTAAAGCAGAAAGCAAAGGCGAGTTCGCTGAGAACGATGCCTACGTTCACGCGACTCCGGTTATTCGTCGCCTGGCGCGCGAATTCGGTGTGAACCTGGCGAAAGTGAAGGGCACGGGTCGTAAAGGCCGTATCCTGCGCGAAGACGTGCAGACCTACGTGAAAGACGCTGTTAAACGCGCTGAAGCTGCGCCTGCTGCGGCAACTGGCGGCGGTCTGCCAGGCATGCTGCCATGGCCGAAAGTCGACTTCAGCAAGTTTGGTGAAATCGAAGAAGTTGAATTGGGTCGTATCCAGAAAATCTCTGGTGCTAACCTGAGCCGTAACTGGGTGATGATCCCGCACGTTACGCACTTCGACAAAACCGATATCACCGAACTGGAAGCTTTCCGTAAGCAGCAGAATGACGAAGCGGCGAAACGCAAACTGGATGTGAAATTCACCCCAGTCGTCTTCATCATGAAAGCCGTTGCAGCTGCTCTTGAGCAAATGCCTCGCTTCAACAGCTCTCTGTCCGAAGATGGTCAGAAGCTGACGCTGAAAAAATACATCAATATCGGTGTTGCGGTTGATACGCCTAACGGCCTGGTTGTTCCAGTCTTTAAAGACGTGAACAAGAAAGGTATCGCTGAGCTGTCCCGCGAACTGATGGCTATCTCCAAGAAAGCGCGTGACGGTAAGCTGACTGCTGGCGAAATGCAGGGCGGTTGCTTCACTATCTCTAGCCTTGGTGGTATCGGGACGACCCACTTCGCGCCAATCGTCAATGCGCCAGAAGTGGCGATCCTCGGTGTCTCCAAGTCCGCAATGGAGCCAGTCTGGAACGGTAAAGAGTTCACACCGCGCCTGATGATGCCAATGTCGCTCTCCTTCGACCACCGTGTTATCGACGGTGCGGATGGTGCGCGCTTCATTACCATCATTAACAACGTGTTGTCTGACATTCGCCGCTTGGTGATGTAAGCCAAAAAAGCCGGCCAAGCGGCCGGCTTTTTTCTGCTAATCTCGGCATGCTGTTGGGGATTATCAGTAGCAAAGCACAAATCGTATGCCGTTTGTTGTTTCAAATTTGTTAACAATTTTGTAAACTGCGGGCGATAGAACGACCCGGTGGACGATGGGCGTTACGACATAAATAAAGACGTCTGACCCGCCGGACAAACAATTAAGAGGTCATGATGAGTACTGAAATTAAAACTCAGGTCGTGGTACTTGGGGCGGGCCCTGCGGGCTATTCTGCTGCTTTCCGTTGCGCTGATTTAGGTCTTGAGACAGTTCTGGTTGAACGTTATTCCACCCTCGGTGGCGTGTGTCTGAACGTTGGCTGTATCCCTTCCAAAGCCCTGTTGCACGTGGCGAAAGTCATCTCCGAAGCTAAAGCTTTGGAAGAGCACGGCATTATTTTCGGCGAGCCGAAAACCGACATCGACAAAGTGCGTGTCTGGAAAGAAAAAGTCATCAACCAACTGACCGGTGGTCTGGCTGGTATGGCGAAAGGCCGTAAAGTCAAAGTCGTGAACGGCTTGGGCAAATTTACTGGCGCGAATACTCTGGTTGTTGAAGGCGAAAACGGTGCGACCACCATCAACTTCGATAATGCGATCATTGCGGCGGGTTCCCGTCCAATCAAACTGCCATTTATTCCACATGATGACCCACGCGTTTGGGACTCAACGGATGCGCTTGAGCTGAAAACCGTCCCAGAGCGTCTGCTGGTCATGGGCGGTGGTATCATCGGTCTGGAAATGGGTACCGTTTACCACGCGCTGGGTTCAAAAATCGACGTAGTGGAAATGTTCGATCAGGTTATCCCTGCGGCTGACAAAGACGTTGTTAAAGTCTTTACCAAGAAAATCAGCAAGCAATTCAACCTGATGCTGGAAACCAAAGTTACCGCTGTTGAAGCCAAAGAAGACGGCATCTACGTAACAATGGAAGGCAAGAAAGCCCCTGCAGAACCACAGCGTTATGACGCAGTGCTGGTGGCAATCGGCCGCGTGCCAAATGGCAAATCGCTGGAAGCTGGCGCAGCAGGCATTGAAGTTGACGACCGCGGTTTCATCCACGTCGACAAACAAATGCGCACCAACGTGCCACACATCTTTGCTATCGGCGACATCGTCGGTCAGCCAATGCTGGCACACAAAGGCGTGCACGAAGGCCACGTGGCTGCCGAAGTTATCTCTGGCAAGAAACACTACTTCGATCCGAAAGTGATTCCATCCATCGCTTACACTGAGCCAGAAGTTGCTTGGGTCGGTCTGACTGAGAAAGAAGCGAAAGAGAAAGGCATCAGCTACGAAACCGCCACCTTCCCGTGGGCTGCTTCTGGCCGTGCTATCGCTTCCGACTGCGCAGACGGCATGACCAAACTGATCTTCGACAAAGAATCTCACCGCGTAATTGGTGGTGCTATTGTCGGTACTAACGGCGGCGAGCTGTTGGGCGAAATCGGTCTGGCGATTGAAATGGGTTGTGATGCAGAAGATATCGCGCTGACCATCCATGCTCACCCGACTCTGCACGAGTCCGTGGGTCTGGCAGCAGAAATCTACGAAGGCAGCATCACTGACCTGCCGAACCCTAAAGCGAAAAAGAAATAATTTAAGCTTTAGAGTTTGAACAAACGGCGCTGAAAGGCGCCGTTTTTTTATGTCCGCTATTTGCCAAAACCCGCCTTTAATCCCTTGTTAATCTAAGCCTATTATGCTGTTCTAATGCGCGGCGAGAGGGCGCGCAGTCGATCCGTCTGCGCTCAACGATTCAGCAAAGATTTAATGTTGCTTTTATGTGAACGAATTAACAAGCGAGATAAATCCTGCTATGCTGCCTCGGCGCAAAGGGCCACTGTGCTTAGGTTCAAGGACTTGTTATGACGACAAAGAAATCAACATACCCGCAGTGTCCCGATTCATCAGAAAGATTGAAAAACCCTGCCCCTACAGGCATGACGCCGTTCTGATGATGGAAGCCAGGCATAATAAATGACAATGAGAGCGAGGAGAAAGTCGTGCTAGAAGAATACCGTAAGCACGTAGCCGAGCGTGCTGCAGAGGGCATCGTCCCTAAGCCACTTGATGCTTCACAGATGGCAGCGTTGGTTGAGTCACTGAAAAATCCGCCGAAAGGCGAAGAAGACACTCTGTTAGACCTGCTGATTAATCGTGTACCGCCAGGCGTTGATGAAGCCGCCTATGTTAAAGCCGGATTCCTGGCTGCCGTCGCCAAAGGCGAAACAACCTCCCCGTTGGTTACCCCTGAAAAAGCCATTGAACTGCTGGGCACCATGCAGGGCGGCTACAACATTCACCCGCTGATCGACGCACTGGAAGATGCCAAACTGGCACCTATCGCGGCTAAAGCGCTGTCCCATACTCTGCTGATGTTCGACAACTTCTACGATGTGGAAGAGAAAGCGCAGGCAGGCAATGAGCACGCGAAAAAGATTCTTCAGTCCTGGGCTGATGCGGAGTGGTACCTGTCTCGTCCAAAGCTGGCCGAGAAAATCACCGTTACCGTTTTCAAAGTCACGGGCGAAACCAATACCGACGATTTGTCGCCTGCTCCGGATGCCTGGTCCCGTCCAGATATCCCTCTGCACGCGCTGGCTATGCTGAAAAACGAACGCGAAGGCATCGTGCCTGACGCGCCGGGCAGCGTAGGTCCAATTAAACAGATCGAAGAACTGAACAAAAAAGGCTTCCCGCTGGCTTACGTGGGTGACGTAGTCGGTACCGGCTCTTCCCGTAAATCTGCAACCAACTCCGTGTTGTGGTTCATGGGCGACGACATCCCATTCGTGCCGAACAAGCGCGGCGGCGGTGTGGTGCTGGGCGGCAAAATCGCACCTATCTTCTTCAACACTATGGAAGATGCGGGCGCGCTGCCAATCGAAGTGGACGTTTCTGACCTGAACATGGGCGATGTTATCGACATCTTCCCGTACCTCGGCGAAGTGCGTAACCACGACACTGGCGAAGTGATTGCTAAGTTTGAGCTGAAAACTGACGTCTTGCTGGACGAAGTTCGCGCCGGTGGCCGTATTCCATTGATCATCGGCCGTGGCTTAACCACCAAAGCCCGTGAGTCTCTGAAACTGCCAACTAGCGACGTGTTCCGTATCGCTAAGCCAGTTGCTAAGAGCGACAAAGGCTTCTCACTGGCACAGAAAATGGTTGGTCGCGCCTGTGGCGTTGCCGGGATTCGCCCAGGTGAATACTGCGAACCTAAGATGACCTCCGTAGGCTCTCAGGACACCACAGGTCCAATGACCCGTGATGAGCTGAAAGACCTGGCCTGCTTGGGCTTCTCGGCTGATTTAGTGATGCAGTCTTTCTGTCATACCGCCGCTTATCCTAAGCCGGTTGACGTCACGACTCACCACACTCTGCCTGACTTCATCATGAACCGCGGCGGTGTTTCACTGCGCCCGGGTGACGGTATCATCCACTCATGGCTGAACCGCATGCTGTTGCCAGACACCGTCGGCACCGGCGGCGACTCACACACTCGCTTCCCAATCGGCATCTCCTTCCCGGCGGGTTCCGGGCTGGTGGCCTTTGCGGCAGCAACCGGCGTGATGCCTCTTGATATGCCAGAATCCGTTCTGGTGCGTTTCAAAGGTAAGATGCAACCGGGTATCACCCTGCGTGATCTTGTCCATGCGATCCCTTACTACGCAATTCAAGAAGGTCACCTGACCGTTGAGAAGAAAGGTAAGAAGAACCTGTTCTCCGGCCGTATTCTGGAAATCGAAGGTCTGCCAGAGCTGAAAGTCGAACAAGCCTTTGAACTGGCGGATGCGTCCGCAGAGCGTTCGGCGGCGGGTTGTACGATCAAACTGGATCAGGCGCCAATCAAAGAGTACCTCAGCTCCAACATCGTGCTGTTGAAGTGGATGATCTCTGAAGGTTACGGCGATCGTCGTACCATCGAGCGCCGCATCAAAGGCATGGAAGAGTGGCTGGCGAATCCAAACCTGCTCGAAGCCGATGCTGACGCGGAATACGCGGCAGTGATTGAAATCGATCTGGCTGAGATCAAAGAGCCAATCCTTTGTGCGCCAAACGACCCGGACGACGCTCGTCTGCTTTCTTCTGTGCAGAACAGCAAAATTGATGAAGTGTTCATCGGTTCTTGCATGACCAACATCGGTCACTTCCGCGCAGCAGGTAAACTTCTCGACAGCCATAAAGGCGCGTTGCCGACTCGTCTGTGGGTTGCTCCACCGACCAAAATGGATGCGGCTCAGTTGACAGAAGAGGGCTATTACAGCGTCTTCGGTAAGAGCGGTGCGCGTGTTGAAATCCCTGGCTGTTCACTGTGCATGGGTAACCAGGCACGCGTGGCCGACGGCTCGACCGTGGTTTCAACCTCTACCCGTAACTTCCCGAACCGTCTAGGCAATGGCGCAAACGTCTATCTGGCCTCGGCAGAGCTGGCCGCGGTGGCTTCCCTGCTGGGTCGCTTGCCAACGCCGGAAGAGTATCTGGGCTATATGGCCGAAGTGGACAAGACAGCGGTAGACACCTACCGTTATCTGAACTTCGACAAGCTGAGCGAATATACTGACAAAGCTGACGGCGTTATCTTCCAAACCGCAGTCTAAATCGTTATATTCTGACCATTGTTGAAAGGGGAGCCTCGGCTCCCCTTTTTGTTATGAATTTTCAGAGGACTCAACCATGGACTACGATTTTTTGCGTGATATCACCGGTGAGGTCAAAGTTCGTTTTTCAATGGGTCATGAGGTTCTGGGGCACTGGCTGAATGAAGAGGTCAAAGGCGACTTGAGCGTGTTGGATAAAGTCGAAGCGGCCCTCGCCGAGTTGAAAGGCAGCGAGCGCCAGTGCCAGATTGAAGGCCACGAATACACGCTACTGCTGGCCGATGATGAAGTGATGATCCGCGCCAACCAGCTCGGTTTTGAAGGCGACGAAATGGAAGAGGGCATGAGCTACTACGATGAAGAGAGTTTGGCGTTTTGCGGCGTAGAGGACTTTCTGCAAGTCCTCGAGAAGTACCGTTCTTTCGTCACCACCTATCGGTAAGCCCTTACTTGCCGCGCGACGCGCTCCAGCATAGCAGCGACCCCGCCACCACCATGCCGACGCCCGGCCAGAAACTGGCTCCCGGCAGGGTATGTAGCCACAGCCCCGCGATGAAAATAGCCGATAACGGCGTGAAATAGGAGAGGGCCGCCACCAGCGTGGCATTACCTTTTTTCATCGCGATGTCCCAGCACTGATAGGAAATCGCGGTGATCGCGCCCATCACCAGTAACTCAGTGACGGCCGGCCAGGTCATTCTGATTCGGGTAGAAGAGTAGTTGAAGTAGAGCGCCCACAGCACCGCGCCGGTTGCCAGCAAGAACAGCGGCAACACCCCAGCCCCTTTACTAAATATCCGCACCAGATTGGAATAGAGCGCCCAAGACACTGCTGCGCCAAGCGCCAGCGCATAAGCCACCGGGTTGCTGCGCACATTGCGCATCAGCTGGTGGATATCCAAACCGTGCCCGCCGCTAATAGCCCATAGCACGCCAACAAAGGCTAACACCGCGCCCGGCCACATCCACCAACGCACCTTTAATTTCAGCAACGGCACGGCGAACAGCAGGGTCAGGCTGGGCCACAAGTAGTTAATCAGGCCAAGTTCTAAGGTTTGCTGGCGGCTATGTGCCAGACCAATCGCCAGCGAAAACGACACCATATAGAAAACGAACAGCAGGCCGCAAATAATCAGATAAGCCGCAGATTGCCCGCGCAGCGTCGGCCGGCCGCTGGCCATCCACACCATAATTCCACTCACGGTATAAATAGAGGCTGCCGCGCCAAATGGCCCAAGGGCTTCGGCCAGACTGCGGGTCAGAGCAACGCTCATGCTCCACAATACAATGGCAATAACACCAAACAGCGTCGCAAAACGATCCATGGATTCGGTCTGAGTCAGAGAAAGGGATACCCAAGATAAGCGATTGCCGCGGCTAAGCAAACCTGAAGAATCTCAATCCCCTTCATCAACAGCAATTCATGATGAAGGGGAGTGAAAGGCGGGGATCAGAAGTAGTAACCGACCTCTAAGCCCAGCGTCGAGGTGGTGGTGGCTGGCTGATAGTAGCCGACATTCTGACCGTCGAGCTGGCCCTGTTTATCGTCCGATTTACCGTATTTCTGGTGAATATAGGACGCCTTCACAAACAGGTCTTTGTTGATATTCCACGTCAGGCTGGTGAACGGTGACAGGCGCGATTTCGGCTCAAGCCAGACACCGCCCTGATTGCTGTGGGTCCAGGTCTTAATCGGATACAGCGCGCCGCCTTCCAAACTGAGGCGCGACTCGCTGGTCATCTGCCAGTTTGCGCCAAGAGAAGCTTTGGCATAAGGCTGGAGCGTGACTTCCAGCGCGCTAAATTGGCGGGTGCGATTCTCTGAGGCAATATAAACATCGTCGGAACGAATATTGCGCAGCCAGAATTGCCCGCCCAACGCCCCTTTAGCATCAAAAGAGACGCTGTCCGAGGCGCGATAACGGTAACCGCGCGTGATATCCGCGCTGTAGCCGGTATAGGTTGTTTTGCCTTTTAATGAGCCATCGGGCACGTCGGCTTTATCATCCAGCGTGCTGCCCTGATAATTAACGATGCCAAACATCAGGCTCATGTCCCAGGCTTTTAATAACCCACTTGGGGCATCGAGATAGTTATTGGCGCCAAAGTTTACTCGCAGGCGAGGACCATGTTCTGCAACGTATTTGCCGTCTTGGTTAGCGACGGTTTCATCCCATTTATAATATTCCGCCCCATAACTGACATAGTGGCGTGTTCCATCGGTATTGCTGCTGAACAAACTTTCCCCGGCCCGGGAAACCCCGGAAACCAATAAAGAGCTCGATACCAATAAGGTGGCAACGGTCTTTAATTTACAGATTGTCATTTTATTATTTCTTTGTGTCGGTGAAGGAGAGCGGTGATTTTAAAAACAGCGGGGGGATGCTAACGCAGGATAAGGTGGGTAAAACAGCCTCTATTCATTTTTGGTCAAAATAAGATCAATACAGAGGTATTAAGTTAAATTTAAAGACTTGATGGTTAACTATTTGAGTTAGTTAGTTTTTTATATTCTTTAAATTTGACTTAATACGTAGATCATTTTCTGATCAATTTGACTTAAGGTAATGTAAAAAACAGCTTTAGTGAATTTTTTAGGTAGAAGCGGGGATTTCTATAAGAATTAAATGTAGCTGAGCGTGGAGTTAAGTCAAATTAAAATGGCGGACATGTGATGCCCGCCATTTATTAACTTCTTATTAACCTCTGTTCGGCTGAAAAATCTTACAGCGAAGGGATATTGCGACCGTAATAAATTTCCTGCATCTCTTTATACAGCAGGTCGGTAATTTCTTTATGCTCTGCCGCGCTTAATTGGTCGGGCTTGGCATTGAAAAGATAATGTTTAAGGTCGAACTCTTTCAGCATCATTTTGGTGTGGAATATATTTTCCTGATACACGTTCACATCCATCATGTCATACAGCGCCTTCATATCCTTCGACATGAAGTTCTGAATCGAGTTGATCGAGTGGTCGATGTAATGTTTGACGCCATTAATGTCGCGAGTGAAGCCACGCACGCGATAATCAATGGTGACAATGTCAGATTCCAGCTGGTGAATAAGGTAGTTCAGCGCCTTGAGTGGCGAGATAACGCCACAGGTGGAGACTTCAATATCGGCGCGGAAAGTGCAAAGGCCGCCTTCAGGGTGGCTTTCTGGATAGGTATGCACGCAGATATGGCTTTTATCGAGATGCGCCACCACGGAGTTTGGCAGCGGGCCAGGGTGCTCGGTGGTATCCACGTCGCGTGGGTCCATTGGCTCTTCGCTCACTAAAATCGTGACGCTGGCGCCCTGTGGCTCATAGTCCTGCCGCGCGACGTTGAGGATATTGGCACCGATGATGGAGCAAGTTTCGGTGAGAATTTCCGTCAAACGGTTCGCGTTATATTCTTTGTCGATGTAGGCAATATAGCCGTCACGATCGTCAGCCGTTTTGGCATAACAGATATCGTAGATACAAAAACTCAGGCTTTTTGTCAGGTTATTGAAACCATGCAGTTTCAGTTTTTGCAATTTAGTTCACCCCCTCATGGATGCCGGATCAGCGCGAGGCTGACAGGGCATTCAGTAGATATTGCGGCAGGGCAAAGCTGCCATAATGGATTGCCGGATTGTAATAACGGCAGGCAATGTCTGCGGCGTCGAAGCGCGCTTGCAGAGTCTTAGCGTCGAGCTGGCGATGCTCCGGGCTGTTGGTGGCCCAGGCGAAAGTCATGATGCCACCGTAATAGGTCGGGATCGCCGCTTGGTAAAAACTGACGTCGCTAAAGTAGTGACTCAGCTTCTGGTGGCTATTAACGGCTTCATCCTGCTGTAAGAAGCAGACGCCGTTTTGCGCCACGAAAATGCCGCCCGGATTCAGACAGCGCTCGCAGCCTTGGTAAAACTCTGAGGTAAACAGGCTTTCTCCGGGACCAATAGGATCGGTGCAATCTGAGATGATCACATCAAAGGTTTCGCTGGTCTGATTGACGAACTTCACCCCGTCGTCGATCACCAAGTTAAAGCGCGGATCGTCATAGGCACCGGCATTGTGGTTCGGCAGATACTGGCGGCAGAACTCCACCACGCCGGCATCAATTTCTACCATAGTGACAGACTCAACCTGCGTATGACGGCACACTTCGCGCAGCATTCCGCCGTCGCCGCCGCCGATAATCAGCACTTTCTTAGCCTTACCGTGAGCCAAAATCGGCACGTGGGCCATCATCTCGTGATAGATGAACTCATCCCGCTCGGTGGTTTGCACCACGCCGTCGAGCGCCATCACGCGGCCCAGCTCGGCGTTTTCGAAAATGATCAGATCCTGATGCTCGGTTTTATCGCGATACAGCTCTTTTTCGACGCGAAAATATTGGCCAAAGTTGGCGTGCAGCGTCTCAAACCACATTTCTTTTTCGGACAATTTCTGTGACGGATTCTGGGACATTGTGCAATCTTCTCCTGAGTATTCACAGCCTTGGAAAATGGGGGCAACATGATAGCCAACATCGCCATTGTATGCACGATTGAATATTACTCAGACGTTTTAGGAATATAAGTGTAGCTGAGGTGGGGAAATACGCTGGAAAGCGGCCCGGCCAGAGGCGAAAGTCAGTGGGAAGATGCTAAAGCCGGGCGAGAGAGGGAGTTAGTTAGAGTAGGCCAGCAGGCTCAGGGAGTCGCGAGCCAGCGCCTTGCACTTGGTCGGCTTGGCGACGGCAATCCCGCTCAGGTCGCGATAGCTATCTTCACCCATCGCCTGCATGTTGAAGCTGCTGTAATTGGTTAAATCCCAACGGTTTTGTTGAGCGAAAAACACAATCGCGCGCTTAATTTGCGCGTTAGGAAGCTGTTCGTAGCCGCAATTATTTTTCAAATACACGAAGACGGCGGTCAAATCCGCCAGGTCTTCAGCCTCTGATTCGCTTAAAGCCTGGCTGGCGGAGGAGAATCCGAGCAGGGCGAGCAACATCAGGGTTAGCGTCGTTTTTTTCATGGAGTGGTTCTTTATAAAGAGAAAAAAGCAGGCTCAGATAGAATGAAACGACGTTAACATATTTGCCCTGAGTCACACTAAATTTCTTTTGTCGGCAATGCTGCTTGACCCTTCCCTTGGTGGAAGGTTTACCCTCTGTGTTATATCTGCCCGTTCTTTGCCAACCCCGACAGAGGCACGGAACATCGCCAAAAGGATCTGAACATGCATCGTCGTGACTTTATTAAATGGACAACACTGATGGGGGCGGCCACTACGCTGCCGGGCTGGAGCCGTCTGGCATTTGCTGCTGACAGGCCAGCATTGCCGATTCCCATGCTGCTCAAACCCAACGCCAAAGGCGTGATGGTGCTGAATTTACAGCGCGGGCAGAGCCAGTTTACGCCGGGCGTGAATACCGAAACCTGGGGCATTAATGGCAATATCCTCGGCCCCGCGCTGCGCGTCAAACGCGGCGAGCCGGTGACGGTCACGGTGAATAACCAACTGAATGTCGCCAGCACGGTACACTGGCACGGGCTGGAAATTCCCGGTCAGGTGGACGGCGGCCCGCAGGGCGTGATCGCGCCGGGTGCCAGCCGCACTGTGCAGTTCTCCCTCGACCAGCCTGCTTCTACCTGCTGGTTCCATCCGCATCCGCATCAGACCAGTGGCTATCAGGTGGCGATGGGGCTGGCCGGTTTGGTACTGATTGAAGATGACGAAAGCAACCAGCTGCAACTGCCGTCGCGCTGGGGCGTGGATGATATCCCGCTGATTCTTCAGGACAAGCGCCTGAACGACGCCGGGCAGATCGACTACCAGATGGATGTGATGACCGCCGCCGTGGGCTGGTTTGGTCAACACATGCTGACCAATGGCGTGGTCTTCCCGCAGCACGGCGTGTCGCGCGGCTGGCTGCGTTTCCGCCTGCTCAACGGCTGTAATGCGCGCTCGCTCAATGTCTCGACCAGCGACGGTCGCCCACTCTACGTGATTGCCAGCGACGGCGGCTTCCTCGCCGAGCCGGTGAAACTCAGCGAGCTGCCGATGCTACCCGGCGAACGTTTCGAAGTGCTGGTCAACTGCCCGGATGCCAAAGCTTTCGACCTCGTCACCCTGCCGGTCACTCAGATGGGCATGACCCTTGCGCCGTTCGATAAACCTCTGCCGGTGCTGCGCGTGCAGCCGACCCTGACGCAGGGCGAGCAGAACATACCGGATAAACTGATCACACTGCCGGAGCTGGTTTCCGTCGATGGCCTGCCAACCCGCTGGTTGCAGCTCTCCATGGATCCGCGCCTTGACCAGCAGGGCATGGCGGCGCTGATGGCGCGCTATGGGCATCAGTCCATGGCGGGCATGAGCATGGACCACGGCTCAGGCGACGGCGGCCACGATATGGCGGGCATGAATATGCAGGGCATGTCCCATGACGACCACGGCAACATGGCAGGCATGGACATGAGTAAGAAGGATGACGGCAAGTTCGACCTGATGACCGGCAACCGAATCAATGGCAAAGCTTATGACATGAACAGCCCGGCCTTCGATGTCAAACAGGGCCAGTACGAGAAATGGACCATTTCCGGTGAAGGCGACATGATGCTGCACCCGTTCCACATTCACGGCACCCAGTTCCGCATTCTGTCTGAGAATGGTAAGCCAGTGGCGGCGCACCGCGCGGGCTGGAAAGACATTGTGAGAGTGGAGGGCGGGCGCAGCGAGGTGCTGGTGCGTTTCAACTATCTGGCGAGCAAAGAGCAGTCTTACATGGCTCACTGCCACCTTTTGGAACACGAAGACACCGGCATGATGCTTGGATTTACGGTTTCCAGTTAAGGCCTCTGTTTGTTGAGTCGATATGTCGATCACTGACATTCGGCTCAGCAGACTGTATGGTAACGCGGCTGAAAACCATGATATTCACATCATTCTGAGGGGAGAATAAGATGAAAAAGTCGCTGCTGGGTTTTGCGCGGGAAACGCTGGAAATCGAAATCGAAGAGGCGCAACGGCTGCTGACTCGGCTGGATGACAATTTCGTCGACGCCTGCCAGTTGCTGCTCAACTGCACAGGCAAAGCCGTGGTGTCGGGAATGGGTAAATCCGGCCACATCGGCAAGAAAATTGCCGCGTCCCTCGCCAGCACCGGCACGCCAGCCTTCTTCGTCCATCCGGCCGAGGCGCTGCACGGCGACTTAGGCATGATTGGCAGCAACGACGTGCTGATCTTCATCTCCTATTCTGGCCGCGCCAAAGAGCTGGATATGATCCTGCCTCTATTAGCCGAAAACCAAACCAAGCTGATTGCTATTACCGGCGGCAAAGATTCCCCGCTGGCGCAGGCCGCCGATGCCATTATTGACGTCGGCGTAGAGCGCGAAGCCTGCCCGATGGGGCTGGCCCCGACCTCCAGCGCGGTCAATACTCTGATGATGGGCGATGCGCTGGCGATGGCCTTAATGCGCCATCGCGGCTTCGGTGCAGAGGACTTTGCTCGCTCACATCCGGGCGGCAGCCTCGGCGCGCGCTTGCTCAATCGGGTTCATCATTTGATGCGCACCGGCGACCGACTGCCGGTTATCGACAGCCAGGAAAATGTCATGAATGCCATGCTGGAGCTGAGCCGAACCGGGCTGGGCCTGATTGCGGTCTGCGACAAACAGCGCCACGTGGTGGGGGTATTTACCGACGGCGACCTACGCCGCTGGCTGGTGAAAGGCCATACTCTCGACGAGCCGCTGATGAATGCCATCACCCGCCCCGGCTTCCAACTGCCGGAACAGTGGCGCGCGGGCGAGGCGCTGGAAGCCCTGCACCAGCAGCACATCAGCGCCGCGCCGGTGGTGAACAGCGACGGCGTGCTGGTCGGGGCGATAAATCTGCATGATTTACATCAGGCGGGCATTGGTTGATCCGACGGCGTTACTCATTAACTGGTTCTTTGTTATAATCCCCGCGCTTTAAGGTCGCCATCACGGTCAGTGGTGGCGATGACTCTTTCAAATTCCAGGTGGTTAGGCTTTATATGAAACACAGAGTAGACGTCATGATTTCCGAGCAGGAAGTCAAAACCCGAATTGCTGAGTTAGGCCGTGAAATCACCGAGCACTACCGTGATAGCGGCAGTGATATGGTGCTGGTCGGGCTGTTGCGCGGTTCATTCATGTTTATGGCTGACTTGTGTCGCACCATTGACGTTTCCCACGAAGTGGATTTCATGACCGCCTCCAGCTACGGCAACGGCATGTCCACCACCCGTGATGTCAAAATCCTCAAAGATCTGGATGAAGATATCCGTGGCAAAGACGTGCTGATCGTCGAAGACATCATCGACTCCGGCAACACCCTGAGCAAAGTCCGCGAACTGCTGCAACTGCGCGGCCCGAAATCGCTGGCAATCTGTACGCTGTTGGATAAACCACAGCGCCGCGAAGTGGACGTGAAAGTCGAATATGTAGGTTTCGCCATCCCCGACGAATTCGTGGTGGGTTACGGCATCGACTACGCCCAGCGCTATCGCCACCTGCCGTACGTCGGCAAAGTAGTGATGCTCGAAGAGTAAGTGGCTGGCTGCCCGCCTTAGTCTTTCTAACGCGGGCAGTACACACAGAGCGACACGCCGGAAAAAGGCACAAAAAAAGGCACATAATGTGCCTTTTGCTTTTTATTCTTTTGTACAGTTACTGCGGATTGCCGTGCAGCAGGGCGGAGACGCCTTGGCGGTAACGTTGTTCCAGCGTTTCGCGGCTGGTGGAGGTCACTTCGAGGTCGCGCAGACGCCCGTCTTGAATGCCGTAAACCCAGCCGTGTAGCGAGACTTTTTGTCCGCGCTTCCACGCGGTCTGCATCACCGTTGAGTGGCCGAGGTTGTAAATCTGTTCCACCACGTTCAGCTCGCACAGCTTGTTCAGACGCTGGTCTGGGGAGAGCTCGCCGAGCAGTGAACTGTGTTTGTACCAGATGTCGCGAATATGCAGCAGCCAGTTGTTGATAAGCCCCAACTCAGGATTCTCCACCGCCGCCTGAACACCGCCACAGCCGTAGTGCCCACAGATAATCACGTGCTCGACTTCCAGCACGTCGATGGCGTACTGCACCACGGACAGGCAGTTAAGGTCGGTATGGATAACCAGATTGGCGACGTTGCGGTGAACGAAGAGTTCACCCGGCTCAAGCCCGGTCAGTTGTTCGGCAGGCACGCGGCTGTCTGAGCAGCCAATCCATAGAAAGCGGGGTTTTTGCGATTCGGAAAGACGTTCGAAGAAGCCTGGATCTTCTTCCACCATGGTTTTTGACCAAAGGGCGTTATTATTTTTAAGTGTTTCAATGTCATTCATGGACGTTAATAGCCTGTAACCGATCAACTGCGATGGGTTAATATAGGGCAACACTCCGCTATTTCATATCGATTCAGCATCCCATTAAGCAACAAATCATAACGCCAGAATTTATAACAAGGTTCTCTACACAAGGTAAGCTCCACTTATGACATACGCATTGGAACTGGAGAAGTTAACCAAGACTTACGCCGGTGGCGTGCAGGCTCTACGCGGCATCGACCTCAAGGTAGAAGCAGGTGATTTCTACGCGCTGCTCGGGCCAAACGGTGCCGGTAAATCGACCACCATTGGCATCATCAGCTCGCTGGTGAATAAATCTGCCGGTAAGGTTCGAGTCTTTGGTTACGACATCGATAAGGATATCGTCAACGCCAAGCGCCAGCTCGGGCTGGTGCCGCAGGAGTTCAACTTCAACCCGTTTGAAACCGTCATGCAAGTGGTGGTCAATCAGGCCGGTTACTACGGCGTTCCGCGCCCGCTGGCTTTACAGCGCGCTGAAAAATACCTAACCCAGCTGGATCTGTGGGGCAAGCGCAACGAGCGTTCCCGCATGCTGTCGGGGGGGATGAAGCGCCGCCTGATGATTGCCCGCGCGCTGATGCACGAGCCGAAGCTGCTGATCCTCGATGAACCAACCGCCGGGGTGGATATCGAGCTGCGCCGTTCCATGTGGGGCTTCCTTAAAGAGCTTAACGCCCAGGGGACCACCATCATCCTGACCACCCACTATCTGGAAGAAGCGGAGATGCTGTGCCGTAATATCGGCATTATTCAGGGCGGCCAGCTGGTGGAAAACACCAGCATGAAAGAGCTGCTGTCGAAGCTGAAATCTGAAACCTTCATTCTCGACTTGGCACCGAAAAGTAATCTGCCGCAGCTCGAAGGCTATCGCCACAAGCTGACGGATACCTCGACGCTGGAAGTGGAAGTGATGCGCGAACAGGGGCTGAACTCGCTGTTTAGCCAACTGAGCAATCAGGGCGTGCAGGTGTTGAGTATGCGTAACAAGGCTAACCGTTTGGAAGAGCTGTTTGTCACCTTGGTGAACGGCAGTGAGGAATCGAAATAATGTCGCAATTGTATTGGGTTGCACTCAAAAGTATCTGGCTAAAAGAGATTAACCGTTTCGGGCGTATCTGGATCCAGACGCTGGTTCCGCCAGTGATCACCATGACGCTGTACTTCATCATTTTCGGTAATTTGATTGGTTCGCAGATTGGCCAAATGCATGGTTTCACCTACATGCAGTTCATCGTGCCGGGCCTGATCATGATGGCGGTGATCACTAACTCCTACGCTAACGTGGCATCCTCTTTCTTTAGCGCCAAGTTCCAGCGCAATATTGAAGAGCTGCTGGTGGCCCCTGTGCCAACGCACGTGGTGATTGCCGGTTATGTCGGCGGCGGCGTGGCGCGTGGTATCTGCGTGGGGATTTTGGTCACCGCGATTTCACTGTTCTTCGTGCCGCTGGTGATCCACTCATGGTGGGTTATCGCGCTGACTCTGCTGCTGACGGCGATCCTGTTCTCCCTCGGCGGCCTGCTCAACGCAGTATTTGCCACCACCTTTGATGACATCAGCCTGATCCCAACCTTCGTGTTGACCCCGCTGACCTATCTGGGCGGCGTGTTCTACTCGCTGACGCTGCTGCCGCCAATCTGGCAGGCGGTTTCTAAGCTCAACCCAATTGTCTATATGATCAGCGGCTTCCGCTACGGCTTCTTGGGGATCACCGATGTTCCGTTGGTGTTCACCATGGGCGTGTTGGTGGCGTTTATTGCAGTGTTTTACTTGCTGGCTTGGTACTTGATTGAGCGTGGCCGCGGCTTGCGTAGCTAATCCACGTCATCCTTTGCGCTGTCTCTGCGTTGGCTGCCTGCGCTCACCCCAGTCACTTACCGATGTAAGCTCCTGGGGTTCGCTTAGTTGCCGCCTTGATACATCACAAATGATTTAGTGGATTCATTGCGGTTAAAAATAAAAAAAACGGGGCCAGTCAGTGGCCCCGTTTTTTTATGCCTGAATCAAGGTTATGCCACTTGAACAGGTACCGCCTTGGCGGTGCGTTTCAGTTGGTTTTCACCTTCGAAATAGGCGACTTTCGGCTGGTGCTTGCGGGCTTCGGCGTCTGACATCTGCACGTAAGAACAGATGATCAGCAGGTCGCCGACGCAGGCGCAGCGCGCTGCCGCGCCGTTCACCGATATAATCCGTGAGCCGCGTTCAGCTGCGATAGCATAGGTCGAAAAACGCTGACCGTTATCAACGTTATAAATGTCGATGGCTTCGTATTCCAGAATCCCTGACGCGTCGAGGAAGTCTTGATCGATGGCGCAGGAGCCTTCGTAGTGCAAATCAGCCTGAGTCACGTGAACTCGATGCAGTTTGCCTTGGAGCATAGTACGTACCATGTAGGTGACCCTTCATTTACCTTTAACTTTCACACTGTTGCTTCATTGCGACAGCGGGAAGGCTTGGGATAACAAATTGATGAAATACAAAAAATCCGATACCCAGATCGACCACATCTTTGCCGATTTAGTACCCGTTGTCTACTGCGTCAAATCAACCTGCTGATTATCAATCAGTCGCGCTTTACCCAGCCACGCCGCCATCAGAATCACGGCCGACGTGCTATCCACATTCAGCTCTTGCAGGGTCTTGGCGTCGCGAATAAACAGCTCGTCAGGGGTGAAGCCGGCGTCGCGTAGCTGCTGCGCCGTCTCTTCCAGCATCTCTTCGACGTGGCGCTCGCCTTGGCTCAGGCGCTTGGCCAGCTGGTTCATGATTTTCGCCAGCTCAGGCGCGGTTTTGCGCTCGTCGTGAGTGAGATAACCGTTGCGCGAACTCAGTGCCAAACCGTCTTTGGCGCGCACGGTCGGCACACCGATAATCTCGATGTCATAACCCATGTCTTCCACCAGCGTGCGGATCAGCGCCAACTGCTGGAAGTCTTTTTGGCCGAAGCAGGCGACGTCAGGCTGCACCAGATTGAACAGCTTGCTGACGATGGTCGACACGCCACGAAAATGCCCCGGACGGCTCGCGCCCTCCAGAATGGTGGAGATAACCGGCACGTCGACCTGAGTCTGGGTGGCCAAGCCTTTCGGATAGATATCCGCCGGCGACGGCGCGAAAACTAAGTCCACGCCGCGTTTGTTCAGCTTCTCGCAGTCTTCCTGCAAGGTGCGCGGGTAGCGTTCTAAATCGTCAGGGCGCTCGAACTGCATCGGGTTAACAAAGATACTTACTACCACCACGTCGCCCCGGGCTTTGGCTTCTTCCACCAGGGTCATGTGACCTTCATGCAGGTTGCCCATGGTGGGAACCAGTGCGATACGTTTGTTGTTCTGGCGGTAAAAACGAATTTCACGGCGCAGCAGCGGCACATTTTCAATAATCAGCACGTCGAAAACCCTTCTTATTTAAAACTGTGTTCTTCGCCCGGATAGACACCCTGAGCAACTTGTTCAACATACAGGCGCACCGCGCCGCGAATGTCGCCAGCCTCGGTGAGGAAGTCTTTGGCGAACTTCGGCGTGTGGCCGCCGGTGATGCCAAAGGCGTCGTGCATCACCAGAATCTGGCCGTCGGTCACGTTGCCCGCGCCGATACCAATCACCGGAATGGCAAGCTCTTCGGTCACGCGCTTCGCCAGCTCGACCGGCACGCACTCCAGCACCATCAGCTGTGCTCCGGCTTCTTCGAGTGCCAGCGCATCTTTCACCAGCTGGTTAGCCGCCACTTCGTCACGGCCCTGCACTTTATAGCCGCCGAACACGTTGACCGACTGCGGCGTTAAGCCCAAATGACCACAAACCGGCACCGCACGCTCGGTGAGCATTTTCACCGTTTCACATAGCCAGCTTCCGCCTTCTAACTTCACCATATTGGCCCCGGCGCGCATCAGCACGGCCGCGCTGGTGAAGGTCTGCTCTGGGGTGGCATAGCTCATAAAAGGCAGGTCAGACAGCAGCAGCGCCTTGGGCGCACCGCGACGCACGCAGCGCGTGTGATAGGCAATCTCTTCGACAGTGACTGGCAGGGTAGAGTCATGGCCCTGCACCACCATGCCGAGGGAATCACCAATCAGCATCACGGGGATACCCTGCTCGGCGAACAACTGCGCGAAGCTGGCATCGTAGGCGGTAATGGTCGCAAACTTGTGGTTCTCTTGCTTCCACTGGCGTAACTGGCTGAGGGTTGTAGCTTTCATGAGATCTTCCTATGAACAATTCATTCGGTGAATATCTTGCCGACATTCTACTGTATGACCGAATAAGCAGGTAGTGAAGTTCCTGCTCAGGGCACGGAACATCTTAAGAACTGCTTAAGGTGGTTGACGTATAATCAAAGAGTGGAGATTTCGGGCGAATATTAAGGAAGAGCAATGCGCATTTTACTGATTGAAGACGACAACATGATTGGCGACGGCATCAAGGCCGGGTTGGGCAAGCTGGGGTTTACGCTGGACTGGTTTACCGACGGTAAAATGGGCAAAGCGGCGCTCGACAGCGCGCCTTATGACGCAGTGATTCTGGACCTGAGCCTTCCGGGCCTCGATGGTATGCAGCTTTTACGGGAATGGCGGCGCGAGGGCAAAGACACGCCGGTGCTGATCCTTACGGCGCGTGACGCACTGGAACAGCGGGTGAGTGGCCTACAGGCCGGCGCCGATGACTATCTGTGCAAACCTTTTGCGCTCGTGGAAGTCGCGGCGCGGCTACAGGCACTGATCCGCCGCCGCCACGGGCAGATCACCCCGATTGTCACCCACGGCAGTTTACAATTCGACCCTGCCTCTCGCAGCGCGACGCTAAATGGCGAAGTCGTGGTGCTCACCCAGCGCGAAATCACCGTCATGGAGCTGTTTCTCAACAACAAAGGCCGGGTTCTGCCTCGCCCGCTGATTCAGGAAAAGCTCTACAGCTGGGACGATGAGGTCAGCAGCAACGCGGTTGAAGTGCATATTCACCACTTGAGGAAGAAGCTCGGCAACGGCTTTATTCGCACCGTCCACGGCGTGGGCTACACCCTGGGCGATGCCACGGAGGAGGGCCAGTGAGAGCTAGATTTGCGCGTCTCAGTTTGCGGCTGCGGCTGATTTTATTGTTCGGCCTTTTGGCGCTGCTCACTTGGCTGGCCGCCTCGGTTATCGCCTGGCAGCAGACTCGCCACAACATTAATGAAGTGTTCGACACCCAGCAGATACTGTTCGCCAAACGACTGGCAGGGGCGGGGCTGGCGGAGATGATGGCGGTGGAGCACGACGTGCGCCTGCCGGAAACCAAGAAAATCCTGCATAAAGGCAATCGCGGCCATACCGACGATGACGCGCTGACCTTCGCCATTTTTGATCGTCAGGGCAAGATGCTGCTCAACGACGGCGAGAACGGCAAGCATATCCGCTTTGACAGCAGCACGCAGGGGTTCACCGACAGCCAGCTGGAAGGGGATGACGACGCGTGGCGACTGCTGTGGCTGACCACCGCCGACGGGCAGTTCCGCGTGGTGGTCGGGCAAGAATATGACTATCGCAACGATCTGGCGTGGACGCTGGTCAGCGGGCAATTAATGCCGTGGCTGGCGAGCTTGCCTATCCTGCTTCTCGCGATGATCCTGCTGATCACTCGCGAGCTAAAACCTTTGCGCCGAGTGGCGGACGATCTTCATCGCCGCGCGCCTGACGACGCTGCGCCCATCTCCACCCAGCAGGTTCCCTCCGAGGTTTTGCCTCTGGTGACATCCCTTAACTCGCTGTTTAGCCGCACCGGCGAGCTGCTGGTGCGCGAGCGCCGCTTCACCTCCGATGCCGCCCATGAGCTGCGCAGCCCGCTGGCGGCGCTGCGCGTTCAAACCGAAGTGGTGCAGCTTTCCGGCGATGACGCCAGCGCGCGGGAACATGCACTGGGGAATCTCACTACCAGCATTGATCGCGCCACGCGGCTGGTGGATCAACTTCTGACCCTGTCGCGGCTGGAGTCTTTTGACGGTTTAGAGGAGCTTGAGCCTATCAGCTGGGCCAGCCTGCTGATGCAGGTGATGGGTGAGCAGGACGCCGCCGCGCACGCCCGCGGCATCGCGCTGCGCTTTGAACCTCTGGGCGAACCGGCGACGATTCAGGGCCAGCCGTTGCTGCTTTCGCTGATGCTGCGCAACCTGATTGATAACGCGGTTCGCTATTCGCCGCGCGGGTCGAACGTCACGGTGTGGCTCGACGAGCAGGGGATTCGGGTTGAAGATCAGGGGCCGGGCATTGATGAAGAGTACCTTGCGAGGCTGGGGGAGAGGTTCTATCGGCCGCCGGGGCAACAGCAGACCGGCAGCGGGCTGGGCGTTTCGATTGTGCAGCGTATCGCCCAGTTGCACGGCTTGCAGGTGAGTTATCGCAATCGCCAGCAGGGTGGCTTAGAAGTCGTAATCAGATAAGCAACGGCCAGATGAACTGGCCGCGAATTACCAGCGTTCCAGCCCGTTCAGCGGCACGCGGGTGAGAACAGTTTGCAGAGATTCGCCGTCAGGGAACACCACGTCTGGCGCGATTTCTGCCAGCGGATAGAGCATAAACTCACGGTTTTTCATGTCGTAATGCGGCACGGTCAGACGTTCGGTGTTGATCACCCGATCGCCATACAGCAGCAGGTCTAAATCCAGCGTGCGCGGTCCCCAACGTTCCAGCTTTCGCACCCGGCCCTGATTCTGTTCAATGGCCTGAGTGCAGTCTAGCAGCTCTTCTGGCGGCAGTTCGGTATCCAGTGCCACCACGGCATTGAGGAAATCAGGCTGATTTTGCGGGCCAAGGGGCTTGCTGCGGTAAAATGATGAGCAGACCACCAGCTGGGTGCGGGGCATGTGCGCCAGAGCTTCCAGCGCACAGTTAACCTGGTCTACAGGCTTGGCAAGGTTACTGCCGAGCGCAATGTAGACCCGAATCATTGCGCATTGTCCTTGCGCGGTGCCCGTTTGCGCGGACGACGCGGACGGCTGCGGCGCGGTGCGGCGTCATCACCCAGCGTACCCAGCATGTTTTTCTGCGAGGCCGGTGTCGCTTCCTGGAACTCACCCCACCATTCGGTCAGGCTTTGCAGTTCGCGATGCTGCTCGACTTCGGCGCGCAGCGCCAGCAGGTCGAAGGCGGCGCGGAACTTCGGATGCTCCATCAGCTTGTGCGCACGTTTACCCTGACGGCGAGACAGTCGCAGTTGCAGCGCCCAGATATCACGCACCAGCGTAGTAATACGTTTTGGGATCGCCAATGTGCGGCACTGCTCGTCGAGCACGTCGTTCATCGCCAGCGAGAAGGCATCGTAATAGGTCAATCCGCCTTCCTGCGCCAGCTTCTGCGCGTGTTCAATCACCGGATACCACAGCATCGCGGCGAACAGGAACGCAGGGTTAACGCGCTGATCGTTTTGCAGACGGAAGTCGGTGTTTTTCAGTACCTGAACCAGAATGCGCTCCATCGGGCTGTCACCCTCTTCGGTGAACTGGCGGGCAATCAGCGGGAACAGCGGCTGGAACAGCTGATATTCACGCAGCTTCAGGTAGGTCTGGTAGCCGTTGCCCGCTTGCAGCAGTTTTAAAGACTCTTCGAACAGGCGCGCCGGAGGGATTTCTTGTAACAAGGTCGCCAGTCGTGGAATAGGCTGTGCGGTTTCCGGGCTGATTTTCATGTCCAGCTTGGCGGCGAAACGCACGGCGCGCAGCATACGCACCGGGTCTTCACGGTAGCGCGTTTCTGGGTCACCAATCAGGCGAATAATGCCGTTTTCAAGGTCACGCAGGCCACCGGTGTAGTCACGCACGGTGAAGTCGGCCACGCCGTAATACAGGCTGTTGATGGTGAAGTCGCGGCGCTGGGCGTCATCTTCGATGGTGCCGAAGATGTTGTCGCGCAGCAGCATGCCGTTGACGGCCTGCTGGGAAGAGTTTTTGTCTTCCACTTCTTCTTGCTGCTCGTGATGACCACGGAAGGTGGCCACCTCAATGATTTCCGGCCCAAACATCACGTGAGCCAGACGGAAGCGACGGCCTACCAGACGGCAGTTGCGGAACAGTTTGCGTACCTGCTCAGGCGTGGCGTTGGTGGTGATGTCGAAGTCTTTCGGTTTCTTTTCCAGCAATAAATCGCGCACGCCGCCGCCAACTAGGTAGGCTTCGTAACCGGATTTATTTAAGCGATACAGCACTTTAAGGGCATTTTCGCTGATATCACGACGAGAGATGTTGTGCTCATCGCGAGGAATAATGGTCATGGCGCGGGTTTCGCCTTCGTAATCAAAGGAGACGCGGGCTTTCTTCGCCGGCTCTTCGGTCACGTAACGTTCAACGAATGGGCGATCGCCGCGTGGCGCTTCGCTGGCTGAACGGCGATTGTCATGGTTTTCGTTCTGACGAGGGGCAGAGCGGGATGGCTGTCTCGCGCCTTGCGCAGCGTTATTGCCGCGTCGATCGCCTCGATTGCCATTGTCATCCCGGCGATTACGGTTATCGCGATTGCCGCTGCGTTCGCGGCGTGGGGATGACGGCGTTCTTGGGTTGCCGTCGGCAACAGAAGCAGAGTCCACGGAGGTTGGGTCGCGGCGGTCTTTATCTTCACGAAGAGGGGCTGGTTCAGGCACCGCGTTTTCTTCACGGATGACTTTGTCTTCACGAACTAGCACCTTACGGCAAAAATTGGCTACTCGGGTAAAAATGGGACACCTCGATAGTGACTGATAAAAATGACGCGACGCAAAAACAGCGGCTAATCATAGCTCACACTGGCTACTTTGAGAATGCCGAAGTCAAATCTGGCGGAGCTTTCGCATGCTGACGCGGCATCTGCGCGGGGGACCAATGTTCAATCGCCCAGCGTAATAATAAATCTAATGGTAAATCCTGCCAGTTTTCCGGCAAGGTTTGACCTAAAAATTGTAACGCTTTCAACAACACGGGGCGCGGATCGCCGGGTGGCAGGCCGGGCGCGTGATTTTGTTTGGAAAGCTTATCGCCACTCTCATTGACCGCCAGTGGCAAATGCAAATATCCCGGCTGCGGGTAGCCAAGATGCTGATAAAGCGAAATCTGCCGTACCGTTGGCTCAATTAAGTCGGCTCCGCGCACCACGTGATTGACTCCCTGATAGTGATCGTCGACCACCACGGCGAGGTTATAGGCGAACAGGCCGTCTCGGCGGCGGATAATAAAATCCTCTTCGGCGAGAGTCTGGCTGGCGTGCAGCTGGCCCTGAAAATCATCGTCGAAGGCGTAAACCGGGCGCGTCTGGCGCAGGCGAATCGCCGCATTCTCAGGGCCAAGGCCTAAGTGCTGACAGTGGCCATCATAGGTGCCGCCGAGCTGGGCGACGCGCTGGCGGGTACAGGTGCAGTAATAGCTCAGGCCATTGTTGTGCAACGAGTCTAGGGCGGCGCGGTAGGCGTCATGGCGTTTCGACTGCCAAACCACTTCACCATCCCAGTGCAGGCCAAAACGTTCAAGCGTGGCAAGAATGCTGTCGGCGGAACCGGCGATTTCGCGCGGCGGGTCGAGATCGTCAATACGCACCAGCCACTGGCCCTGCGCGGCGCGGGCGTGCAAATAGCTACCGAGGGCGGCAATCAGAGAACCAAAGTGAAGTTCACCGGAAGGTGAGGGAGCAAAGCGGCCGATGTAGGGCGACGTGGCGTGGGTATCTGACATAAGAAGTTTGAAACGAAAGAGGGTGCTGCGTTGTTAAGGGAACGCGGTGCGTAATGCACCGCGTGGGACCCGAGACTTAACCTGCCATCTGCTTTTCGCGGATTTCAGCCAATGTCTTACAGTCAATGCACAAATCAGCGGTAGGACGTGCTTCGAGACGGCGAATACCGATCTCAACGCCACAGGAATCGCAATATCCGAAATCCTCGTCTTCCACTTTTTTCAGCGTTTTTTCAATTTTTTTGATCAGCTTACGTTCACGGTCGCGGTTACGTAGTTCAAGGCTGAATTCTTCTTCCTGAGCGGCACGGTCGACCGGATCTGGGAAGTTTGCAGCTTCGTCCTGCATGTGCGAAACGGTACGGTCAACTTCATCCCTGAGCTGATTGCGCCACGCTTCAAGGATCTTCTTGAAGTGGGTCAGCTGAGCGACGTTCATGTACTCTTCGCCTGGCTTCTCTTGGTATGGTTCTACCCCAGCGATGGCGAGAATGCTCAAGGACGATGTCTTACGGGTTTGCCCTTCTTGCATGATGCTTCTCCTACATAAAACGCACTATACTCTTCATCCTTTAAGCTACTGCTGCGTTGTCCGCCTTGCTGTAATTCAACGATGTTGAGTATTTCGATCCCCAAAAGGGGGAAAAAATCAGGCCGCTATAAATACCAGAAGGCAACGAGGTAAGCAATTAATCATCGCAGGGTCTTGACAGACCTGTGAGGAAAAGCGTATTCGCGACTCCTTAATCCTTCAAAAATTGAACAATTTAGAGTCTCTGCCCCCATGTGGTCGCCGCCGATGGCTTTAATAACAGGGGTTATCCGACAAACTGGCGGGTAGCCAGAGGTAAACGTTCTGTGAGGCGGATACCCTCGGCAGAAAGTTTTGCACCGTAACACATCACTTCGACACCGTTTTTCTGTACCTGCGTCAACAATGCTGCATAACGCGGATCAATATGGTGTGCCGGAGAGACGCTTTCAATGCCTGAATGCAATACAGCGAAAAATAAAACGGCTCGCTGTCCCTGTTCTGCCATCGCTTGAAGCTCGCGTAAATGCTTCTGACCTCGCAGGGTCACTGCGTCGGGGAAGAAGCCGCATCCTTGTTGCAACAAGGTGACAGATTTCACTTCAATATAGCAGTCAGAACCGTTATCCGCCTGTAACATAAAATCTATGCGGCTGTTTTCGGCGCCGTATTTAACTTCGCTAGAGATCTTACTGTAAGCAGATAATTCTGGAATGCCGCCTAATTCCAGCGCTTCTCGCACTAGCTGGTTGGCCCGCAGCGTGTTGACGCAAATCCAGTGCCCCTGCTGCGTTTCGGTAAGCTCCCAGCTATGGGCGTACTTGCGTTTTGGGTTGTCGGAGGTGGAATACCAGACGGTATCGCCCGGCGTAGCGCAGCCGGTCATCGCGCCGGTATTGGCGCAATGCAGGGTTAATTCCTTACCTTCTGGGGTGACCACGTCCGCCAGAAAACGTTTGTAACGTTTGATCAGGGTTGCGGGTTGAAGTGGTGGCTCGAAGTGCATGACATTTCCTGATTGAAATTAGTCGTTAGGCGCGGCGGGCGACAGCGGCCAGCTTTGCAACAAGGAGTATCGGGTGCGGCCACTCTCATAAAGGGACTGGTACAGACCAAACTCGGTGGCGTCCAGCGTCCAGTTGGGTGTTGTGGGAGGAATGGCGACCGGACGAGTGGCGGCGCGGAACAGCGAAATATGCGGATGAAACGGCAACGCGCTCTGGTAACAGCCGTTGCGCGCCGCGTGGGAGCGCAGCACCTCGGCCAGTTGCAGCAGCGCGCGTGGCGCACGCCGAGTGCCGAGCCAAACCACGCCGGCTCCGGGCCAGTGGCCCGCGTCATCGATTTGCACGCTGAAAGCTTTGGCATCGATTCGCCCGGCGACGCCGCGTAAAGCCGCCCCTTTTTGTTCGCTCACCTCGCCCAAAAAGGCCAGAGTGATATGCAAATTGGCCGCCGTCAGCGGGCGTCCTGTCTCGGCCGGGAAGTTATCAGCACGCCATTTAATCACCTGTTTTTGTAATTTCGGTGGCAGTGATAAAGCAAAAAACAGACGGCGTTGAGCGGACATTGCAGGTTCCCTTAAGGCAGAAGCAGGCCCAGATGCTACAATGCTGGCGCTTTAAATCAACTCATATGGGGCTTTTTCATTGTCATCTTCTTTGCCGGTCAGTGCCGTACTTGACCCTTTATTAGTCGCGCTAAAAAGCGCGCCGCAGGTACTGCTGCTGGCCCCGACAGGCGCGGGCAAATCGACCTGGCTGCCGCTACAGCTGCTGCAACAGGCTAACCTGCCCGGTAAAATCCTGCTGCTCGAGCCGCGTCGGCTGGCGGCCAAGAACGTGGCTTATCGTCTGGCCCAGCAGCTTGGTGAAACGCCCGGCCAGACCGTCGGCTATCGCATGCGCGCGGAAAGCAAAACCAGCGCCGCCACTCGTCTTGAAGTGGTCACCGAGGGGATCCTGACCCGCATGGTGCAGGCCGACCCTGAGCTGAGCGGCGTCTCACTGGTTATCCTCGACGAATTCCACGAGCGCAGCCTGCAAGCCGATTTGGCGCTGGCGCTGCTGCTCGACGTGCAAAACGCCCTGCGCGATGACCTCAAGCTGCTGATTATGTCAGCCACCCTCGACAATCTGCGACTCACCCCGCTGCTGCCCGACGCGCCGGTAATTGTCTCCGAGGGGCGTAGCTTCCCGGTGGATCGCCACTATATTTCTCTCGCCAGCCACGAGCGCCTCGACGAAGGCATAGCGCGGGTGGTGAGTCGCCTGATGAGCGAAAACGGCGGCTCGATGCTGCTTTTCCTGCCCGGCGTGGCGGAAATCACTCGCGTGCAGAACCTGCTGGCAGGGAGAGTGTCTGACGATATCGACCTCTGCCCGCTGTATGGCGCGCTGACGCTCGATCAGCAGCAAAAGGCGATTCAACCTGCGCCAGCGGGCCGCCGCAAAATCGTGCTCGCGACCAATATTGCTGAAACCAGCCTGACTATCGAAGGTATTCGGCTGGTGGTGGACAGCGGGCTGGAACGCAGCGCGCAGTTTGACCCGCGCTCCGGCCTGACCCGTCTGGTGACGCAGCGGATTAGCCAAGCTTCGATGACCCAGCGCGCGGGCCGCGCCGGGCGTCTGGAGCCGGGGCTGTGCTGGCACCTGTTCGCCAAAGAGCAGGCTGAACGCGCCAGTGCGCAGGGCGAGGCGGAAATTCTGCAAAGCGACCTGAGCAGTTTCTGGCTCGAACTGTTGCAGTGGGGCTGCCAGCAGCCGGAGCAACTGTCGTGGCTTGATACGCCGCCCGCCCCCGCGCTGGCGGCGGCCAAAACCTTGCTGCACTCTCTTGGCGCGACGGATAAGCAGGGCAAACTTACCTCGGCGGGGCAGCGCATGGCCAAGCTCGGCTGCGAGCCACGCCTTGCCGCAATGCTGATTGCTGCCGATGCTCAGGGTGCCGATGCCTTAGCGACGGCGGCGCTGCTGGCCGCCATGCTGGAGGAGCCTCCGCGTGGCGGCATGCCAGATATTGATTACTGGCTCAGTCGCCCACAGGGCAACTGGCAGCGCCGCGCTGGTCAGCTGGCTCAGCGAGTGTCGGCCAAAAAAGGGCAGGTGGATGCGGCACTGGCTCCGTGGCTGTTGGCCGCCGCCTTCAGTGACCGCATTGCCCAGCGCCGGGGAGCCGATGGCCGCTATTTGTTAGCCAACGGCCTCGGGGCTTCTCTACCGCAGGACGATGCGCTAACCCGCGCCGCGTGGCTGGTGGCGCCGCAGCTGTTGCAGGGCAATAACAGCCCGGACGCGCGAATTTTGCTGGCAGTGACGCTGGATGCCAGCCAGTTGGCCGAGCGTTTGCCGCAAATTGTCAAAGAGCAAACTGCGGTCGAGTGGGATGAAGAGAAAGGCACGCTACGCGCGTGGCGGCGCTGGCAGGTGGGGCGGCTGGTGTTGAAAGCTAACCCACAGGCCAAGCCGGATGACGCCGATTTACAACAGGCGCTGATTGACTGGGTTCGGCAGCAGGGTTTGGCGTCGCTTAACTGGTCGGTAGCCGCCGAACAGCTGCGCCTGCGCCTGACTTGCGCCGCCAAATGGATGCCCGAAGCTGACTGGCCCGCGATGGATGACCAAAGCCTGCTTGACGGCCTGGAGCAGTGGCTCTCGCCGTCGCTTAACGGCGTGCGTTCGCTCAAAATGCTGCAACAGGTGGATTTATATGACGCGCTGCTGCGGCTACTGGATTGGCATCAGCGCCAGCGATTAGATAAGGCGCTGCCGACCCATTACACCGTTCCTACTGGCAGCCGTTTGCCAATCCGCTATTATGCTGACCAGCCGCCGATTTTGTCAGTGCGGATGCAGGAAATGTTTGGCGAGGAGCGCAGCCCGATGCTGGCTGAAGGCCGCGTCGCCGTGGTGCTGGAGCTGCTTTCCCCCGCCCAGCGCCCGTTGCAGATCACCGCCGATTTGGCGGCATTCTGGCAAGGGACGTATCGCGAAGTACAAAAAGAGATGAAAGGTCGCTACCCTAAGCACCCCTGGCCGGATAATCCGGCTGTGGAAATGCCCACGCGTCGCACCAAAAAATATCAATGACCAGAAAACCCAAGCCGATAGACGCGAAATTGTCTGATTTTTTTCAGAGATTTCTTCTGGTCATAGCCACAACCGAGGCAGAGAGTAGGCCGCAATTTATGAACACAGCAGTTTTTATGGAGAGTTGTCATGTCTGGCGATGATCGCGAGCCGATTGGCCGTAAAGGCAAACCCGCAGGACGTAAGCCTTCGCGCTCGCGTCCGGTACGTCGCCGTAGGGATGACGATTATGAAGAATTCGATGATGACTATGAAGAAGACCGCGAAACGGATGACGACTATGACGATGAAGAAGAGACCCGTCGGGAGTCGCGTATGACCCGCAAAGCCGCGCCACGCAAAGCGGCGAAATCCGGCAAAGGGGGCAAGCCGCGCAGCAGAAAACGCTGGTGGTTCTGGCTGCTGTTTAAGCTGTTCATCATCTTCGCCATTCTGATGGGGATTTACGGTTTCTATCTCAATACTGAGATCCGTGGCCGTATTGATGGCAAAGTCTGGCAGCTGCCAGCGGCGGTGTATGGTCGTCAGGTCAACCTTGAGCCGGACATGCCGTACAGCAAAAAAGAGATGATTAACCTGCTGGAAGGCACGCAATACCGCCAAGTAACGCGTATTACCCGTCCGGGCGAGTTTACCGTGGCTGCCAACAGCATTGATCTGCTGCGCCGCCCGTTTGATTTCCCAGATGGTAAAGAGGGCCAGATCAACGCGCGCCTGATGTTCGAAGATAACCATCTTTCGGAGATTAAGAACCTCGACAACAACCGCGATTTCGGGCTGTTCCGCCTCGATCCGCGTTTGATCACCATGCTGCAATCTCCGAACGGCGAACAGCGCCTGTTCGTGCCGCGCTCTGGTTTCCCGGACCTGCTGGTGGACACGCTGCTGGCAACCGAGGACCGTCACTTCTATGAGCACGATGGCATTAACTTCTGGGCGATTGGCCGCGCGGTGGTGGCGAACTTAACCGCCGGACACGCGGTGCAGGGCGGCAGTACGCTGACCCAACAGCTGGTGAAAAACCTGTTCCTGACCAACGAACGCTCGCTGAGCCGTAAAGCGCGCGAAGCCTATATGGCGATTCTGGTCGACGCCAACTACAGCAAAGATCGCATCCTCGAGCTGTACCTGAACGAAGTCTATCTCGGCCAGAGTGGCTCAGATCAGATTCGCGGCTTCCCGCTGGCGAGCCTCTACTACTTTGGTCGTCCGGTGGATGAGCTGAGTCTGGATCAGCAGGCGCTGTTAGTCGGCATGGTGAAAGGCGCCTCGCTGTACAACCCGTGGCGTAACCCGAAACTGGCCCTTGAACGCCGCAACTTAGTGCTGCGTTTGCTGGTTAATCAAAAAGTTATCGACCAAGAATTGTATGACATGCTCAGCGCGCGCCCTCTGGGCGTCCAGCCGAAGGGCGGGGTGATTTCTCCTCAGCCAGCCTTTATGCAGATGGTGCGTCAGGAGCTGCAGGCCAAGCTTGGCGATAAAGTACAGGATATGTCAGGGGTGAAAATCTTCACCACCCTCGACCCGATTTCTCAGGATTCCGCCGAGAAAGCCGTGGAAGAAGGCATTCCTTTACTGCGTAAGAAGAGCGGGTTGAACGACATTGAAACCGCGATGGTGATTGTTGACCGCTATACCGGCGAAGTGCGTGCCATGGTCGGCGGCGCCGAAACCCAGTTTGCGGGCTTCAACCGTGCCATGCAGGCGCGTCGTCAGGTCGGCTCTCTGGCCAAGCCTGCGACCTACCTGACTGCCCTGTCGCAGCCGGATAAATACCGCCTGAACACCGTGCTGGCTGACCAGCCGCTGACCCTGAAACTGGCCAATGGCCAGACCTGGTCGCCGAAGAACGATGATCACCAGTTCCGTGGACAGGTGCTGCTGGTGGACGCGCTGGCGCGCTCGATGAACGTGCCAACGGTTAACCTCGGTATGGCTGTCGGTCTGGATAACATTACCAAGCAGCTGATTAACCTGGGTATTCCAAAAGAGTCGCTGAACCAGCTACCGTCAATGCTGTTGGGGGCTATTGCCCTGACGCCGATGGAAGTTGCGCAGGAGTACCAGACCATTGCCAGCGGCGGCAACAAAGCGCCACTGTCCGCCGTGCGTTCGGTAATTGCGGAAGACGGTACCGTGCTCTACCAGAGCTTCCCACAGGCGGTTCGCGTTATTCCGGCTCAGGCTTCTTATCTGACCATGTACGCGATGCAGCAGGTGGTTTCCGAGGGGACTTCACGCGCCTTGGCGAACAAGTTCCCGAACCTGCATCTGGCGGCGAAAACCGGTACCTCCAACGAACTGCGTGACAGCTGGTTCGCGGGTATCGACGGCAATCAGGTGGCGATCACCTGGGTTGGCCGCGATAACAACGGCCCGTCTAAGCTGTGGGGTTCTACCGGCGCGCTGGTGCTCTATAGCCGCTATCTGGATAACGAAACGCCGCAGCCGCTGACCTTGCAGGTGCCGGAAGGCATCACCACCATGAATATCGACGGCAGTGGAAACTTCGTCTGTAACAGCGGTGGCCTGACGGGCGGCGTAGCGCGCAGTATCCCGGTTTGGACCGATTCCCCTGACCAACTCTGTCAGGCGTCGCAAGCCGCGATTCAGCAGCAGCAGCAGCAACAACAACAGCAGCAGCAACAGCAATCTCAACAAGAAGATGGCAAAGGCGTTGCGGGCTGGATTAAGGATATGTTCGGCTCAAGTCCGTAGGATCAGATGCTGAAATGAAAAAGGGCGCGACTCAGTTCGCGCCCTTTTTTTATTAGGAGGGGATTAGCTGTTTTCAGCCGGTTTCTGTTGGTTTTCCATCATGCGACGGATAGGGACAATCAGCAGGATCAGCACCGCGGCACAAATCAGCAGCGCGATGGAGCAGCGCGCGAACAGGTTAGGGAGCATTTCCAGTTGGTCAGCTTTCACATGACCACCAATCAGGCCCGCCGCCAGATTACCCAGCGCGCTGGCGCAGAACCACAGGCCCATCATCTGGCCGCGCATTCTTTCCGGCGCCAGCAGGGTCATGGTCGCCAACCCGATTGGGCTAAGGCACAGCTCACCCAACGTCAGCATCAGAATACTGCCCACCAGCCACATCGGGGAGACACCCGCACCGCCGTTGCTCAGCACGTTTTGCGCCGCCAGCATCATCAGGCCAAAGCCCGCCGCAGCAAACAGGATGCCGATAACAAACTTAGTGATGCTGCTCAGTTGGATTTTTTTACGCGCCAGCGCAGGCCACGCCCAGCTGAAAATCGGTGCCAGTAGGATAATGAACAGGGCATTGATCGACTGGAACCACACCGCAGGGATCTCGAAATCACCAATCATTCGCTGGGTATAGTCATTGGCGAACAGGTTGAACGAGGTCGGTTTCTGCTCGAAGGCGGACCAGAAGAAGGCTGCTGATACTAACAGAATGAAGCAGACCAACAGGCGGGCGCGCTCTTTGCGGCTCAAACCGGCGAACACGAATAGATAGATGAAATACAGCGTGACCGAGGCGGCAATCACGTAAACCAGCATGCTGGCTACGGCCAACGGGTTAATAACGATAATGCCCTGAGCGATAAGCGTAACAATCACTGCCACGCCGACGGCCAATGCCAGCAACCAAGTGCCAACGCCATTCTTCTTAGCAACCGGTGTGTTCCAGGTGGAGTCCAGACCCACTTCTTTGTCATAGCGCTTCATCGAAGGCACGGCAAACAGGCGGAAAATAACCAGCGCCACCAACATTCCGATACCACCGATGCCGAAGCCCCAGTGCCAACCGTGGTCGCGAACCAGCCAGCCGGAGATCAGCGGGGCGATAAAAGAACCCATGTTGATGCCCATATAGAACAGCGAAAAACCGCCGTCGCGGCGGGTATCACCCTTCTTATATAGAGTACCGACCATCACCGAGATACAGGTTTTGAACAGACCCGACCCCAGCACGATAAACATTAAACCGATGAAAAACAGGTTGTCGCCCATTACCGCCGACAGGGCGATGGAGAGGTGGCCCAGGGCAATTAGAATCGAGCCATACCACACGGCTTTTTGCTGACCCAGCCAGTTATCGGCCAACCAACCGCCCGGCAAAGCGGCCAAATACATGCTGCCCGCGAAGATACCGACAATCGCCGAGGCATTCTCACGCGCCAGCCCCATGCCGCCGTCGAACACCGCGGCAGACATAAACAGAATTAATAATGGGCGGATGCCGTAGAACGAGAATCGCTCCCACATTTCAGTGAAGAACAGGGATCGAAGTGGGTAAGGATGGCCGAGGAACGTCCGGCTTTCTTGTTTGTTAACAGAGGATTGCATAATGTATTGCCTATTTGGTTTGCTGTATTAAATGCAGCTTTTATTGTCGATGTATGTGTATCTATAGCCTCGGCAATTTCCCTATTAGCCTTAATTATCCCGGTGCGGATTTAACTCCTTTGAGCCTGCTAAAACGCAGTATCGCGCGGGGGAAGGGCCGTACTGTATTTTGTTTTCACAGGATGCTCAACGTTGTTTTATTGCTCTCTTTAGTCCTTTTAACCATTTCCATACTGTGAAACCGCGATTTTAAACGCTTTTTCACCCCCGCGACGATGCATTCAGCGCTTTGAAATTGGGGCATACATTCAGCAGCTAATTTTTACCCTTGGGTAACATTAAAAATATTTATTCTTCATCGGCTTCACATGCCATTTCGAACATTTACCCATCGTATTTACCCCTGTATTACATAGGGCTATTTTCTATTCGTTCACACTTTGTCCGGTCTTAATGCGCTTGCAGAAGGACATCGGTTGCGCATATCATCCGACGTTCATAATAATAATTATCGTTTACATTCCCATTCAACATCTCCAGAGAACAGCAAATGGCACATCAGCGCACACTTTCAATGACTGCATCAAAAGGGTCTTTTCAGCGTGGAACTTTGGCATTAACTATCGCCGCCGCATTGGGAACGACAGCGTTTCAAGCCACCGCGGCTGAGACCAGCACCACCCCAGCGAAAAGCGATACTATCGTGGTTACCGGCAACGCCGCGGCTAACGTAGCGCCGGAATCAGCCTGGGGGCCTTCGCCGACCATCGCGGCGAAACACAGCGCCACCGGCACCAAAACCGACACGCCGATTGTTAAAACCCCGCAGTCAATTTCTGTTGTGACCCGTGAAGAGATGGACATGAAGCAGCCAACCACGGTGAAAGAGGCGCTAGGCTACACGCCGGGCGTGTTCGCCAGCCGTGGCAGCTCTGCTACCTATGACGCGATTGCCATTCGCGGGTTTACATCAGTAAACACCAACCAGTATCTGGACGGGATTAAGCTTCAGGGCGACAACTACTCTGAAGTTTCCATGGATCCGTACTTCCTTGAACGCGTTGAAGTGCTGCGTGGCCCATCTTCCGTGCTCTATGGCAAAAGTAATCCGGGCGGCGTGGTGGCAATGGTCAGCAAGCGTCCAACAACTGAGCCATTGAAAGAAGTGCAGTTCAAAATGGGTACAGACAATCTGTACCAAACCGGTTTTGATTTTAGCGATGCCATTGATGACGCGGGCATTTATTCCTACCGTTTGACCGGCGTCGCGCGTAGCCAAGATACTCAGCAGGTGATGTCGAAAGAGCAGCGTTACGCGATTGCTCCGTCATTTAGCTGGCGTCCGGATGATAAAACTGATTTCACCTTCCTGAGTAACTTCCAGAACGACCCGAATACTGGCTTCTATGGCTGGCTGCCGCGTCAGGGCACCGTGGTGCCTTACTATGATGCCAACGGCAAGCCACACAAGATTTCTACTGACTTCAACGATGGCGAAGCGGACAACAAACTGTCGCGCGATCAGAAGATGGTGGGTTACAGCTTCGCCCATGAATTTAACGATACGTGGACCGTGCGTCAGAACCTGCGCTATACCACGATCAGCAGCGATTTCCGTGGCGTCTATGGCAATGGCTATATTGCACCGGGCCAAATGAGCCGCGCATTTGTGCAGTCGAAAGAAGAACTTAACAACTTCGACGTTGATACTCAGGCGCAGGCCAAGTTCGCGACGGGTTCAGTGGATCACACCTTGCTGACCGGCGTGGACTACATGCGTATGCGTAATGACATCGACGCCTACTATGGCAGCGCGAACCCGCTGGACTTGGGCAATCCACAGTACGGCAATGCCGGCGTGAAGTTGAACTTCCCGTATCAGATTCTCAACCGTCAGGAGCAAACGGGTCTTTATGCACAGGATCAAGCTGAGTGGAATAACTGGATCCTGACCTTAGGCGGCCGTTACGACTTCGCTAAAACCTCAACGTTGACTCGCAGTGCAAACACCACTGCTGAGATTAACGATGAGCAATTCACTTGGCGTGGTGGTCTGAACTACCTGTTTGATAACGGTATTTCACCGTACTTCAGCTATAGTGAATCCTTCGAGCCAAACCCAGGTGCTTCCGCTGAAGGTAAACCTTTCGACCCTTCGATTGGTAAGCAGTACGAAGCTGGGATCAAATACATTCCTGACGATCGCCCAATTAGCCTTACTGCGGCGATCTATCAGCTGACTAAAACTAAAAACCTGACGGCCAATCCGGATCCAGCCTTCTCTTCCTTCAGCGTGCAGTCGGGAGAAATCCGTTCTCGCGGTGTTGAGTTGGAAGCCAAAGCTGCGGTAAACGCCAATATCAATTTGACGGCGTCATACACCTACACAAATGCGAAATACACCGAAGACACGGCTTATCAGGGCAAGCGTCCGGCAGAAGTGCCACGCAACATGGCTTCTCTGTGGGCTGACTATACATTCCACGAAACGGCACTTAGCGGCCTGACTGTTGGTTCCGGTGTGCGTTATGTGGGTGATAGCTCCAGTTTCTATACCACGGGTGCGCAAAACAATCAGACTTTCGACGTGGCATCCTACACCTTGGTTGATGCGACCATTAAGTATGACTTAGGGCGCTTCGGCATGCCGGGCTCGTCTGTTGGCTTGAATGTGAACAACCTGCTGGATCGCGAATATGTCGCCAGCTGCTATCGTGATTATGCCTGTTATTGGGGTTCTGACCGTCAGGTCGTTGCCACAGCAACATTCCGCTTCTGATAGCCTGACGTAGTCATGAAAAGTGGGCACGGAACCTCGTGCCCTTTTCCATTTTTGTTTCTTCGAATCTGACGTAAAGAGCTGCTAACTGAATGTCTGAAAATATTATGCCAAACCACGCCGTTAATCATTCTGCCGCGCAAACTGGCTCTCATGCTAATGACAGTACGTTCAGCCTGAATGAGGTGAGTTTCACCGTGCCCGGACGCACGCTGCTTGCGCCGCTGTCGCTGACTTTCCCGAAGGGAAAAGTGTGCGGGTTAATTGGTCATAATGGCTCGGGCAAATCCACGTTGCTCAAAATGCTAGGTCGCCATCAGTCTGCTTCTGCCGGGCAAATTCAGTTGAATGACACTCCGCTCGAGCAGTGGGATAGCAAAGCCTTTGCGCGTCAGGTCGCTTATTTACCGCAACAACTTCCCGCCGCCGAAGGCATGACGGTGCAAGAGCTGGTGGCGATTGGCCGCTATCCGTGGCACGGCGCGTTGGGGCGTTTCAAACATCAAGATCGTGAGAAAGTCGAAGAGGCTATTTCACTGGTTGGCCTGAAGCCTTTCGCCCATCGTTTGGTGGATAGCCTGTCCGGCGGCGAACGCCAGCGCGCATGGTTAGCCATGATGGTGGCGCAGGACAGCCGCTGCCTGCTGCTCGACGAACCCACTTCTGCGCTGGACATCGCCCATCAGGTTGATGTGCTGGCCCTGATCCATCGCCTCAGCCAAGAGAAAGGGCTGACGGTGATTGCCGTCTTGCACGATTTGAACATGGCGGCGCGCTACTGCGATTATCTGATGGCGCTGCGCGGTGGCGAATTAATTGCCCAAGGCACGCCGGAAGAGATGATGCGCGGCGATGTGCTTGAGCAAGTTTATGGTATCCCGATGGGCATCCTCCCGCACCCAGCCGGTGGCGCACCGGTAAGCTTTGTCTATTGATATGTCTACGATTTTCCCTACACCTGACCTAAATCGCCGCCGTCTGCTACAGGCGTTGGCGCTCTCTCCGCTGCTGGCGGCTATTCCTTCTTTCGCCGCCACGCGCCCTGATTTGAGCAAAATTATTGCCCTTGAATGGCTACCGGCCGAGCTGCTGATGGCGCTGGGCGTCACGCCAATGGGCGTGGCGGATATCCGCAATTACAACCTGTGGGTGAATGAGCCAAAACTTCCAGCGAATGTGATTGATGTCGGCCAGCGAATGGAGCCGAATATGGAGCTGATGCAGCAGCTTAAACCTTCGCTGCTGCTGGTGTCTCAAGGCTATGGCCCGAATGCCAAACAGCTGGCGCCGATTGCGCCGGTGCTGGGTTTAACGGCCAACGACGGCAGCCCGAATCCGCTCCAGCAGGCGATTCGCTCGCTCAACAAGCTGGCGAGTTACCTCGACTTACAGGAGCACGCTGCCCAGCACCTGAAGATTTACCATGACCTGCTGGACACTACGCGCACTCAGGTGCAGCCCTTCGTGCAAAAGCCTATTCTGCTGTTCTCCTTCCTCGACACGCGCCACGTTTTGGTTTTTGGCAAGGGCAGCCTGTTTCAGGAGATCATGCTCGATTTAGGTTTGACCAACGCATGGCAGGGTGAAAGCAGCTTCTGGGGCAGCGTGAGTGTTGGCATTGAGCGTTTGGCGGCGGTTAAAAACGCCCATGCCATCTGCTTCGGGCACGGCGACGCCGATGTCTATGCGCAGGTTTCTCGTACGCCGCTGTGGCAATCCATGCCCTTTGTGCGCGAAAAACAGCTGAGCATGGTGCCCGCTGTTTGGTTCTACGGCGCGACCTTCAGCGCCATGCGTTTTTGCCGCATCCTGACGGCTACGCTGGGGAAAGCCTCATGAATCGTCGCTCTCTCAGCCTGACCTTCATCTTATTAATCCTACTGGCGCTGGTCAGCGCGGCCCTCAGCCTTTACAACCTGCGCCAGCAACTGCCGTTCGATCAGTGGAGTCAGGCGCTGTGGCAGCCGAGCATCGATAACGTCAATCAGATGATGTTCCATTACAGCACGCTGCCGCGCGTGGCGGTGGCGCTGCTGGCCGGTGCGTCCTTGGGGCTGGTCGGGCTGTTATTCCAACAGGTACTGCGCAATCCACTGGCGGAACCCGCCACCCTCGGCGTTTCGGCGGGTGCGCAGCTCGGCCTGACGGTATCCATTCTATGGGCACTGCCCGGCGGCGAGCTGACACAGCAATTTGCCGCAATGATTGGCGCGATAGTCATCGGGCTGCTGGTGTTTGGCATTGCGTGGGGCAAACGCATGTCGCCGGTGACGCTGATCCTTGCCGGATTGGTGCTCGGCCTGTACTGCGGCGCGATTAACGGCCTGTTCGGGCTGTTCAATTACCAGCGGCTGCAAAGCTTATATATGTGGAATACCGGCTCGCTGAATCAGCAAGACTGGAGCGTGGCGAGTTTCCTGCTGCCCCGGCTGATTATCGTTTGGGTGCTGGCGTTTGTGTTGCAACGCCCGATGACGCTGCTGGGTTTGGATGACGGCATTGCCAAGAATCTGGGGCTGGGGCTGAACGTCGCGCGCCTCAGCGTGCTGGCGCTGGCGATTCTAATGAGTGCGCAGATTGTTAACGCCGTGGGCATAGTTGGCTTTATCGGCCTGTTCGCGCCGCTATTAGCGAAGATGCTCGGAGCGCGCCGCCTGACGTCAAGGCTGATCCTCGCGCCGCTGATTGGTGCTCTGCTGCTGTGGCTGACCGACCAAATCATGCAATATCTGACACAGGTGTGGATGGAAATCCCCACCGGGGCGGCCACCGCGCTGGTCGGCGCGCCGCTGCTGCTCTGGCTACTGCCGCGTCTGCGCAACAGTATGTCGCCGCCGCCGATGGATCAGGGCGACCACGTTCCAGAAGAGCGCCACCACTTGGTGCGCTGGGTCGGGCTGGCGCTATTACTGCTGGTCGTGGGCGTTGCCGTCGCGCTGATGGCCGGGCGCGATGCTAATAGTTGGAACTGGTCCACTGGCGCGCAGCTTGATGCGCTGCTGCCTTGGCGCACACCGCGCGTGGTAGCTGCACTTTCTGCCGGGCTGATGCTGGCATCGGCCGGTGTGCTGATTCAGAAGCTAACCGGCAATGCCATGGCGAGTCCTGAAGTGCTGGGGATAAGCTCCGGCGCGGCCTTCGGCGTGGTGCTAATGCTGTTCCTCGTCCCCGGCGACGCCTTTGTCTGGCTACTGCCAGCGGGAAGCGCGGGCGCGGCCATTACGCTGCTGGTGATTCTGGTTTCATCCGGGCTGAAAAGCTTCTCCGCCGAACGCATGCTGCTGACCGGTATTGCGCTCAGTACGGCCTTCAGCACGCTGATGGCGCTGCTGCTGGCCAGCGGCGATCCGCGCATGGGCGGCCTGCTGACGTGGATCTCCGGCTCGACTTACTCGGTGACCATGGCACAGGCGTGGCGCACGGCGGCCATTGCTGCCGTATTGCTGGTGTTGGTGCCTTTCTGTCGCCGCTGGGTGAGTATCTTGCCGCTGGGCAGCGTGACGGCTAAATCGGTGGGCATGGCGCTGACGCCTTCTCGCTCGGCGATTTTGCTGCTGGCTGCGGTAATGACCGCGGCCGCGACGCTGACCGTCGGGCCACTGAGCTTTATCGGCCTGATGGCGCCGCATATGGCGCGGATGCTAGGCTTCCGCCGCGCTATTCCTCAGTGGATGGTCGCCAGTATTTTGGGTGGACTGCTGATGGTGTTTGCCGACTGGTGCGGGCGAATGATTATCTTCCCCGACCAAATTCCTGCCGGGCTATTGGCCACCTTTATCGGCGCGCCGTACTTTATCTATTTGCTGCGGAAGCAGGGAAGGTAGTATCCAACTCAGAAATACAAAAAGGGGCCAATTGGCCCCTTTTTTAATGCTGTTTTGCAACAATCAAAGCTTAGCGAAGCAGCGGCGCGCCGCGTCGATGGTGCGCTGAATGTCTTCCTGAGTGTGAGCCAGAGACATAAAGCCAGCTTCGAAAGCAGAAGGAGCCAGATAGACGCCTTCTTCCAGCATCAGGTGGAAGAACTTCTTGAAGCGCTCGACGTTGCACTTCATCACGTCCTGATAGCTGGTGACGGTTTCTGATTCGGTGAAGAACAGGCCGAACATGCCGCCAACGTGGTTTACCACGAACGGAATGTTCTCTTTCTGCGCGGCATCCACCAGACCTTCGGCCAGACGGGTAGTCAGCTCGGTGAGGGTTTGATGCACGCCCGGCTGGGAAACCTGCGTCAGACAGGCGATACCGGCGGCCATGGCAATCGGATTACCTGACAGCGTACCTGCCTGATAAACCGGGCCGGTTGGCGCCAGCGCGTCCATCACTTCACGGCGTCCGCCGAATGCGCCGACCGGCATGCCGCCGCCGATGATTTTGCCCAAGCAGGTCAGGTCAGGCATCACGTTATAGTGCTCCTGAGCGCCACCCAGCGCGACGCGGAAGCCGGTCATCACTTCATCGATAATCAACAGCGCGCCAAACTCGTCGCACAGCGCGCGCAGGCCCGGCAGGAATTCTGGCAGTGGCGGCACGCAGTTCATGTTACCGGCCACTGGCTCAACGATGATACAGGCCACGTCGTCAGGGTATTGCTCGAACACCGCGCGGACGGAATCCAGATCGTTATAGGTACAGGTTAAAGTATGCTTGGCGAAATCAGCCGGTACGCCCGGCGAATTTGGCTGGCCCAGCGTCAGTGCGCCAGAACCGGCTTTGACCAGCAGGCAGTCGGCATGGCCGTGATAGCAGCCTTCGAATTTGATGATTTTGTCGCGATGGGTGAAGCCACGGGCCAGACGAATGGCGCTCATGGTGGCTTCGGTACCGGAGTTCACCATGCGCACCATGTCCATGCTCGGCACCAAATCGGTGACCAGCTCGGCCATTTTGACTTCCATCTCGGTTGGCGCGCCGAAGCTTAAACCGCGCTGCGCCGCTTCGATCACGGCGTTGCGGATCTCGGCGTTGTTGTGGCCAAGCACCATTGGGCCCCATGAGCCGACATAGTCGATATACGCCTTGCCATCGGCATCAAACAGGAAAGCGCCATCAGCACGCTCAATGAATAAAGGGACGCCGCCCACGCCGGAGAACGCGCGAACCGGTGAGTTTACGCCACCTGGGATTAGCGCCTGCGCCTGCGAAAACAGGCTTTCTGACTTACTCATATACGGCTCCTGGATTGTGCTGCTGTTGTAGAAAAGGGAAATAATGCGCCCATTCTAAAGAAGTGGGGCGCGTTATGAAATCGCTTCGCGCCGTTGGTCTGGTATTCCGTTTTCCGAAATTGGGATTTTTGTGGTTAAATCTGCCCATCTTATTAGCCTATTCCTGCAAACTCATGACTGATACCTCGTCCCACGACTCTGCTAAAGATGCTGCTCTGCGCGGGCCCCGCAAGCGCAGCGATGTTCTGCGCTATTTTCTGCGTCGAGATAAAACGCCGGTGGCGATTCTGGTGGTCGCGGCGATAGTCGGCACCGTCGCCGGTCTGCTTGGCGTGGCTTTCGAAAAGGCGGTGGATTGGGTGATCCACCTGCGCCAATCGGGTTTAGGCGTGTTTAGCGATCATTGGATCTTGCTGCTGCCGGTAGCCTTTATCGCCTCGGCGTTACTGGCCATGCTGGGCTATTTTTTGGTCCACCGTTTTGCGCCGGAGGCCAGTGGTTCAGGCATTCCTGAGATAGAAGGGGCGCTGGAAGAGTTGCGGCCGGTGCGCTGGTGGCGGGTGATCCCTGTGAAATTTATCGGCGGTATGGGCACGCTTGGCGCAGGCATGGTGCTGGGTCGCGAAGGGCCGACGGTGCAGATGGGGGCCAATATCGGCAAGATGATGGTGGATATTTTCCGCCTGCGCAGTGCCGAAGCGCGCCACTCGCTGCTGGCAACCGGTGCGGCGGCGGGCCTTTCCGCAGCCTTCAATGCCCCTCTGGCGGGCATTCTCTTTATCATCGAAGAGATGCGTTTGCAGTTCCGCTACAGCCTGATTTCCATAAAAGCGGTGTTTATCGGCGTGATTATGTCGAGCATCGTGTTCCGCATTTTCAACGGCGAAGGCGCGGTGATTGAAGTTGGCAAGCTGGCCAACGCGCCGCTCAACACCCTGTGGCTCTATCTGGTGCTGGGCATGGTGTTTGGCATGGTCGGCGTGGCGTTCAACGCGTTGATATTCCGCACTCAGGATATGTTCGCCAGAATGCACGGCGGCAAGCTGCGCAAAGTGCTGATCATTGGCGGCCTGCTGGGCGGTTTCTGCGGAGTCTTGGGGCTGTTCCTGCCCGAAGCCGCCGGAGGCGGCTTTGCGCTGATCCCCCTCGCGGCGGCGGGGAAATACACGCTGGGCATGCTGCTGTTTATCTTTCTTATACGAGTTGCGACCACGCTGCTGTGCTTTGCCTCAGGCGCGCCCGGCGGGATTTTTGCCCCGATGCTGGCACTCGGCACATTGCTCGGCACGGCCTTTGGTAGCGCCAGTCTGGCGATGTTCCCGCAGTACGGCATTGAGCCTGCCACCTTCGCGATTGCCGGCATGGGCGCGCTTTTTGCCGCCAGCGTCAGAGCGCCGCTGACCGGGATAGTTTTGGTGTTAGAAATGACGGATAATTATCAGCTGATTTTACCGATGATTATTACCTGCCTGGGTGCCACCCTTCTGGCACAGTTCCTTGGCGGTAAGCCCTTGTATTCCGCCATTCTTACCCGCACTTTACAGCGGCAGGAGCGGGAAAATGCTGCCAAGGCGGAGAGTAAAGAAGCTGACCAGAGCATAAATAGACAGGACGACGGCGCGAAAACCGCTCATACTTGAACCATAACGCTACCTATTAGATAATTAGGTCATTATTCAGACAGTCAATCCGGCGGCCTGAACAGAATACGGATTGGGAGTAAAAAAGATGAGTGAAGCAACAATGAGTGATCCAACCGAAGTGGAAACCAGTGCCTTGCCTCTGCAATTCACCGAAGCGGCTGCCCACAAGGTTAAAAACCTGATCTCTGACGAAGAGAATCCGGATCTGAAACTGCGTGTTTATATCACTGGCGGCGGCTGTAGCGGCTTCCAATACGGTTTCACTTTCGATGACAAAATCAACGATGGCGACATGACGATTGAAAAATCTGGCGTGGCGCTGGTGGTTGACCCGATGAGCCTGCAATATCTGGTGGGTGGCTCGGTTGATTACACCGAAGGTTTGGAAGGTTCACGTTTTATCGTGACTAACCCGAACGCTAAAACCACCTGTGGTTGTGGTTCATCGTTCAGTATCTAACGATTTGCTCATTTCTGAATCTGATTCGGCAAGAATTAAGAAGCATTAAGAAGAATTAAAAGTTTAAAAAGCCCGTTTGCCTTTCAGGTGAAACGGGCTTTTTTGTGCTTTACCATTCTATGGTCACTAACTTCGAGCCTACCGAAACCCCCGGAATAGCCTCTAATTGACTCTCACTGATGCGCGGCTGACCAAAACTCTGCTGCGCGCATCTTACCGAGGGTTGTGCATTTGCCACGCTGACTTCACAGGTTGGCAGGATGGTTAAACTGACTTGAATCTCTCCACTGGTCATGCCCGCCATCGCCGCGATAGGGCTCAGTATAATCAGCGTACTCAGCAATATTTTTCTTATCATGGTTCATTCCAGGTGTGTGTCGTCATCAAAATCTAAAAAAAACATCCAAACGCTGAAAACAGTTATCGGCCACTTACCCCGTCATCTTTAAATTTATTAAAGAAATACAAGGTTTTGGCATCAAGTTATAATGGGTTCTTGTGATGCGTATAATGAGGTGTTTTTAGAGTTATCTTTTTGAAATTTATAAATATTTAAAAAATATTTATTGCTGTTTCTGGCAATTAATTTCAGGGCGACATCATACCAAATGCAGCGAATGATAATATTGATTTTGTGCAACAAATAATCAATTCAGAAAGGGACTACAGAAGGCGAGGAAGGGGACTACAAGTGAGTGAGCGGACACTCACTCTGGAACGATGGGCTGTAGCGTGCTACAAAGTTGTTGCGCTGCCAGGATGATGCGCGGGGCTGCGCGGCTAAACCAGTCGGCATTGAGGTTGACCACCGGGACATTCAGCGCGGGCTGCCAAAATTCGCTAATAGTTTGTTTTTGCTGTTTATCGCCGGTTATCACGATTGCGTGAGGCTGACGCACTAAAACCTGCTCTCTGCTCACTTGCGGCCAAGGCGCACGGCTATCTTCAAAAATATTTTTCCCACCACATAGCGAAACCACTTCACTTTGCAGCGTAGCTTTTGAAACGCTAAACAGCGGCTGGGTGCCAAACTGAATAAATACCGGCAGGGGCTTGGTTCGCGCATATTGCTGCTTTAACCGATCGCGCTGTTGGCGAAGCTGAGCCGCGGCGTTCTGCGCCAGCGTGGGATTTTCGCTGTAATCGGATAACTGTTCGAGAGTTTGCGCTATCTGTTCGATGCTTTCTGGGTCGAGATACAGTACGCGAATCCCCAATGAGGAGAGCTGATCGAGAGGGCGCTGCGGATTGCCGCCTCGCCAGGCTAAAACCAAGTCCGGCTTGAGGGCTAAAATTCGTTCGACATTGACACCTTGCCAGCTGGCGACCTGTTCAATGCTTTTGGCCTGCGGCGGGAAGTCGGAGTAAGCGCTCACGCCGACCAGCTTGTCACCCAGACCTGCGGCGTAAGCCAGTTCAGTCAGGTTAGGTGCCAGGCTGATGACGCGCTGGGCAGGCTGTGCAATGGCCACCGTCGGCAGCCATAAGCACAAGATTATGCACAGAAACCTTGGGATCACGCGCGGTCGCTGTTGGCCAGAGAGGTCAGCATCGCGTCGATCATCAGGCTTGATTGCTCAGCCGCAACAACTAAGAACTCTTCGAAGCTCAGGTGTGATTCAGCATCCGCCACGTCGGAGATCGCGCGAACCACCACGAACGGCGTACCGAACATATGACAGACGTGGCCGATAGCGGCGGCTTCCATTTCGACCGCGGCAACGGACGGGAAGGTTTCACGAATACGAGCCAGTGGCGCTGCACCGTTAATAAAGGCATCGCCGCTGCACACTAAGCCGCGCACTGCGTTAAGGTCTAACTGGCGAATGCAGGTTTCAGCCAGTTCAATCAGCTCTGAGTCCGCGACGAAAGCCGCCGGACAGCCCGCCATCTGGCCTGGCTCATAGCCAAAAGCCGTCACGTCAGCATCGTGATAACGCACTTCTTCGGAAACCACGATATCGCCCACTTTCAGCGTTTTCGCCAACCCGCCCGCAGAACCGGTGTTGATCACCACGTCCGGCTTGCAGTGTTCCAGCAGCAGCGTGGTGCCCATGGCGGCGGCAACTTTACCGATTCCTGATTTCAACAATGCCACTTCGACGCCATTTAGCTGGCCGGTGTAGATTTCACAACCCGCGCGCTCGATGGTTTTACGATTAGTGATTTTGTCGCGCAGCAGGGTGACTTCTTGTTCCATTGCGCCAATGATGCCAACTTTCATAGTAATACTCGCAGATGAGGTGGAAGGGGGCCGCTATACCCTGCAACTTGAATGATTTTGGGTACATATGTGCGGAATTGAAGCTTTTATAACAAGCACATTAAGCGATAGTCTATCATGGCTAGTGGCAAGATAATGCGTTTGGGAAGCTGGTAGGATGTCAGGTTGACACGTGAGTGGCTGAAAAGGGTAGCAAATATGTCCGGGATAGATTTTAAGAGCAAATTCAATTTCCAGCGTCCTTTCAGTCCGCCGGTTGCTGAGGCGCGTGATGAATATGACGTAGTTCGCCACTTTGAAAGCGATCGCGGCAGAATCATTAACTCTGCCGCCATCCGCCGATTGCAGCAAAAAACGCAGGTTTTCCCGCTGGAGAAAAACGCCGCGGTGCGCAGCCGTTTGACTCACTCGCTGGAAGTGCAGCAAGTGGGGCGGCACATTGCCAAAGAGATCCTGCACCGTCTGCGCCGTCAGGGCAAACTTGACAAGCTTGGTCTCACGGAATTCACCGATCCCTTCGAAAGCGTGGTCGAGATGTCCTGCCTGATGCACGACATCGGCAACCCGCCTTTTGGCCATTTTGGCGAGTCCGCCATTAATAACTGGTTCGCCAAACGTATGGATACTGCCAGCTGCGGCACTGTGCCGCAGAGCAGCGACAACTGTACTTTCGACTTCTTACGGTTGCAGGAAGGCGAGGAGCAGGAGAACCTGCTGCGCAGCAATATTCGCCACGATCTGTGTAACTTCGACGGCAACGCGCAGGCCATTCGGCTGGTGTTTACTCTGCTCAAACTCAACCTGACATTTTCGCAAACCGCCTGCATCTTAAAGTACACCCGCCCTGCCTACTGGGCCGCGCCAATCCCGCAAGAACAGGCATACCTGATGAAAAAGCCGGGCTTCTATTTGGCCGAAGAGCCTTTCATTGAGCGGCTGCGCGGTGAGCTAAACATGGGCGAGTTCAGCCGATTCCCGCTGACTTATATCATGGAGGCCGCCGACGATATCTCTTACTGCATCGCCGATTTAGAGGATGCCGTCGAGAAGAATATTTTCACCGTCGAGCAGCTGTTTGAGCATCTGGAGCGCGAGTGGGGTGAGAGCGAAGAGAATGATTGGTTTGAGAAAGTGGTGCGCACCGCCTTTCAGAAAATGGACCGGGCTAAGACTTTTCGTAACCCGGTAGATTATTTCTTTATGGAACTGCGTGTCCAGACCGTGAAGCAGTTGGTCCCTCACGCCGCCATTCGTTTCATTGATAATCTTCCTGCCATATTTGCCGGTAATTTTAATCAGGCATTATTAGAAGATGTAAGCCAAGCTAATAGATTGTTAAAAACATATAAAAGTGTGGCATTTAAACAGGTGTTTAATCATCACGAAGTCGAAGAGTTGGAATTACAGGGCTATCGGGTAATAAGTGGATTGCTGGATATTTACAGCCCGATTCTGGATATGCCTTTGGATGAATTCCGCCAGTTGGTTCGCGATGACACCCATCGCAAGTACCCCATTGAAACCCGACTGTTCCACAAATTGTCCGCCAAGCACCGTCTGGCCTATAATGAGGCGATTACCAAGCTGGAGTCGCAGTCTGAAAGTCAGAAAATTATTAGCGAATTTTATTATCGTGCGCGCATGATTCAGGACTATATCAGCGGAATGACAGATCTTTACGCTTACGATGAATATCGACGGTTGATGGCCGCTGAATAATATATTTAGCCGTATTTACGGGGTGGTTAAGGTAAAGAAATCTCTATTTTTATAATGGACTGGTTAAAAAATAGGCTTTTGTAAATAACCACAATATTTTTTTACCATTGTCATTTCGACCTTAATGAACTTCCCGCTTTTAATTAAATCTCAGTATCACGACTACCGAGCAAGGTGATGCTTTCGTGTCACCATAAATAATTTTAAAAGCATATTTAAAGAGAATTCGACTGATGAAAAAAACTACTCTATTCCTGAGCGCTTTGGCGTTAAGTGTTGGATTGGCTGTGGCCCCTGTTTCATCGGCATTTGCCGCAGAAACGGCGTCTTCCAGTACCACTCAAGTTCCAAGTCTGGCACCTATGCTGGAAAAGGTGATGCCTTCCGTTGTTAGCGTAAACGTTGAGGGTAGCGCACCAACTAAAACGCCACGCATGGGCCAGCAATTCCAGCAATTCTTTGGTCAAAACTCGCCGCTGTGTCAGGACGGCTCGCCGTTCCAAGGCTCTCCGGTCTGTCAGGGCGGCCAAGGGGATGACGACTCTCAGCCAGCGCCTGAAGCGCAGAAACAAGAGTTCCGCGCACTGGGGTCAGGTGTGATCATCGACGCCGATAAAGGCTATGTGGTCACCAACAACCACGTGGTGGATAACGCCACCAAAATCAGCGTTCAGCTCAACGATGGCCGTAAATTTGAGGCGAAAGTGATCGGTAAAGATCCGCGCTCAGATATCGCAGTGATTCAGCTGATTGATGCCAAAAACCTGACCGCGATTAAAATTGCTGACTCCGAGCAGCTGCGCGTGGGTGACTACACCGTCGCCATCGGTAACCCATATGGTCTGGGCGAAACCGCGACTTCGGGCATCGTTTCCGCACTTGGCCGTAGTGGTTTGAACATCGAAAATTACGAAAACTTTATCCAGACCGACGCTGCCATTAACCGTGGTAACTCAGGCGGCGCTCTGGTGAACCTTAACGGTGAACTGATTGGTCTGAACACCGCGATCCTTGCGCCAGACGGCGGCAACATCGGTATCGGTTTTGCTATCCCAAGTAACATGGTGAAAAACCTGACCAAGCAGATGATCGAATTCGGTCAAGTGAAGCGTGGCGAATTGGGCATCATGGGGACCGAGCTGAACTCTGAACTGGCGAAAGCCATGAAGGTCGACGCCCAGCGCGGTGCCTTTATCAGCCAAGTTATGCCGAAGTCTGCCGCTGAAAAAGCCGGTATCAAGGCGGGTGACGTGATCCTGAGCATGAACGGCAAACCAATCAGCAGCTTCGCCTCCTTCCGCGCTGACATCGGCACCCTGCCAATCGGCACCAAAGTGACGCTGGGCCTGCTGCGTGACGGCAAGCCGGTCAATGTTGAAGTGACTATTGAACAGAGCACGCAAACCGCCAAAGTTGACTCCGGTAATATCTTCACCGGTATTGAAGGGGCTGAGCTGAGCAATGGTCAGGTTGGCGATCAGAAAGGCGTGAAAGTCGATGCCGTGAAGCCGGGCAGTAAAGCAGCACGCATCGGCCTGAAAAAGGATGACGTGATTCTGGGCGTTAACCAGCAGAAAGTCGGCAATTTGGGCGAGCTGCGTAAAATCCTCGACAGCAAACCTTCCGTGCTGGCGCTGGATATTCAACGCGGTGACACTTCAATCTACCTGTTAGCGCAATAATCACGCGCTGATAAATCAGTCTATAAAGGCACGCTTCGGCGTGCCTTTTTTATTGGCGGCGGTGCAACGATGAAAGTTGGCGGAGTTCTGCGCGACGTCTCGCATTTCGCCGACATGAACCTGCCCATCGCCCGACGAATAAGTATGCTGGCAGCCAAGGGAAAACACGCAGGAGAGCGCAGGGACATGGCGGCATATTTATTCGATCAACCTTTGGCGCAGCAAATCGTTGATCGCACAATGAAAATCATTGATAGCAACGTCAACGTGATGGACAGCCGGGGAAGGATTATCGGCAGCGGCGACGCCGAGCGCCTTGGCGAACTGCATGAAGGCGCGCTGCTGGCGATTTCCCAGCAACGCATAGTGGACATTGATAACGAAGTGACGCGCCATCTGCACGGCGTTCGTCCCGGCGTTAACCTGCCGCTGCGGGTTGACGGACAGATTGTCGGCGCCATTGGGCTGAGTGGTGACCCGACGCGGCTGCGGCAATATGGCGAGCTGGTCTGTATGACGGCGGAAATGATGCTCGAGCAGGCGCGCTTGCTCAATATGCTGGCGCACGACAGCCGCATTCGCGAAGAGCTGGTGCTGAATTTGATTCGTGCCGAGCAGCCCCCTGAGGCGTTAGCGAAGTGGGCGCAGCGGTTGGGCATCGACTTGCACCAGCCGCGCGTTGCCGTGGTGGTGGCGGTAGACGGCGGGCAGCTTGGCGTCGAGCAGGCTATGGCAGAGCTGCAACAGTTACAGGTTTTGCTCTCAACCCCGGAGCAGGACAATCTGATTGCCAGAGTTTCTCTAACCGAAATTGTGGTACTCAAACCCGCACTCGGTGCGGCCAAACGCTGGGACCCACAGGCTCAGCGTCAGCGGATAGACGCCCTGCTGTTACACATGCAGCAAAACAGTGACCTGCGAATTCGCGTTGCGCTCGGCAACTATTTCACCGGGCCGGGCAGTATCGCGCGGTCCTACCTCACGGCCAAAACCACCCTGGCGGTGGGGAAGCGGCGCGCGCCGGAGCAGCGCAGCTACTGCTATCAGGACCTGATGCTGCCAGTGCTGCTAGACGGTTTGCGCGACGGCTGGCAGGCTGATGAACTGGCTCTGCCGATGGCCCGCCTGAATGCCGAAGATAGCAGTGGCCTGCTGCGCCGCACGTTAAACCTCTGGTTTGCTCATAACGTTCAGCCCATCGTCACGGCTAAAGCTCTGTTTATTCATCGCAATACTCTCGAAAATCGTCTAAACCGCATCTCTGGCCTGACCGGGCTGAACTTGTCGAATTTTGATGACCGCCTGCTGCTGTATATCGCCCTGCAACTCGATAACACGGCCTAAACCTGCATAACGGGATAGGCCTCACAGAGCATTGTGCAAATGCCAGACGAAAGAGGCGAACTTCGCCGTCGGCTTTGGGCTTCTGTCCACTGCCAGCGGGAAGGCCGTTTTTTATAATGGCTATCTTCTTGATACTCAACGAGGCTCGCAGCATGAAAATTGGATTTATTGGTTTAGGGATAATGGGCAAGCCCATGAGTAGAAATCTGCTCAAGGCGGGTTATCAACTGGTGGTATTGGACCACAATCATGAGACGACGCAGCAGCTGGTGAAAGCCGGAGCCACCAGCGCCGTGACGCCAAAAGCCGTGGCCGAGCAGAGCGACATTGTTATCACCATGCTGCCGAACTCTCCACAGGTAAAAGAGGTGGCGCTGGGTGAAAATGGCGTCATCGAAGGTGCGCGTGCCGGGCTGGTGTTTATCGACATGAGCTCTATCGCGCCGCTCGCCAGCCGGGAAATCAGCCAGGCGCTGGCGGAAAAGCAGGTCGCGATGCTTGATGCGCCGGTGTCCGGCGGTGAGCCAAAGGCCGTAGACGGCACGCTGTCGGTGATGGTTGGCGGCGATAAAGCCGTGTTCGAAAAATGCTATGAACTGATGAAAGCCATGGCTGCCTCGGTGGTGCATACCGGTGACATAGGCGCAGGTAATGTCACTAAGTTGGCGAATCAGGTGATCGTGGCGTTGAATATCGCCGCCATGTCCGAAGCGCTGGTGTTAGCCACCAAGGCGGGCGTCGAGCCGGAGCTGGTTTTTCAGGCCATTCGCGGCGGGTTGGCGGGAAGTACGGTGTTAGAAGCTAAAGCGCTAATGGTGATGGATAGAAACTTCAAGCCTGGGTTTCGTATTGATTTGCATATCAAAGACTTGGCTAACGCGCTGGACACTTCACACAGCATTGGCGCGCAGTTGCCACTCACAGCTCAGGTGATGGAAATGCTGCAAGCTTTGAAAGCCGATGGGTTGGGGCAGTCTGACCACAGCGCAATTGCACGCTATTATGAAAGCTTAGCGAAGGTAGAAGTGACCCGGTAGTTAACCGAGAAAGCGGCGCTAAACTGGCGCCGTTTGCTTGTGTGACTAGATACATTCATCAACAGGACGCTTTTCTCGAGCGGCGCGTGTCGTGCATGAAGATAGTTATCGCACCTGATTCATTTAAAGAAAGCTTATCGGCGCTGGAGGTAGCGAAAGCCATTGAAAGCGGTTTTCGGGAAATTTTCCCCGACGCCCAATACGTCAAATTGCCGGTCGCCGACGGCGGCGAAGGCACGGTGGAAGCCATGGTGGCCGCGACTCATGGCAAAGTGGTGAAAGTCAAAGTGACCGGCCCATTGGGAGAGCCGATTGAGGCATTCTTTGGCCTGTCTGGCGATAGTAACGTCGCCTTTATCGAAATGGCGGCGGCCAGTGGCTTAGAAAGCGTGCCGCAGGCGAAACGCAACCCGCTGAAAACCACCTCTTTCGGTACCGGCGAGCTGATTCGCCATGCTCTGGACCATGGTGTCAAACATTGCATCATCGGCATTGGCGGCAGTGCCACCAACGACGGCGGCGCGGGCATGGTGCAGGCGCTGGGAGGGAAGCTGTTGGATACGCAAGGCCAGCAGATTGGTCAGGGCGGCGGCGCGCTGGAGCAGCTTAGCAGTATTGATATCAGCGAACTGGACCCCAGAATCAAAGATTGCCGATTCGAAGTGGCCTGTGACGTGACCAATCCGCTGACGGGAAAAAATGGCGCATCGGCGATTTTCGGCCCGCAAAAAGGGGCGACGCCAGAAATGGTCATGCAGCTTGATGGCTATCTTGCTCACTTCGCCAAGCTGATTAAACAGAGCCTTGATATCGACGTAGACAGCCTGCCGGGGGCGGGTGCCGCCGGAGGTATGGGGGCCGGGCTGCACGCCTTTTGCGGGGCGCAGTTACGTCAGGGGATTGAGATTGTTACCGAAGCGCTGGGGCTAGAGGCGTTAGTGAAAGACGCCACGCTGGTGATCACCGGCGAAGGGCGCATTGATAGCCAAAGTATCAATGGCAAGGTGCCAATCGGCGTCGCGCGGGTGGCGAAACGCTATAACAAGCCGGTCATTGGTATCGGCGGCAGCCTGACCAAAGATGTAGATGTGGTTTTCGACCATGGCTTGGATGCGGTGTTTAGCGTGCTTTCTTCTATCTGTACCTTGGAAGACGCGCTGGCGAATGCCGCCGAAAACCTACACAACACGGCGCGCAATATCGCCGCCACCATCAAGCTGGCGCAGACGCTGCCTGAATGAGTGCCCGCCAGCCAGCCCCTGAATTGGCACCTGATAACTCGGCGTGCCGATTTTTGGGCTTTACCCCAGACCTGCGCGTGCGCTAGGTTTGCACTATTGATTCGCAGATAACGCCAAACGAGAGCCATCATGTCCGAGCCTGACTTCTCCCAGCCGTATGATTTTTCAGAACTCTATGATTTATCTTCGCTTTATGACTTCTCCTCCCAGCCGGTGAATACCCAAACCAAAGGCTTAGGCACCTTGCCGGATGAACCGCAGATGGCGGACATCGGCCAGCAGGGTTGGAATATTCTGCGAGAAGAGGTCAGCCTGCCGGTGGCGGTGCTGTTGGATGAGCGCATAGAGCATAATTTGGCGTGGATGAGCGAGTTCATTAGCCGCTACCACCTCAAGCTGGCGCCGCATGGCAAAACCACCATGAGCCCCGAGCTTTTCCAGTTACAGCTTGATAGCGGCGCGTGGGGCATTACGCTGGCGACGGCACCGCAGGTCAATGTGGCGTTTCAGCACGGCGTGCGCCGGGTCATCATGGCTAATCAGCTGGTCGGCAAAGCCAATATGGCCGTGATCGCCGGGCTGTTGGCACAGGACAGCGAGTTTGATTTCACCTGTATTGTGGATTCGGCGGCCAACGTCGACGCCCTCGGCGAGTATTTTACTTCTCGCCAGCAGACGCTGCGGGTGCTGTTGGAATATGGTCTGGCCGGCGGGCGCACCGGCGTGCGCAACGCCGAGCAGGAGCTGGAGGTGTTAGAGGCTATCCAGCGCTGGCCGCGGGCTATTTCGCTGGTGGGGGTAGAAATTTACGAAGGGGTGATTAATGAAGAAGCGCCCATTCGCGCTTTCCTGCAACACGTGATGCAACGCACCGAGGCTCTGGCGCAGAACGGTGCCTTTGCCGAGCCTACGGTGATTCTCACCGGCGCGGGTTCTGCATGGTTTGACGTGGTGGCCGAAGAGTTTAGGCGTGATAGCCAGTATCTGGACAGCCAGCAGCGTTTCACGCTTGACGTTATCCTGCGTTCAGGCTGCTACTTGACCCATGACGCCGGTATTTATCAGCAGGCTAATCAGCGAATTCAGGCCCAAAATCCGGTAGCGCGCCAGATGAACAGTAGCCTGCAACCCGCGCTACAGGTATGGGCTTACGTACAGTCACTGCCTGAGCCGGGCAGGGCGATCATCGGCCTGGGCCGTCGCGACGCCGGGCCGGATGCGGGTTTCCCGGTCGCTGCCGGGCATTTTCGCCCGCAAAGCAGCCATTCGGCAGGCTACACTACGGTTGTGCCGGTAGATAAGTCATGGGAAATCATCAAGATGATGGACCAACACGCCTTTATGACCGTGCCCGCAGGGGCCGATATTCAGGTCGGCGACATGCTGATTTTCGACATTTCCCACCCTTGCCTGACCTTCGACAGATGGCGTCAGCTGCTGCGAGTGAATGAACAGTGGGACGTGACCGGCGCGGTAACTACCTGGTTCTAACAAGTTTGAAACCTAAAAGCCCGACGCTGGCAGACAGTCGTCGGGCTTTTTTGTTTCTTCAGTTTGCTACAGCAGTAGTATCAGCGGGCGGTTAATTGCCCTGCGGCGGTTTGCGCTTTCTCCGCTTCTAACTGCGCGGCCTGATGCTCTTCTTTATACTTCAACTTGTCCCAGGCGCGGAAGAACGGATAGTAAATCACCAGCGAAATCCCCAAATTCACCACCTGAATCACTGTGCCAGAAATATGCCCGCCGGTGGCCAGATAGCCACTGATGAAGATGGGTGTCGTGAACGGTAGCGCAATCCCTACCGGCGGCGTCACCAGCCCAGTAGCCATTGCGGTATAGGTGACAATCACCAGAATCACCGGGGTCAGAATAAACGGAATGGCGAAGTACGGGTTCATCACCAGCGGAATACCAAACACCATCGGCTCGCTAATATTAAACAGGCAGCCCGGCGCGGCAATTTTCCCCAGCTGTTTCATCTGCGCGCTGCGGGCGCGCAGCAGCATGAAGATCACCAGTCCCAGCAAGGCTCCGGTGCCCCCCGGCGCTATCCATAAGTCGTAAAACTGCTGAGTAATAATGTGCGGGATCGGCTGGCCGTTCTGGAAGGCCGTCAGGTTTTCGGACATGTTAGACAGCCACACCGGCTGAATAAACACCAGCACGATGGCATCGCCGTGCAGCCCTACCATCCACAGCAAACCTATCAATATCACCGAGAAAATCATCCCCGGCAGCGTGCCGCCAATATGGTGCATCGGGATGCCGATAAGGGTGGCAATCATATTGTTGATGTTGCCAAACGGCGTCGCTTCAACCCCCAAACGCAGGGCCAGCACCACCGCCATGACGGCAAAGCCCGGGATCAGCGCCAAAAAGGATTTCGCCACCGCCGGTGGCACGCCCGCAGGCATGTTGATCACCAGATTGCGGTCGTGGACGAAACGATAGATTTCAGTCGAAAGAATCGCGATGACAATAGCTACAAACAGCCCCTGACTGCCGATGAAATTCATTGGCAACACGCCTTTGACGATCTGTTCAGTCGCGCCATTCAGTGGCTGGAAAAGGGTGTTTTGCGGAATGGTCAGAATGAACGCCACCAGCGAGACGGCGCCGGTGGTCAGCGGGTCCAGCGTTTTGTATTTCTCCGCCAGTCGGTAGGCGATGCCGAAGCTGGAGATAATCGCCATGATGTCGTAGGTCGCTTTCACCGGATAAAGCAGCTTTTCACGCCAAGCCGCGCCAAACACGTCGCCCATCATGTTGGCGTAACTTGGGATTGGCAGGTACGCAAAAATCAGGAAGAACGAGCCAATCAGCATAAATGGCATGTTCAAAATAATGCCGTCGCGCACCGACAGGACGTGCTTTTGCGAGGCTATCTTCAAAGCAAAAGGCAAAACATAACGTTCGAGCAGGACATTCGGTTTAGACACTACACACCCCCGAGCGGATTATTTCCGCATTATTATTTGTTAATGGCTATTTTTGTCAGTGCTTGGCTAATTAAAACGATGTATTGCGTGAGGTCAGGCTAGCAATGGCTGGCCTGAAATGTGTTTACCCGAGTTGCAGGTGCTGGCGGTAAACGGCGGTAAAGCTCAATCATATCAATGGCTAAATCCTGAATGACCATCGCATTCATCAGGTGGTCCTGCGCGTGGACAGTGATCAGATTGACCGGGATTTTGCCGCAGCCTTCATCCAGACCGATAAGCTCAGTTTGCATGCCGTGGGCTAAAGATACGGCCTGACGCGAGTCGCCCATGGCCTGCTCTGCGGCAGGGAAGTCACCACGGCGGGCGTGTTGTAACGCCATCATGGCATGGCTACGGGCGCTTCCTGCGTGAACCAACAACTCCATGATTGTGTTTTCCAGATCCATGCGTTTTTCCTCTACTTAAATCAGAGACAGTCATCGGTGGGATTGTCTGGTTTCAGGTCTCGTCGTCAGGAAGACAGACTACGATTTGCGCCTCATAAATAAAAAGAGAGCGCTCTCATTTTTGAATCAAAAAAAATCAGCTCGCGCAAAAATACCGACTTCAGCCCAGAAATAGAGTGACGGAAAACTGCGCAACTGATGAGTAGAGTTAAACCAAAGTGATCGGGAGTTGTAAATACCTCCCGACCATAGGATTTTTATATGAGGAATAAATAACGCTTAATTTCAGTGAGTTAGTGTGGTCGCGAACAGAAACTATTTTCCGTAAGTGAGATCTCAAGCAAATGTTGGTGCCGCATAATTTACCGTTTCAGGTGCAGCTGCGCTTCGCGGGTCACATTTTCAATTTCGTCCAGCAGCTCGAACCATTCCGGCTCCAGGTCGCTCGCCGGGATGTTTTTACGCAGTTGCTGTTCAAGGTAAAAACAGAGCTGTTTCAAACGCGGCACGCCGCTGTAACTACAGCTGCCGTGCAGCTTATGGATTAGCGACAGAATATCTTCGTCCGGCTCACCCTGCGCCACGGCGTTCACCCGCTCAGTGACCTGCGGGAGAAAATCGACCAGCATTTGCAGCAGATCGCGCGCCAAATCCTCTTTGTTAGCAGACTGGCGCAGGGCCAGTTGCCAATCCAGCGTGCTCATCGGCATGCTGCCGCTCTGCTGATTCAGCGGGGATTCCTGCGGCGTCTGGTGGGAGTAATGGCGCGCCAGCACGCGTTTTAGCATGCTCTCATCAATAGGCTTCGCCAGATAATCGTCCATGCCCACTTTGAGCAGCTGTTCACGCTCGCCACTCAGCGAGTGGGCGGTGACGGCGACAATAGGCGTTTTTGCGTGGTGCGGCATCTGGTGAATGATTTCACTGGCGCGAATACCATCGATGTTTGGCATCTGAATATCCATCAGGATGATATCCAAATCGTTATTACGTGCCATGTCGATGGCTTCTTCGCCGCTATGGCAGAGCAGGGTGGTTTCCACCAATTCTTCCAGCAGAGTCCCAATCAGCTTGAGGTTCGCCGGGTTGTCATCCACCGCCATGGCCGTCAGGGGCAGGCGGTCAGAACGCGCGCCGTCCACGTTCAGGAGTGGCGGGGAATAAGGCGTTGCAAGCAGCAGCGGCAGCAGGCGAATACTGGATATAGGCTTGATTAAACAGGCTCGTACCCCACGATTTTTAAGGGACTCAGCATCAACCTGGAATTCGCTCGGCAGTGCTAACATCAGCCTGTCAGTCATCTTTAACACTTTCTGCAGGCGCTCGTCGTAGTCAGAAAGTTGGTGGTCGAGTTTCACCGGAATGCTGCACAGCATCAGGTCGTAATAAGGGTCCGGCAGTGCTTGAATGGTCGTGCGATGCACCACGTCGAGCGGCGTAGATTGCAAGATTTCCAGCGTGGCTTTCGCCGCCGCTGGGTTGGCTTCCACATAGGCCAGGCGCTTACCTTCCAGACAGGACATGGAAAGCGGCGTGATGTGTCGGTTGTCATTCAACTCAAGGGTGATGTGGAACCAGAAGGTCGAACCGCGATTAATTTGGCTGTAGAAGCTGATGTCGCCGCCCATCTCCTTGACCAGCCGCTGAGTGATAACCAGCCCCAGCCCGGTGCCGCCGTGGCGACGGGAAATACTGGCATCGGCCTGACGGAATGCCTGGAAGAGCTGCGACTGTTGGCGCTCAGATATTCCGATCCCTGTGTCATGAATTTGTACTTCCAGCTCCACTTGCAAATTGTTCTGCGAGCGAACTTCCACATTGATATCAATGTTGCCATTTTCGGTGAACTTGATGGCATTACCGAGTAAATTAGTGACAACTTGCTGCAAGCGCATCGGGTCGCCAAGGACACTTTCCGGCACGTTATTGTGCACATTGAGCGTCAGCTCTAGCCCTTTTTCATGGGCAGTGTGTGCCAGCAATACCACCACTTCATCCAGCATTTCACGCAGGGAGAACGGGATATGCTCCAACACCAGTTTGCCGGCTTCCAGTTTCGAGAAGTCGAGCACGTCGTTAATAATTGTCAGCAGGTTATTGGCAGAACGTTCAATGGTTTGCAGGTAATCGGCCTGCGTCGGCGACAGCGGCGTTTTCAGGGTCTGGCGAGTGAAGCCAATCACCCCGTTGAGCGGGGTACGCAGCTCGTGGGACATATTGGCGAGGAACTCGGACTTAATACGGGCAGCTTCCTGCGCACGCTTTTTCGCCAGATCCAGTTCCACGTTTTGGATCTCCATCTGCTCCAGCGTCTCTCGCAGATCCGAGGTGGCCTGATCGATGTTCTGTTGCACCTCTTCATGGTAGGCAGTCAACGACATGGCCATCGAGTTTATGCCGTTTTTCAGCATGCTGAGCTCACCCAGCATGTTGCCTTCGACGCGGCTATCGAGCTGGCCGCGACGAATACGGTCAACAGTATTGACCATGTTGCGAATTGGGCCAGTCACGTCGCGCATCAGGCGGTAAGCGAACAGCGTGGCGATACCCAGACAGAGCAGCAGCAACATGGTGGAGACAAAGGCCTCCTGATACTGCTGTAGGCGAACAGAGCTGAGATCCAGATCAATAGCGATGTAGCCGAGAGTGCGCGCAGGCGAGGTGTGGAAGGCGTCGTCATCCGCCGCCGTGTGGTTTTCCGCCAAAATCGGCGTGCGCAAAATCAGTGAGTCTCCCATGCGTTTTTGGGTGAGTTCGCGCGGAATATCGCTAACTGAAGCCACCTGCAACTTGTTGCCTTCGCGCAACGAGTTTGAGGTAGCAAAGAGTTTGTTTTGCCCGTCGAACACGCTGATGGCGCGAACAATCTCTGAATGGTTGCGATGCAGGCGGCTGATTAAACGCGTTACTGGCTCTCGCTCTCGGAAGGTCATGCCATATTCACTGGCGACGGCCAAAGGCTCAATAATGCTGGATCCGGAGTCCGTTAATTGCTTCTGCAACTCGTTATAACGATGCACCACAAAGAAGGTGCTGAGCAGCAGACCAATCATCAAAGTCGGTGCCAGAATTAAAATCATCATCCGTGCGCGAAGGCTATATTTGGTCATGAGGTTCCAATGTGGGAGAATCAGCAGCTGAAAGACCTTAATTGACTCAGCGTGCAATCAACAATAATGGCCCAATTCTACTCTCCGAATCGTCGCGTGACGACCCGGCAAACAATAACTGTGACTGCCACCGACCTTGATGCATTTGGTCAGGGTGTGGCGCGCCACAATGGTAAGGCGATATTTATCAGCGGCTTGCTGCCCGGCGAACAGGCCGAGGTGACGCTCACCGAGGATAAACGCCAGTATGCCAAAGGGCGTGTAAAACGCCTGCTGACCACCAGCGAACAGCGCGTGAAACCGGCCTGCCCACATTTCACTACCTGCGGCGGCTGTCAGCAGCAACATGCCAGTGAAGTATTACAGCAACAGAGCAAATCTGCGGCCTTATTACGCCTTATTTCACGCGAAACTGGGGTAGAAGCGCAACCTCAGCCGGTGATCGCTGGCCCGCAATATGGCTATCGTCGTCGCGCGCGACTGGGTTTACAGATTGCCGGAAGTGGGAAAGGCGGCGGGAAAGGCAAAAATAAAATGGCGTCTTCCTCATCTTCTTCTACGCTGGTGATGGGTTTTCGTCAGGAAGGCTCGAATGATCTGGTGGGGATAAATCGCTGTCCGGTGCTGCGCTCTGAGCTGGAACGTCTGTTGGTGCCTTTGCAACACTGTCTTTCTCACCTCTCCGCGGCCCAACGTTTGGGGCATGTTGAACTGGTGCTGGCCGAAAATGGTCCATTAATCGTGTTGCGCCATCTCGATCCGCTGAAAGAGCAAGACCGCGCCAGCCTGTTGGCCTTCGGCGCTGAACATGGCGTGGCCTTATGGCTGGCGGCAGAAAGCGACAGTTTAGCGCTGCTGTGCGGCGAGCCGCCGTTCTATCAAATTGATGGCCTGACGCTGAAATTCAGCCCGCGTGATTTCATTCAGGTGAATGATGACGTCAACCAGCAAATGGTGGCACAGGCGATTGAATGGCTAGATCTCAATTCCGACGATCGCCTATTGGATTTATTCTGCGGCGTGGGTAATTTCACCCTGCCTTTAGCCAAGCGTGTAAAGCACGTCACTGGCGTAGAAGGTGTTGCCACGTTGGTGGCGAATGGGCAAGATAATGCCATTCGAAATAATTTGAACAATGCTGAATTCTTCCATGAAAATCTGGAAGAGGATGTCAGCCAGCAACCTTGGGCGGCACAGGGCTTTAATAAAGTGCTGCTGGACCCTGCAAGGGCCGGTGCTGCTGGCGTTATGACACATATTATTAAGCTGAACCCGCAGCGCGTGGTGTATGTCTCATGCAACCCCACGACTTTGGCGCGGGACAGCAAAATTTTGTTGGAGGCGGGTTATCGCTTAGCTCAGGTTCGCATGCTGGATATGTTCCCGCACACTGGGCATCTTGAGTCGATGGCTCTGTTTATCAACCCGTCTGTCGCCTGAATGGCAGCAGAAATGTAGGGAGAGGGTATGGTTGCGGTAAGAAGTGCACATTTGAACACGGCAGGCGAGTTTGCGCTCGACGACTGGATAACCAGTTTAGGCCTTTCTAGCCAGCAGTCATGTGAGCGTTTAGCCGAAACCTGGCGCTACTGCGAACAACAGACACAAGGCCATCCGGATGCCTCGCTGCTTTTATGGCGCGGGCTGGAGATGGTCGAGATCCTCTCTACCCTGAGCATGGACAACGACAGTATGCGCGCCGCGCTGCTGTTCCCCCTGGTTGATGTTGGCATTATCGATGAAGACACGCTGACCCAGCAGTTTGGCAAAAGCATCACCGATCTGGTGCATGGCGTGCGCGATATGGACGCCATCCGCCAGCTAAAAGCCACGCAAAACGACTCCATGGCCTCCGAGCAGGTGGATAACGTTCGCCGCATGCTGCTGGCGATGGTGGAAGATTTCCGCTGCGTGGTGCTCAAGCTTGCCGAACGTATCGCTCACCTGCGCGAAGTGAAAGACGCGCCGGAAGAAGAGCGCGTGTTGGCGGCGAAAGAGTGTACCAACATCTATGCCCCGCTGGCTAACCGTCTGGGCATCGGCCAGTTAAAATGGGAGCTGGAGGATTTCTGCTTCCGTTACCTGCATCCTGACGAATACAAAAGAATCGCCAAACTGCTGCACGAGCGTCGCATCGATCGTGAGCAGTATATTGACGATTTTGTCTCCACCGTGCGCGGTGCGATGGCCGAAGAGGGCATCAAAGTTGATGTCTATGGTCGTCCGAAACACATCTACAGCATCTGGCGTAAGATGCAGAAAAAAGCGCTGTCATTTGACGAGCTGTTTGACGTCCGCGCGGTGCGTATCGTGGTCGAGCGCCTGCAAGATTGCTACGCGGCGCTGGGTATTGTTCACACCCATTTCCGCCATCTGCCTGACGAGTTTGATGACTACGTCGCTAACCCGAAACCTAACGGCTATCAGTCCATTCATACCGTGGTTCTCGGGCCACGAGGCAAAACCCTTGAAGTGCAAATCCGTACCCGCCAGATGCACGAAGATGCCGAACTGGGCGTGGCCGCGCACTGGAAATACAAAGAGGGTACTGCCGTGGCCGGTGGCCGCAGCGGTGGCTACGAAGGCCGCATTGCATGGCTGCGTAAACTGATTGCGTGGCAGGAAGAGATGGCCGATTCGGGCGAAATGCTCGATGAAGTGCGCAGTCAGGTGTTCGACGATCGCGTCTACGTGTTTACCCCGAAAGGCGACGTCATTGACTTGCCGATGGGCTCCACGCCGCTCGACTTCGCCTACCACATCCACAGCGATGTCGGTCACCGCTGTATTGGGGCTAAGATTGGCGGGCGCATCGTGCCGTTCACCTATCAGCTGCAAATGGGCGATCAGATTGAGATCATCACCCAGAAGCACCCGAACCCAAGCCGCGACTGGCTGAATCCGAACCTCGGCTATGTCACCACCAGCCGTGGGCGGTCGAAGATCCACAACTGGTTCCGCAAGCAGGATCGCGACAAAAACATTATTGCCGGCAAACAGATCCTCGATGACGAGCTGGACAGGCTGGATATCAGCATCAAAGATGCCGAGAAACTGCTGCTGCCGCGCTACAACGTCAACTCGCTGGATGAAGTGCTGGCGGCCATCGGTAACGGCGATATTCGCCTGAACCAGATGGTTAACTTCCTGCAATCTCAGTTGAAAAAGCCGAGTGCGGAAGAGTTAGACAAAGAGGCGCTGCGCCAGTTGACGCAGAAAACCTCTGCGCCGCCGCCGCGCAGCACTGGCAAGGACAATGGTCGCGTGGTGGTGGAAGGCGTGGGTAATCTGATGCACCACATCGCGCGCTGCTGCCAGCCGATTCCGGGCGATGAGATTGTGGGTTATATCACTCAGGGTCGTGGGATTTCGATTCACCGCGCCGACTGTGACCAGTTGGAAGACCTGCGCCAGAATGCGCCGGAGCGCGTGGTTGACGCCGTGTGGGGCGAAAGTTATTCCAGCGGTTACTCGCTGGTGGTCCGCGTGGTCGCCAATGACCGCAGCGGCCTGCTGCGCGACATCACCACCATTCTTGCCAACGAGAAGGTTAACGTGCTCGGCGTTGCCAGCCGTAGCGACACCAAGCAGCAGCTGGCGACTATCGATATGGACATCGAAATCTACAACCCGCAGGTGCTGGGGCGCGTAATAGCCAAGCTCAACCAACTGCCGGATGTGATTGACGCCAAGCGCCTTCACGGCAACTAAGCATTGTGATTTTACTGGCCCGCTTGTCGGGCCTTTATTTTTACGGCTGGCGCTCAGACGCCCGCCGCTCAATAAGAAACGGACAGCCCGCCATGACAGAATCAGCCCTGCAACGTTTGCTCACCATCATGAAAACCCTGCGCGACCCGATTGCCGGATGCCCTTGGGACAAGGAGCAGACCTTTGAAACTATCGCGCCTTACACTTTAGAAGAGGCTTACGAAGTGCTCGACGCTATCGCTCGTAAGGACTACGACGACGTGCGCGACGAGCTGGGTGACTTACTCTTTCAGGTGGTGTTTTATGCCCAAATGGGCAGCGAGCAGGGGCTGTTTGCCTTCGACGATATCTGCAATGCCATCTCCGACAAGCTCGAGCGCCGTCATCCTCACGTTTTCGCTAATGCCGGCAGCCCGCAAAAGGAGAAGAGCAGTCAGGATGTGTTAGCGAAATGGGAAGCGCGCAAGTCGCTGGAAAGGGCCGAGAAGTCGCTGCATTCCGCGCTCGATGATATTCCACAGGCTTTGCCTGCCCTGATGCGGGCGCACAAAATCCAGAAGCGCTGCGCCAATGTCGGCTTCGACTGGACCACCCTCGGCCCGGTGCTGGACAAAGTCTACGAAGAGATAGACGAAGTGATGCACGAAGCGCAACAGGCGGTTATCGATGAAGAGAAGCTGGGCGAGGAGATTGGCGACCTGCTGTTTGCTACCGTGAACCTGTCGCGCCATCTGGGACATAAGGCCGAAGATGCATTACAGGCCGCCAACCGTAAGTTTGAGCGCCGCTTCCGTCAGGTTGAACAGATTATTCGTGAGCAAGGCTTAACCATGGAGGGCGCAACCTTGGATCAAATGGAAGAGGCGTGGCAGCAAGTGAAGCAAGGCGAGGCGCACTGACGTCCGCTCGGACTTTGATCGGCGACAATATCTGTCAGTGCTGAAACGGTTAAGCTCAAACTTAGTCAACCAAGTATTGTTTGGCCTGAGAGAGCAAAGTCCAACAAATTGAAATCTAAGAGATTTTATTGGGCTACGGCAGCAAGTTAGCGAATCACAATGGTTAACTTGTTGTTTTTAAAAGAATCAGAGGCAGGGGCTTGAAGAGTTAACTCTTCTGAACTGAGGCGAAGAAAACGATGATAAACAGCAAAACCTTTATTTGTGGCGCGCACAAGGTTCCGGTATACTGTTTTCCCGTCTTGGTTATTCCATCGTCTTTAAACCTAACCTCTCAGGTTCAGCATGACAACTAATTATATTTTTGTGACCGGCGGGGTCGTATCCTCTCTGGGTAAAGGCATTGCCGCAGCCTCTCTGGCGGCTATTCTCGAAGCCCGTGGCCTCAACGTGACCATCATGAAACTGGACCCGTATATCAACGTGGATCCGGGCACCATGAGCCCAACTCAGCACGGCGAAGTGTTCGTCACCGAAGACGGCGCTGAAACGGATCTCGATTTAGGTCACTACGAGCGCTTCATCCGCACCAAAATGACTCGTCGCAACAACTTCACTACGGGCCGCATCTACTCTGACGTACTGCGCAAAGAACGCCGTGGCGACTATTTGGGCGCGACTATTCAAGTTATCCCACACATCACCAACAACATTAAAGAACGTATCATCGAAGGTGGCGAAGGCCATGATGTGGTTCTGGTTGAAATTGGCGGTACCGTTGGCGATATCGAATCTCTGCCATTCCTGGAAGCTATTCGCCAGATGGCGGTAGAAGTCGGCCGTGAGCACACGCTGTACATGCACCTGACTCTGGTTCCGTACATGGCAGCCGCCGGCGAAGTGAAAACCAAACCAACCCAGCACTCTGTTAAAGAACTGCTGTCGATTGGTATTCAGCCAGACGTGCTGATCTGCCGTTCAGACCGTGCCGTACCGGCCAACGAACGCGCGAAAATCGCCTTGTTCTGTAACGTGCCAGAAAAAGCGGTTATTTCACTTAAAGACGTTGATTCCATTTATAAAATCCCAGCCCTATTGAAATCTCAGGGTCTGGACGACTATATTTGTAAACGATTCAGCTTGACCCCGCCTGAAGCTAACCTGTCCGAATGGGAGCAGGTAGTGTATGAAGAAGCGAACCCAGGTGGCGAAGTGACCATCGGGATGGTGGGTAAATACGTTGAGCTGCCAGATGCTTATAAGTCTGTTATCGAAGCGCTCAAGCACGGCGGGCTGAAAAATCGTCTGACCGTCAACATCAAACTTATCGACTCACAAGATGTCGAAACGCGTGGTGTAGAAATTCTGAAAGGGTTGGACGCTATCCTGATCCCTGGTGGCTTCGGTTACCGTGGTGTGGAAGGGAAAGTGATGACCGCCCAGTATGCGCGCGAAAACAACATCCCTTACCTGGGTATTTGTTTAGGTATGCAGGTCGCGTTGATGGAGTTTGCCCGCCACGTTGTTGGCATGGAAAACGCCAACTCAACCGAATTTGTGCCAGACTGTAAGTTCCCGGTTGTGGCATTGATTACCGAATGGCGTGATGAGAACGGCAATGTAGAAGTCCGTTCTGAAGAGAGTGATTTAGGCGGCACCATGCGTGTCGGTGGGCAACAATGCCACCTGACTGACGGTAGCCTGGTTCGCGAGATGTACGGCGAGCCGACGATTGTAGAACGTCATCGTCACCGTTACGAAGTAAACAACATGCTGCTCAAACAGATCGAAGCCGCGGGTTTACGCGTTGCAGGACGCTCTGGCGACAAGCAACTGGTGGAAATTATCGAGCTGCCAAACCACCCATGGTTTGTGGCTTGCCAGTTCCACCCGGAATTTACGTCAACGCCGCGTGATGGTCATCCGTTGTTTGCAGGCTTTGTTAAAGCTGCCGGTGAGTATCAGAAGCGTCAGGTAAAATAAATATAGGAGAAACAGCGTGCCATTTGGCACGTTGTTTGTCTGAAGCTTTAGTTAACTTGTACTGAGGAAATCCTAATGTCCAAAATCGTTAAAGTGATCGGTCGTGAAATCATCGACTCCCGTGGTAACCCTACTGTAGAAGCTGAAGTTCATCTGGAAGGCGGTTTCGTAGGTTTGGCAGCGGCTCCATCAGGCGCATCTACTGGTTCTCGTGAAGCGCTGGAACTGCGTGACGGTGATAAATCACGTTACCTGGGCAAAGGCGTTACTAAAGCCGTTGCTGCAGTAAATGGCCCAATCGCTGACGCTGTTAAAGGCAAAGACGCGAAAGACCAGGCAAACATCGACAAGATCATGATCGATCTCGACGGTACTGAGAACAAATCTAAGTTCGGTGCTAACGCGATTCTGGCTGTTTCCCTTGCTGCGGCTAAAGCTGCTGCTGCCTCTAAAGGCATGCCGCTGTACGCGCACATCGCTGAACTGAACGGCACCCCAGGCAAATACTCTATGCCTCTGCCAATGATGAACATCATCAACGGTGGCGAGCATGCTGATAACAACGTTGATATCCAAGAGTTCATGATCCAGCCTGTTGGCGCGAAAACCCTGAAAGAAGCCATCCGTATGGGTTCTGAAGTTTTCCACACTCTGGCTAAAGTTCTGAAATCTAAAGGCATGGGTACTGCTGTTGGTGACGAAGGTGGCTACGCGCCAAACCTGGGTTCTAACGCTGAAGCTCTGGCTGTTATCGCTGAAGCTGTTAAACAGGCGGGCTACGAGCTGGGCAAAGACATCACTCTGGCGATGGACTGTGCTGCGTCTGAATTCTACAAAGACGGCAAATACGTTCTGGCTGGCGAAGGCAACAAAGCTTTCACTTCTGAAGAGTTCACTCACTTCCTGGAAGACCTGACTAAACAGTACCCAATCGTTTCTATCGAAGACGGTTTGGACGAGTCTGATTGGGATGGCTTTGCTTACCAGACTAAAGTTCTGGGCGACAAAATCCAGTTGGTTGGTGACGATCTGTTCGTAACTAACACCAAGATCCTGAAAGAAGGTATCGAAAAAGGTATCGCTAACTCCATCTTGATCAAATTCAACCAGATCGGTTCTCTGACCGAAACTCTGGCAGCGATCAAAATGGCGAAAGATGCTGGCTATACTGCAGTCATCTCTCACCGTTCAGGCGAAACTGAAGACGCTACCATCGCTGACCTGGCTGTTGGTACTGCTGCAGGCCAGATCAAAACGGGCTCTATGAGCCGTTCTGACCGTGTTGCTAAATACAACCAGCTGATTCGTATCGAAGAAGCGCTGGGTGATGCAGCACCGTTCAACGGTCTGAAAGAAGTTAAAGGCCAGTAATTACTGCGCTTTATAACACTTTCCTAAAAACCCGCTTCGGCGGGTTTTTTTATGCCTAAAACAGATGAAATCTCGCCATGCAGAATGCTAGAGCAAGAGAGAAAGCGTCGCGCTGGCGCTTTGTTGGCTGGCTTGAAGGTAATCAGGAGAGAGGGTTAGCAGCTGATTTATCAGCAGTTCTACCAGCAGCATTCCGCCGATTTTCGAGGTCAGCAAACCCGCCGTCAAAGGCCCTTCAGGTTTAGCGGCCACCAGCAAAGTATCAGCCAGAGAAGAGAGCGGGCTGCGTAGCGTGTTGCTGATACCAATCACTTTGGTGCCCTGGCGCTTAGCCAGTTCAGCGGCATGGAGCACGTCTTTGGTAGAACCGGAGCTGGAAATCACGACCACAATGTCTTGTTTATCCAAACTCACCGCATTCATTGCCGCGCGATGCATATCGGAGAAGCATTGCGATGCTTTGCCTAAGCGCAGCAGCTTGTAGCCCAAATAATCCGCCACGATCGCGCTGGCAGCCACGCCATAAATTTGTACGGATCGGGCGTTATGAATGTCTAACGCGGTATCAACCAGAGTTTGCCGATCGAGTAATTTCCCCGTATCTCGCAGCGCGGTAATGCTGTCGTCAATGACCAACTGCACTTCATCATCCCCGTCAGTGGCCTGACGAGCTTGGCTTTGGCGAGTTTCCAGAGCAAGACCCATCTTGAATTCTGTAAAGCCTTTACAACCTAGCTGGCGGCAAAGTCGGGTGACGCTGGCCTCGCTGGTATCACTCTCGCGCGCCAATTCGGTAATGGTCAGATAAAGCACTCTTTCTGGTTGCTCGAGCACAAAGTTGCCGAGCTTATGCAGTGTCGGGCTGTAATTCTCCAACCCTTGGCGCAATCGCAGTAATAGCGTGCCCGTTTCCATGGTCTGACTCACTCGGCTCTCCTCTGATTAATTGACCTCTCTAGTTTGGCTGATGTGACGCAGTTAACGCCAGAAGAATTCCATATGGATAACTCGCCTTATTTGGTGGTAATTATTTTTATATAAATATAATGTGGTGAAAATAATTACCAAAACAACCTAACGCGGAGTTATCTCATGTCGATCTTCAATGGTTCAGGCGGTGGAACTTGGTTTGAAAGGGCGCAGAAATTTGGCAAGTCTTTCATGTTGCCTATCGCGATTTTGCCAGCGGCGGGTTTGCTGTTGGGGATTGGCGGGGCGCTCTCGAACCCCAATACCCTGACGGCATACCCGTTTCTGAATATTCCGGCGCTACAGGCCATCTTTACCGTGATGGCCAGCGCGGGCTCCATTGTTTTTGCCAATCTTGCGGTGCTGTTTGCCGTCGGAGTCGCGGTTGGGCTGGCGCGAAGTGACAAGGGAACCGCAGGGCTATCCGCGCTGCTCGGCTATTTAGTCATGAACGCTACTATTAATGCCATTTTGATCCTCAAGGGGCAGTTGGCGGCCAGCAATCTCAGTGCGTCGGGGCAGGGAATGGCGTTGGGCATACAGACTCTGGAAACGGGCGTTTTTGGCGGCGTGGTGATTGGATTAGTCACCTGGCTGCTGCATAGCCGCTATAACAAAATTCAACTGCCGCAATTCCTCGGATTTTTCGGCGGCTCGCGCTTTGTGCCTATTATTACTTCGGTGGCGGCAATTGTTGTCGGGGCGCTGATGTTCTTCATCTGGCCTCATTTCCAAAAAGTAATTTTTGGCATGGGCGGGCTGGTGGATGCCACGGGGTATTTGGGCACCTTTATCTACGGTTTTGTCTTGCGCATGCTCGGGCCTTTCGGCCTGCATCATATCTTTTATCTGCCTTTTTGGACCACAGCACTGGGCGGCAGTGAGGTGGTAAACGGGCATCTGGTGGAGGGAACCCAGCGTATCTTCTTTGCCCAGTTGGCCGATCCTTCAACTCAGCATTTTTACGTCGGCACGTCGCGTTTTATGTCCGGGCGTTTCATTACCATGATGTTTGGTCTGGTGGGGGCCTGTCTGGCGATGTACCACACCGCGCGGCCTGAAAATAAAAAGAAAGTGGCCGGTCTGCTGCTTTCTGCGGCGCTAACTTCTTTCCTCACCGGTATCACTGAGCCGATTGAATTCTCATTCCTGTTTGTCGCGCCGATGCTGTACGTGCTGCACGCGGTGTTTGACGGGCTGGCTTTCATGATTGCCCATATTCTGCATATCACCATTGGTCAGACATTCTCTGGTGGCTTCATCGACTTCCTCCTTTTCGGGGTTCTACAGGGCGAAGGCAAAACCAATTGGATGTACGTGCCATTGGTGGGTGTGCCTTGGTTTGCTCTCTACTACTTCTCTTTCCGCTATCTGATCACCCGTTTCAACTTTAAAACGCCAGGTCGAGATGACGCGGAAGTAGAACAAGCCAGCATCACCACCGACCGTGCCGGGCTGATCATTGAAGCATTGGGCGGTGCTAGCAATATTGCCGAGCTGGACTGCTGCGCAACACGTCTGCGGATAAGCGTGCATCAGGCCAACATGGTGAATGAAAGCCAGTTGAAGTCGAGTGGCGCGAGGGCGGTACTGATTCGTGGGAATGGGATTCAGGTCATTTATGGGCCACATGTCACGGTGATTAAAAACGAAATTGAGGAGATGTTGGGAGTATGAATCAGTCAATGTTAGCGGCCATAAAAGGAAAACTGGTGGTGTCCTGTCAGGCACTGGACGATGAACCCTTACACAGCGATTTCATCATGAGCCGCATGGCGCTGGCCGCCATGCAGGGCGGGGCTGCGGGGATCCGCGCCAATAGTGTTGTAGATGTGCAGGCGATTCGCGCCACCGTGACTCTGCCGGTCATTGGCATTATCAAGCGCGATTATCCCGACAGCGAAGTCTATATCACCGCCACAATGCAAGAGGTTGACGAGCTGATGACCGCAGGTCCGCAAATGATCGCGCTCGATGCCACCTTGCATCGACGTCCGGGGGAGTTGCAGTTGGCGGCCTTAGTGCAGCAGATTCGGCAGAAATATCCCTCTTTGTTGCTGATGGCCGACATCGCTAGCGTCGAAGAGGCGGTCAATGCCGAGAGCTTAGGCTTTGACTGCATTGGCACCACTTTACACGGGTATACCCCTAAAACCGCGGGCTGCAAGCTGTGGCAAGATGACTTCGCCTTTTTGCGCCAGGTGCTCGCACAGTGTAGCGCTCCTATCATCGCCGAAGGCAATGTGGACACGCCTGAAATGGCCGCGCGCTGCCTGACACTGGGGGCGCATTCCGTGGTTGTGGGCGGTGCCATCACCCGGCCTCAACAGATCACTCAACGCTTCACCGAGGCCATCAATCACCTTTACTGACAAATCTGCTTGGGTCGAAGTTTGGAACAGCGTGCACTATCTGTGATAATGCGCGCTGATTTTTTAGAGATGATTGAGAAAACCATGCAGTACCCGATTAATGAAATGTTCGAAACCCTGCAAGGGGAAGGTTATTTTACCGGCGTGCCGGCTATCTTTATTCGCCTGCAGGGCTGCCCGGTGGGCTGTAGCTGGTGCGACACCAAACATACCTGGGACAAAATCGCCGATCGGGAAGTCGACGTACAACGCATTTTGGTGAAGACCGAAGAGAGTGACGCCTGGGGTAACGCCACGGCAGAGCAACTGCACGAGATTATTCTTCAGCAGGGCTATACGGCGCGTCACGTGGTGATCACCGGCGGAGAGCCGTGCATTTACGATTTAATGCCGCTCACCACGCTCCTGGAAAAAAATGGTTTTAGCTGCCAGATAGAAACCAGCGGGACCCATGAGGTGCGCTGCTCGGTGAATACTTGGGTGACGGTGTCGCCAAAGGTGAACATGCGCGGCGGCTATGACATTCTGCCGCAGGCCTTGAAACGGGCTGATGAAGTGAAGCATCCGGTGGCGCGTCAGCGCGATATTGATGCCTTGGAAGCGTTACTGGCGACATTGACCGACGAAAAAGCGCGCATCATCGCTTTGCAGCCCATCAGTCAAAAAGAAGAAGCCACCAAATTGTGCATTGCGACCTGCATTGCAAAAAATTGGCGGCTGTCGATGCAGACCCACAAATACCTAAATATCGCTTAGCCTTTATAGACGCAGCCCGCGGTGCAAGTCTCTTTGACGCGTACGGCGGAAAGCAGGGGCAGCTTAGGCTTCATCTCATTCCAGATCCACTCGGCCAGCACTTCACTGGTCGGGTTCTCTAAGCCCGGAATATCGTTGAGATTATAGTGGTCGAGACGGTCCAATGTCGGGGCGAATGCCGCTTTAAGATCAGCAAAATCCATTACCCAACCCGTATGCGGATCCACTTCACCGGTGATTTCTAATCTTACCGAGAAAGAGTGCCCGTGCAGGCGGCCGCATTTGTGGCCTGCTGGAACGTGAGGTAAATGGTGCGCGGCTTCGAACTGAAAATCTTTAAAGAGTGTGGTGGTCATGGTGCTGTCTCGTTGCTCAAAAAACGCGGCATAGTAACGGAAATCCGGCGTTCGCGCCACGAAATCCACGGTACATAGCTGTACAAGGCGTTACCAACCACTGCTTTACTCAGCCTGATTTACTGACTTAAAGTGGCAGCAGTGAGACTAACCTATTGAGTGTTTGCATGATTACTGTGCTGCGTTTGGCCATATTGTCGGTGCTATTCACGGCGAGCGTCGGTGCGGAAACGCTCCCCCAGCCAGCCGCGCCTGCTTCCACCGATGCCAAGTCTACGGACTCAAAGCCTGCGGAATCAGAGGCTGCTGGCCCTAAGCCTGCTGACATCAAACCTGCTCAAACTGAGCCGAAAACCGCCAAGCCTGCCGTTGCTGCTAAACCTGTTGCCCTGACCTTCCCGACGGGCGCGGGCAGTTTACATATTCTGGTGGCGCAGGGGAAAAAGACGCTGGACGTTTTCACCTATCAACCCGAGGGTGCTGATGCCACAACGCCTATCGTGATGGTGATGACTGAAGGCGATCGTAACGCCGTCAATGCGCGCAATGAATGGATCACCATGGCGAACCAGTACCATTTGCGCGTGGTGGTGCCAAAGTTCAGCGAGCAGGACTTCCCCGGCGCGGCGGGTTATAACCTTGGCAATCTGGTTGATCCCAAAACCCATCGCAAGCTGCCCGCGTCGCAATGGACTTTCACGCTGGTCGATTCGCTGTTCAGCCAGTTGCAGAAGCAGGGCGTCACCAGCCAGTCGCAGTTCTATCTTTTCGGCAACAGCGCCGGATGCCAGTTTGTTCACCGTATGCTGACGCTATTGCCGCAGCCGCAAGTGAAAGCCGCCGTCTGTGCCGCGCCGACGTGGTGGACCTTGCCGGATACCGACCAGCGCTGGCCTTATGGCCTGCGCGAGTCGCCGGTGAGCGTCAACCAGCAGCAGCTCGCCAGCTATTTTGCCAAGCCGATGCTGATTGCCGTCGGCAGTGAAGATGATAATCCTGAAACGCGCGCGCAGCGTTTGTCCAAGCAGGTGATGGCACAGGGGAGCAACCGCCTTGATCGCGCCGAGAGCTATTTCACCACCTCACAGCAGCGCGCCGAGCAGAACAACACGCCGTTTAACTGGCACTTTGTCGATTTGCCGGACACCGGCCACAGCAGCAGTAAAATGTCGGTCTTTGCTGCCGGGCAGTTCGCCTGGTTCGAAGAACATGGTCAGTTCCATCTATAAAACCTGCTGCTGATAAAGTATTTTCACCCCGCTCCGGCGGGGTTTTTCTTTATATAACAAACTGTTTTGCCTAGTCGGATAAATGTCTGTCGATTTTCATAGCTATTTCAGTAAGATAAAAAATCACTACTTACCACTTTTAGTGGTTATTGCTATCTCTAAAACCACTTAGTCATTTTGGTTATTTAATATTTCCATCACTTCTTTAATTGTTATCATCAGCCTCGTTAACCTTACAAACTGCAGCCTCCGTCGCTTTTCTACGTGGGGTGATTTACGGTCTTTCTTGTGCACGAAGGCCGGATTGATGACTGGCTTATGCATAAGGGAATTCGTACCGCGATGACGACTCAGGCTCCTCCAACTTCTATCTTGCCTCTTTCACCAGAGCAACTGGCTAAGCTCCAGTTTGCCATTGGTGAATACTCACCAACGCAGCTGGCATGGCTATCTGGCTATTTCTGGGGAATGGTGAATCAACAGCCGGGCGCTGTTCCGGCAGCTGCACCTGCGCCCGCCGCGGCCGCTATTACCCTGATTTCCGCTTCCCAGACCGGCAATGCCCGTCGTTTGGCCGAGCAGGTGCGCGATGACCTGATCGCCGCAAAACTGAACGTCAATCTGGTTAACGCCGGTGATTACAAGTTCAAACAAATCGGCCAAGAAAAGCTGCTGCTGATTGTTGCCTCCACTCAGGGGGAAGGTGAGCAGGCCGAAGAGGCCGTCGCCCTGCATAAATTCCTGCAATCGAAGAAAGCGCCACAGATGAAAGATACGGCGTTTGCCGTGTTTGCACTGGGCGATACTTCCTATGAATTCTTCTGTCAGGCCGGTAAAGATTTTGATAACCGCCTTGGCGAGCTGGGCGCAGAGCGCCTGTTAGATCGCGTGGACGCTGACGTTGAATATCAGGCCCAGGCCGAAGAGTGGCGCAAACGCATTGTTGAAGTGCTGAAGCAGCGCGTTCCCGCAGAGGCGACGGCGCAGCCCGCCGCGACTCTGGCTGGCGCGGTCAACCAAGTTGACAGCAGCCCCTATACTAAAGAAGAGCCACTGACCGCTTTGCTGTCGGTAAACCAGAAAATTACCGGGCGCAATTCGGATAAAGACGTGCGCCATATCGAGATTGATCTGGGTGATTCTGGCCTGCGCTACCAGCCGGGCGACGCCTTAGGCATCTGGTTCGAAAACGATCCGGCCTTGGTCAAAGAAGTGGTTGAACTGCTCTGGCTGAAAGGCGATGAGTCGGTTGAAGTTAACGGCAAAACGCTAGCGCTGAGCGAAGCGTTGCAGCATCACATCGAGCTGACCCAAAACACCACGCCCATCGTCGAGAAATACGCCGCAGCGTGCCGTGATGAGCAGCTGAACGCGCTACTGGCCGACAAGCATGCCTTGCAGCAGTTCGCGCAAAACACGCCGTTCGTCGACATGGTGCGTCAGGCGCCGACCGAGCTGGATGCCCAGCAGTTGGTTGATTTGCTGCGCCCGCTGACGCCGCGTCTCTACTCCATCGCCTCCTCTCAGGCCGAGAATGAGTCCGAAGTGCATATCACCGTCGGCGCCGTGCGCTACGAAATCGACGGCCGCGCCCGCACCGGCGGTGCATCGGGCTATCTGGCTGACCGTCTGCAAGAAGATGGTGAAGTTCGCGTATTCATCGAGCATAACGACAATTTCCGCCTGCCAGCTAACCCGGATGCGCCAGTGATTATGATTGGCCCGGGCACCGGCATCGCGCCATTCCGCGCCTTTATGCAGCAGCGCGAAAACGACGGCGCCGGGGGTAAAAACTGGCTGTTCTTCGGCAACCCGCACTTCACCGAGGACTTCCTATATCAGGTTGAATGGCAGCGCTACGTCAAAGACGGCTTACTGACCCACATTTCTCTGGCTTGGTCGCGCGATCAGGCTGAAAAGGTCTACGTTCAAGACAAGCTGCGCGAAAACGCCGCCGAAGTCTGGCGCTGGCTGCAAGAGGGCGCGCACGTCTATGTCTGCGGCGATGCCAACCGTATGGCGAAAGACGTCGAGCAAGCGCTGTTGGAAATTATCTCCCAGCAGGGGTCGATGGACCTGGAAACCGCCGACGAATTTTTAAGTGAATTGCGTATGGACCGCCGTTATCAGCGCGACGTCTACTAATAAAATTTAAGCAATGAGTGAGCACTTATGAGCAATAAGTTGTGGAGTGAACAGAATCCCGGTCCTGGCCCGTTAATCGTTGATGCGCCGCTGGTTGATGCTGAACGTCTTAAAAAGGAAAGCAATTTCCTGCGCGGAACCATTACTGAAGATTTGCAAGATGGCCTGACCGGCGGCTTCAACGGCGACAACTTCCTGTTGATCCGCTTCCACGGCATGTACCAGCAGGATGACCGCGATATCCGTGCCGAACGCGCCGAGCAGAAGCTGGAGCCGCGCCACGCGATGATGCTGCGCTGCCGCCTGCCGGGCGGCGTGATGACGCCAGACCAGTGGCTGGGCATTGATAAATTCGCTGAAGAGAGCACACTGTACGGCAGTATTCGTATTACTAACCGTCAAACTTTCCAGTTCCACGGTATCCTCAAACCTAACGTAAAACCGGTTCACCAGCTGCTGAATAAGCTAGGTCTGGACGCGCTGGCGACCGCCAACGACGTTAACCGCAACGTGCTGTGTACCTCGAACCCGGTGGAGTCAGAGCTGCATCAGGAAGCCTACCAGTGGGCGAAGAAGATCTCCGAACACCTGCTGCCGCGCACCCGCGCTTACGCCGAGGTGTGGCTGGATCAAGAGAAAGTCGAAACCACGGATGAAGAGCCGATCCTTGGCCCAACCTATCTGCCGCGTAAATTCAAAACTACGGTGGTGATCCCGCCGCAAAACGATGTCGATCTTCACGCCAATGATCTGAACTTCGTGGCGATCGCCGATAACGGCAAGCTGGTTGGCTTCAACGTGCTGGTCGGCGGCGGCCTGTCTATCGCCCACGGCGACAAGGCAACTTACGCCCGCACCGCCAGCGAACTGGGCTTTATTCCGCTGGATAAAACCTTGGCCGTGGCCGAAGCGGTAGTGACCACGCAGCGCGACTGGGGCAACCGTACCAACCGTAAAAATGCTAAAACCAAATACACCCTTGAGCGCGTTGGCGTGGAAGTGTTCCGCGACGAAGTGGCCAAGCGAGCAGGGATCGAATTCGAAGCAGTTCGCCCTTATGAATTCACCGGACGCGGCGATCGCATCGGCTGGGTGAAGGGGATCGACAAGCAGTGGCACCTGACGCTGTTTATCGAAAACGGCCGTATTCTGGATTATCCGGGCAAGCCGCTAAAAACCGGTCTGGCAGAAATCGCTAAGATCCACAAAGGGGATTTCAGGCTTACTGCTAACCAGAACCTGATCGTCGCCGGTGTCTCGGAAAAAGATAAAGACGCGATCGAAACGCTGGCCCGCAACCATGGCCTGATCGACGACAGCGTCACCGAGCAGCGCAAAAACTCCATGGCCTGCGTCTCATACCCGACCTGTCCGCTGGCGATGGCCGAAGCCGAACGCTTCTTGCCAGAGTTTGTCACCAAAGTGGAAGGCATCATGCACCAGCATGGGGTGGGCAAAGAGCACATTGTCCTGCGTGTGACGGGTTGCCCTAACGGCTGCGGCCGTGCGCTGCTGGCTGAAATCGGTTTGGTGGGTAAAGCCATGAACCGTTACAACCTGCACCTTGGCGGTAACCGTGAAGGGACGCGTATTCCAAGAATGTATCGGGAGAACATCTCTGATACTGACATTCTGGCGATTATCGACGAGCTGGTCGGCCGCTGGGCGAAAGAGCGTGAAAACGATGAAGGCTTTGGTGATTACGTGATCCGCGCTGGGATTATTCGCCCAGTGCTGGATCCGGCCCGCGACTTCTACGACTAACGCTGCTGTAACGTGAAGAATGGAGAGTTTATGAGTTTGCTCACTCTTGCTGAACTGAATGAAATGCCGAAATCAGGTCAGGCCCTGGCATTGGCGGAAACCAATGCCCAGCTTGAAAAACTGTCGGCACAGGATCGTGTCATCTGGGCACTAGAGAATTTGCCGGGCGAATTCGCGCTCTCCTCAAGTTTTGGCATTCAGGCTGCGGTCTGTTTGCATCTGGTGACTCGCCAGCAGGCGGATATCCCGGTGATCCTCACTGACACCGGCTACCTGTTCCCCGAGACTTACCAGTTCATCGATCAACTCACCGAACAGTTGAAGCTGAACTTGCAAGTGTTCCGCGCAGCCGAAAGCCCGGCGTGGCAAGAAGCGCGTTATGGCAAGCTTTGGGAGCAGGGCGTCGAAGGCATTGAGCGTTACAACAACATCAATAAAGTGGAGCCGATGAACCGCGCTTTGGCGACGCTGGGCGCGCAAACGTGGTTTGCTGGTCTGCGCCGTGAACAGTCTGGCAGCCGCGCCAATCTGCCGGTGTTAGCCGTGCAGCGCGGCGTGTTCAAAATCCTGCCGATCATCGATTGGGATAACCGCCAAGTGTTCCAGTACCTCAAAGAGCACGGCCTCAGCTATCACCCGCTGTGGGATCAGGGCTACCTGTCGGTTGGCGATACCCACACCACCAAGAAGTGGGAAGAGGGCATGAGCGAAGAGGAAACCCGTTTCTTTGGGCTTAAACGCGAGTGCGGCTTACACGAATAAATCCCTGTCATACTTCGAGCCAGAGGTGCGTCGGCTTGCCGCGTTACTTGGCCTATTTCCAGCCAAGCCCCTAAGGGGGCCGCTGCAAGCAGATTTGTCCTCTGACTCGAATTATTTAAGGGATGGCGTTACCGCCTTGTAAAGCATCAGCCGGTTTTGCCAGCTCTTTCAGCAGCGGCAGTAAAATTCTCACGCTATCTTTCGAGCGTTTGTCTATCCGGCCTGGCAGGACGCGGTCGAGATACTGTAAGTTATCCAACTGGCCCTGATGGCGCGACGTGCCCTGCGGGAAATGCGCGCTGATTGCCCGCTGCTGCTGGCCGTCTTTCTTGCCCAACGCATAATCCGTGGCCGTCACCATTAATAATGGAATATGCGCGTCGTCCAGCGCCTGCATGCCATTACAGCAATCCTTTCCACTGTATGCTTCGGCGGCAATACCTGCGTGACGCGCCAGCGCCACGGCGCGGTCGCGTGTCAGCTTAGTGACGGCCTGAGAGGTATTTTTGCCACTCTTGAAGTAGAGCTTATCGCCAACAATCAGCGAATCGAGATTGACCACCAGCAGGGTGTTTAACTTCTCCTCCGGCGACATGCGCTGCACATAGTCTGCGGCACCCTGTGCGCCCGTCTCTTCGGCACTAAGCGCTACGAAGCGCAAGCTGTAGTGGGTTGGCTCCTTACTGAGTCGTTCGGCCAGCTCCAGCATCACACCGACGCCTGACGCATTATCATCAACCCCCTGCAGGGTAAGACCGCCCAAATTATGGTCGGAGTCGGCGTCGCTTTGTGGCAAATAAGTATCAAAGTGCGCCATCACGACAATCTGCTGAGGCACGATACCGGCGCGGGCGGCGATCACGGAGGTCGAATGCACATCATGCCAGCTCTGCTTGCCATCCCGGCTGGTGTAGAGATAACGCGTATCAAAGCCGCGAAGATCACTCTGATAGCCGAGTTTGGCAAAATACTGTTGCAGGTAATCTGCGGCGATTAACTCCGCCGGACTACCGGCCATGCGGCCCGGAAAATAGGTGGCGATATGGCGAGTTTGTTCGGCAGCAATTTTACCGAGGGCGGGCGCGGCAACCTGCTGCACGGCCGCGTGCGTAAAACCGGCACAGCCCAGGCCAAAGGCCAGTAGCGCCAGTTTCATGCGAGAAAGGGATAGCATGGACAAAAAATCCTTATTCGTGGGTCAAAGACCGGAAAGCTTTCAATCGGGCAGGCCGCGTTATGCGGTCATTATTGCGCAATAGTATGCGATTGTGACGGCAATTAGACAATTTCCCCTTATCTCAAATGGCTCTTTTTGTTGCATCTTTCTGCGTCTGGAAAGTGAGGTTGGCGAATCTATATTCCATTTGGTAACTATTCATTCCATTTCGTCATTTCAATTCAATAATTGCCACCACGTATAGTCTTGTTATTACTCTTCGCTATCAAAAAGGCCGTTGTGGACTATCTACCAATATTTGCCGACCTAAGACAACGTCCTGTATTGGTCGTCGGCGGCGGCGAAATCGCAGCACGCAAAATAGACCTTCTGCTGCGTGCTGGCGCTGCTGTCCGCATTGTCGCGCTGTCACTCTCCTCAGAACTTGAGCATCGTCTCCAGCAGTCGCAAGTCAGCTGGCTGGCGAAGCAATTTGAGCCACAGCAGTTGGATGACGTGTTTCTGGTGATTGCTGCCACCGACGACGCCGAGCTGAATGCCGAGGTGTTTGAGCAGGCCAATCGCCGCCAGCTGCTGGCCAACGTGGTCGATGACCAGCCGAAGTGCTCCTTTATCTTCCCTTCCATCGTCGACCGTTCGCCGATTGTGGTGGCTATTTCATCCAGCGGCACGGCCCCGGTGCTGGCGCGCATGCTGCGGGAAAAGCTGGAAACGCTGTTACCGACCAGTTTGGGCAAGATGGCTGAGATTGCTGGCAGTTTCCGCGACCGCGTGAAGCAGCGCTTCACCTCAATGACGGCACGCCGTCGCTTTTGGGAGCAGACCTTTGATGGTCGCTTTGCCTCGCTGGTGACTGCGGGACAGATTCCAGAAGCTGAGCAAGTGTTGCAACAACAGTTAGATAATCCGGAATCCATCGCGAGAAACGGTGAAGTGACGCTGGTCGGCGCGGGGCCGGGTGATGCAGGATTACTGACATTACGCGGCTTGCAGGTGATGCAGCAGGCAGACGTGGTGTTGTATGACCATTTGGTCAGTGACGAGATTTTAGATTTGGTGCGCCGAGACGCCGACCGTATTTGCGTCGGCAAGCGCGCTGGCAGCCACTCGGTGGCGCAGGAAGAGACAAACCGCATGCTGGTCGAACTGGCGCAGCAGGGCAAAAAAGTGGTGCGCCTTAAAGGCGGCGACCCGTTTATTTTTGGTCGCGGCGGTGAAGAGCTACAGGCCGTTTCGGCGGCGGGCATCCCTTTCCAAGTGGTGCCGGGCGTGACGGCAGCCGCCGGGGCGACGGCCTACGCGGGGATCCCTCTGACCCACCGCGATTACGCGCAGAGCGTGATGTTTATTACCGGCCACTCCCGTCCCGATGGGAATGGCATGCAGTGGGAAACGCTGGCGAAGGGCAACCAAACGCTGGCCATTTATATGGGCACGGTGAAGGCGGCAGAAATCAGCCAGCAGCTTATCGCTCATGGCCGCGCGGCGAGTACGCCGGTGGCTGTCATTGGCCGTGGTACGCGGGTCGATCAGCAGGTGCTGACCGGCACGCTCGACAACTTAGAACTCTTGGCTCAACAGGCACCATCACCCGCATTACTGGTTATCGGCGAAGTGGTCGCACTTCACGATAAGCTCGCCTGGTTTGGGCATCAACCACAGACTGACGACGCAGTTCGCCCGTCGGTCGTGAATTTGGCTTAAGGATCTGTTATGGACGAAAAACGACTCACACATTTGCGTCAACTGGAGGCGGAGAGTATCCATATCATCCGTGAAGTGGCGGCTGAATTTGCTAACCCGGTGATGATGTACTCCATCGGTAAAGACTCCTCGGTGATGCTGCATCTTGCGCGCAAGGCCTTCTTCCCGGGAACGCTGCCTTTCCCGCTACTGCACGTGGATACCGGCTGGAAGTTCCGCGAAATGTACGACTTCCGCGACCGCACGGCGAAGAACTACGGTTTTGAACTGCTGGTGCATAAGAACCCGGAAGGCGTCGCGATGGGCATCAACCCCTTCGTCCACGGCAGTGCCAAACATACTGACATCATGAAAACCGAAGGCTTGAAGCAGGCGCTGAACAAATACGGTTTTGACGCGGCCTTTGGCGGCGCGCGTCGTGATGAAGAGAAGTCGCGTGCTAAAGAGCGTATTTACTCGTTCCGCGACCGTTTCCACCGCTGGGACCCTAAAAACCAGCGCCCTGAGCTGTGGCACAACTACAACGGCCAGATAAACAAAGGCGAAAGCATCCGCGTGTTCCCGCTCTCCAACTGGACTGAGCTGGATATCTGGCAGTATATCTTCTTGGAAAATATCGAAATTGTTCCACTATATCTCGCAGCGCCACGTCCGGTTCTGGAACGCGATGGCATGCTGCTGATGGTGGATGACGATCGCATCGACCTGCAACCGGGCGAAGTGATTGAGCAGAAAATGGTGCGCTTCCGTACTCTCGGGTGCTGGCCGCTAACGGGCGCCGTGGAGTCTGAAGCTCAGACTCTGCCGGAAATCATCGAAGAGATGCTGGTGTCAACCACCAGTGAGCGTCAGGGGCGGGCAATTGACCGCGATCAGGCGGGTTCGATGGAACTGAAAAAACGTCAGGGCTATTTCTGAGGAGCGACCAAAATGAACAATGCAATTGCACAACAAATTGAAGAGCAGGGTGGCGTCGAGGCCTACCTGCACGCCCAGCAACACAAAAGCCTGCTGCGTTTTCTGACCTGCGGCAGCGTGGATGATGGCAAAAGTACCCTGATTGGTCGCCTGCTGCATGACACTCGCCAGATCTATGAAGATCAGCTCTCGTCGCTGCATAACGACAGCAAGCGTCACGGCACCCAAGGTGAAAAACTCGATCTGGCGCTGCTGGTGGATGGTCTGCAAGCCGAGCGCGAGCAGGGGATCACCATCGACGTGGCCTACCGCTACTTCTCCACCGAAAAACGCAAATTCATCATTGCTGACACGCCGGGGCATGAGCAGTACACCCGCAACATGGCAACCGGTGCATCCACCTGTGATTTGGCGATTTTGCTGATCGACGCCCGCAAAGGCGTGCTGGATCAAACTCGCCGCCACAGCTTTATCGCTACTCTTCTGGGGATCCGCCACTTGGTGGTTGCGGTCAATAAGATGGATCTGGTGGATTACAGCGAAAGCGTTTTCGAAGAGTTCAAAGCTAACTATCTGGACTTCGCCCAGCAGCTGCCAACCGATTTGGATATCAAATTCGTGCCGCTGTCGGCGCTGGAAGGCGACAACGTTGCTACGCCGAGTGAGAAAATGAGCTGGTATACCGGCCCAACCCTGCTCGACGTGCTGGAAACCGTGAACATCATTAACATCCGCGAACAGCAGCCGATGCGTTTCCCAGTGCAATATGTTAATCGTCCGAACCTCGACTTCCGTGGCTATGCGGGCACGCTGGCCTCTGGCTCAGTGCGCGTCGGGCAGAAAGTCAAAGTGTTGCCGTCCGGCGTTGAGTCAAGGGTGGCACGCATTGTGACTTTCGACGGTGATTTACAAGAAGCTTGGGCCGGTGAAGCTATCACGCTGGTGCTGGCCGACGAGCGCGATATCAGCCGTGGTGACCTGCTGGTCGACGCGGATGAAACCGTGAAAGCGGTGCAGAACGCCAAAGTGGATATTGTCTGGATGGCCGAGCAGCCGCTCAGCGTTGGCCAAAGCTACGACATCAAAATCGGCGGCAAAAAGGCCCGCGCTCGGGTTGAAAACATTGAGTATCAGGTTGAAATTAACTCGCTGACCCAGCGTATTGTTGAGAGCCTACCGCTAAATGGCATCGGCCTGGTTGAGCTTACCTTCGATGAGCCACTGGTTCTGGATAACTACCAACACAACGCGGTGACCGGCGGGATGATCTTTATCGATCGCCTGACTAACGTCACCGTCGGAGCAGGGCTGGTTCGCGAAGCCGTAGAAAGCGTTTATCAGGAACAAGATTCCTACAGCGCCTTCGAGCTGGAGTTAAACAGCCTGGTTCGCCGTCACTTCCCACACTGGGGTGCTCGCGACCTGCTGGGTGGGAAATAATATGGCGTTACCCGACGCAAATTTGAAAGATGAAAACGTCGTCTGGCACCCGCACGCGGTAACGCGTGCGGACCGTGAGCTGAAACATGGCCATAAAGGCGTGGTGCTGTGGTTCACAGGCCTGTCAGGTTCAGGCAAATCCACGGTCGCTGGCGCGCTTGAGCAGGCGCTACACGCACTTGGTGTCAGCACCTACCTGCTTGATGGCGACAATGTGCGCCACGGTCTGTGCCGCGATTTGGGCTTCTCTGACGACGACCGGCGGGAAAATATCCGCCGCGTTGGTGAGGTCGCTAAGCTGATGATAGATGCCGGGCTGGTGGTGCTCACCGCCTTTATCTCTCCCCATCGTGCCGAGCGAGATATGGTGCGGGAATTGCTGGATAAAGATCAGTTTATTGAGATCTTTGTCGATACCCCGCTGGCCATTTGCGAGGCGCGAGATCCCAAAGGCTTATACAAGAAAGCCCGCGCCGGCGAGCTGAAAAACTTCACCGGCATTGACTCTGTTTACCAAGCGCCAGAAGCTCCAGATGTACACCTCGATGGCGAACAATTGGTAACACATTTAGTCCCGCAATTATTAGATGTACTGCGCCACCACGCTATTATCAAACCCTGAAGGTTTCCGGCCGCTGGTTAAACAGCGCGCCGGTTTACACTGAACTACAGGGATCACTTTATGCAGGCATTACTTCACCGAATAGTGAGTCGGATCCGAGACGAGGGCAGCAGCGCCACGTCCGACGATCGGGCTGTGGATGCTGAAGCTCCCTCGTATTCTATGTTTGGCGGTACGGCAGGTTTTATCTTCTACTGGCTAGCCTTTGCCATTCCCTTTGTGATGTACGGCTCTAACACGCTGTTTTTCTTTCTCTACACCTGGCCGTTTTTCCTCGCTTTAGTGCCTATTTCCGTGTTGATTGGCATTGCATTTAGCATGCTGTTTGGTGGTAACTGGTGGCGCACGCTGGCGGCGACGGGCGTTGTGGTCATTGGTATGTTTTGGACTATCTTCTCATTCCTCTCCGGCTGGTAACTTCCCCTGTTTTCTCACTCACTGAAAATCTTCACGTGTTCACCAGATTCACGCGCTCACAGTGGTTTTACGTTGGCAGAGGTTCTGGGTGTTTTATCGTCAATTTCTTATCTCTATGTAAGTCATTGTGTCATTCTCACCCATAATTACCTGCTTAAGTCTGAATCTCACCGGCATTTTCCCTCTCAGTGTGGAGTCGGAATGAAAGTTGTGGGATGATTGTTCGGCTTTTTTAGGGGGCGGGGATGGGCAAATTAACGCTGCTGTTATTGGTTTTGCTTGGCTGGTTACAGTATTCGCTGTGGCTGGGTAAGAATGGTATTCACGATTATGTTCGTGTGAATGATGACGTTCAGGTACAGCAGGCCAACAACGGCAAACTCAAGTCACGGAATGATCAACTCTTTGCAGAAATCGATGACTTGACCGGTGGTCAGGAAGCTATCGAAGAACGCGCACGTAATGAACTGGGCATGATTAAGCCCGGTGAGACTTTCTATCGTCTGGTGCCTGACCAATCCAAACGAAATGCAGGTATGAGTTCTTCTCAAAACAATGCTTCGCAAAACAACCTAAAACAATAGCTATGAGCGACATCGCAGTTTCCTCTCCAGAGATTATTGCTGTCCTGCCCGCTGCCGGTATCGGCAGCCGTATGCAGACAGAGTGTCCAAAGCAGTACCTTTCTATTGGCGGCAAAACGTTGATTGAACACTCAATCAACGCGTTACTACGCAGCCCGCAAGTCACTAAAGTGGTGGTTTCCCTTAGCCCGCACGATACCCAATTCCAACATTTGCCTATTGCGCAAGATGCTCGCATCCAGTGCGTTATAGGTGGCGCTCAGCGAGCCGACTCGGTCATGGCCGGGCTGGAAGCCGCTGGCTCTCACGGCTGGGTGCTGGTGCACGACGCCGCGCGCCCTTGTCTGCACATCGACGACCTTAATCGCTTATTGGCGATTTCAGCCACCAGCCGCGTGGGCGGTATTCTGGCCGCGCCGGTGAGAGATACCATGAAACGCGGAGAGCCTGGCGTGAGCGCCATTGCCCATACTGTGGATCGCGAAGATCTGTGGCACGCGCTGACGCCGCAATTTTTCCCGCTCGAATTACTAAAAACCTGTTTGCGCCGAGCATTAAATGAAGGGGCAACCATCACAGATGAAGCGTCTGCAATGGAATATTGTGGGTTTCATCCTATGCTGATTGCCGGGCGCTCAGACAATATTAAAGTCACACGGCCGGAAGATTTGGCCTTGGCAGAATTCTATTTAACCCAGTTGTATCAAAAGGAGAACGCATAATGCGTATCGGTCATGGTTTTGACGTGCATAAATTCGGCGGCGAAGGCCCATTGGTGATCGGCGGAGTGCGTATCCCTTATCCGCAAGGTTTGCTGGCTCACTCAGACGGCGACGTCGCGCTGCATGCAGCCACTGATGCCATTCTGGGGGCAGCGGCCATGGGAGACATCGGCAAGTTGTTCCCAGACACTGACCCTGCCTACAAAGGCGCGGACAGCCGCGAACTGCTGCGTGAAGCTTATCGCCGCGTGCGCGCGAAGGGTTACTCCCTGGGCAACCTGGATATCACTATTATCGCTCAGGCACCTAAAATGGCGCCGCACATCCCGCAGATGCGCGTGTTTTTAGCCGAAGACTTAGAGTGTCATATGGATGAGGTGAACGTAAAAGCCACCACAACCGAACAATTAGGTTTCACTGGCCGTGGTGAAGGTATCGCCTGCGAAGCCGTTGTCCTGCTGATCAAGGACTGAGTTTTGGAAAATAACCCGATGGATATGTCCCGCCTGACCTGGCTCAATGGTGAACCTGTTTCGACTGGCAAGCTGAAAGCCAACCCGGAAGATTTCATTGTTGAGGAAGATCTCGGCTTTGAGCCTGACGGCGAGGGTGAGCATCTGCTGGTGCGTATCCGCAAGAACGGCTGCAACACTCAGTTTGTGGCCGAACAGCTGGCGCGATTTGCGGGCATTCATCCGCGTTCCGTCAGCTACGCGGGTTTGAAAGACCGCCACGCGGTAACCGAACAGTGGTTTTGCGTGCACCTTCCCGGCAAAGAAGACCCTGATTTAAGCCAATTCGCGCTGGAAGGCTGCGAGATTGTTCGCGCCGCGCGTCATCGCAAGAAAATGCGTATCGGTACCTTGAAAGGCAACGCTTTTACCTTGGTGCTGCGCCAGCTGAGCGATATCGCCGATGTCGAAGCGCGTTTGCAGCAGGTGGCAGAGCAGGGCGTGCCGAACTATTTTGGCGAACAGCGTTTTGGCCGTGGTGGCAACAACCTGATTCAAGCCGCGCGTTGGGCGAATAACGAAATTCGGGTCAAAGAGCGCCCTAAGCGCAGTTTCTACCTTTCGGCTAGCCGCAGCGCGATGTTCAACCTTATCGCCAGCCAGCGTTTAGCCGATGGCACGCATCGTCAGGTGATGCTGGGCGATGCTTTACAGTTAAGCGGGCGCGGCAGCTGGTTTGTGGCCAAGGAAGATGAATTTGACACGCTCCAGCCACGTGTTAATAGTAATGAATTGCTGATAACCGCCCCCTTACCGGGTGATGGCCCGCTGGGAACCACTGACGCCGCTGAGGCGTTTGAGCAGGGCTGTCTGGCGGAGTGCGCCACGTTATTATCATTAATTAAGCGCGAACGCGTTGAACCGGCTCGCCGTGCGGTGATGCTCCAGCCTTTAGATATCAGCTGGAAGCGTTGGGACGATGTCACACTTGAGCTGAAATTCTGGCTCCCTGCTGGCAGTTTTGCGACCAGCGTGGTGCGAGAACTGATGCGTCAGGAAAATATTGATGCGGATATTACTGAGTAATGACGACGGCGTTTTAGCGCCGGGTATCCAGACGTTGGCCGCGGCTTTACGCCAGTTCGCCGACGTTACGCTGGTTGCCCCCGATCGCAATCGCAGTGGTGCGTCCAACGCGCTAACGCTGGACGGCCCGCTGCGTATTCAGTCATACCCAAACGGCGACACGGCGGTGATTCAGGGTACGCCTACCGACTGTGTTTACTTGGGCGTTAACTCACTGATGCGCCCGCGTCCCGATATTGTAGTTTCAGGCATTAATGCCGGACCAAATCTCGGCGACGATGTGATCTATTCCGGCACGGTCGCCGCCGCAATGGAGGGGCGCCACCTGGGCTTCCCAGCGCTGGCCGTCTCGCTGGATGGTAACAGGCATTATGACACTGCCGCCGCGATAACCTGTCGCATCCTGCGCGCGTTGGCCACTGAGCCATTGCGCACCGGCAAAATTCTTAATATCAATGTTCCTGATCTGCCTCTGGCGGAGATTAAGGGTATCCGTGTTACTCGCTGCGGGAGTCGTCACCCGGCTGAGCAGGTGTTTTGCCAGCAGGACCCGCGCGGTCAGGATATGTATTGGATTGGGCCACCGGGTGATAAGTTTGATATCGCGCCGGACACCGATTTCGCGGCCGTCGCACAGGGTTATGTCTCTGTCACGCCTCTTCAGGTCGATTTAACCGCCTACGCTGCACAGGATGTGGTGAGCGGATGGATAGCCAAAGTCGGGGTCAACAGGCATGGTGAATAAACCGATGTACAACCTGCTCGAGCAGCTTCGCCAGCAGGGGATTCATGATGAAAATCTGCTGCACGCCATTGAAAAAGTGCCGCGGGAACGTTTTGTCGATGAAGCTTTTCAGCACAAGGCTTATGAAAATACCGCCTTGCCAATTGGCTCGGGTCAGACGATTTCTCAGCCCTATACCGTGGCGCGCATGACAGAGCTGCTGCGCCTCACACCGGCCTCGCGCGTGCTGGAAATCGGCACCGGGTCGGGCTATCAGACGGCTATTTTGGCGCATCTGGTTGAGCACGTGTTTTCCGTCGAGCGGATCAAAGGCCTGCAATGGCAGGCCAAGCGTCGCCTCAAACAGCTGGATCTGCATAATGTGTCGACCCGCCACGGTGATGGCTGGGAAGGCTGGCCTTCTCGTGGGCCATTTGACGCCATTATCGTGACCGCCGCCCCTCTGGAAATTCCTCAGGACTTACTCCAGCAATTGGATGAGGGCGGAGTGATGATCCTTCCCGTTGGCGAACAAAACCAGGTGCTGCAACGCATCACGCGTCGCGGTAACGACTTTGTGGTTGAGACCATCGAATCGGTCCGTTTTGTACCTTTAGTCAAAGGTGAGTTAGCCTAAACGCTGCTTCTGGCGGTGAGTTTCAGGACTAAGCCCTTAAAATTTAAATACAACTGTAATATGGTGCTGTACTTGTGATGTTGATAGCATCCACTACAGTTTTTTACTGTCGCCATCTGGCTGGCTTCTTATCCGCCCGGATGTGTTCTCTGCTAGCAACGTGCTAATTGGCACAAAGCCCGCCAAATGCGGGGTTGCGAGTGGAATGATAGATTCTGAGATTGCCGTAACGGGGGAAATATGAGCACGGGAAGCCCAATTAAAACCTTAAGCCGCATTGCGGTGTGTACGTTTATTAGCGCCTGGATGGTGGGATGTAGCAATAATGCATCGACGTCAGCCCCTATTAGCAGTGTAAACGGCGGTGGCGGAGGTCAGAATACTCCGAATTCAGCCCCGGCAAATGTCGCCAATACGCCTAATATTGCAGCGACAAATCAGCAGGGTCACATCGTTTATAACCGCAGTTACAACACAATTCCTAAAGGCAGTTATAGCGGAAGTACCTATCAAGTTAAGCGTGGGGATACGCTTTTCTATATCGCCTGGATCACCGGCAATGACTTCCGAGACCTTGCGGCACGTAACAATATCCCCGCGCCTTATGGTTTAGAAGTCGGTCAAACTATTCAGATTAATAATGTCTCCTCTAACGCCAGCACCGGCGGCATGTTAGCCACCACGGATGCGACTAAAGGTGGCGTTCCAACAGCACCAAGCGCCGGAATGATGCAAGGTACGGTGGTTGCATCTCAACCAACTACCACGTATTCTGAATCTCCGGGTAAACAGAATGTAGGTAAAATGTTGCCTTCATCAGGTGTAGTTACCACCACAGCACCTGTTGCCGTAGCCAGTACTCCTGTCACTAGTACCACCAATAATGGCGGTCCAGTTTCCTCTTGGAAGTGGCCGACAGACGGGAAAATTATCGATAATTTCTCAGCTTCCGAAGGGGGAAATAAGGGGATCGATATCGCTGGTTCGCGTGGACAACCTGTCTTAGCCACCGCCTCAGGGCGCGTCGTTTATGCAGGTAATGCTCTTCGCGGTTACGGTAATCTGATCATCATTAAACACAATGATGATTACCTCTCCGCCTATGCACATAACGATTCAATGCTGGTCCGGGAACAACAAGAAGTGCAGGCGGGTCAGAAAATAGCAACCATGGGTAGCACCGGAACCAGTTCAGTAAGATTACATTTTGAAATTCGTTACAAGGGGAAATCCGTAAACCCGCTGCGTTATCTTCCGCAGCGATAAATCGGGCAGAGTCTTGATTCTGCCCTCGGGACCACGGGTAGGAGCAGCTTATGAGTCAGAATACGCTGAAAGTTAACGAGTTACATGATGATGTAGATTTCGATGAGAACAGCGCTGAAGCCTTTGACGAGAAAGCCAATGTCGAAGAGACTGCCGATAACGACACTATTGATGCGGATGCTGAAGAAGAGTTGTTATCGCAGGCTGTAAGCCAACGAGTGCTGGACGCAACTCAACTGTACCTTGGTGAGATCGGTTACTCTCCTCTGCTTACCGCAGAAGAAGAGGTTTATTTTGCACGGCGTGCGCTGCGAGGAGATGTTCCATCTCGTCGCCGTATGATTGAAAGTAACTTGCGTTTGGTGGTTAAAATAGCCCGCCGCTACAGTAATCGCGGACTGGCACTGTTGGATTTGATCGAAGAAGGTAACTTAGGTCTGATCCGCGCAGTTGAAAAGTTTGACCCAGAGCGCGGTTTCCGTTTTTCAACTTACGCTACATGGTGGATTCGACAGACAATTGAACGGGCGATTATGAATCAAACCCGTACCATTCGTTTGCCAATCCATATCGTTAAAGAACTGAACGTTTACCTGCGTACTGCACGTGAACTTGCACATAAACTTGACCATGAGCCAAGTGCTGAAGAGATTGCTGAGCAACTCGACAAACCGGTTCATGACGTCAGCCGTATGTTGCGCCTGAATGAGCGTATTACTTCAGTTGATACCCCGTTGGGTGGTGACTCTGAAAAAGCGCTGTTAGATATTCTGGCCGACGAAAAAGAAAACGGTCCTGAAGACACCACGCAAGACGACGATATGAAACAGAGTATCGTTAAGTGGTTATTCGAGTTGAATGCAAAACAACGTGAAGTTTTAGCCCGCCGCTTTGGACTGTTAGGTTATGAAGCAGCGACGCTGGAAGATGTGGGCCGTGAGATAGGCCTGACGCGTGAACGAGTTCGTCAGATTCAGGTTGAAGGGTTGCGCCGCCTGCGCGAGATTTTGCAGGCACAAGGGCTGAGTATCGAAGCTCTGTTTCGCGAATAATTTTATCGCTTAGCAACGCGACAAGCTGACTGACTATTTGATTAGCACAGCGTTACCAATAAAAAGGCGAGGTATGAAAATACCTCGCCTTTTTCTATTCAGCGTTTATGGCGTTGAGAAAGCTACACCATATCCTTCAGACGGTAGATCCACTCCAGCGCCTGGCGCGGTGAGAGTGAATCGGCATCCAGCGCCTCCAGAGCCTCTACGGCTGGCGACACTTCTTCAGTCAACAGCGCCAACTGCGGGCCATCCACCTTGCTGGCGGCGGCGCTGTTGGACAGCGTTTCCAGCTCTTTCAGCTTCTGGCGCGCGCGTTTAATCACATCTCTTGGCACACCTGCCAGCGCGGCAACCGCCAGACCATAACTCTTGCTGGCCGCGCCTTCCTGCACGCTGTGCATAAAGGCAATGGTGTCGCCGTGCTCGATGGCATCCAGATGGATATTCACCGTGCCTTCCATCTTCTCCGGCAGCGTGGTCAGTTCAAAATAGTGGGTGGCGAACAGCGTCATGGCTTTGATGCGGCTGGCGAGATTCTCCGCGCAGGCCCAGGCTAGAGAGAGGCCGTCATAGGTCGAGGTGCCGCGACCAATTTCATCCATCAGCACCAGACTGTTTTCGGTGGCGTTGTGCAGGATATTCGCCGTTTCGGTCATTTCGACCATGAAGGTGGAACGGCCAGAAGCCAGATCGTCCGCCGCGCCAACGCGGGTGAAGATCCGATCCACCGGGCCAATCACCGCCTGATCCGCCGGCACGTAGCAGCCAATATGCGCCATCAGCACGATCAGCGCCGCCTGACGCATGTAAGTACTTTTACCGCCCATGTTCGGGCCGGTGATGATCAGCATGCGGCGCTGCGGCGACATCGCCAGCGGGTTGGAGATAAACGGTTCGCTCAGCACCTGTTCCACCACCGGGTGACGTCCGCCGGTAATATTAATCCCCGGTTTTTCACTCAGCGTCGGGCAGGTGTAGTTCAGGGTGTAAGCGCGCTCTGCCAGATTGCTCAACACGTCCAGCTCCGCCAAGGCAGCCGCGCTTTGCTGCAGGGCGTCAAGGTGCGGCATCAGCAGGTCGAACAGCTCTTCATACAGGGCTTTTTCCAGCGAAAGTGCCTTGCCCTTAGACGTCAGAACCTTATCTTCATACTCTTTCAGCTCAGGGATGATATAGCGCTCGGCGTTTTTCAACGTCTGGCGGCGCACATAGTGGATCGGCACTAAGTGGCTTTGGCCACGGCTGACCTGAATGAAATAGCCGTGCACGCCGTTAAAGCCAACCTTCAGCGTATCCAATCCAAGTTTCTCGCGCTCGCGGATCTCAAGCTGGTCGAGGTAATCCGTCGCGCCATCGGCCAGCGCGCGCCATTCATCCAGCTCGGCGTTATAGCCCGGCGCAATCACGCCGCCGTCACGCACCAGCACGGGGGGAGCCTCAATAATGGCGCGCTCGAGCAATTCAACCAGTTCATTGAATTCGCCACAGTTTTTGACCAGTGTCTGGATGTGCGCGGGTTCTAAAGGCTGGAGCAGGGCGCGGATCTCCGGCAGCTGCTGCAAGGCGTGGCGCATACGGGCCAGATCGCGCGGGCGAGCGCTGCGCAGAGCCAGACGGGCCAGGATTCTCTCTAAATCCCCCACCTGACGCAGCACTGGCTGCAAATCGGGAGTGAGATCCTGTAAAGAACCGAGGGCCAGCTGGCGATTGCGCAATACCTTGGCGTCGCGCGTTGGCATGTGGATCCAGCGTTTGAGCATGCGGCTGCCCATTGGCGTCACCGCCTGATCGAGAATCGCCGCCAGCGTGTTTTCGACTCCACCAGACAGGTTTTGCGTCAGTTCCAGATTCCGGCGAGTGGCGGCGTCCATAATGATGCCGTCCTGCAAACGTTCCATGGTCACGCCGCGAATGTGCGGCAGGGCGGTGCGCTGGGTATCTTTAACATATTGCAGCAGGCAGCCCGCCGCGCGCAGCGCCTGTGGGGCTTGTTCCACCCCAAAGCCACTCAGGTCGCGAGTACCAAACTGCAAGTTAAGCTGCTGCTTGGCGGTTTCCAGTTCGAACTCCCACATCGGCCGGCGGCGCAGGCCGCGGCGCGACGAGATAAGCGACATAGACTCGAAACTTTCAGGGTAGAGCAGCTCGGCAGGATTGGTGCGCTGGATCTCCGCCGCCATGGTTTCCAAATCTTCTGGCTGAGCCACGCGGAAGCGGCCTGAGCTAATGTCGAGCGTGGCATAACCAAAGCCGCGACCATCCTGCCAGATAGCCGCCAGCAGGTTGTCGTGGCGCTCGTTGAGCAGTGCTTCATCACTGACCGTGCCGGGCGTCACAATGCGCACGACTTTGCGCTCAACCGGCCCTTTGCTCAGTGCGGGATCGCCGATTTGCTCACAAATCGCCACGGATTCGCCCAGTTGCACCAGCTTGGCTAAATAGCCTTCCACGGCATGGTAAGGCACGCCCGCCATCGGGATTGGCTCGCCCGCCGACGCACCGCGCTTAGTGAGGGAGATATCCAGCAGTTGCGATGCGCGTCGCGCGTCGTCATAAAACAGTTCGTAGAAGTCCCCCATGCGATAAAACATCAGAATCTCTGGGTTTTCAGCCTTGAGGCGCAGGTACTGCTGCATCATGGGAGTGTGGGAATCTAGGCTTGCATTATCAGTCATAGACTTGGTCTTATTAATCCATTGAATTTAAAGTTGATTGTGATTTTTATTGTTGTCATTCGTCATCACGATGTGGCTAAGAGAATCAGCACTAGTCACTCAAAGACCCGTGGATTTTCACCCCGCTATACTAGCCCAGCGAGCAATATGCTGTCACAGGTAAAAGTTCGAGAGATGCCGCAATCTGAGATTGCAATGGACTGTAAAGCGCGGTGGGAAGGCTGAAAATAAAAATGGCCAGAAGGTTTAACCCATCTGGCCATGTCGAGGCGGTGCAGCAAGTGCCACGCCGTGAGGGACTAAATTAGAACATCATTACCATCCACGGGTAGGCGATGAGCATCAGGCCGCCGAGGAAGATGGCGCCGAAGATGGTGCCTAAACGCCAGAAGTCTTTGGTTGGCAAGTAGCCGCTGCCGTAGTAAATCGGGCTTGGGCCGGTGCCGTAGGGGGTGATTATCCCCATCACGCCCAGCGAGGTCACCATCATCAGGCAGTAAACCGGCATGTTGATGCCCGGAATAGCCGCCGCGATGGTCAGCATCGCCGGTAACAGCGCGGTGGTGTGCGCCGTGGTGCTAGCGAACAGGTAGTGCAGCAGGAAGAAGGCCACCAGCAGCATCACCGCCGCGACCTGCGGGTCTATGCCGGTAAGCAGTTGTCCGCCTTGCAGACCCAGCCACGAGATAAAGCCAACTCGCGCCAGCCCGTCGGCCAGTGCCACCAGCGTGGCAAACCAAGCGAAAGTGTTCCAGGCCGGCTTATTGCTGGTGATGTCATTCCAGTTCAGCACGCCAGTCCACAGCATCAGCACCACAACCAGCAGCGCGGCCATGGCAGGTTCAATCCACGCGGCGGCGAAAATCCACATCAGCAGGGCCGAGCAGACGAAGACCAGCAGCAGGATTTCATGGCGCGACAGCTTACCCAGCTTCTCCAGCTCGGAGGTCGCCCAGCGCGGCACTTCATCATTTATCTTCACTTCTGGCGGATAGAACCAGTAAGCCAGCAGCGGCATAGTGAGGATTAAGAGCACGCCAAGCGGCAGGAAGGCGAGGAACCACATTCCCCATGTAATCTCGAACCCGACGATGCTCTTAACCAGCGCCAATGCCAGCAGGTTAGGGGCCAGGGCGGAGAGGAACATGGAGCTGGTGATACAGGCCGAGGTTATCGCCACCCACATCAGATAGGAGCCGATTTTGCGCGCGCTCGGATCATTGGGTTTTGAGCCGTACAGCGGCGGAAGGTTGGCAATAATCGGGTAGATAGTCCCGCCGCTGCGCGCCGTGTTGGACGGCGTGAACGGAGCCAGCAGCAGGTCGGCGAAGGTAATGGCATAGCCCAGGGTCAAGCTGCGACGCCCGAGGTATTTCACCAGAATCAGCGCCAGACGGCGGCCAAACTGCGTTTTGTCATAACCCGCAGCAAACATAAATGCGCCGAAAATCAGCCAAACTGTGGAGTTACCGAAACCACTCACTGCCCATTTGAAAGCTTCAGTGGCGGTTTTAAATTTCGGGTTAGCGAGTTCGGCCGGACTGAAGAGCAGCCACTGGCTGAAAAGGGCAATCACTACCACCCCGGTCAAGCCGATAACGGCGCCTGGCAGTGGCTCAAAAATCAAACCAACAATCACCCCGACGAAGATGGCAAAGAAGTGCCAGGCATAAGGTTCAAGCCCAGCCGGTACCGGTAAAAGCAGCAGAATGACTGCCACCAGCACCGGCAAGAACAGCATGATCAGGCGTTTCTTTAGTCCCGATGAGGCAGGCGCGGCCTTATTAGGATCACTCAAAGTTGATGTGGGTTTCATAGTTTTTATCTGCAAGTTAGTGAGGGGGAGCGTTACGCCCCGTTTATCTATGTTTGCGTTTGGAATGCTTAAAGATTTTTGTGCTATTTCACCATGGCATTTGCAATATATTCATTCCGTGTTTCAGCGTTTTTGCCTATTACTCGATTATGATGAATATAATATGAAAAGAATAAGTGATTAGTATTACCCAGAGAAGAGCTTATCGGATGGATATTATCATTCTTTATAGAGGCCTAGAGTAAAAAAGGTACAGTTATCAGTCAAACACCATCCACTCTCAGTGAGAGTAGAGTAAATTTACGTAAAAGCCAAATACCCATCTTAACCTACTGATTTTTATGGTATGATTTTTTATGTTAATCATAAGTTGATTTTTGTCAACTCATCACTAACAATTAAGGGTGGTATGGGTTTTCTGACGATTAAATAAACAACTCCCTTTCTCTTAAAAACGCATAACTAAATTTTCCCACTATATAAGCTACGCCCTTTTATTTTTATTTTTTAGATGACCTCAGCGCTGGTTAATTAAACGGTATGCACTACGCCCTCGGAAAAATTTTCGATTTCTAAATGTTGGAGTTGCTCAGAATGAATAAGCTCACCCCGGTTCTTAACCACCTCACTTTGCCCAATGGCGCGGTGCTAAAAAACCGCCTGGTTATGGCCCCGATGACCACTTGTACCGGCTTTTATGATGGCACCGTCACCAGCGAATTAGTGGATTATTACCGCGACCGCGCGGGCAGTATCGGGACTATTATTGTTGAATGCTGCTTCATCGATCGCATGGGGCCGGCCTTCCCTGGGGCCATCGCAATTGATAGCGATAATAAAATTCCGGGACTGAAGAAAATAGCCGACGCCATTAAATCCAAAGGCTCAAAAGCTATTTTGCAGATTTATCACGGCGGCCGCATGGTGGAGCCGGAACTGATTGGCGGCAGAACGCCGGTCGCGCCGAGTGCTATTGCGGCACCGCGTGAAGGGGCGACCACGCCAAAAGAGCTGAGTGCGGAAGAAGTTGAGGTGATGATCACCAAGTTTGGTGACGCCTTTAACCGTGCTATCAAAGCGGGCTTCGACGGCGTGGAGATTCACGGCGCAAACACCTACCTGATTCAGCAGTTCTACTCGCCAAACTCCAACCAGCGCACCGACAAATGGGGCGGCGACCGCGACAAACGCGCCCGTTTCCCGCTGGAAGTGCTTGATATCGCTCACAAGATGGTGGAGCGCTTTGCCCATAACGACTTTATTATCGGCTACCGTTTCTCGCCGGAAGAGTTAGAAGTTCCGGGCATCCGTTTCGACGACACCATGTATTTGCTGGAGAAGCTGGCCGAGCGCGGTCTGGACTACGTCCACTTCTCCGTCGGCCAGTTGCTGCGCCCGTCGATTGTCGACACCAGCGACCCAACGCCGCTTATTACGAAATATCGCGCGCAGCGTTCCGAAAATCTGGCGAAGATCCCGGTCATTGGTGTGGGCGGCGTGTTGAACAAGGAAGACGCGGAAAACGCGCTGGAGCACGGTTTTGACTTGGTCGCGGTAGGTAAAGCCTGCATCGCGTACCCGGACTGGGCCGACCGCATCATCAACAATGAGCATCTCGAGCTGTTCATTGATAGCAACAAACGCGAAGCGCTGAACATCCCTGAACCGCTGTGGCGCTTCTCACTGGTTGACGCCATGATCCGCGACACCAGCGCCACTGGCCGTAAATATAAAGCCGGGGTTTATCAGGAGAAAGTCGAAGCCGAAGCGCTGAAACTGAAAATCAGCGTCACGCTGGATACCGACCGTATCACCGACATCACGCTGGTTAAGGACGACACCCTCGACGTCGACTTCACCACCACCTTCGAAAGCCTGCGTTCGCGTATTCTGGTTGCCAACAGTCCGCACGTTGACGCCATTACCGGCGCGACCACCCAGAGTGAGGCGCTGAAGAAAGCCGTTTCCCGCGCGCTGGCGACCTCCAGCAAAGAGCACGTGATTGAAGAGGGCGGTAACCCGCAGGCACCACAGAATTACGACGTGGTAGTGATCGGCAGCGGCGGCGCAGGTCTTGCGGCGGCCATTCAGGCCCATGACGAAGGCGCGCACGTGGTGATCATCGAGAAGATGCCAACCATCGGCGGCAACACCATCAAGGCCTCGGTGGGTATGAACGCCGCAGAAACGCGTTTCCAGAAGCTGAAAGGCATTGAGGACAGTAAAGAGCTGTTCTATGAGGAGACGTTGAAAGGCGGCAAGTTCAAAAACAATCCTGAGCTGCTGCGTGAGTTCGTCGAGTTGGCACCAGAAGCCGTAGAGTGGCTGGCGTCGAAAGAGATTGAGCTGAACGATATCACCATCACTGGCGGGATGAGCATCGACCGTACCCACCGTCCTGCTGACCGTTCCGCCGTTGGCGGCTTCCTGATCAGCGGCTTGGTGAAAAACATCAACAAACGCGATATCGAAGTGCTGCTCGAAACTTCCGTTGCTGACATTCTGTTTGATAACGGCGTAGTGACCGGCGTGAAGGTGGTAGATGAGTACAACGACACCCGCATTCTGAATGCGAAAAGCGTGATTGTTGCCACCGGCGGCTTCAGCGCCAACCGCGAAATGGTGGTGAAATACCGCCCTGAGCTGGACGGCTTTGTCACCACTAACCACAAAGGTGCGACCGGCAGCGGCATCGCTATGCTGCAAAAGATCGGCGCGGACACCGTGGACATGGGCGAGATCCAGATCCACCCAACGGTTGAGCAAACCACCTCTTATTTGATTTCCGAAGCTATCCGCGGTGGCGGTGCGATTCTGGTGAGTCAGGCGGGCAAGCGTTTCTACAACGAAATGGAAACTCGTGACAAAGTCTCTGCCGAGATCATCGCGCTGCCAGAGAAGAGTGCCTGGGTGATCTTCGACGACCAGGTTCGCGCCAACAACAAAGCCGCCGACGAGTATATCGCCAAGGGCTTTGTGGTCAGCGCGCCTTCGCCGCAGGAGCTGGCGGTGAAACTGAACATGGACATGCACGCGCTGCTGGCGACGCTTGAGCGTTACAACGTGTTCGTGGATAAGCAGAATGACGAAGATTTCGGCCGTAAAACCGCGCTGCGCCATCCGCTGAATCAGGGACCTTTCTACGCGATTCGTATTGCGCCGGGGGTTCACCACACCATGGGCGGCGTGACCATCAACACCGACACTGCCGTGCTTGATACTCAGAAACAGGTGATCACCGGGGCCTGGGCGGCGGGCGAAGTGGTTGGCGGTATCCACGGCGCTAACCGCATCGGCGGTAACGCAGTGGCTGACATCATCATCTTCGGCATTCTGGCCGGGCGTAACGCGGCGGCACTGGCGCGTAAATCAGCCTGACGGATAATCTCGATGTAAGCTGTACACAATGGGCCGACTTGTTCGGCCCATTTTACTTTCTGCTTGCCGACACTTTGCGCATTTTCTTCTTAAGTTAATCAAAATTTGGCCGATACCAGATAACGCATCAGAAACAGGGATAGGACAAATGGTAGGTCAAATTAGCGGAATTTCGTTCCCACCCCCGCGCATCGCCAGCGCTAACGGGGCCAGAGTAAACCAGCCAGCGGCAACGCCGCCTCAGCCTTCAACACGCGTCACGCTGAGTAACGCGAGTGACGAACTCAATGCGATTTACAGCATCAGCGCGCAGAAACTGCGTACCAACAACATTAACACCGGCCACAGCCAGCTGGATGTGTTGATGGGCGCCAATGCCAATCAGCCGATATCCGGCGCGTTTCAGGGGTTAGGTAAGGCGCTGTTAGCGCAACTTAAAGATAACCCTTCTGACTTCTCGGCGGCGGTGAGTTCTACCAAAAACGTTGATGCCAGTGGCACCGATCAAGCCAGCGCCGTGGCGTTGGACATCGTCACCCAAAGCGGCGTGAAGGTCAGCGTGTCGCTCTCCCGCCAGCAGGGGGGATTGGTGGCAGAAGTGACTACCACCGGTGGCGAGTTGACAGATAAAGAGACCGACGCGATTGCGGGTCTGGCAGATGCTTTCCAAAGCACCCTCGACGGCATGTCCGGCAAGACCCCGACGGTGAACGTGGATGGTTTAACCCAATTTAATACCACGCTGCTCAAATCCGTCGACCTTAACGCCGACGTACGTGAAAGCGGCCAGTCCGTGCAGTCTCTGAACTTCCAGAGTGACCTCACCCAGCGCGCCCTGAGCTATAAAGACGCTAACGGCTCATTCCAGCTGAACACCGACCTCAGCCATCCTGAGCTATTGGGCACGCTGGGGCAGCAGGATCAGGCGCTCGCGGCTTATGACAAACAGCTGAATAACGCGGCGCTGCGCGGCTATGCCAACCAAGACATGATGTCGAGCTTCAAGTCGGCGTTCCACGCGCTGAATAGCCACTATGGCTCAAACGAAATCGACAAAAGCCACCAAATCATCACAGTGACTGAAACTAACAAGGCGCAGTCTTATTTGAGTGGTTTGGCGGACTTCTCGGCTTCCTTCCAACAAACGGATGTTAAGTCGAACCCGTACAAAGATGATGAGAAGGACAGCTTTGCCTATAGCTTCAGCCAAAGCAGCAACGTGGTTGACGGAGTGGACGGCACTCGCAGCAAGATAACTCAGAACACCAAGTCTCACTTGCAGGCCAGCTTCCATGAGTCGCTGACGGCGGGGACGCCGCTGGCATTGAGCATGCTGAAGTCGTCGCAGAATTACACCTATCATCAGATAAATGAAGACAGTTCTACCGACACCACGCTGGACTTTAAGAAAGGTCGACTGGCGACGGTGGGCACGTCTCAGAGCACTCACAGCCTGGAAACGGTGAAAACCTACAACGACGCTCTGCTGGTCAAGGAAAGCAAAACGCCGAATGACCATCAGGAGAGCCATCAGCTCAACCTGCTTTCCGAGAGTATTAAGGTGAAAACCAAGTAAGGGAGTGCCCAAGGCTTATTGGGCATGTTCTCTAATCAGCTCAATCAGTTGCTTAAGGCCGGGCTGAAGCTGGCGGCGGCTAGGGTAGTACATGACGATCGGCTCGCCCTGTACTGCCCAATCTTGCAGCACCGGCACTAACTGCCCGCTCTGAAGATAGGGGGCGATATAGCGCTCCAGACAGTACGCCAGCCCCATGTGGTTGAGCGCGGCGTGAATAATCATGTCGGTTTCATTGGCGACAAAATTACCCGGCACGTCCAGCTCGCACGCCTCTTCACCTTCACCCAACTGCCATTTGTAGATGCTCGCATCGCCAATACGCATGCGAATGCAGCTATGATTCATCAGATCCTGCGGGGTCTGCGGCGTGCCGTGCTGCGCAAGATAAGCCGGGGAGGCGACCACCACCCAGCGCAGCTTGCCGGTCAGCGGCATGGCAATCATGTCCTGCGGCACCGTCTGCCCGTAGCGCACCCCCGCGTCGTAGCCGCTGCTGACGATATCTATCATGTTGTCATCAATGGTGATTTCTAGCTGAATGCGCGGGTAAGCGCGATTGAACTGCGCCAAAATCGGCGTGAACAGCAGACGCGCGGCGTCGCGGGGAATATTAATGCGCAGTCGGCCCACCGGCAGCTCGCGGTAGTTTTCCAGCTCGCCGAGGGCGGTGCGAATGAACTCAAAGCCCTGATCTAACTGACTGACCAGCGCCGCGCCCGCCGCCGTGGGGACCACGGATCGGCTGGTGCGATGCAGCAATTTGACGCCAAGACGCTCTTCCAGCCCGCGCATGGTGTGGCTCAGCGCCGAGGTGGTGACGCCCAGTTCGGCGGCAGCCAGTCGGAAACTTTGTCGCCGACAAATAGTTGAAAAAACATTAAGATCGGCTAATTCGCCGCGCGTCAGAGTAGGCATAAAAGGCTCGATTATTCTCGCAGAAGAAGTCACTGCATCGTTGAATTTTACTCAACGATACATGAGGTATAATCGCTTTCCAATTAGCACATGGATCCACAATGAACTCTTTAGAACAAGACATCAGGGCGGAAGCAGTTGATACGCCGGAACTTTCTCGCGCTGGCGTTGGCAAGGCGCTGTTTGCACTCGGCATGGGTGGCTTTGCCATCGGCACGGGGGAATTCGTCATCATGGGGCTGTTGCCCGACGCCGCTAAAGGGCTAGGGGTGTCGATTCCCTCCGCGGGCCATCTGATCAGTATTTACGCGCTGGGTGTGGTTATCGGCGCGCCGCTGCTGGCAATCTTAGGGGCGCGCTGGCCGCGCCGTAATTTCCTGATGATCCTGATGGGCCTGTTTGCCGCCGGAAATCTGGTCAGCAGCGTAGCGCCCACTTTCTACTCTATGGCCTTTGCCCGTTTCATCGCCGGCTTCCCCCACGGGACTTACTTTGGCGTGGCGGCGCTGGTGGCGGCCAGTCTGGTGGAGAGAAAGCGGCGAGCGCAGGCGGTATCCATGGTACTGCTCGGCCTCACGGTCGCTAACCTGATTGGCGTACCTGCCGCCACGGCTATCGGCCAGTGGGTTGGCTGGCGCTCGGCCTTTGCCATTGTGGGCGGTCTTGCGGTGCTGACCCTGATTCTGGTGCTGATGTGGGTACCTCGGGTGGAAGGCAATAAATCCGCCAGCCCGCTCAGTGAGTTAAAAGCCCTGACCCGTAAACAAGTGCTGCTGACGCTGGCGATTGGTGCCATCGGCTCCGGCGGGATGTTCTCCGTCTTCAGCTATGTGAAGCCAACCATGCTGCAACTGGCGCACCTGCCGCTGTCGATGATCCCGGTGGTGCTGGCGCTGTTCGGCTTAGGGATGATTCTCGGCAACGTGGCGGGGGGGCGATTAGCAGACCGTGGTCTGGAGAAGACTATTCGCGGCATTTTGCTGTGGTCGATTGTGATTCTGGCTGCCTTTACCTTTACCGCGCACCATCCGGTGCTGGGGCCGCTCAACGTCATGCTGGTGGGCACCATGGTGGCGCTTTCCGCCGTGCTGCAAATTCGCCTGATGGACGTCGCCGGTGACGCACAAACCATGGCCGCGGCCATGAACCACTCGGCATTCAACATCGCCAATGCCATGGGGGCATGGCTGGGCGGCGTGACGATTTCGGCGGGAATGGGTTGGGAATCAACAGGCTGGGTCGGGGCGCTTTTAGCCATCGGCGGCCTGATGATCCACACCGTTGCCGTGATCGACAGTAAAAAACATCCCCTGAATCATCATTAGAGAGAAGATTATGAGCCTGACTTTACGCATGGCCGAAGACGTGATTGCCGCCGCGCGCCAATCAGTAAGTGACAACCGGTTCCCGCCAGTGTCCATTACCGTGCTCGACGCGGGCGCGCACCTGCTGGCTTTCAGCCGCATGGATGGCACTTTCCTCGCCACCATCGACGTGGCCCACGGCAAGGCGCGCACCTCGGTATTGTTCCGCAATGACAGCGCCAACGTCGGCGTTGACCTGCATCCTAATGGCGCGGCCTACTCGCTGGAAAACACCAACGGCGGGTTAGTTGGCATTGGCGGCGGCGTGCCGCTGCGCAACGCGGCGGGCGAGGTTATTGGCGCGGTTGGCATCTCCGGCGCGACCAAAGAAGAAGACCAGATCATCGCTGAATTTGCCGCCCGCGCGATTCTGTAAAACTTCACCCAGATTGGCAGATTTACCTGTCAGTCTGGGTTTCTCCTCCATACTGCGCAAAAAGTTAAAACATTGTTCAAACAGGCTGATGCTTTAAGCCCGCGAAGACTAGATTCCAGTTTGTTCACGCAGTCCAATGCTTTAACATAGCTGTCACTTATTTCTTGCATGGCTATACGGATATCCGATGCGTCATTTGGCTGCCATTCTCCCGATCATTACCCTGCTTGCTGCCTGTAGCAGCAAACCCACTCCGCCGCCTGACGGGCCGCGTAATCCGTTTTCTGGTGGCAACAGTACCGCCAGCACGCCGAGTTCCGCCCCCGGCGGCTTCCTGTTACAGCCTGAACACAGCGGGCAACTGCAAAACGGTGACTTTGCCTACGACGCGGGGATGAACGCTTTCGTGGATAAAATGGTCCGCGAGCACGGCTTTGATCGCCAACAGCTGCATGACGTATTGGCGCAGACCAAGCGCCTTGGGTTTGTGCTGCGCTTGATGGACCAGCAGGCCCCAACCGGCGGACCTCCGTCTGGCCCGAACGGCGCATGGTTGCGTTACCGCGCCAAGTTCATTACGCCGGATAACGTGCAAAATGGCGTGGCGTTCTGGAATCAATATCGCGATGCGCTGCAACGCGCCGAGCAGGTTTACGGCGTGCCGCCAGAGATTATTGTCGGAATTATCGGCGTGGAAACGCGCTGGGGCCGCGTGATGGGCAAAACCCGCATTATTGATGCGCTGGCGACGCTCTCCTTCGCCTATCCGCGTCGCGCCGAGTACTTCCAAAGTGAATTGGAAACCTTCCTGCTGATGTGTCGCCAAGAGCAGGACGACCCGCTAAGCCTGCGCGGTTCTTTCGCGGGCGCCATGGGCTACGGGCAGTTCATGCCTTCAGCCTTCAAAAACTACGCGGTTGATTTCGACGGCGACGGCCACGTCAACCTGTGGGACCCGATTGACGCTATCGGCAGCGTCGCCAACTACTTTAAAGGCCACGGCTGGACGCGCGGGGCACCTGTCGCCGTGCCTGCAACAGGGCAGGCGCCTCTGCTGGAAAATGGCTTTAACACCAAATATCCATTGTTCACCTTAAAAGCGGCTGGCCTTAGCCCACTCGGCTCACTGGCCAATTATCAGGAAGCCAGCTTGCTGCGTCTGGATATGGGGCAAAACTATCAGTATTGGTACGGCCTGCCGAACTTCTACACCATCACTCGCTACAACCACAGTACCCAGTATGCGATGGCGGTTTGGCAGCTCGGTGAAGCCGTGAGCAGGGCGCGCGCTGGTAACTAATTTACTTAACCTGTTTTAATTACTCCAAAGGGCCACTTCTCGTGGCCCTTTCCACTTGGTTGCCAGATCACCCAAAGGGGGCGTTTTGGCGATAATACCGCGCTTTGCAACGCTTTTACGGGCTTAACCATAGAATGTTTTCTCTTCTGAATGCATCTCGCAAAAAAGGTGACTAGGCTGATTTGTGCCGAAAAGAAGTGATAACATCGCCCCATATCTTTACCACCAGAAAGGATTTCCGATGAGCGAAAAACAGTTACATCAGCTGAGCGTGCTGGTGGGTAATAAATTGAAAGAAAAAGGATTATGGATAACCTGTGCTGAGTCGTGCACCGGCGGCTGGGTGGCGAAAGCTATCACCGATATTGCGGGCAGCTCCGCATGGTTTGACCGTGGCTTTATCACTTACAGCAATGCCTCAAAGCACGAGCTGCTGGGCGTCTCTGACGGGACACTCGAGGAGTTTGGCGCAGTCAGCGAAGAGGCGGTGCGCGAAATGGCCAAGGGCGCACTGCATGCGGCGGGCGCTAACTTAGCGTTATCCATCAGTGGCATTGCCGGTCCTGATGGCGGCACGGAGCAGAAACCGGTCGGCACCGTGTGGTTCGGATTTGCGAATAGTGAAGGGCGAATTTTCACTTCCAAACAACATTTCTCGGGCGACCGGGAATCCGTTCGCTTGCAAGCTGCTGTTTTTTCGCTACAAACAGCATTAGATGAGTTTCTTGAAAAATAGGCTTGATACTGTATGAGCATACAGTATAATTGCTGCCAATTACCTGTACATAAATTACATTCAGTGACGTCAGTGAAGTAATTCACTCCACGTCAGACGAAGGAGCAAAAATGGCTATTGATGAGAATAAGCAAAAAGCGTTAGCTGCAGCACTGGGCCAGATTGAAAAGCAATTCGGTAAAGGCTCCATCATGCGTCTCGGTGAAGATCGCTCTATGGACGTTGAAACGATCTCCACCGGCTCTTTGTCTTTGGATATCGCCTTGGGCGCTGGCGGATTGCCAATGGGCCGTATCGTTGAAATCTACGGGCCAGAATCTTCCGGTAAAACCACGCTGACTCTGCAAGTTATCGCAGCGGCGCAGCGCGAAGGTAAAACTTGTGCATTTATCGATGCCGAGCACGCCCTTGACCCGATTTACGCTAAAAAGCTTGGCGTCGATATCGACAATCTGCTGTGTTCACAGCCAGATACCGGTGAGCAAGCGTTGGAAATCTGTGATGCGCTGACTCGTTCTGGCGCGGTTGACGTGATCATCGTCGACTCCGTTGCAGCACTGACGCCAAAAGCTGAAATCGAAGGCGAAATTGGTGACTCTCACATGGGCCTTGCGGCACGTATGATGAGCCAGGCAATGCGTAAACTTGCGGGTAACCTGAAAAACGCCAACACCCTGCTGATCTTCATCAACCAGATCCGTATGAAAATTGGTGTGATGTTCGGTAACCCAGAAACCACTACCGGTGGTAACGCGCTGAAGTTCTACGCCTCTGTCCGTCTGGATATCCGTCGTATCGGCGCTATCAAAGAAGGTGACGTGGTTGTAGGTAGCGAAACGCGCGTTAAAGTGGTGAAGAACAAGATTGCTGCACCATTTAAGCAAGCTGAATTCCAGATCATGTACGGCGAAGGCATCAACATCAACGGCGAGCTGGTTGATCTTGGCGTTAAGCACAAGATGATTGAGAAAGCAGGCGCATGGTACAGCTACAACGGCGAAAAAATCGGTCAGGGTAAAGCTAACGCAAGTAACTTCCTGAAAGAAAACCCGAAAGTGGCTGCCGAGCTGGACAAAAAACTGCGTGACCTGCTGTTGAGCGGCACCGGTGAAATCAGCGCTACTGCTACCGTTGAAGACTTAGACGATAACGTAGAAACCAGCGAAGAGTTTTAATAGCGAAAGCTTTAATTAACGCTGGAACCTGAGCCTTCGGCTCAGGGGATATACGCGGTCGATAAAATGCCAGCCTGAGTTTCAGGCTGGCATTTTGCCAATATGAGGTACCCACTATGTCCGATGATAAAAAGGTCAATCTCGACGATTTACTGAATCAACATGGGGGCGATGAAGGTTCCTCTATGTTTAGCTCGCCACCCAAAGAGGGCGATGCAGCCAAAATTAACGCCTTAATCAGCCGTGCGATGCGTTTACTGTCGCAGCGCGACCATGGCGAAATGGAGCTGCGCAAAAAACTTCTTACCCCTCCCGTTGCTTTCAGCAAGCCAAGTTATTCAAAGCCCGCCAAACCTAAAGCACAAAAATCTAGCCTGTCGTTTTCTAAAGAGTGGCAGGAAGAAGAAATTCAGCAAAAAGCCGTGCGCTTGCCGCCAGAAGAGATTTCTCCCGAGCACGTGCAGTCCGTGATTGATTACTGCTACCAACATAACTGGCTGGATGACGCTAAATTTGCCGATCGCTATATCTCAGGCCGTAGCCGAAAAGGCTATGGCGCGCAGCGTATTCGTTCCGAATTGCAGCAAAAAGGTGTCGATAAAGAGCTTATTGCGACGGCCTTCGAAGAGAGCGACGTAGACTGGTGCGCTTTAGCCCGCGATATCGCAGTGCGGAAATTTGGCGAACCTTTGCCAACCGAATGGAAAGAAAAATCAAAAGTTCTGCGTTATATGCTCTACCGAGGCTTTTTTCAGGAAGAGATCCAGTCTATTTATCGCGATTTTGATGATTGACCGCATACGGGATTTTACTTCCCAGCGAAGAAATTTTATCTTATCCACACTTTTTGTTCGTGGGCCGTACAGTCTGCCGCTGAATTCAGCGCTTTCTTGCTTACGAACCGTTTCTTCAAGCCAGATTCCGGGACATTTATGAGCAAGAGCACCGCTGAGATCCGTCAAGCGTTTCTCGATTTCTTCCACAGTAAGGGACACAACATTGTTGCAAGCAGTTCGCTTGTCCCGAATAACGACCCGACACTGCTGTTTACTAACGCAGGGATGAACCAATTTAAGGATGTTTTCCTCGGATTAGATAAGCGCGACTACAGTCGCGCTACGACTTCCCAGCGCTGCGTTCGCGCAGGCGGAAAGCACAATGATCTGGAAAACGTCGGTTACACCGCGCGCCACCACACCTTCTTTGAAATGCTGGGCAACTTCAGCTTCGGCGACTATTTCAAGCATGATGCCATTAGCTACGCCTGGGAATTACTGACCGGCGAAAACTGGTTCAATCTGCCAAAAGAGAAGCTGTGGGTCACAGTGTATGAAACTGATGACGAAGCCTTTGATATTTGGGAAAAACAGGTTGGTGTGCCTAAAGAGCGCATTATCCGCATCGGCGACAATAAAGGCGGCGCATTCGCTTCTGACAACTTCTGGCAGATGGGCGACACCGGTCCTTGCGGCCCATGTACTGAGATTTTCTACGATCACGGCGACCACATCTGGGGCGGCCCTCCGGGCAGCGCTGAAGAAGACGGCGACCGTTATATCGAAATCTGGAATATCGTTTTCATGCAGTTCAACCGTCAGTCAGACGGCACCATGCTGCCGCTGCCTAAGCCGTCGGTTGATACCGGTATGGGCCTGGAGCGTATCACTGCGGTCATGCAACATGTGAACTCCAACTACGATATCGATCTGTTCCAGAAACTGATTGCTGCCGTGGCGCAGGTTACGGGTGCAACTGACCTGAACAACAAGTCACTGCGCGTTATCGCTGACCACATCCGTTCTTGTGCATTCCTGATCTCCGATGGTGTTATCCCGTCGAATGAAAACCGCGGCTACGTGCTGCGCCGCATCATTCGTCGTGCTATCCGTCACGGCAACATGCTGGGCGCGAAAGACACCTTCTTCTATAAGCTGGTTGCGCCACTGATTGAAGTCATGGGCCCGGCAGCAGAAGAGTTAAAGCAACAGCAGGCGATGGTTGAGCAACTGCTGAAAACCGAAGAAGAGCAGTTTGCCCGTACTCTGGAGCGCGGTTTGGCGCTGCTGGATGAAGAGCTTTCCTCTTTGAAAGGCGACACGCTGGATGGCGAAATCGCTTTCCGTCTGTATGACACCTTCGGTTTCCCGTTGGACTTGACCGCTGACGTTTGCCGCGAAAGAAATCTGAAAGTTGACGAAGCTGGCTTCGAGAAAGCGATGGACGTTCAGCGCCGTCGTGCGCGCGAATCTAGCGGCTTCAGCGCAGATTACAACAGCATGGTACGCGTTGATGGCGTGACTCATTTCTCGGGTTATGAGCATGCAGAGCGCCATTCAAAAGTGGTTGCTCTGTTTGTTGATGGCCAGCCAGTGGAAGAGATTCAGGCCGGGGTTAACGCTATCGTTATCCTTGATGACACGCCATTCTACGGCGAGTCAGGCGGTCAGGTGGGTGATAAGGGCGAGCTGAAAACGGCCTCCGGCATCTTCACCGTTTCCGACACCCAGAAATATGGCAAAGCCATTGGTCATCAAGGCTCGCTGAATGCAGGCAAACTGAGCGTGGGTGACAGCGTTGAAGCTGAAATCGACGCTGCTCGCCGCGACCGTATCCGCCTGAACCACTCGGCGACCCACTTACTGCACGCCGCGTTGCGTCAGGTACTGGGCAAGCATGTGGCGCAGAAAGGCTCGCTGGTTAACGATAACTACCTGCGTTTTGACTTCTCCCACTTCGAAGCCATGAAACCGGAAGAAATTCGTCAGGTTGAAGACTTGGTGAATGCGCAGATTCGTCGCAACTTGCCGGTTGAAACCAAAATCATGGCGCTGGATGATGCCAAAGAGCAGGGCGCAATGGCGCTGTTCGGCGAGAAATACGAGGACAATGTTCGCGTACTTTCTATGGGCGACTTCTCCACTGAGCTGTGCGGCGGCACCCATGCTAGCCGTACCGGCGACATCGGCCTGTTCCGTATTCAAAGCGAATCGGGCACTGCCGCAGGTATCCGTCGTATCGAAGGCATCACCGGCGAAAACGCTATTGCATCACTTCACCAACAGAGTGATTTGTTGCAAGACGTCGCGCATCTGGTGAAGGGCGATGTAAACAGCGTCTCAGAGAAGATTCGTACTTTGATCGAGCGTTCGCGCCAGCTGGAGAAAGAACTTCAGCAGGTGAAAGGCCAACAGGCTGCGCAGGAAAGTGCTTCACTTTCTAGCCAGACCAAAGAAGTCAAAGGGGTTAAAGTCCTTGTCAGCCAACTGGATAATGTCGAGCCGAAAATGCTTCGCACCATGGTTGATGACCTGAAAAATCAGCTGGGCTCGGTGATTATCGTTCTGGCAACCATCGCTGACGATAAAGTCAGCCTGATTGCTGGTGTCACCAAAGACCTGACCGATCGCGTTAAAGCAGGCGAGTTGATTGCCTCTATTGCGCAGCAGGTAGGGGGTAAAGGTGGTGGCCGTCCTGATATGGCTCAGGCAGGTGGTAGCGATGTTCAGGCACTTCCTGCAGCCCTTGCCAGTGTAGAAGCTTGGCTTGAAGCTAAGCTGTAATAAGAAATAAATCACTACACAAAGAAACGCCATAATGTATTGTGCACTATGGCGTTTTCGCTATCGCAGGTTGGGTAGGCCAGGCTAGAAAACCCACAATCGCCTCGTTTTCGGCTAAACTTAAAATATGCACGGCTGAGGTCGCAGGCTAGTTAAGTTTTATGTGGGGGTCATGGCTTACGTTTTACCCGTGGTTGATAGATAATGGCCGGGAAACTGAGAGACCCGACTCTTTTAATTCTTCAAGGAGCAAAGAATGCTTATTTTGACTCGCCGAGTTGGTGAAACCCTCATGATTGGCGATGAGGTAACTGTTACCGTGTTAGGCGTAAAAGGTAACCAGGTGCGTATTGGTGTTAACGCGCCAAAAGAGGTCTCTGTGCATCGTGAAGAGATTTATCAGCGCATTCAGGCTGAGAAGTCTCAACAAACGAGTTACTGATTTACCAGGCGTCTCGCCGATGGCGAGGCGCTGACCTTCTTATTTCGCGTTTAAGCGTTATCCCTTCCTGTTTTCCCCTGTTTTATTCTCTGTTTTTTCCCTTGCTTCAGCGACGCCGTAAACAGTTATCTCTAGAAAATATCCGGTGTTTTTGCCAATAAGAGGCTCTTTTTGCCTTGAAACTGTGCAGGTTGCGCGTGAATTGTTCAAACGAACGAATGTTAGAAAAAAAGGGTTTGACTTATAAGCCCGTGAAAGTAATATGTGCGCCACGCAGTGCCGATGAGCTTAAACAAAGTTAGTCAGCACAACTCGAAAGAGGCGTATGGTGAGGTGGCCGAGAGGCTGAAGGCGCTCCCCTGCTAAGGGAGTATGCGGTCAAAAGCTGCATCCGGGGTTCGAATCCCCGCCTCACCGCCATTTAAAATGCACCCATAGCTCAGCTGGATAGAGTACTCGGCTACGAACCGAGCGGTCGGAAGTTCGAATCTTCCTGGGTGCACCATACTTTCCAAAGCGTATGTTGATTTGCAATCAAATGAGCGTGATGGGCAGAAGCGAAAGCCACTGTAGTACGGAAAAATGGTCAGGTAAAATCTGCAGTAAGAATCAAAATGCACCCATAGCTCAGCTGGATAGAGTACTCGGCTACGAACCGAGCGGTCGGAAGTTCGAATCTTCCTGGGTGCACCATATTTTGTGTGTGTTGAAGCGATTGTGAACATCATATATTGCACTCAGCAGACAGATTGCACGAAGGAAGATAACGTTGCTTTAGCAACGGCCCGTAGGGCGAGGCGATAGCCGAGTAATCTTCCTGGGTGCACCATTCTTTCTTTGTATTTTCCCAGATAAAAACTCAGCACTACCCCAATGCACCCATAGCTCAGCTGGATAGAGTACTCGGCTACGAACCGAGCGGTCGGAAGTTCGAATCTTCCTGGGTGCACCATATTCCACGCTAGTCGCAGCAACCACGGTATTACCATGGCAGGCATGCTGGCAGCGAGCACGAAGGAAGATAACGTTGCTTCAGCAACGGCCCGCAGAGCGAGGCGCTAGCCGAGTAATCTTCCTGGGTGCACCATATTAGAGAAACCTGCTTCGGCAGGTTTTTTGCTTTTTGGACTCTTTCCTCCCTACTGCCGTTACCCCACTGATATTGCGGCTTTTCAATTGTGTACCCTTCCTGACAAAAAGCGACAATCAATAGACTTTGCGCTAAAGTAGTTTCCTGTTTTTATCGCGAGCAGGAGTACAAGATGTACGATCTCTACGAGGGTTTGATCTTTGATATGGATGGAACCATATTGGATACAGAACCTACGCACCGTCAGGCTTGGCATCAGGTATTGTCGAAATACGCCATGCGTTATGACTTCGAGCAGATGATTGCTCTGAATGGCTCTCCGACGTGGCGAATCGCGAAATTCATCATTGATGACAATCAGGTCGATATGGATCCACATCACTTAGCTGCCGAGAAAACCGTAGCAGTGCGAGAGATGTTGCTCGATACCGTCCAGCCTCTGCCTCTGATCGAGGTGGTGAAGTCTTATCATGGCCGACGCCCTATGGCGGTAGGAACCGGCAGTGAGCACGACATGGCGGACGCTCTCCTGCGCCACCTTGGCCTGCGGCACTGCTTTGATGCCATCGTCGGTGCTAACGATGTTCAGAACCATAAGCCTGCCCCAGACACCTTCTTGTTGTGTGCCCAATTGATTGGCGTGCCGCCAGAGAAGTGTGTGGTGTTCGAAGATGCAGATTTTGGCATTGAGGCGGCGAAACGCGCCAATATGGCCGTTGTGGATGTCCGCAAACTTTGAGCAGTACGCTGGCACTGATTTCGTTATTCAGTAGCAGCTTTCTCAGCGCAACGCTGTTGCCGGGGAACTCAGAGATTTTGTTAGTTGGCCTGCTGACAGCAGGCAGTGCGTCACCACTTTTATTAGTGCTCGCTGCATCTTTTGGCAATACCTTAGGGGGTATTACCAATATCATAATCGGCCGATTACTGCCTAAGCTTAAACCTCAGCGAGGTTTAGACACTGCGCTGGGTTGGTTGAACCGTTTTGGCCCAGCCGCGCTGCTGCTCAGTTGGTTGCCGGTGGTGGGCGATGTTTTATGTGTGTTAGCTGGCTGGTTGCGTATGCCTTGGGGATCCGTGGTGTTTTTCCTGTTGATAGGGAAAACAGTGCGTTATGTGGTGTTAACTGCCATAACGTTACAGGGGCTCTCTTGGTGGAATTAGATTGAGATCGCTTATCATAATGGTTACATCTATGCAGATTCAGTATGCTTGCAAATTAATGTCTTCAAATAGCGGGAGGTCAATTTGATCCCGGATGTATCTCAGGCGCTTTCCTGGTTGGAAGCCCATCCTCACGCAGTAAAAGGAATTCGCCGCGGCGTTGAGCGCGAAACACTTCGCGTCAATGCCGATGGCTCGCTGGCGACCACTGGACACCCGGAATCTTTAGGCTCTGCGCTGAAGCATGATTGGATCACCACTGACTTCGCTGAATCTTTGCTGGAGTTCATTACTCCGGTTGATGGTGATATCGATCACCTGCTGACTTTCCTGCGCGACATTCATCGCCACGTGGCTCGTGAGCTGGGTGAAGAGAGAATGTGGCCATTCAGTATGCCTTGTTTCGTGGAAGCGGAGCAGGACATCGAGCTGGCGCAATATGGCTCCTCAAACATCGGCCGCTTGAAAACGCTCTATCGCGAAGGTTTGAAGAATCGTTATGGTGCCTTGATGCAGATTATTTCTGGCATCCACTATAATTTTTCTTTGCCGATTGAGTTCTGGCAGGCGCGTTTAGGCATTGCTGATGCTGAAAGCGGCAAAAACGAAATCTCTGCGGCCTATTTCAAGCTGATCCGTAACTACTATCGCTTTGGCTGGGTGATCCCTTATCTGTTTGGCGCTTCGCCGGCTATCTGCTCCTCGTTCATCAAAGGGCGTGAGACTGATTTGCCGTTTGAGTACACAGAATCAGGGATGTGCTATTTGCCATACGCCACCTCGCTGCGTTTGAGCGATTTAGGCTACACCAATAAGAACCAGAGCAATCTCGGTATTACCTTCAACGATCTTGAGACTTATGTACAAGGCGTTAAAAAGGCCATTCGTACGCCATCGGCTGAATATGCCGCTATGGGCGTGAAAAAGGATGGCAAATACCTGCAGCTCAATACCAATGTGTTACAGATTGAGAACGAGCTTTATGCTCCAATTCGCCCAAAACGCGTTACGCGCTCAGGGGAAACGCCTTCAGATGCTCTGATGCGCAGTGGGATTGAGTACATTGAGGTGCGTTCGCTGGACGTCAATCCATTCTCGCCGATCGGCATCGACGCCTCTCAGGCGCGTTTCCTCGATCTGTTTTTGATATGGTGTGCTTTGGCCGATGCGCCAGAGATGGACAGTGACGAGCTGCTTTGTACTCGTCAAAACTGGAATCGCGTCATTCTGGAAGGGCGCAAGCCGGGGCAAACTATTGGTATGGGTTGTCACGATGAGCGTAAACCGCTCGCCGAAGTAGGCAAGGCCCTGTTTGCTGACCTGCGTCGCGTGGCCGAAGTTTTGGATAGCCAGAATGGCAACCAAGAGTACCAGGACGTGTGCAGTGAATTGGTGGTAGGGTTTGATGACCCGGATCAGACTTACTCGGCGCGCATACTGCGCGAGATTAAGGTCGCTGGAAAAAGCAGTCTTGGTCTGGAGTGGGCGGATAAGTATCGCCAAATGCTGCTGCAGGAACCTTTAGAAATTCTGACACCTGAAGCGCTCGCGGCTGAATGTGCTGCATCTTGGCAGAGACAGCGTGACCTTGAGGCGAATGATAAACTAAGCTTTGAAGAGTATCTGGCTGCGTTAGCGGCTGGCTAAAAAAGAAAAGGCCACAATCAATGTGGCCAAACAAACATCTCTGTTTACAGGGATGATGATAACAAATGCGCGTCTTTCAAATAATCAGACCCGCATTATGGGAAAAGGTTTCCTGAGTTCGATAAAAAACATTTTTTTCTTTAGGAGAGGTGACGATATGCCACTGTTGGATAGCTTTACCGTAGACCATACCCGTATGGCAGCACCTGCCGTTCGCGTCGCGAAAACCATGAAAACTCCACACGGAGATACCATTACAGTATTCGACCTGCGCTTCTGCCGTCCGAATATCGAAGTGATGCCTGAGCGTGGTATCCACACACTGGAACACCTGTTCGCAGGCTTCATGCGTAACCATCTCAATGGTAACGGTGTTGAAATCATTGATATTTCACCAATGGGCTGCCGCACAGGGTTCTATATGAGCCTGATTGGCGTACCGAGTGAGCAGTTGGTTGCTGATTCATGGAAAGCCGCGATGAAAGATGTGCTGAAAGTCACCGATCAGCGCAAAATCCCTGAGCTGAACGAGTATCAGTGCGGGACTTACGAGATGCATTCTCTGAAAGAAGCGCAAGAAATTGCTCAGCACATTGTGGACAGTGAAGTGGGTGTTAACCACAACGATGATCTGGCTTTGCCGAAAGAGAAGCTGACTGAACTCCACATCTAGTTTGGTGTAGAACTTCAGAGCACAAAAAAAAGACGCGATTTCGCGTCTTTTTCTTTGCAGCTGATTCAACGATTTAGTGCCGATTCACCGAGGTTTGCAGTGACTGCATCGGTCGCACCTGAACTTGTTTAATCATATTGTCCTGCACCGCCAGAATCTCCACCTCGTAATTCTCAATGCGTAGGTGAGCGCCCACTTTCGGAATTTCTTCCAGCACTTCAAGCAGCATTCCGTTCATGGTGCGCGGGCCATCTTCCGGCAATGTCCAGTTGAAGGCTTTATTCAATTCACGCACGTTGGCACTGCCTTCAATCACGACTGAGCCATCGCTCTGCGGCGTGACTTCTTCCGCGAGGGTAGGTGACATCGAGGTAGTAAAGTCGCCGACAATCTCTTCAAGGATGTCTTCCACCGTCACCAGGCCCTGAATATCGCCATATTCGTCGACCACGATGCCCACTTTCTTCTTGTTTCGCTGGAACTTCACTAACTGAATGTTGAGCGGCGTACCTTCTGGAATGAAGTAGATTTCATCTGCGGCGCGCAGTAGGTTCTCTTTGGTGAACTCTTTTTTCTCGGTCATCAGGCGATAGGCTTCGCGCAGGCGCAGCATGCCAATGGCATCATCCAGAGAGTTGCGATACAGCATGATGCGCCCGTGCGGGGAGTGCGTCAGCTGGCGAATGATTGACTTCCAGTCGTCATTGATGTCGATACCCACAATCTCATTGCGCGGCACCATGATGTCGTCCACGGTGACTTTTTCCAGATCCAGCACCGAAAGCAGCATGTCCTGATTGCGACGAGAAATTTGCGAGCGGGACTCATTCACGATGGTGCGCAGCTCTTCTTTACTCACCGCGTCACTGATCCCCACGTTGGTTTTTACCCCAAACATGCGCATCAGCAGGCGTGACAGGCTGTTGAGGATCCACACCAGCGGCATCATAATGGTTTGCAGCGGGCGCAGCAGCAGGCTGCTTGGGAAGGCGATACGCTCAGGATTCAGCGCGGCAAAAGTCTTCGGCAATACTTCGGCAAACAGCAGAACCACAAAGGTCAGAATACCGGTCGCAATCGCCACACCGGCGTCGCCATATAGGCGGATACCCACAATTGTTGCCAGTGCAGAAGCAAGGATATTGACCAGGTTGTTGCCGATAAGCACCAGGCTGATCAGTTGGTCCGGGCGCTTAAGAAGTTTTTCCACACGGCGGGCACCGCGATTGCCCTGCTTGGCAAGGTGGCGTAACCGATAGCGGTTGAGAGTCATCATGCCGGTCTCGGAGGCAGAAAAATAAGCCGAAACCACTACCATAATGATCAGCGTGATAATGAGGGTAGTTGTCGAGACGTGCTCCAACGGGAGATTCCTTCTTTATGAGATAGATGGCGATCAATCCGCCAATGTTTATTAGTGAGTCATGAACTGCTGAATCATGCGGCTGCCAAAATAGGCCAGCGTCAGCAATACTGCTCCTACCATGCTAAACCACACCACGCGACGACCGCGCCAACCTTCATGATAGTGCCCCCACAGCAAAACGATATAGACAAACCATGCGAGAATCGACAATACCGCCTTGTCGATATTTTCCCGGCTGAACAAATTGTCCATATAAAGCAGGCCGGTGCATAACGTCAGGGTCAGCAAAATCACCCCAACTTGGGTGATGTGGAACAGCTTACGCTCAATGGTCATCAGCGGCGGCATATCCGCGGTGAATGACAGCCGCTTGTTCTTCAGCTGATAGTCCAGCCACGCCAGTTGCAGGGCATAGAGCGCCGCAATAATTAAAGTGGCGTAAGAGAACAGGGCCAGGCCGATATGCACCAGCAGCCCTTTGCTCTCCTCCAAATGAGTAATGAATTCGCCCGGCAGGAAGGTCACAAAGGCCAGATTGATCAGCGCAAAGCTGTAAACAATGGGTAAAATAAACCAGCCACGGTTGCGCGAAGCGACGATGGTCATTACCGTACAGATGATCAGACTGATGACCGAGCCGATATTGACCAAGCTTAGGTTCTGACCCGTACTGACATCGAAGATGCGTTGCTGGAGCGCCACCGCGTGGCAAACCAGCGCGACGATCACCGAAATCAATGCTAAACGCCGATATGCACTTTTGTTCCTGATAATACTAGGAACGATCAGGGCAAGGCTGAGCAGATAGGCCAACATGGCGACAAGTGCAAAAACTGACATAGCGTTCGTTAGCATCAAAAATGAATGAGACTGACAGTATAACGTTACGCACGTCACGCTCCAACCTATCTGAGACGCCAAAGCAGAGATCGTCAACGCTTCGTGTTATAATCCCGCAATTGTGTCGCTAAGGCGGCCTGTCATTACGTTGAGCAAGAGACGATGTTTGAGAATTTAAGCGATCGATTGTCGCGCACACTGCGCAATATCAGCGGCCGTGGGCGGCTGACCGAAGAGAACATTAAAGAAACGCTGCGTGAAGTTCGCATGGCGCTGCTTGAGGCGGACGTTGCTCTGCCAGTGGTGCGCGACTTCATTAACCGGGTGAAAGAGAGCGCCGTTGGCCATGAAGTCAACAAGAGCCTCACGCCAGGGCAGGAATTCGTCAAGATCGTCCAGAAAGAGCTGGAAACAGCCATGGGCGAGGCTAACGCCGAGCTGAACCTCGCCGCGCAGCCGCCGGCCGTGGTGCTGATGGCGGGTCTGCAAGGTGCGGGTAAAACCACCAGTGTCGGTAAACTGGCGAAATTCCTTAAAGAGAAGAAAAAGAAAAAAGTGCTGGTTGTCTCTGCCGACGTTTACCGTCCGGCGGCGATCAAGCAGTTGGAAACGCTGGCTGAACAAGTCGGTGTGGATTTCTTTGCGTCTGATGCGCAAGAGAAGCCGGTTGATATCGTTAACCGCGCGCTGCAGCAAGCTAAACTCAAATTCTATGATGTCCTGATTGTCGATACCGCCGGCCGTTTACACGTCGACGAAGCGATGATGGAAGAGATTAAACAGGTTCACGCCGCTATTAAGCCGGTTGAAACCCTGTTTGTGGTCGACGCCATGACCGGTCAGGATGCGGCGAACACCGCCAAAGCCTTTAACGAAGCTCTGCCATTAACCGGCGTGATCCTGACGAAAGTCGATGGTGATGCCCGTGGCGGTGCCGCGCTGTCTATTCGCCACATCACCGGCAAGCCGATTAAATTCCTCGGTATGGGTGAGAAAACCGACGCGCTCGAGCCTTTCCACCCGGATCGCGTGGCTTCCCGCATTCTGGGAATGGGCGACGTTCTGTCGCTTATCGAAGATATTGAGAGCAAAGTTGACCGCGCGCAGGCTGAGAAGCTGGCGAGCAAGCTGAAGAAGGGTGACGGCTTCGATTTGACCGACTTCCTCGATCAACTCAAGCAAATGCGCAACATGGGCGGCATGGCCAACATGATGAGCAAACTGCCGGGCGTGGGTCAGCTGCCGGACAACGTGAAGTCACAGATGGACGATAAAGTGCTGGTTCGCATGGAGGCCATCATCAACTCGATGACGTTGAAAGAGCGCGCCAAGCCTGAAATTATCAAAGGTTCCCGTAAGCGCCGTATCGCGCTGGGTTCCGGTATGCAGGTTCAAGACGTAAACCGCTTACTCAAACAATTCGACGACATGCAACGCATGATGAAGAAGATGAAGAAAGGCGGCATGGCCAAAATGATGCGTGGCATGAAGGGTATGATGCCACCGGGTTTCCCAGGCCGTTAATCAACATAACTGGCTAGCTTTTTAGCCAGTTACCTCACTCAAGCAAATAGCGTCGGGGTTAATCTACGCTTTCGATTGCTTTTTGCGCCAAAATGAGTAAAATTTTCGGGCTTTTTATATTGCAACCAGACCCCGTTCCCCGATGGGGTCTGGTTGTTCTATTAACTAAAGAGGATGTTATGGTAACAATTCGTTTAGCACGTGGCGGCGCAAAAAAGCGTCCGTTTTATCAAGTAGTAGTGACCGACAGCCGCAACGCTCGTGATGGTCGTTTCATCGAGCGCGTAGGTTTCTTCAACCCATTGGCTTCTGGCCAGGCTGAAGCACTGCGTCTGGACCTGGATCGTATTGCCCACTGGCAAGAACTGGGTGCAACCGTTTCTGATCGCGTTCACGCGCTGATCAAAGACGCTAAGAAAGCGGCTTAATCTGTCGCGGTGGTAACAATGAGCAAACAACTCAATCCAGTGACGCCCGCTGAGCCGATAGTTCTCGGCAAAATGGGGTCAACGTACGGCATTCGCGGTTGGCTCAGAGTGTTTTCATCCACCGAAGACGCCGAAAGCATCTTCGAATACCAACCGTGGTTTATCCAACGGGGTGGTCAGTGGCAAGTTATCGAGCTGGAAGGCTGGAAACGCCACACTCAGGATCTGATTATCAAAGTCAAAGGCGTTGATGATCGCGATGCCGCGAATCTTCTGACTAATTGCGAAATTATCGTCGATTCAAAGCAACTTCCACCACTGGAAGAGGGTGACTATTACTGGAAAGACCTTTTTGGTTGCCAGGTAGTGACAACTTCCGGTTACGAGCTGGGCAAAGTCATCGATATGATGGAAACCGGTTCTAACGATGTGATGGTTGTAAAAGCAAACCTGAAGGATGCATTCGGAATCAAGGAGCGGTTGATTCCGTTCCTCGATGGGCAGGTTATCAAGAAAGTCGATCTCACTACTCAAAGTATTGAAGTAGATTGGGATCCTGGTTTTTGACCTCCGTAGCTTTTACTGACGTATTTTGTACCGAAGTAGCTAAAGGCAGGTTGGGTGGACAATCGTTTGAAGGGAGTGGGCTATGTGGATCGGTATAATTAGCCTGTTTCCTGAGATGTTCCGCGCAATTACCGATTACGGGGTAACTGGCCGGGCAGTAAAGAATGGCCTGTTGAGCGTAAATTGCTGGAGTCCTCGTGACTTCGCATACGATCGACATCGTACCGTGGATGAGCGGCCTTACGGCGGCGGTCCCGGAATGCTGATGATGGTGCAACCCTTGCGGGAAGCGATCCACGCAGCTAAAGCGGCGGCAGGCGAAGGTGTGAAAGTGATTTATCTTTCACCTCAGGGTCGCAAACTGGATCAAACCGGTGTTTGCGAACTGGCGGCCCACCAGAAAATTATTCTGGTTTGTGGTCGTTATGAAGGGATTGATGAGCGCGTGATCAAAACCGAAATTGACGAAGAATGGTCAATTGGCGATTACGTTCTTAGTGGTGGAGAAATACCGGCAATGACGCTGATTGATTCAGTCTCCCGCTTTATACCGGGCGTCTTGGGTCGTCAGGCCTCAGCAGAGGAAGATTCTTTTGCGGATGGTTTGCTGGATTGCCCTCACTACACCCGCCCTGAAGTGTTAGAAGGTATGGAGGTACCGCCAGTTCTGCTGTCGGGAAATCATGCTGATATACGTCGCTGGCGCCTGAAACAGTCGCTGGGTCGAACCTGGCTTAGAAGACCTGAACTTCTAGAAAACCTAGCTCTGACTGACGAGCAAGAGGTGTTGCTGAGAGAGTTCCAAAAGGAACATCGACTCAGTCAACAAGACTATGAAGGGAACGCTCAAGCTTAGCGCTGAGCCCTCCCGATATATCAGTTTACCTAGGGTAAGAGACATATTATGAGCAATATCATTAAACAAATCGAACAAGAGCAGATGAAGCAAGACGTACCTTCATTCCGTCCGGGTGATTCCGTGGAAGTTAAGGTATGGGTCGTTGAAGGTTCTAAAAAGCGTCTGCAGGCATTCGAGGGCGTGGTTATCGCTATCCGTAACCGCGGTCTGCACTCTGCATTCACTGTTCGCAAAATTTCTAACGGCGAAGGTGTTGAGCGTGTATTCCAAACTCACTCCCCAGTAATCGACAGCATTGCTGTTAAACGTCGTGGTGCCGTTCGTAAAGCTAAACTGTACTACCTGCGTGAGCGTACTGGTAAGTCAGCTCGTATCAAAGAGCGTCTTAACTAAGGTATCGCTAACGCGACATCTAATAGTTAATATAGAACAAGGGGTTAGCCATAGGCTAACCCCTTTTTTTGTGCTCAGTGACTACAAATTGGCTACACAAAAAAGCCTGCGGGGTAGCAGGCAAAGGGAGGAGCAAAAAATAGAGGGTGTTGTCGATACTGAAGAAGCTTAGACTGCGCGCATTCCAGCTTGCAAATTCGCACCCGGCTTGGAAATAACCCGAGCCACGGATTCGTGAGTCGCAAAGGTGCAGCTGCATTCAATATTCTGGCACTGATGATAACGTTCTTTCGTAGATTCACTGAGATAGCGGCTCGAGCGGGTATGAGCGACTTTTCCGCAAAGTGGGCAATGCATCATAAAAACCTCCAGCGTTTGGGTAAGCGTTGGAGTGATTATGAAACATGAATCTCGCAAAAGCAAGTTTATATTATATTGAAGTTGCTTGGTAAGTAATATCCTCTACATATACCTTCAATTTCAAGGTGGTGACGAACCCCTGTCCAGCAACATCATGAACCACGGAATCGATGATCCAGCGCTGCTGGTCAATCACGTCTTTAAAACCACTGACAGTCACGGGAGTTTGCGCGAACAGGTCAGCCCTGCCTAAGGCCAAAGTTATGTCGAAGGTGGCAGCGTCATATTGGATCTGCTTAAAAATCGCATCAGCCGCGCGAGTAGCAGACTCCTCATCGGGATAAATTTTATTCAGCTCCAGTACTTTCTTATTGGAGCCAGAGATGTAACTCTCCTCCTTGGCGCTTCCCGCAGCACTTGGCGATGCCGGTGTTTTAGCATTAGGATGCGACACCTTAGCACTGCTATTTGCCTTCTCGGTTCGCTGCACGCCGACCTTATTGGATTGCCCCTTTTTCACATCATGCCATTTGGCTTTTACGCCGCTGTAGGCCAGCACGTCGGATAATTTAAATGAATGCGTGTCACCGTCCGAACGTTCAATTGTCATCCATGGGATAGCTTTACCCGAACCCGTGATGCCATACCCCGGCTTGATAAAGATAATTTGGCCGTACTTTACCGTAGCCTGAGCGCCATACATTTGCGCCAGCCGCATAAGGAAGAAGGCATCGGTTTCGCCAGTCTGGTCAATATGGGCAATCTTTATCGCCGCCATTTCCGGCAATAAGTTTGCCGGAGGCAGCTTATTACGGCGAGATATCAGATTAACGATCGCACCCAGAGTGGTGTCATCGTAAGAATAACTTCCCTGAGTGTTCATTGATTCACGCAAGTCGGCACTTCTTGCAGTGACGTCGAGAGTGTCCGGTGCTCCTTTGTGTATCACGGTATCTACCACAAAACGGCCACAGCCAATCAGGTTTTGACCCGCCCAGCCCAGACTTAGGCTCAAAACGGTGCCGCGCTCGGGCATTTGGAATGCGCCATCACTATCATCAAAAGTGATATTTAGCATATCAGCGGCAAAACCGCTGTTGTCGGTCATTTGCAATGACATCACGCGCTCGCTGACGTTTCTTTCTAAAGCTTTATCTTCTACGCTCAGCATAAAGTCAGGCATGATTTTCGCCCCAGCGGGCAATTGTAGTTGGGTTATCATAGGCTTACTCCATTAGGAAAGAGTTGTTTTACGGTGTTACTCGCCTTGTTATACAACCCCTTTGCCTGCTCCTGTAGATCACCGAACATGGCCGCATAGGACTCATCGACGCGTTTAAGCGTCAGTTCAAAGCTGATATTACGCGCCCGGCCATCGGTGTTTAGCTGTGAGTTGGTGTGATTAAAGCTTTGAACCACAAACATGCCATAGATGGTGCCGCTACCTTCAATTAGCGGCCAAGCTCGCCCCGAGTCCGCCATACTTTCAAACACTTGCAGGTAGGTCTGGCCTCCGGTGACTTCCGGCAAGAGCTGACCGGTGAGGGTGATAGTTTCGGTACCCAAGCCAAGGTATTGAGTGATCGGGCGTTGTCCAACGCGCTTATTTTCCACCCAGCCGTAGCCGACGTCTCTTTTCAAAGTCTGATAGGGTAAGGTTCTGAGTTTGAAGACAAATAAACCTAGCGTCATCATCATGAGTACATACCTCCATAGCCAAACTGGCCTAGCCGGTCGTTGGTTTTATTCCATTCGCGCTGATTGATGGCGTCGTTGAACCAACCAGTAAATTGGTCTTTATCAGCACCGTTAGTTGTGTTGTAACTTAAGTTAAATGTGGTGGAACGGTTGTCAGTTAATGAGTTTGAGGTATTCGTCTTCGCGGGTTGATACAGGTTGAGGGTACCGCCGCTAGGTGATGCGCTGTCGCCAAATAACGGTGCATTTGGCTCAGCAGAGGCACTGCCTGATGACTCCTTGTCATCGGACTTATTCCAACCAAATAATGAATCTATTCCCTTACGAACCCAATTAAACACTGTCCCCATCTGTGAGAAGGCCTCATTTAAATCTATAAACAGTTGTGCAATGGCAGCCCCCACTTTCTTGCCAACATCTCCTACGCCATTCAGTGTTTCTTGAGTAAATTCAATGGGCTTAAATAGGTCGGTTATCCAGCCCAAGGCGGCTTTGAAGGGGGTGAAAGCGTCACTGACCGGACCCATAGCGGCAGTAAAACCTTCAATAACACCGCCAACAAAGGCTTTGATCGGCTCCCATAGCTGCGCTACCACAATAGCGATACCGGCAATAATGGCGATAAGCGCCACGACCGGACCGCCAACTGCAGCAAAGGCTCCGGCCATAATGCCGCCCGCGCCGCTAAACACCGTCCCCAGCAACCCGGCACCCGCCATCAGCATATTTACGCCACTCAGCACCGGCGCGATAACGCCGCCTAAGAAGCCCAGCCCGCTAATCAAGCCGGTGACGCCTAAAGCCAGACCGAGCAGGGCGTTCACCATCTGTGGGTTATCGGTTATCCAGGTGTTGAGGGTGTTCAGCCAGCCGGTGGCGGTCTGGGTTAGCTGGCGCAATGCGTCGCTTTGGCCTGCAAACAGGTTGATGCGGATGGTGTCCCAGCTGGCGAACAACTTGGTGATATCGCCATCCAGATTGTCGCCTTTGACCGTGACGGCCATTTGCTCTGCTGGCGTTGCGCCGTTCAGCGCCACCGGAGTCTGAGCCAACACCTGATCGGCACTCATGCCGCCTTTAGCCAGCTCTTTTTGCTTCGCCACAACTTCGGAAGGCGCATGGCCAGAAGCCGCCATCGACAAACTCTGTTTGCGCAGCGCCGCCGTGCGCGAATCGCCATTATTCAGGTGCAGCATGGCTTGCACCTCAGACAGCCCTGCCTCTAAATCGGCGCCGGGCTTGAGCAGGCTTTTTGCCAACTCAAGTTTAGGTTGTGCGAAAGCCTTGGCTGAAGCACTCGCGTTTTTAAGTTGAGAAACACTCTGTTGGCGATTTTTATACTTTTGCCCAATCAGATTGCCTTTGAGCTCCAGCGATTGCTGACGACTGGCAGCCGTCGTCTGGATCTGATCTTGAACACGCAGTTTCTCCGCCGGAATATCATCGGTGTTAATCCCTTTGGCGCGCAGTGATTCAGTTTGCTTGCTGACCGATTTACTCAAAATCTCATGCTTTTTAAACTGTTTAGCGCTGATACTCCGGGCTTCTTGCAGAATCTGCTGCTGCACGGCAGAGTGGTTTTCAGGTGCAGACAGATGAATATCTGCCTCCAGTGAGACAACGCGAGCCTTAGCGCTGTCTAGCCGTTGGCGGCTCAGCTGCATTTTGTCCTGTGTCGACTCCAGCTTATTGATCGCTTTACTCTGCTGGTTGAACGAAATTAACTCCTTACTTGCCTCGCGAATGTCACTGGTGACCATGCTGAACAAGGTCATTGGAGGCGGGGTCCTAAGGCGCGCCCACACGTCGGCACTGGCCTGCGCTAATGACAACATTTCTTGCCTGATCCGCCCCAGCGTCTCGGGCATTTGCTCAAGATTACTCATCAGTTTTTACTCCGCTGCGTTGCAACGCCTTATATCGCCAGTTCATCAGTTCGGTTAGCGACATGCCGTCCATCTCGGACGGCGGCCAATGAAAAATCACCGCGATATCTGCCATGAGATCATCCACGGTCAGGCGGGGGGATATCTCTACCCGTCCTGTTTCGGCGATAAAAAACCGATCACCTTGCCTGCCAGCGCAATCAGGTCCGGCAACTCCAGGCGTGAGCACTCTTCTTTGGTCAGGTTCGGGTAGGTGATGCGGGGAAGAATGGTGATCAATGCGTCAACGTCGGCGTTCGCCAGCGCCGCCAGGCCGATACCGCGCAGGCTACCCGCATTGGGTTTGGTCACCTGAATTTCACTAATTTCTACGTCGCCGCGCTTTAGCGGGACATCAAGAATGACGGTGTTGTCGTGGTTTTCAACTGTGCTCATGAGATTTCCTCGATACGATATTGGAGACTAATGCAAAAGAAGCCGGCAATTGCTGCCGGCTAGAGAGCAGGGGGGATTACAGGCCGAGCGCCGAGCGATGCTCTGCCAGACGATCAACGCCGTTGACGATTTCAACCATGTTGACGGTGTCGACTTCAATCAGCTCTTTGCCATCAATGGTCAGCTTGAAGTAAGTACACTGGGTCGAAATCTTGGTTTCGGTGTCTTCGCCTTGCTTGTATTCGCCGAAGTCGAACTCTTTGTGGCGGCCGCGCATCACCACTTCGACTGCGGAGATATCGCCAGTGTCGTCACGCTGGAAGGAGCCAGCAAAGCGCAGCGGGATATCCGCCGTGCTGCCCCACTGCTGCAACACCAGTTCGTCCATGCCGCCGATGGTCCATTCCAGCGCCAGCGCGTCGTCGTCCAGGCCGAAGTCCACGGAGACCGAGCCGCTCATGCCGCCGCCACGGTAGTTTTCCAGCTTGCGAGTCAGTTTTGGCAGAGTCAGCGAGGAGACCACGCCGAGGTAGCTGTTCCCGTCATTGAACAGGTTCAGGTATTTCAGTTTCTTAGGGAGTGCCATGAGTCAAATTCTCCTTAGCTGTTCACGGAGGCGGCAAAGTTCACCAGATATTTATCGGTGATGCGTTGGCGCAGGGTCAGATCTTCAAGTGGTGGAACCGGCGTGTAGTCGTAATCGATGTACAGCTTGCCCGCTTTCAGCGTCTCAGGCGTGTTGGCCGATTCGTCATACCAGCAGTTGCCATCAATGATGTAACCCGCGGATTTCATCTCGCGCATTTTGGCTTTGATGCCGTCAATCATGTCGCGGATCAGGGACGGCGTGAGTGGCTTATCGACCGCCCACATGTGCGCTTCGGCCATGGTGTCAGCCAGAACTTGTGCTGTGCGGGTGTAGTTTTCAAAGGCGAAAAGTGGGTCGTCGCTACAGGTGCGGTTGCCCCAAAAACGGAAGCCATCTTTGCGTACCAGCGTGGTGACGCTGGCTTCGTTCAGCAGGTCTGCGTCGGTGCCGGTAGCTTGCAAGTCCCAGAACACGCTGGCGGACAGGCCGGTTACGCCGTTGACGCCGACGTTAGACAGGGTTTTATGCCAGCCAGTTTCCTGGTCGATTTTGGCACGGAGGCCCAGCGCCCGCGCTGAAGCATAGGCAATATCAGACTGGCTGGTTGTGGTGTTCCAGTTAACGAAATCAGGCCAGATCAGCATCAGCTCGCGCTGGCTGAAGTTCTCGCGGTACTTAATGGCGTCAGAAATGGTTTTCGCACCATAAACGCTGACATAGCCGAAAGCGCGCAGCTGTTGGCAAACTGCCGCCAGCGCCGTCGCAACGGCCTGGTTGTCATGCCCAGGTACGCCAAGAATGCGCGGCTTAACGCCCAGTTCGGCTTGTGCCGAAAGCAGGGCTTTCATGCCGGTGTAGCGACCGTTGGCATCAGAACCGCCGATGATGTTGGTGGTCGTCGCTGCCTCATCTTCGCCTTCAGCAACGCGCACAACCACCGTCACCGGCTTACATTGGTCGGCGATTGCCAGCAGTGCCGGGCCGAGCGTGCCGGTTTTACCCGCCTTGCCGCTGGCAGCCAGGACGTCGGTGATCAGCACCGGAGTGTTGAGTGGGAACAGGGTTTTGTCCGCGTCTTCGGCAGTACAAACCAAGCCGATAACAGCGGTTGAAACAGTGGAAATAACGCGTGTACCGTCGTTGATTTCAATAACACGTACGCCGTGGTGATAATCAGCCATCGGGTTGACTCTCTTTTTGTGGGTGGTGAAGCAAGGATGCCGACAAAGAGAGAAGCCTGCACTCGATGGCAGGCGTGGGGGGAATGGCACAACAGGGCGGGGGGCAAAAAGTAAAAAAATAGTGTTAATTGAGCTTTTACAGACTATTGGAGCCTTGCCCGTAGCGCCTGTTGCTCGGTAGCCGGAACATATTTGTAGAGTGTTTTTGGAGAGACATCCAGCGCGAGAGCAATTCGCTGCAAGCTTTCGCCATTAGCAAACAAGCGCTTCGCTTGCTCGACCACCGATTCAGTCATCAGGCGTTTGCGTCCGCCAATGCGACCTTGAGCGCGTGCTGCTGCCAGACCGGCCATTGTGCGCTCAACGATAAGCTCTCTTTCCATTTCGGCCAGCGCGCTCATGACGTGAAAAAAGAAGCGCCCCATGGCGGTGCCGGTGTCTATGCTGTCCGTCAGGCTTCGAAAATGAATGCCTTTAGTTTTCAGCTCTTCGACCAATGTAATGAGATGGCGAACGCTACGACCTAATCTATCCAATTTCCACACAACCAGCGTGTCGCCAGCGCGCATGTGCCGGATAGCTCTCTTCAAGCCCGGCCGTTCGGTGGATTTTCCGCTAATTTTGTCATCAAAAATCTGCTCGCAACCTGCACAGATTAACGCCTGACGCTGTAGATCGGTGTTTTGGTCATTTGTTGATACGCGAATGTAGCCAATTAGCATGCTGATTTCCCCAATTCAAAAGGGATAGTTTGCCACGCAGACTGGAGAGATTCTGTACGAAAGCGTCTGGAAGGTTTCTCGA